>CAZSIF010000006.1:0-93826 GCA_964607155.1 uncultured Oscillospiraceae bacterium
TCAGTTGGTAGAGCGATGCGTTCGCAACGCATAGGTCAGGGGTTCGAATCCCCTTGTCTCCACCATTAAAATAGTCTTGATACAGTGAAAAATGTATCAAGACTATTTTTTATGCTTTTTTAGTTGTTTTAAGGTCAAAACGAAAATGTTCAGAAAGTTCAGAATTATTCTTTTCTACCTATCAAAAAGTCAATGTCTTCGCTGAAAAAATCGGCAATTTTACAAAGATTAGTTAAAGTTATTTCTCTTTGACATAATAAATATCTTGAGAGTGTTTGTTGCGGTATATCGACCTTTCGTGCAAGCTCGGAGATGCTCATTTCGCCCATTAGTAGCTTGAGATTTTGTGCAAAAACAACCATTATTGTATTTTTCATACGTTAATACTACACCAGTTGGTGTAAAAAGGTTGACATCACACCAATTGGTGTGGTAATATGCAAATATGTTAGTAGTATTTGTTACGCTACTATTAAAAAATTCAAAAGGAGTTACAAAAATGGGACTTTTCGATGCAATCAAAAAGAAAAAAGCGTTAAAAGCAGAAGAGGAAATTAAACGTACCTACGAACACATGAGTTGTGAAGAAGCCAACAGTTTATTCCAGAAGGGAATCTGGTATTGGGATAATGATGTTAGGTACGACGAAAAAAAGTCATTACTTGATTTTTCAAAATGGTTACTTTATTCTGAATATGCTCCAAAAGGATATGAAATACAATACGATATTGATGATATACCTTATATAAACGTTTACGAAGTGAGCTTTATACTGGAATCGTGCAAAAGATTTGGAATCGACAAAGCAAACAACGAATACTTAAATCTCGACTATACAAACTTGATGTTTGGCAAAACATATCGCCCACTTTGGAACTTAATTGATTTACATTTCTTTGATCCGTTAGGCGAAGATCGTTGGCTGTTTGATAAATCTATTCACGAAGAGGCTGTCAATAATTATCACCAAACTCGTCAAAAATGCGAAGATGTTACTCTCGCAAGCGATGCATGCGAACGCATTTTAACGCAAAAGATTGTTGCCGTGGCATTTCTTACGAATAGTGCTCTCGCTCAATGGTGGGGTATGCCCGAAGATTTTGACGCCGAAAGCTTGATAAAGCGCGACGGCAAATTTGTCAGTCTTGCCGAAATGCTAAGGAATGCCGATAAGTTGCAAATATCTCATCCGCGCGGACTATCATTCTCTCGATGGGTTGCTGAAACTAATTTAAAAACTATTGCAGAGTGGATAAAATGTAGCGTGCTTGCAGTTTGACATTGACAATCCACAATTAAAAACACTTGGTGTCAAATTGATAAAAACCCAAAAACAACAAATTTGAAATGCAAAAAGTATTTAACAATGCCATTTGCAATAGGAAATACCCTATGTCGGTTTTATTTAATCCATTTGATTTCAGTAAAAGGGTTGACGAATATATTAATCAGTGCTCACAAGCAAATTCTCGTTTGAAAGCATACGATATTTGTCACGAAAAGTTTGCAAATGCTATCACAAAAGGCAGTTTTGATTATGATGAGCTAGCCTTGCACTTGTACGCTTTTTTGGCAAGCTATGGCATGGTGTGTCGAAAAGGCATACTTTTACAACACAACTACAAATTTTTGATTGATGTCGTAACAATTGTTTGCAACAAACGGTACGCTTTTTTGCTGGATATTGACATTTTTTCAAACCAGTTTAACAAGAATCTTTATATTCAAGAGCTCCTGTGTTTGAAAAAAGAATTATCCAAAAGCTTGAACATAACCACTGGCTACAACAGTACGTTGATAAGCAAAATAATTTTTGGAACGTTAGGTTGCGTGCCCGCTTATGACCAGTTTGTGTGTGAATCACTAAAAGAATTGAACATGTGCCAGTCTTTTTCAAACAAAGGGTTGAGCGATATTCTTGAATTCGCAAAAAAACACAAAACAGATATTATCAATTTGCAAAAGAAGTATGCGTCGCAAAACATTAATTATTCCGTCATGAAATTGGTAGATTGTGCTTTGTGGATTCGTTAGCCAGAAAATGATTCATGGGCGCAAACTCTTTCTTTCGACTGCACTAAAGAGTGCAAACAAGTTGTATCAAAAATGTCCGACGTCATCATTTTTAGCGTCAAAACAAAAAGGAACGAAAAAAATCGTTCCTTTTTCTTTTGTTTCTTAGTGCCACACTATCTGTTGTATGTACAACTTAGTTTTTCACAAATGGCAGGTGCTTTGCGTTCTTTCCAAAATAGTAGGCATTTTTTGCTGTTGAAATGTTGCTTTTTTCAACAAACAGTGATATAATCATAATATCCCCATTGGGGGGATATTGGAGGCGGCAAGCATGGAAACGAATAAACACTATCACGAAAGCACAAAAGCAGTGTTGAACAGAATGTCTCGCGCTATCGGTCATTTTCAGGCAGTTAAAAGAATGGTTGAAGACGGAAGAGACTGTAGCGATATTTTGATTCAATTATCCGCGGTTAAAGCGGAAATAGAAAAAATAAGTAAAGTTATATTGAAAGATCACGTCGACCACTGTATCGTTTATGCGGTAAAAGAAAACGATGAAGAATCTATTGAAAAGTTGAAAGGGGCTATTGACAAGCTGATATGAAAACAAGTGTAAACAAGGGTGTATTTCTTGCAATCTTGGCGGCTGCCTTATATGCAATCAACGCTCCAATTTCCAAAATATTATTGGAATATATGCCTTCAACCCTTATGGCAGGGCTTTTGTACGTCGGAGCAGGGCTTGGAATGCTTGTAATAGTGGCAATAAGAAAAGCGCGTCACGTCGAAGTAAACGAAGCACGCTTAACAAAAACAGAATTGCCGTTTACCATTGCCATGATACTACTGGATATTGCTGCACCTATTTTTTTGCTGTTTGGATTAAAGTCAACTTCGTCCGCAAGTGCCTCACTGCTTAACAATTTTGAAATAGTGGCAACGGCAACAATCGCTCTTGCAGTGTTCAATGAAAAAATTAGTTTGCGACTGTGGGTGGGCATAGCTTTTGTTACACTTTCGTGTTTGTTGCTGTCCGTTGAAGATTTTTCGAGTTTTCAATTTTCTTACGGCTCATTTTTTATAATTCTTGCTTGTGTTTGTTGGGGATTTGAAAATAACTGTACGAAAAAAATATCGTCAAAAGATCCATTGCAAATTGTTTTACTAAAAGGAATATTTTCAGGATTGGGTTCAATAATTATCGGGTTGTGTATTGGTGAAAGAGTAGAGTTGTGGTGGAGTGTTTTTGCAGTATTGCTTGTGGGGTTTGTTGCATACGGATTAAGCATTTTTTTCTATGTCTACGCACAAAGAATGATAGGTGCCGCAAGGACAAGTGCATATTACGCTATTGCACCGTTTATTGGCACAATCTTGTCGCTCATAATTTTTAGAGAAGTACCGCATTATACATATTTTATTGCACTTGGTTTAATGATTGTCGGTGCTTGGCTTTGTTCAAAAGATGAGCCTATACTAAAAAGAAATAGGAAAGAAATAGGTGAAGAAAAACAATTGCGAAATGAAAGGGTGTCAAAGTAATCGTTCTAATCCTTAGGAGTGTCGCTTTTTTGCCTCGGGGCGTCGGAATTTTCAAGTAGGGGTGTCGGTTGTATTAGAATAGTTCGACAAACATTCGAGAAAAGCATAGGTTTGATACGATTTGTGTCAGACCTTTTTCTTTTTAAAAAGATTGCAACGGCAGGGCAAACGTATTGAAATATGCGAGATTTTGCAATTTATTAACTATCAAAGTTGGGGAATGCTATTCAAATTTGAGAACATGGGGCGGACGAGTAAAAGGCTATTATTTATTTAAAGATGGAATACAGAGTTTCAAAGCAGTTGCAAAGTATATTTTGTAGTTGCTCGGCTGTTTGATGCGCTCCATTTTTTAACCAAGCACTTAAACAAGCGGAAGTGCATGCGGTCATTGTCATCAGTAAGTAGTTTAATTGTTCTTTCGGAATAGACAAATTTGGAAAGAAAAAATCCACATTGTTGCCGATATATTTTGCATGCGAGTTGTAAAGAAAATCCACACGATTGCAATCAACAATCGCTTGCAGCAATGTTTTGTTGTCCATCCATTCTTGAATAAACTTTAATGATGTTTCTTTGGAATTACATTTGCTGTTTCTTTCAAACTCACTACCGATTTTTTCAAACATTTTATCGCACAAATAAGATAAAACATCGGTTATGTTGTCAAAAAGGCGATAAAAAGTCGCTCGTCCGACAGTCGACGCTTTTTGCACATCAGTTACGGTTATCTCATCAAAACTTTTATTTTTTAGACATGTAAGAAGTCCGCTTCCTATTTTTTGGGCGGATTTTTTTGCTCTTTCGTCATCGGAAATATGATACATTTTTCACTCCATTTGTTCCATAACATAATTTCAATTTGTAATACTATTGTATCACAAAAATAAATATGATACAATAGTTCCACAAAATGTTTTTGAAAGGAGTTTTTTTATGGAAAACATTATAAATGCATGGCTGTCAATTTGGCTATATGTTATGGTTGGTATTGGGATTTTTTTGGCAATTAAAATCTGGAAAAATCGTAAGGTATGGGATAAAACTAATATTCTTTGTACCCTTGCTGTAATTGTTTTGGTTCTCCACGTTTTGGAAGAGTGGGTATTTCCCGGTGGACTGCATTATTCATATAATATTAGCCACGGTTCAACCGACCTTGCAAGATATCCCATGAATAGATTAACCGATATGATAACAAATTTCGGTGGGGTTATTCTCGGTTGTGTGGTTTTAAAATTCTGGGGATTTCGCAAGCCTGCTGGAATTGCCGTAATGTTATTTTCTGCATTCGAAGTAGTCATTCACATAGTAATAGGCGTCAATTCTCTAAATACTTTTGGTAAATACGGAATGCAAATTCTTTATTCACCGGGACTTCTGACGTCGCTGTTTGGCTTTTTACCAATAACAATAGGGCTTGCAATGTATTTGTTCAAAAAGGAAAACAGGGCAAGTATTAAGCAATGTGTAATGGCAGTAGTGGCGATGTTCGGATTTTGCTTTTTGCTCATAAATCTACCGGAGATGGTGCTTGGTAGCGAAAATAGTCCTTACGCATTTACCGATAGGGGTTATTACGAACAATTTGCCGAAGAGTTTGAAAAAGAAAACGGATATGAGTATTTTGAATACGAAGGTGTAACAGAGGAATAATATATGAAAAGAACTATGATTGCTCATGACAAAAACGGAAAAGAAATGACCGTGGCGGTGCGTGGCGCTTTGTCGGTAGATTCTCCATGCGCAAGATATACAGGATATAAACCCGAAAAGTTGCTGTTAAAAAAGGGTTCTATTCGTCTAAAAGGGTATATGCCTTTACCCTGTGATATCATTTTAGAACGAGATGTGCCTGTAAAATTGAGGGACGGCGTTACCATATATACGGATGTTTTTCGTCCAAATGACGATGAAACACACCCTGCTATTTTAGCAATGAGCCCGTACGGCAAGGAGATCGGCTCGCAATGGTTAGACGACACTCCTAATCACGCAGGTATTCCCATAGCGGCAACATCGGGCTTGCAAAAATTCGAGGGACCAGATCCTGCTTATTGGTGTAATCACGGGTACGTTATTATCAATCCTGATGTTCGTGGCGCATATAATTCCGAGGGAATCATTTTATTTTTTGGGAGCGACTATGGAAGGGATGGCGCAGATATAATTGAATGGGCGGCAAAACAGAATTGGAGTAACGGAAAAGTCGGTATGAGCGGCAATTCGTGGCTTGCCATTTCTCAGTGGTTTACGGCTGCGCAACGACCGCCGCACCTTGCGGCAATTGCTCCTTGGGAGGGGCTTTCGGACTGTCATCGAGAAATAGCTACTCGTGGTGGAGTAATGATGCCGGAATTCGTTAAAATGTTATCCGACTCTTTTGCCTCTACTGAAAATGGCGGTATCGAGGATGTAATTACCATGATGAACGAGCAAGCCACCATGAATTCTTGGTGGGATGATAAGGAAGCAGAACTCGAAAAAATAGACATTCCTGCTTATATTGTCGCAAGTTATACGAATCCCATTCATACATATGGCACATTGGAAGGTTATCGGCGTATTTCGTCTACCGAAAAATGGCTAAGAATCCACAATACTGGAGAATGGGACGATTACTATCATAAAGGACATACAGAGGAGCTGCGTCAATTTTTTGACCGCTACTTGAAAGGCGAAAATAATGGCTGGGAAAATACTCCTAAAGTGCGTGTTAGCGTTCTTAATCCCGGAGGTAAAGATATTGTTGACCGTGTAGAATATGATTTCCCAATTCCGCGCACGCAGTATCAGAAGTTGTATCTGAATACTGCAAAGAAAACTCTCGACAAATGTCTTGCCGTAGAGCAAAACTATGCCGAATACAATTCCGACCGCAAAAAAAGCAAAGTGTGTTTCAATATGAAAATTGCAGAGGATACGGAAATAATTGGCTATATGAAGCTTCGCCTGTGGGTATCGGCAATTGACCATGATGATATGGACTTGTTTGTTAAGGTTGAAAAACGTCGACCGCGTGGTTTGCCGTATAAGTTTACAGTCGGTCCGGGAATGGATATATCGGCAAAGGGCTATATGCGAGTTTCTCTTAGGGCGTTAGACGAAACGAAAAGCACCGAGGAAAATCCTCATCAATCTATGGCGAAGGAGGAAAAGTTGAATGTCGGAGAAATTGTGCCTGTTGATATTCTTATTTGGCCAATGGGATTGAAATTCAAAAAGGGGGATATTATTCGTTTGACGGTTGCGCCATATAAGACTAAGAAAATGTGGACGGGACCGTTCAAACTGAAAATGGCAAAAATTAAATTGCCAAAAGAAGGTTTTACATATATGCCCGATACAAAGCCGGAAATGTATACCATTGGCGGCAGTGAAATGTTTGCCGGATCTAAAGTCGATACTGCAGAAATGCCTAAAGATCACAACAAAGGCAGACATCGTATTTATGCAGGTGGTAAATATGATAGTTATCTATATGTTCCAATAATTCCTGAAAAGAAATAGTTTTATAAAATGACGCTGAAAATTAGTAGGCGTCATTTTTTTGTTGTGGTGGTGCCTACGGATTGAAAATATCGCTATTTTGTGATATAATAATTTCAAGGTTGATGAATTCATCAATAAAGAGGTCGAACATAAACAATGATTGCCGTAATTAGAATAGGGTGTATTATATACGAAGTTTCTGCTTTGTTTGCAAGGTACGGCTCCGCCGTATTACATACTTGAAGCACAAAACGCAAGTTTCTGCTTTTTTTTGTCGAATGGCAAAAGGTTTACTTCATATAATTTATCCTATATCTCATCTAAAAAACACGGTTCCGTGTTCAAGTTTCAATTTGTACGGGCAACAATAGCCATTTTGTGTAGCGAGGTGCTTGATGGAAAATATACGCAAAAAATCCAAAATCGTAGTCAAAGCCGTTGGCGTGTGCGATATGTATGAGGTTGGCAACTGGACCAATTGTTATTCCTCTATCAAATTGGGTTACAAAAACGATAATCACGATTCAAAAATCACCGACGTGGCTTTTTATATTAAGAGCGACGAGATTTTGGGATATTTTATGGCGTATAGCGTCGTTAATGTTGTCGATAGCGATATACTGCCGATTTACAGCAAAAAATTGGTGCTGTACGATTTTGCTATATCTGCGAGAGCATACGCAAAGTACGGTTTGGCGTTAATTAATTTTTTGATACGTTACGCCCAAAAAAACGGATACAAGGCGATTGAAATTGAAAAAATAAGCGAGTATAGTTTCTTTTTGGAATTTTTGAGTCGTCATTACAAATTGAAGGAGCTCGATGACGTTTGTTATATTTTGATTGACGCACCCCAAATTAAGCTATCGGAAAAATATCTTTCCGTTTGCGCCAAAGACAATGTTACAATCGAGGATATTTATTTCTTGTACGACTTGAAGTTTTCCGTTGGCAAAACACGAATTGCGCGGAGGTTAAATGATAAGGAATCGATCTCCGTGGATAGAGTAAGCGGCAAAATCAAATTTCCGACCAACGTGGAATTGATTAATGACGAAGTGATTTTGAATTCGAACACAAAAAGCATTGTATACTTGGTTTGCGAAGCGTATCGAACCAATAAAGTGAAAAGCCTCAAAATCGATTATTCGATTGAAAACCCAAACACGTTTGAGGTGTACCTTGACGACGTATTGTATGTCAATAAAACGATTCCAACCCTAATAACCGATATCGAATACGTCACACGCATGAGGGATAAGGGCATAACGCGTATAAATCCGTGCATTATCGATTACGATATGGATGCTCGCTCCTTTTCATATAATTCCGGCGGAATGAAGTGTGAGGATTTAATTAAAAAACACGCGGCAAATCGTAATTATAAAGCCGGCAATTTATCAAAATAAATGAGTAAAAAAGCAAAAGCTTGATTGAAAATCAAGTCAACAAAAGGGGTGCGAATGAAAAGCTATTTCGGCTCGTCTAAGCGAGCCGTATTGATTATGACCGGTATTGGCGGTAGCGAAAGCGGTCATGACAAAAAGTACGAAAAAATTGCCGAACGAATTACCCAAAAATACGGTGCGAGCGTTTTTATTTTTGCAACGCCACGAGAAGCGTGGAATATAGGCGATCGTCTGGTGGAGCAAGCCGTTGGCGAAGTTAACGCGCAATTGGCAAGTCAAGGTGCTTTGCCGTGCGATGAACTGTATTGTTTTGGAGTGTCAGCGGGAGCTTCGTTTTTGGGCACGTTTACGCATGCGTATCCGCAGGTTAAAAAGCTTATTTTGGTTAATCCGGTTGTGCAAAGCAATCCCCACAAGCTGCTAAACGGCTTGGAAAAAACAAATGCGGAAGTGACTGTTGTTTTCGGCGAATTGGACTCGTCACGCAAATTTTCCTTTTTGTTCGATAACGTTAAAGACAAAACAATAAAGATGATTGTGGTGCCAAATGCGGACCACTATTTTGATGGCGCGGAAAATTTCGATATTTTTTTGAATTTGCCCGAAATGTTTTTTGAGACAAACTAAGGTTGTCGTGGCGTTGCAGTCGTTTTTGAATTTGCCTAAAATGTATTTATACGCTTCCATGACCAAATGCGACCGTGCAATTTGCGGTCGCTTTAACTTTGGGAATTTGTTGTCGTAAATCCTTTTTTCAACGTTAACTTCTACTTCAAGTCCCGCAGCGAAATTTATTTTGCGAATTCGCGTTACAATACAATTTTGTAATTTCTCGAGCCAAATGCAACCGCTAAATGTTTTGCAAGCTAAATGTGCTTTTTCGTGCTATCGTTGCAGCTCTGAAATTACACTAAAACTCACGTTACAACACAATTTAACTTTTTTTGCTGAAAAATTGTTGAAATAGTATTTTGTTTGTGATAAAATATATATTCAGGCAAGTGCCCGTTTGCACATGCAAAGGGGCAAGCCGATAAAATACAGCTCCGTCTTTTGACGGACAAGCTTTGGAGATTTTTATGCATATACTTCCGCAACCGCAAAAATATGTAAAGGTCAACGGTAGCTTTAGCGTAAACGATACAACCAGAATTTATTCCGACGAGGCGTTTTTAGATGAGGCTCGTCGTTTTGCAGATATAGTAAAGGACTCCTGTGGTTTTGAGTTGCAATTTGCCGATGCCATCGAGGGGGCTCAGATAATCTTTTCGCGCAACGAAAAGTACGGCGACGAGCAGTATTTTTTGATGATAGCAAACGGCGTTGCTTCCGTTACATGCAACACGACGACGGGTTGCTTTTATGCTATTGAAACGCTGCGTCAGCTGTTAGATGCGGATTTTGCCCACGATGAGCTTACTTGTAATAACTGTTACATAGAGGATAACCCCAAATTTGCTTATCGCGGACTTATGCTGGACGTATGCAGACACTTTTTTGACGTTGCAACCGTAAAGACGATTATCGACCTTATGGCTCGTAGCAAGCTTAATCGTTTGCATTTGCATTTATCTGACGATCAGGGCTTTAGGGTGCAAATAGATAAGTATCCGTTGCTCAATCAAATAGGCAGCAAGCGCGGCGGATCCGAGGTGTTGCAAAACGGTGAGAGATTTGTGGACGACGTGCCGGTGGAGGGCTATTATACAAAGGCAGATATTGCCGAGCTGGTGGCTTACGCCAAGCAACGCAAGATAGAAATAGTTCCGGAAATTGACGTCCCCGGACATGCTGTGGCAATGCTCGCCGCATATCCGCAGTATAGCTGTTTGGGCACCGAACTGGAGGTGCGTCGCAGGTGGGGCATTTCCAAGGAGATTTTGTGTGCAGGTAACGACGCTACGATAAGCTTTATTTGCGATATCCTTGACGAAGTTGCGCAAATGTTCCCGTATAGATATATACATTTGGGCGGCGACGAGGCACCCAAGGACAGGTGGTGTAATTGTCCGCAGTGTAAGGCACGTTTGACGGAGCTAAAGCTTTCAAGCTTTGAGCAACTTCAAACCTATTTTGTGGAGCAGCTTCGCACGCATTTGGAGAAAAAGGGCAAAACGGTTATTTGCTGGAACGACGGAGTGCACGATAATACCGATAACAGTGTTATCAGTCAGATTTGGCTTCCCGGCAGTCGCAAGCGTGGGGCGCGTCAAGCCAACAACGGACGTAAGATTATTATGTCGCCGTTTTTCCATATGTACTTCGATTATCCCTACGGCATGACGCCGCTAACCAAAACGCACAGATTTAATGCTCTGCGTGGCGTAAAGCACGATGCACGGGATAACGTGCTGGGCGTTGAAGGCACGCTTTGGACGGAGTATATCGCTGACGTGGATAAGCTGTATTTTAACCTACTGCCTCGTATCGAGGCACTTTCGGAGTGCGCATGGGGTTACAAGTGTGCCAAGTTCGGCGCGTATGTTAAGGAACGCTATCCTTTGTACGAAAAGCTCGGTTTGCGACACAACAAGCATCACGCAAAGGGTAATCTGTTCGGGCGCGCGGCGGCAATGCGTAAATTTTTCAAGCACGATCCGAATGCAGAATTGAACAAATATAAGGATTAGTTATCATAGAGAGGCAAGAGAAATGAAAAAAATAGCAGTATTAACGAGTGGCGGTGACAGCCAGGGCATGAACGCCGCAATTTATGCAGTAGTAAGATATGGCATAAGCAAAGGAATGGACGTTTACGGCGTGTTTGACGGCTACAAGGGACTTATCAACGACAAGGTTAAAAAGCTTGTGGCGAAAGACGTGGACAATATTGTGTATAAGGGCGGCACTGTGCTTGGCACTTCGCGCTGTCCGGAAATGAAAACCGACGAGGGCAAGCAGGCTGCGGCGGCAGTGTTGGCTAAGCACGGTATCGAGGGCTTGGTGGTTATTGGCGGCGACGGCAGTTTTCAGGGCGCAAAAATGCTTTCGACGATGTTTGGTATCAAGGTTATCGGTATCCCCGGTACAATAGATAACGATTTGGCGTACACCGATTACACATTGGGCTTTGATAGTGCGGTGACCGTTGTGGTAGATACTATAAAAATGCTTCGCGATACCATGGCTTGCAACGACCGTAGTTGTGTGGTTGAGGTTATGGGTAGGCGTTGCGGTGATATTGCGCTACACTCCGCACTTACAAGCGGTGCAGAGGCGGTGCTTGTTCCGGAAAGTCCGCTTTCCATGGACGAGCTTGTTGCGCGCATTAATGCAAATGCAGCCATTGGCAAGTATGATAACATCATTATCGTTGCCGAGGGTGTAGGGCATGCCGATGAGGTGCGTGCGGAAATTGAAAGACGTATTCCGTCCATTAATATTCGCTCGATGGTAGTGGGACACATTCAACGCGGTGGCAATGCAACCGTACGCGATAGGTTGCTTGGCATCGAGATGGGTGAGCTTGCAGTAAACTGTCTTGAACAAAACAAAACGAATAGGGTTATCGGCATTAAAGATAACAAGGTGTTCGAACAGGATATGCTTGAGGCGCTTTCGCAAACAAGTAGCTTTGACGAGCATCTGTACGGACTTGCAAACGACTTGGTTTGTTACTAATAATTTATGCGAGAGATATCTGCTTTATGGGCATTCTCTCGCATTTTTACTTTTGCGGGTAAATCTGTCGTGCGCAAAGTTTGCACATAGGCACGTTAGTGTGCTATCGGCGCAGCAAGGCAAAATTCGGTTTAGTATGCACGGCAGATGTTGAATGATAACGTCGGCTTGGGCGTTATTGAGTTTAGTAAGAAGGGCAATTTGGCGGTTACACAAAAATGACGGAGCAAATGCGGCAACAGGTAAATGGGTGTATTTACGGCATAGCCAACGGCGATACGCAGTCGTTGGAACTTTTGTCGAGCCTTATTTCCGGTCGCATGTTTGCATTGGCGTTATCGATAGTGGGCAACAGGGCAGCAGCCGAGGACGTTGTGCAAGAAGCTTTTTTGCGCATTGTCGATAAGGCAAAAAGTTTTAATCGAGGTACAAACGGCTATGCGTGGATTTGCAAGATAACGCAAAATATTGCACTGAACACACTTCGGTCGCAAAGGCGCAAGGCAACAGATAATCTCGATGATATGTGGGATATTGCTGCTGACGATAACGTTGCGGAACAGTCCCAAGCCAAACTGCTACTACGGCAGGCACTTTCCGTCTTGACGGCAGAGGAGCGGCGTGCCGTTGTTATGAGGTACTTTACCGAGTACACCGTGCGCGAAATTGCAAGGGCAACGGGCACGTCAAAATCGGCAGTGCAGCGAACGTTGACGCGAGCCGAGGAAAAAATGCGACGGTGCATTGAGGATGACGTGCACACTTAGCTTTGCGGTTTCTGGCGGTGCGCCAAGTTTGCCGTAAACGCGACCTCAAAAGGCAGTTGCAACTATTTATTGTGAAAAATGCTTGCACAGCGGGACAAATCCATTGTTAGTGGTGTTTAGATTATGATGAAAAAGAACGACAAAATTCAAAAGCTTTTCGACGATTACTCCGTGGAGCTTACTCCGCAGGAGCAGCTTGCCGATAAAGCCATAAGTGCAATGAGGACACGCAAAAAAACGCCTGTAAAACGGGGGTTCTCTTTTGCTGCGTTCGCGGTGTGCTTGGTTTGCTTTGTTTTTGTCGTTTCGTTGCTGGGTATATTTGATAGCGGCAATACGGATAAGGGTGATAATAATGCACCCTCCGCATCTTCTGCCCCGACTGTTACTTATTTTGCACAGTCGCAGTTAAAGGGTAAACGTATAAATGTGGATTCGGATGGATTTTCCTCAAGCAGCCAAACGCTTTTGGATAGATTAAGGCAAAGCGAGCTTATTGTTTCGTCGGAGCGGTATTCTGCATATTATTTCAAGGACACAAATGAGCTGGCATGTATACGCGCGGATTTGCTTATTCGTACCGATAGCAGCGCCGTTGAAGTGACCATTTGGTTTTATTCCGAAGGGTACGTTTGGCGAGAACTTCGAGCGCAATATACAAACTACTATGCTTACGGCATGAGCATTCAGGACGGCGTGACCGAAAACGGAGAGTATCTATCCTCGAGCTTTTTTGCAGAGTCAATGGATAGTAGAAATATTTTTGTGACGGCAACCGGCGGTTCGACGCGTGCGGTGAGCCGTGACGTTGTTGCTCGTATTTACGAGCTTAGTCAGACCGTAGCTTAGTTTTGGCGTTGCTCTGTTTTGATTTTGGTTGCGGCGATTTCTCTTGGCAGATCGCCGCAATTTACGTTTGATAGCGGTATCGTCGCTTTTGGTGTGTTTTTTACTTGCGGTGAAATTTTTTTGCTTCAAGCGGGACAAATAGCTTATTGCAGGTGTTGTAATAGCGAAAACAGGTCAAACGACAACAAAAAAAGTTTGCGGTAGGAGGTCGTTATGAAAAGATTTATCGGTATTTTTATTGTACTTTGTATGTGCGTGGCGTCGCTTGCAGGCTGCTCCGCAGAGTATGGCGACGGATATTGGGATAAGGTCTATTCGCCTAATGCGTCGGAAAATGCTTTCGACGAGAGCTATCGCTTTGACGAAATTGCGGAAAATGGCTTTGTGAGCACCGCGGAGCAAAATCAATCCTATTTTTCGCTTGACCGCAATACGGCATCGTATTCCTTTATGCGCAGGCAAATAAACAACGGGATTAAAATCAACAAGGGATCTGTACGGATAGAGGAATATGTTAACTATTTTAACTACGACTACGCTCGTCCTGTGGACGGCAAAGCGTTGGCATTATCGGGCGGCTTGTTCGATTGTCCGTGGAATGCGGAACACAAGCTGTTTACGATAGGCGTTGCGGCGGAGGAAATCGAATTTGATGCCAAGGCGAATAACCTTGTGTTCCTTATCGATACTTCCGGTAGCATGTACGGCGACGACAGACTTCCGCTCATTCAGCAGGCATTCACGATTTTGCTTGATAATCTCGACGAGCATGACACGGTATCCATTGTCACCTATGCAAGCGGTGTGAATGTGGCATTGCGTGGCGAAAGCGGCAATAACAAGACTAAAATAGCTGCCGTTTTGCAGGATTTAGAGGCAAGCGGAAGCACCAACGGCGCAGGCGGCATCGAGCGTGCCTATGAGATTGCGGAGAATTATTTTATCGAAAACGGCAACAACCGTGTTATTATTGCAACCGACGGTGACTTTAATGTGGGGGCAAGTAGCAAAAACGAGTTAACCGAGCTTATTTCTGAAAAGCGTGATAGCGGCATTTACCTTAGCGTGCTGGGAGTGGGAATGTATAACACGAGCGATACAACCATGAAAACGCTTGCGGAAAACGGCAACGGTAACTACGCATATTTGGATAGCGTTGCGGAGGCAACACGAGTTTTGGCAACGGAACTGGGCGGCACAGTCAATGTTGTGGCAAAGGATGCAAAAATCGCAGTGAGCTTTAATAAGGAGATTGTTAACTCATATAGACTTATTGGTTACGAAAGCAAGATGCTTAGTCAAGAAGAGTACGAGGACGATACTACCGACGCGGGAGAAATCGGTTCCGGCCATACGGTTACAGCCGTGTATGAAATCGAGCTTGCTACTATTGATGTGACTGCGGCAGTACTTGATAAAGACAACGAGGTTGCCGCTGTGGAAATAACCTACAAGGAACCGGATAGCGGCGAAAGCGTAAAGGTTAACAGGTCGTACACCATGGACGACTATGCTGCAGAACCATCGGAGGACAGTGCGTTCATCGGCTGCGTGGTGGAGTTTGGCTTGGTGTTGCGTCAATCCGAGTATGCTGTGAATGCTAATCTTGAAAATGTTTTGACGCGTTTGAGCAAGCTTGCCTGCACAAACGATGGAGGATTTAAGCAAGAGTTTAAGGAACTGGTACAAAAGGCATTGGCATTATACAATAACGAATGACAAGCTGAACGCCGACGTCAATCTACAAAAAGTGCTATAATTTTGGTTAAAACGCCTGTTCGACATTTGTCGAATGGGCGTTTTTGCCTTTTCGATGTGCTACAATGTGTACAAGCAAGGTCGCCCAACAAGGCGGTCAAAGGGGGCGGGTATAATGGCGCGAAAAATCGTTATTACAAGCGGAAAGGGCGGCGTGGGCAAAACTACCGTGTGCGCCAATTTGGGCTTGGCTTTGGCAAAAAAATCCAAGCGTGTGCTGCTTGCGGATTTTGATATGGGCTTGAACAATCTGGACGTTGCCATGTGTGTGGAAAACAAGGTGGTGTACGACCTTGTGGACGTGGTGGAGCAAAAATGTCGTCTGTCGCAGGCGCTTATACAAGTTGAAGCAGAACCCACATTGTACGTTTTGCCCAGCTGTCATCCTTCTCGCCGACCTGTGTCGCCGGATGCTGCGGGACGTGTGGTGGATAAGCTTTCAGATGGTTTTGACTATATCTTACTCGATTGTCCTGCTGGGATAGATAGCGGTTTTAGGCGTGCGGTTGCCTGTGCGGACGAGGGTATTTTGGTGGTTACGCCGCATTTATCGGCTGTGCGCGATGCGGACAAGGCGTTATGTGAGCTAAAAAAGACTATGTGTTACGTCGGTGTGCTGGTTAACCGTGTTAGGGGCGACTTGATTGCGGAGGGGGAAATGCTTTCCGCTTTTGAAGTATTTAGTCTGTTGGACGCATCTCCGTTAGGCATCATTCCGGAAAACGACGAGCTTAACTGTCGCGGAATGCAGGGGTATCGTCGTCCATTCGATATTGTGGCGAATAATCTGCAAACGGGCGCAAGGGTGATGTACGATTGTGTTTCGTCGTACAAGGGATTGTTTGGCAGGCTAAGACGAGCGGCTAAACGGCACAGATAATCATAATAAGGGCAATGGTAATAGGGAGTGTGATATGAGGGGTAAGCGTGTGGATTACGAGCGAGCGCAGGCGGTTGTTTTGCAAGATAAGCTTGGCACGCCGGACGAGGCGTTTTTTACTCGTCTGGCGGAATTGGTTTCGCAGTATATGCAGTACGACGGTTTATCTGTGCAAATGACGGGTGGCAAAAGCTCGAATATGTTGATAAGTATATCGGTAAAAAAAGTGCGAGCGGTTTTGCATCCGACGGAATAACGACAGGAATAAGGTCATAAAGTATTTTAGCAAAGCACGTCGGCTTTAACGACAAAACGGAGGTGTAAAATGAACTATGAAGGTGTTGGTAGCATTACCTGCGATGCACAGGAAAACGATTGGCTGGACGTAACCTATGCCGAGCGTAACTATATCGGAGCGTCGGCAAAGGCGCAAAGCAAGGGTAAAGTGAGCAAAAAACAACTAATTGTGGCGGCAATATGCTTGTGCGTTGCAGTGCTTGCTTGCTTTGTTGCATTCGACGCAAATTTTCGCAATGGCATTGTGACAACGGCAAAAAACGCTTTTCAGGCTGTGGCTTCGGCATTGGACGGTAAACAAAACAACGTTTCCGGCAAAATAGATATTCCGTGCAACGCTACGCTCGTTGATGTGGAAAACGGCGTTGCAACATTTGGCGGTGGAAGAGCCGTGCTGTGTTTTGCATCGGGCGTGGTTAGCGACGTCGGCGAGGATAGCGTTACTGTGCGGCTATCGGATGGTACGAGTATAGTGTACGGCGGTTTGACATCGGTGCTGGTTGTTAACGGTGAGGAGCTTTCGGTAAACGACCTTGTGGGCAAGTATGAAAACAACTTTACTGCAAGCTTGCTGAAAAACGGTGAAACTGTAACAACGGTTTCCGCAACCGAAGAACAGCTGATATGGAGCGTTTAAGGCTAAAAGTTAGCGCGGGGTTTTGGCTTATGCTTTTTGTGGCGACGTTACTCGGTCAGGGGTACGTCGCCATGTATTTTTTAGCGGTTTTGTTGCACGAGCTTGCTCACTATTACGTTGCTCGCAAGCTATTTTATCGCTGCTATCGGGTGGAGCTAAGTGTGTTTGGGGCCGTGCTTTACGGCGAGTTCGATTGCGTTTCGCGCCGAGATAACGCACTGATTGCGCTTGCCGGTCCCGTGTGCAACCTTGTGCTGTGTTTTTGCTGCTTTGGGCTGTGGTGGGTGTGCCCGTCCGCATATCCGATTACAGATGGATTTTTTGAAGCAAACTTGAGTATGGCTGCGGTAAATTTGTTGCCATTTTATCCTTTGGACGGCGGTCGGCTTGTGATTGCGATACTTGGCAATAGGGTAAAAAATGCGTTAAAGCTTGTAAAGATGGGGACGATTGTTGCGTCGTTGAGCTTGTTTGGCATTTTTATCATTTCGCTGTTGATGGGTGACGGGCTGTTTAGCTTGGGATTGTTTGCAGTGTGTTTGTTTGCCGGTGTGTTATCTGAGGGCGGTGGCGAGTGCTACGCGCGGTTGTCTGTTGCGGACGGGTTTTGGAAAAGGAGCAAGCATGGTATGGAAAAACGTACATTGATTTTTACGCTCGATTGTACCCTTGCCGATGTTATCAAACGTATGCGTGGAGGTTACCTTTATTGCTTGGAGGTGGTAAACGATAATCTGGAAGTAATAAAAACCCTATCGGTTGCGGAGCTGGAACACGTCGCGTTGACGTTGCCGAGTACAACGTCGCTTGCACAAATTGTGGAACAATAAAAGTTTTGCGCCATTAAATGATATTAAATGTTTTTGTTGGTGCATTTGAATAGGGTTAGTGGTTCATTTTAATGTTATTGTCGTCTTTTGCGGATTAAAGCGCATGTTGGTTAGGCTGTAAATTGCAAGTAGCATAAACGCCGTTGCCCACCCCAGCGAATAGATTTTTAGGTACGAAAACAACGACGAAAAAAGCATAAACAGTGATGACGTGAGGTATAGCGGAAAACGCTTTTTGTTGAGTGCAATCTGTGCTGTGGCGTAGCGGCGCGGACTTTTTACGTCGTTGAGCGCAGGGAGTTTATCTGCTTGTTCCAACAGCGCGTAAAGATTTTGTATGTCGCAAAGTGTGACGTCAACATCTTTGGGTTGCCATTCGGTAGCTTTCCTTGCATTTTCGCAAAAAATAAGTGCTTTTGTGCAATTTGCTCGCTTGGCGTTGACGATTATTTCGCACAGTCTTTCGTCGGATACGCTTTTGCTTTCAAGGCAAATTTTGACTAAATATTTTTTTTCATTTTTGCTTGCGTATAGTCTGTTGAAATGTGCAGAAAGAATTTCAAAATCATAGTATTTCAGCATTCCTTCGATAAGTTCCGAGTTGTTTATTCCGTAGCGTAAATAATCGGTGAGCGCTAGCAGACGAGCTTTTTTTATTTTTTTCTCGTTCACTTTTTTTTCGTGCCGTTTTTGGAAAATTTCGAATATGCAGCCAAAGCAAGCCGATATAATTATTGCCGCCCACAAGGCGGTAGATGAGTTTTTTAGGCAATAGCTTGCCCAGCAGTAACTAAGCAAAAAAATGCCGATGGTGCAAATGAGTAGATTTAGTATGTTTTTCATATTATGATTTTTGACGCTCCTTCAAAAAATATTCTGTCACGGATTGTTTTGTAAAAAATGTTTGATGTTTTTAGGTATAGTAATTGAATTTTTTGCCGAAACGTAGTAAAATTATATTATGAAAATCGGCATTTACGGCGGCACGTTTAATCCGCCTCATAACACCCATGTTTGCATCGCAAGGCAGGCGGTAGCGCAACTTGGCTTGGATAAGCTTTTAATTATCCCAAGCGGCGATCCTCCGCATAAGCCATGTTTTGTGTCTGGCGCGGCACGTCTTGAACTTGCTAAAATAGCATTTGACGGCATCGGCGAGGTGCTGGATACCGAGCTTTTGCGTGCGGGCAAAAGTTATACTTCCGATACCATTGCGCAAATAAAGTCGCTTTATCCCGATGCTCAGCTGTATTTGATTATCGGCGGCGACAGTTTGGATCACTTCCACGAGTGGCACGAGCCGCAAAAAATTGCCGATAACGTTACTCTTGCCGTTGCGTGCAGAAGTGGTTATGGTAACGTATCTAAACAAAGCGTTGCGGCACGATTTGGCTGTGATGTCGTTGACGTAATTGTCGAGCCGACGGATATAAGCAGTTCCGAAATTCGTCAACGCTACCAATTCGATTTGCCGGTTGAGGATGTTCCGCATGCCGTGGACGAGTTTATTCGCGGCAATAATATGTATGCGCAGTATCGTCCGCTTGTAAACAAGCTCAAGGACTATCTTACTGAAAAGCGGTTTTGGCACACATATTATGTTGTCAAACGCGGTCAGCAGCTTTGCGTGGGAGATATTTCTCCGCATAAGGCTTTTGTGGCTTGTCTGTTGCACGATTGCGCAAAGTATATGGGTGCCGATCGCTACAAGGATTACGGCTTTGAACCTCCTGTCGATATGCCGCAAAGCGTGGTGCATGCATTTTTGGGTGAAATTGTTGCTCGCGTCGACTTTGGCATTACAGATGACGAGATATTGCAGGCAATACGCTATCACTGCACGGCAAAGGCGGATATGTCCCCACTTGAAAAGCTTGTGTATGTCGCCGATAAAACAGAGCAAACGCGTCCGTACAACGTGGAACATTTGCTAAAGGGCACTCTCGACGATATGTTTGTGCGTTGTCTTGTGGAAGCCAACTCGTTTTGCTTGACAAATCACGGCGATAAAGTGTATTATCTCACCAAGCAAGCATTGGATTTTTATGCTAAATAACTATCCCGTTTGCCTTTCTTGCTACGGCTGCTTGTGCGGCTGCTTGTGGCAGATAGCGGCTATGTCGTCAAAACTTCGGTGAGCCAGACCGTGTTGTCATGTTGTTTTGCGCAACGGTTGCTAACATTTTCGGTAGTGTTGACGGCGCGGCGGATTAACATATCGAGCGTGACGCTAAAACAGAGATGAGTTTTTTTTCGCGCAACCGAAGTGTAAAACGTAGCTGATGTCACAATAGAACATAGTGCAAATGTATTCATCGTCATTTGCGACAACATTGTTGCGCTGTTTGGTGATGGCGCGGCGGAAGTGCGTTTGGCATTTTAGGGCGAAAAATAGTACAATATAACAAAAGAACATTTTACGGAGATACATTATGACTAAAACCGAAACTACCAATCAAACAACGCTTAGCGGAACGCCATTGCAAATTTGCAAGGCACTTTCGGAAAAAATGGCAACTGATATCAAAGTCATTTCTATATCCGGCATGAGTGACCTTGCCGATTACTTTATTATTTGTTCCGGCCGTAGCGCATCGCAAGTAAAGGCTATATTTCAGCACATGGAAGAACAGCTGGAAAAACAGGATAAATTTGTTGTCCGCAAGGAAGGCGTATCCGACGGAAAATGGATTGCCGCAGATTATGGCGACGTGATAGTGCATATTTTCCACAAGGATTTGCGCGAGCTGTATGCGTTGGAAAGCTTGTGGGATAAAGGCGATAACGTTGTGGTTTACAACGACTAAAAAGGCTTTTTTGACTTTTGCGTATCAAACCGTTAAGCGGTTCCGCCTGTTGGTGCGTGGTGTTTTGCGTGCTTGCATGACGGAATACCGTTGTTAGAAACGTATTTGTGCGCCCTTTATCAAGTAAGGATATAGAAACACAATGTTCGCTTTACGCAGACGTTATTGTGATAAAAAAGATGGTAGTAGCCACCCATCTTGTCGGCTTGAACCGACGGCGCTTTGAATTTAGTGTGGCGCTATACCGAAGGTAAGGGCTTGTGTTGCGTGATGTGTTGTGCACACTGCTTGCCGAGAATAGTGTTAATGATACAAGGTGCCAACAAAAAACTACAATAGGAGAAGTCGATGCGCTTGGCATTTTTGCCGTTGGCTTTTGTTGTGCATCGCAGGATAAATTGAAAAAGACAACACTGCATTTGGCAGTTAATGCGGCGATTGCCGCAATGTACGTTGCGCTTACCGTTCCGTTTGGGGCGTTGGCAACAAATCCGTTTGTGCAAATTCGACCGGGCGAAGCGTTGACTGTGTTACCGATAATAATGCCGTACACGGTTTGGGGACTTACCGTCGGGTGTATGATAGGTAACGTTACCTCTGCCTTTGGATTGTGGGATATTTTGCTTGGCGCGCTTGTCACGTTTGTGGCGGCAGTGCTTACATCTAAAATGAAGCGAGATTTTTTGGCGCCCATTCCGCCGATGGTGCTGAACGCCTTGTTACTACCGCTTGTTTGGCTGATAACTGCCCCTGTGGGGATTGCAACCTATTTGTTGCAGGTTGCGGGATTGCTTGTTTCGCAGGGGGTGGTGTGCTTTGGCTTGGGCTTGCCTTTGTTAAGGCTTACTCGCAAGCGTATTTTGCCATTACTAAACGAATGTTGACAAGTTGTCTGTGCCAACTGGTTTACAAACAGGGCGCGTGAAAACATCAAGCCGGCGCGTTGATGTTTTGAACGGTGAATGTGGTGCGCTTGTGAATTGCAAAAAAATATTTGCGTTTTATATAAAATGCAAAAAGATTTTTTATAAAACGCTGCTGTGCGTGCCGTTAATTTATAATAGAAAGTTGCGTTGAATTTGTAAAAATAACCGTTTGGTTTGGAATTTTTATATAATTTGGCGCAAAAACTTAGATTGTGTCTGCGTTTTGCATATAAAAAGTAGTTTTGTTGGCGCAGAATTATACGAAATACTGTAATTTTTTTTACGGAAATAAAAATGGGCGTTTTATATTGTGCGCTCGAAGGAGAATATATGAAATACATAACTAAGGGCACATGCTCGAGAGAAATCAATTTTGAAGTGGTGGACGGTAAATTGCATAACGTATCGTATTTGGGCGGCTGCCATGGCAATTTGCAAGGCGTTGGTGCGCTTGTTGAGGGAATGGATATTAACGAGGCTATTCGTCGCTTAAAGGGTATTCGCTGTGGTTCAAAAAGCACCTCTTGCCCCGATCAGTTGGCAACGGCTTTGGAACAATATTTGCAAAACGCATAATTGGCAATGACATCTTATTTGCCCGTGCAACGCCGCATTATCTAAGGATAAGGGCAGCGTGACGTCTTGTGCGGTATTCTTGCGTGATTATTCTGTGTTTATTGGAGTGGTTTACGAACTCGCAAAGGTAAAAAAGATTTTGTCATTTTTGCCATAAAAGCGTTGCAAAAAAAAAACCGCTGTGCTATACTATGTAGGTATAACGGAACAAATGGGGTATTTTGCGCCCATTTCGATATTAACGGAGGTTTTACAATGTTTCTTTTCATTACTAAAATCGTTCTCGCCGCACTTTGTCTTGTGGCTGTGGGATTTATCATTTATGTGGTTATGAAGCAATCCGGCAACACCGACGGTGTCGAGGCAATGACAGGCTCCTTCAAGTCGGATGACGAATCGGAAACCTACTATGGCAAAAATGCAGGCTCTCGCAAAGAGGCAAAGCTCAAGCTTTGGACATTTATTTCTGCTGGCGTGCTTGCTGTTTGCTGTATTGTTTTGATTATTCTCGGCACAATAGCGTAATAAGGTAGCAATTTTCGGCGACGGGACTTTAGTGATGAAGTTGTATCCGTCGCCGCTTTTTTTTGCCCTTGTAGGCATCGCTGCACATTTTGTGTTGGTTTTTTGGGGCTATGCTTTTTGTGCCCAACGCAGGCATCGTTCGTCTGAGCAAATAAATTGACATTCTTGCCTGTTAGTACGGTTGCATTTGGTGGTTGGCTTGTTCGGTCGGCGTACAAGCGACGTCGGCGCATGGTTTGCGTTATGGCAAGGCTTTGCGTTAAGTCTCACTTTCGTTGCACGCTTTTTTGTGGCTTTAACGTAATGTTTTGGGACTAAATGTTTGGTAATGCAAGCGCAAAAAATTTTTGCAGAAAGAACGGATTTTTATAAGAAGGGGTTTGCCTGTATATGGCACGAAGTTATTTGTCGTATACTAAAACAAAACATATCATGGCTGTATGTAGCATATAACAGGTTTTAATTATTGAAAGATGAGCATTAAACAAAGAATACTGGAAATTTTGCGCCAAACAAAGGCGCAGTATCTATCGGAAAAACAAATTCGCACGCTTGTCGGCTGTGTTAGCACAAGCGACCGCAAAATCGTTACTCAGGCGCTTGTCGAGTTGGAGGCGGAATTCGCGATTATTTACGACGACGTAAATCGCCGCTACAGGGTGGTGCGAGATGGAGAGATTGGCAAGGCGGAGTTTTGCTGTACGCAACGAGGCTTCGGTTTTTTGCTGATGGAAGACGGGGATGATCTATTTGTTCCTGCCGCATCTACGCACGGAGCATTTCACAAAGACACGGTTTTGTATCGTAGGGTACAGGGAACTAAGGACGAGGCGGAAATTATCAAGGTGCTTAGTCGTGGAATGACTACGCTTGTGGGAATTTTTGATAAGTCCTCCAACGCGCGTTTTGTAATCCCTGATGAAAAGCGATTTATTAGTGACGTGTACATTCCCAAGGGCAAGGATTTGTGTGCCAAAAACGGGCAAAAAGTGATTGTTGAGATAACGCATTTTCCTGACGATAACCGTAACAGCCCTGAGGGGGAAGTTACGCAGGTTTTGGGCTATCCCAATGACGTTAGTGTGGATAACGTTTCCGTTGCGGTAAGCTACGGTGTGCGCACGGAGTTTCCAGCCGAGGTGCTTGACAGGACAAAAAGACTTCCGCAGCAGGTTACCGACGACCAGCTTGTAGGCAGGCGCGACTTGCGCAAGCAAACTATTATAACCATCGACGGTGAGGACGCGCGAGATTTGGACGACGCAATAAGCGTAGTGCGCAATGCCGACGGAACATTTACGCTTGGCGTGCACATTGCCGATGTTTCGGAATACGTCAAGCCGAGTAGTGATATCGATAAAGAAGCATTTTTGCGTGCTACAAGCGTATATATGCCTCAAATGGTATTTCCGATGCTTCCCATTGAGCTTTCCAACGGTATTTGTTCACTGTTCGAGGGCGTGGATAGGCTAACCTTAACCTGCGAAATGGTAATAAACGCCAAAGGAAAAGTTATTTCGTATGACGTGTTTCCGTCTGTGATTTGCAGCACGCATCGTATGACTTATACCGATGTGCAAGCAATTTTTGACGGCGACGAGCAACTTGCATGTAATTACGCGGATATTTTGTCTATGCTGGATAATGTAAAAGCACTTGCAAAAGTTTTGCAAGCACGTCGTCGCTTGCGGGGCAATATCGATTTTGCTACAAGAGAGGTTGATTTTGTGTACGACGATAACGGCAATGTGACGGATGTGGTGCCGATTGTGCCTACGTTTGCCAACGCCGTGATAGAGGAGTTTATGATTGCCGCCAACGAGTCGGTCGCAGAGTTTGCCACCGAGCTTGGATTGCCCTTTGTGTATCGTGTGCACGACAAGCCGCAAGCGGAAAAACTTCAATCGCTTTTTGCGCTTATGGATGGCGTGGGCATAAAAGTCAAGCGTACGCAAGAGGTGTGCAGCTCGGTTTTACAGGACGCTTTGATGCAAGCGGAGCAAACGCCGTATTTTGAACTTATAAACGGAGCAATGCTTCGTAGCATGCAAAAAGCTGTTTATTCCACTGTTAACACGGGGCATTTTGGTTTGGCAAGTCGTTGCTACTGTCACTTTACCTCGCCGATACGGCGTTATCCGGATTTGGTGGTGCATCGCATTATTAAAACCGCGCTTTGCGGCAAAATGACGGAAAAGGCATTGTGCGCCTATGAGGTTATGGCTACGGATACCGCAAAACAGGCGTCTATTAGGGAGCGTGTCGCCGTCGAGGCGGAGCGTAAAGCCGACGATATTAAAAAGTGCAGATATGCGCAAACCATTATCGGACAGTCGTTTGATGCCGTGATATCGGGCGTGTTGGATAGCGGTTTGTTTTGTTCGCTTGCCAACACAGTGGAAGGCTTTGTTTCATTTGCCGATTGCGACGGATGTTTTAGTGTGGATAAGCAAAGTTTTACTGCCACTGACGGGCGCAGAACGTTTAGGCTCGGCGATGCCGTGCGTATACGCGTTGTTGCGGTAAGCGTTGCAGATTGTAAAATCGATTTTTGCTTTGACGACTAAGCACGTCGTTTGGGTTGACAAAATTCTTTTTACGGATATAATGATTGATATGAAAGTTATTGCTACAAATAAAAAGGCACGTCACGATTATTTTGTCGTGGAAACGTTGGAGTGCGGAATAAATCTTGTCGGTTGTGAGGTTAAGTCATTGCGCAAGGGCGAGGTTAATCTTGCCGATTCGTACTGTCGTGTGGATGGTGGAGATTTGACGCTTATTGGGTGCCATATCAAAAATTACGATAAGGGCAGCTATTCTAACGTGGAAAGTCGTCGTGACCGTCGTTTGCTGGCGCACAAGCGTGAGATTATGCGTTTGCTTGGCAAGGTGAAGGAAAAAGGCTATTCCATGGTGCCGCTTTCGATGTATTTTAAGGGTAGTTTGGTAAAGGTGGGGGTCGCACTGGTCAAGGGTAAACAAAACTACGACAAAAAAGAAGCAATCAAGGCAAACGATATCAAGCGGGAGCAACAGCGTGCCGTTTCCGACTACAAGGCGCGCTCGCTATGATGACGGCTGTCGATGTTTTTTGCGCTGCCGATCTCAGTCGCGTTGCGATAATCGGTAGCCCCGGTAGCGGCAAAAGTACGCTTGCGCTTGAGCTTTCACAGCTACTAAAACGCAATGCTGTGCACTTGGATCGCGTAATGTGGCGCTCGGGCTGGCAGCTACCATCCAAGGAGGAGTGCAAGACAATCCATGACGGCTTGATTGCCGAGGAATGTTGGATAATTGACGGTATGTGGGGTAGTCTTGTCGCCGACCGCTTTGCCCACGCAACCACGGTGATTTTTCTCGATGTGAACAGGCTAACTTGTTTGCGACGCGCGTTTTTTAGGTCGCTCAAATACCGTAACAAGCCGCGTGTTGATATGGCGGAGGGCTGTCGTGAAAGACTTGACCGTGATTTTGTTAGTCGCATTTGGGGCTTTCCGCAAAATATGCGCCCGCGTCTGCTAACGCTTGCCGAGGATAATTCGCAGGTTACGTTTATCGTTATAAAGGGTGTGGCGGCTTGTAAGCGATTTGTTAAAGGGATAAAGAATAATTTGTTAAATGCGAAAAAGAATTAGTTTTATGCTTTTTCGCTTTTTTATTATTTTGCGGCTTTTTGCACTATGATTTTGCGTTTTTGTCGTTGCATTTATGGGGAGCTTACGCCGTACGGAATGATAAAATAACGAGCAAAATGATGGGCACAATTTGCAACGGGTGGTAAATAATAAACAAAGCGTTATTGATAAATCAAGTTTTTGTTTGTATCGGTTGTTTATTTGTCGCAAGTGTGATATAATGTATTTAATTGGCTTAGAACGTGCGCGCTATCGGCGCAATCGTTGCGAATCAAATTATGCTGATAACACATTTGTTTGCAGGTGTTAACGGCTTTGGAGATGTTTTATTATGCAATTACGGGTTTACAATACGTTAACGAGAAAAAAAGAGGATTTTGTTCCGCTAAAAGCCAATCAAGTTGGCATATATTCGTGCGGTCCAACCGTGTACAAATATGCGCACATAGGTAATCTTAGAGCGTATGTTTTTATGGACGAGCTGCGCCGAGTGTTGGAATACGATGGCTACAAGGTTAAATCGGTAATGAATATAACCGACGTGGGGCACCTTGTTTCCGATGCCGATGACGGTGAAGATAAAATGCAAAAATCCGCCAATGAAACGGGCAAAACGCCGTTGGAAATTGCAGCATTTTATACCGACCAATTTATGAAGGATATCGACGCCCTGCATATAAAGCGCCCCACAATTTGCCCGAAGGCAACGGATAACATTCCGGAAATGATCGAAATCGTGCAGGCGCTATTGGAAAAGGGGTACGCTTACGAAACAGAGGACGGCATATACTATTCGGTGGAAAAATTTCCCGAGTATGGTCAGCTGTCCGGCATCAATCTTGAGGATCAGCGTCACGGTGCGCGCGTTGAAGTTAATAGCTTCAAGCGGCACCCAATCGATTTTGCTTTGTGGAAGCAGGCTGCGCCCAACCATTTGCAGCAGTGGGCAAGTCCGTGGGGACAGGGCTTCCCCGGATGGCACATCGAGTGCACGGCAATGTCCAAAAAATATCTTGGCGAACGCTTTGATATACACACCGGCGGCGTGGATCACATTCCCATCCATCACGAAAACGAAATTGCACAGGCGGAGGCGTGGCTGGGGCACAAGGCTGTCAATTATTGGATGCATAGTGAGTTTATGCTTATTGATGGCGGCAAAATGAGCAAGTCGTTAGGAAACACATATACCGTAAACGACCTTGTTGCTAAGGGCTACGATCCTGTTGTGTTCCGCTATTTTTGCCTTAACGTGCAATATCGTCAAAAAATCAACTTTACTTGGGATGGCTTAGAGGCGGCAAAAGTGGCGTACAATAAGCTGTGCGGATTGCTTGTGGCACACAAAAACGGCACGGAAAAAATCGACCAAGCCGTGCTTGACGACTTTGAACGTCGCTTTGACGAGGCTGTTAACGACGACCTTAACGTACCGCTTGCAATAGGCGTGCTTTGGACAATGCTCAAGCTGCCTCGCTCTGCAGACGTGTACAAGCTTGCACTAAAATTCGATAAGATTTTTGCGTTGGATTTTGACAAGGTAAAGGAGCAAAAACAGCAAATAGAGGTGCCTGCAGAGGTTACCGCGCTTGCAGAACAACGCCTTGCCGCACGCAAACAAAAGAATTGGGCGGAAAGCGACCGTTTGCGCGATGAACTTGCCGCTATGGGTTACGCCGTAAAGGATACCGCAAGCGGATACGAAATTACACTTAAATAGTTTGCACGGGAGAACGTTTTTTTTGAGAACGCTCTCCCTTTTTTTTGTGGGCGTTTGTTTGAACAAGTCGGTTTGGTGGTGTGTGGTGGATAAAATTTGCAATAAATTGCATTTTGTGCTGTAACTCGGCATAAGCTTTGTCGGAGATGTTTTATGGCGACAAAGCATAGTGTTACCTATTGTGATAACATAATCACGTTCAACGGCGTAACGAGTGTATCGGCACTTACCGAGCGAGAGGCAGTGTTGCGATTGGACGGGCAAACCGTTACCGTCAGGGGCAGCGGACTTAACGTTACCTCCATCGATAAGGATAAAGGTGTGGCTGTGATCGAGGTGGAAAAGCTTGTCTCCGTTACCTATAAGGATGGGTTTAGCTTGAAGGGACTGTTAAAATGACGCTTGGCGCAAATATATCGCAGCTATACGTCTTTTTGCTGTTTTTTGTGTTGGGCGTTGCTATAACGGCGGTGTATATGCTGGGTTTCAAGTTGACGGAGCATAGCCGTGTTGCAACACTCGTTTTCGATTCTGTCTATGGCTGTGGCTGTGCTGTGTTGGTGTGGTATGCAAACCTAGTTAAAAATAACGGCGAAGCACGGGTGTTTGTTTTTGTGGGACTGGTTGTGGGCGCACTAATGGCAGTTAAGATACTAAAAGATGTACTATTTAATGCCGTTTATCGGCTCAAAAAATTATTTTATAAATTAAAACGCGTTTGCGACAACGATAAACACAACGTTCCGTAGGCTAATTGCTTTGAGCGAGCCGTTGCCTTTGGGGTGGTCTTGGCAACTTTCGAGTTTTATCCATAATCTATTTGTAAACGGGTGCGTTCGCTTCGTGCGAACTGTTTGTGGAAGTATTAGTCAATGGCGTTTTGCATTGTAAACCATAATGGCACGAATGTATTGCACACGGTATCCGAGCAAACGCCAAGCCCTGCAATGTTGGCGTAGTGGTGTTGAATGTATATTAAATTGTCAAGTTTTGCTTGGCTTTTTTTGTTTCTTATTATTTTGGGAGCTTGTGTTATTTGCAACTTTTATTTGACGGTAATTATAGGTCGGGCAGCGGTTAACTTATACATCAAATTTCGATACATAACAAAGTGTGTTGCAATTTTGTAAATACAATAAAAACAGGGCGCAACGATTATATGAACCGTCGGTTTACTATCCCTAAAGCACTTCAATAAATTCACGAAAAAGATTTATTTTGCCAAACGCTTTTTTCGCGTTAACTTTCGCTTGCCCTAATTTTGCCATTCAAAACAAAGGTTTAGCGCAAAAAGCTTGGTTTGGTTATTTGCAAAAAATAAGGTAAAATTCGTAGTTTTTTGATTGCCATTCCCTCGCGTTCATGGTATAATGTATCCAATTTAGAACACGTTCTGAAACTTTTATGTTTCGGTAGAAGGAGATATATGGTTAAAAAAATATAGTTAAAATAAACAAGCAGATGTTGTTGCAAGGCGAAAACAAAACCTTTTGCGCTTGCACCTTAAAACAGATAAGTATTGCGAAAGAATAAACATTTTTAGCAATCTAAATAAAAAAACTCATTCTAAAAAATAAAAAAGGAGTATTTATGAGAAAAATAACAACTATACTTTTGACCGTTCTATTGGTCGTTTGCATGGCGGCTTGTTTGAGTGCATGCAAGAAAACGGAAGAAAAGCTGTTATCTTTGGACGAGCAGATAGCGGCAATCAACACCTCTATCAACGAGCTTAAAACGATTGACGAGCAAATAAAGCAGTCCATAGCCGAGTTGGAAGCCAAAGCCAACAGCACGGAGGAGCGAATTGAAGGCATCGACGAGGTTATTGCTGAATTAAAGGCAAAGGATGCCGAACTTGAGAGTAGAATTGCCGCTCTTGAAAGTGCAGCCAAAGCATTGACGGATAGGGTTAGCAAAAACGAAGAAGATATTACCGATATTAACGGCAGTGTTGACGAGATTCTTAAACGTTTGGAGACTATCGACGCGTTAAATAAAGCGTTGCAAACACGAATCGACTGTTTGGAAGGCAAACACAGTTGGGATTTTGATGACGAAGGTTCGGGGTATTATTGGGCAAATGGACTTGTTTCTTGTCACGCAAATCTCAAGTGCGCCAACTGCAGCCAGTATATACGCATTGAAAGTCAGGAAATTACCTACGATAACTATGTTTTAACGGCAACCTTCCCCGAAAGCACCCATGTGCCGGCAAAAACGTTTGATATTACCGATGTAAGGGGTTTTGATAATGATACCGTGCGCGCCGTAGTTAAATTGATGCTTAGCAGTGGCACGGCGGAAAGTGCAGAAGTAAGGCTGACGCTTTCAGCAGTTCCGCTTTATGAAAATGTTTTCCAAGTAATTAGTGAAACGATTCGCGATTATGACGGCTTTGGCTATAATGGTCCTCAAAACGGCGCGGTTAAGCTTACGATTGCCGGCGTGGAAACTATTAGCGATGAGGCATTTAGGCAAAGCGATTGGCTTGGCGAGTTGGTTATCGGCGAAGGAGTGAAAACAATCGGAACCAATGCGTTTAATTGGTGTACTTATTTAAAGAGTGTTTCGATAGCGAATGATCTGGAAACAATCGGGAGATATGCATTTGAATGTTGTACCGGGCTTACAAACGTTAGTTTGGACGAAAAATTGCGGGAAATCGGCGAATATGCATTTAATACATGCGAATCGTTGAAAACATTAAATATACCAAATGGCGTAACTTCTATTGGCGATTATGCGTTCAACGAGTGTCGCTTGCTTGAAAGCATAACCTTTGGCAGTGGTATTACGGAGTGGAATTGTTGGCTGGATAATTGCAGTGAACTTACAAGTATCACGTTTACCGCTCCATTGGAGGTTGTTGAACCGCATGCATTGGATTTGTTTGAAACACGCAACATTACGCTAACGCTTGTCGACGGGCAAATGGATTTTGAACAATCTGTCGATAATTGGGTTGCCAAAGAAGATCAGTTGTTTGAAGTTAACGGTGACAATGTATTTTGCGAACACGAATTTAAGTCGATTGTGCTTTCCGTTTCGATTGACGCAACCAAAATGAATGCGGATGAGATTCAGTTTGCGATAGAACAAGCTGTTATGACCGGCAAGCTCAATATAAGCATTGCCCTTGCATCAACAGCCTCCACCGACGAATTTGCCGCAATACGAACCGCCCTTGCCGGAACGAAGGATTTAATAACGCTTTCGATAAGTGGCGCAACGGAAATACCGCAAGACGCGTTTAGGCAACTAAGTAACCTTAAACGTATCACTATCGGTGACGGAGTGACAAGTATTGGGCGGTATGCTTTTGCAAACTGTGATGCGTTAGTGGACGTACATATAGGCAAAAACGTAAGTACCATTGGCGAATTTGCTTTTGATAATTGTGGCGAATTGCAAAGCGTAAACATTCCGTTGAGTGTAACGAGTATTGGAGCTTCTGCATTTAACACATTTGTTTTGGCTGACGTGTATTATGCCGGCGAGTTGGAAAATTGGATAAAAATCCTCTTTGAAACTGCGTATTCTAATCCATGCTCAAGCGGTGCAAAACTGTATTTTAACGGAAAGCTTGTGGAGCGTGTGACCATTTCCGACGTGACAAACGTGCCGGACAGTTTGTTTTACGGCTGCGCGTCGCTTACGAGCGTTACTATCGAAGAGGGCGTTACAAGCATAGGCGTTGGCGCATTCGGTATTTGCACGTCGCTTGCGCAAATAACCATTCCGTCAAGCGTAACGCATATTGGCGACGGTGCATTTGAGTGCACTGCAATTACGGATATTACGTTATCCGATAATGTAACGGAGTTGGGAGCAAACGTATTTAATGGTTGCGATAAGTTGGAAAGCGTTGTTATTGGCAGCGGCGTTACGGATTTGGTATGTGTACAGCTTTTCCGTTTCTGTTATAGTTTGCAAAACATCACGTTTAAGGCGCCGATAACACGCATGTTGGTAAATACATTTATGGATTGCAATACGGAAAACATAACGCTTACATTTGCCAAGGGACAAAAGGAACTTGTGCAAGTCTATGAGGGGGACTGGGAAGCAGGCGAGCAAATGTTTGGCGGCGGTAACGAGTTTTGCGGATTAACTTTCGACAGAATTAATGTTCCTATCGTGTTGGACGCATCGGGAATGACCGCTGACGAATTGGAAGATGCATTGGCGCAAGTGGTACAAAACGGCAGTGAGGATATAACGGTGCAGTTTGATTCTACCACTACCGAGCAGCACTGGGGCGCAATCGTTAATGCCTTGTATTATGTCAACAGTGGCAGCATAAAGCTTACAATAGACGGTGTGTGGACTATTAGTGGCGCATTTTATAATTGTGAAGCAATAAAAAGCTTGACCATTGAGAACGTTTCGACTATTGCATGGGGAACTGTTAGGGAGTGCCACCACCTTAATAGCATAACGATTGGTAAAGGCGTTACTAAAATTGATAACCAAGCCTTTTTACGGTGCAGTCAACTTACAACTGTTATTTTTGAGGGCACGATAGAGGAATGGAACGCTATCGAAAAGGGTGATAGTTGGTTGGACGGCTGTGCTGGATATGAAGTTGTTTGCAGTGATGGATCTGTTAGCATTTGGTAAACGGCAAATTTAAGCAAGCAATTTGGTTTGCCAATAAATAATTGTAAAATGTCGGGCGACTTTTTGTGTAAGTCGCTCGACATTTTTGTGTTTGGGCTATTTTGTGCGGGTGCGATTGTGGCAGTGGCACAATTCGTTTTTGTGCCCAATGGTCATTGGGTGTGGGTAATTAAAAAAAGCAAGAGATGTTAGCGGATAGATTCACAAAACGGATAATAAAAGAATGATTGCAATACGCAAAAAAACACATTCGTGAACTAATAAGCTTTGGAAGTTTTGTGGCACAAGATGATAATTGGTAAAATCCTCGATTCGCGTTTTGGGACAGTGTTTTTATTGTAATAATAAACGGAAGTCCCAAGCTCGGAACTTCCGTTTGTAATGATAATATTCGTAAATTACTCGTACAGTTTGGATACGGGCAGGTCGGTGTATACGCGTTCGATTGCTTCTGCAAAGAGTGACGCAACGGAAACGACCTGAATTTTATCCAGCTTTTTTTCTTCGGCAAGGGGGATTGTATCCAACACGACCACCTTGGACAGCGGTGATGCTTTGAGCCGCTCGATTGCCGGTCCGGAAAGTACCGCATGCGAGCAGCACGCAATAACTTCTTTTGCACCGTTATCCACAAGTGCTTGTGCGCCTTGACAGATGGTGCCGGCGGTATCAATCATATCGTCTAACATAAGGCAGGTTTTGCCGCGCACGTCGCCGATGATATTCATTACTTCCATAACGTTTGCCTTAGGACGGCGTTTGTCGATGATTGCAAGCGGTGCGTTGAACTTGGACGCCATTGCTCTGGAGCGGGATACGCTGCCCACGTCCGGACTTACGATGGTAAGGTTATCTGCGCCAAAGCCCTGCTTTTTGAAGTAACTTGCCAACAGCGGCATGCCCATAAGGTTATCCACGGGAATGTTAAAAAAGCCTTGCAACTGACTGCTGTGCAAATCCATCGTGAGCACTCGGTTTGCGCCTGCGGTTTGCAAAATGTCCGCAACAAGCTTGGCGGAAATGGGATCTCTTGCGCGAGCCTTTCTGTCCTGACGGGCATAGCCGAAATACGGAATGACGGCGGTAATTCTTCCTGCCGAAGCGCGTTTTAGCGCGTCGATTATTACCAGCAGCTCCATGAGGTTGTCGTTAACGGGGCTGCATGTGGATTGAATAACAAACACGTCGCAACCGCGTACCGTTTCTTTGATGTTAACGGCTGTTTCGCCGTCGGAGAACTTTCCCACCTCGATGCTGCCAAGCTCCAACTCAAGGCGTTCGCAGATTTGTTCGGCAAGTTGCTTGCAGGCATTGCCGGCAAAAAGCTTTATTGTACCGTGCGTTTGATTTAACATTTAGTAACCCTCCGTGGCGACGCTGTAAATAATACTTGCATCGGGCTGCTGCGTCGCAAACCGTCCCGTGCAAGGGCTTCGACGTCATTTTTACGTCGGTACCTTTATTTTAATTGTTGACGAAAAATGTGTCAAGCAAAACGCCCGCGTGCCTGACATTTTCGCTGAGATAATTGCCGTTTTTGCGTCGTTTGGCTTTGCGGTTGTGGGATAATGGACGTAAAAGCATTTTGCACTGTGTGGCAACATGGACAGTGCTTGCTGTTGATAGAGGCATTTAGCCGAGCCGCTAACAATGTGTTGTTCATGCGAGTATTTGTGGTGGTTGCGGTGCGAGATGTGGCGACTTGACAAGCGGTGTGACACGGAGCGGCTTGCATGGGTTTTAGACGAAAAGAAGTACCGAAAAGTATGTTTTTCCTTTGCGACTTTGTCCTTGCTCGCCGACGTACAAAAGCTTGCCCAGACCTCGAGCCGATACAACGTCGTTGGGCTTTAGCGGGCGCGATGGTTTTGTTACCACCAGACCGTTGATTTTTACCAGCTCCCGTTGAATGCGTTCGCATGCCTTTTCTCGCGAAATGTTAAAGGTGCGTGCTATAATAACGTCCAAGCGGTTGGAGTCCGCAGTGAAGCTTTTTTGCTCCGTTTGCGGACGACAAGAATCCGGCACATTCGTTACGGGTTCAACGCTGACGTAATTTGCGCCCACCTTGGATAGCTCTTGCACCAAAAAGTCGGCAACAGTGTTGTATACAACGGCGTAGCAAACCTCGCCGACAAAAATATCGCCAATTTTGCTGCGCTCCACGCCAAGTCCCGTGATTGCGCCAAGCACGTCGCGGTGGGATATGGGCGTTGCGTATTTGCCGCCGAGCGGCGTGATTTGTAGTATTTGTATGGGGAAGGCTTGCTCATCGCCGACGCCAAAGCGCACAATTTTGCGCTCTGCAAGGTCGGTGCCACCGTTGGCGAATGCCGTTTTATCTATCTGCATTGCATGCAAAAGCTCGGCGCCGTCTAAAAAGTCCGTGTAGGTGTAGGTTGATTTTTCGTGGCTACGCTGCGCAAGCCGCTGTAAGATTTTTGTATCCATATAAAAATTATACATTTTTACGCGTAAAAACGCAACAAACGGTAAAGCGGTTGATAAAAAAAACGTATTGTGGTACAATAACAATGTTAACTTTGTTTTGTATTGATTAGGAGGTATTATGTCGGATTGTACTCACGATTGCTCGACTTGCTCGGCAAATTGCAGCGAGCGGCAAGAGGAAAGTCTTATAAAACAGCTGCACGACGGTTGTTCGGTCAAGCATGTTATCGGTGTAGTTAGTGGCAAGGGCGGCGTAGGCAAATCGCTTGTAACGTCACTGCTGGCGGTTGCGGCTCAACGCAGAGATAAGCGTACTGCCATTATGGATGCGGATATCACGGGACCGTCCATTCCGCAGGCATTTGGCTTGCATTGCAAGGCAAACGGCAACGAGGACGGAATTATTCCCGTTCAAACTGCAAACGGCACTCAAGTGATGTCTATTAACCTGCTTATGGCGGACGAAACAGACCCTGTTGTGTGGCGCGGTCCTGTTATTGCGGGCGCGGTTACTCAATTTTGGACGGACGTGCTTTGGAATGACGTGGACTATATGTTTGTTGATATGCCCCCGGGAACGGGCGACGTTCCGCTGACGGTTTTTCAATCACTACCGATTGAATGCATTGTTGTTGTGACAAGTCCGCAACAGCTTGTGGAAACGGTTGTTTGCAAGGCTGTGAAAATGGCAGAGCTGGTAAACGTGCCCGTGCTTGGCATTGTGGAAAACATGTCCTACTTTGCCTGCCCCGATTGTGGCAAAAAGCACTATATTTACGGACAAAGCAGAGTGGAGGAATTTGCGGCACGCTTTGGTATTGATAACGTTGTGCGTTTGCCTATCGATCCGCAACTTGCGTCGTTGTGCGATAGCGGCGAAATAGAGCGTGCGGATGTATCGGCGATAGCTCCGCTTACGGATGTAATTTTGAAAGATTAATTTGCGAAAGAGTGAGATTTCTTGCATATAAAGACTGCCGTAGCGACGAGGCAAAGCGTGTTTTGCTTGCCCTCCGAACGGCAGTTTTTTTGATGATATGCAATAATTGCGTAGACATTAATAAAAAAGATTTTTGGGGACAATGACGGGCTTTTGCGGCTTGCAATAGCCCCTTTTTGCATTTTAATGCCATTTAGTGGGACGTTCCGTGTTATAGCGGCAAAGCGTGTGGGGTACTATATGGCGGCATTATTCTGTTGTTGTGTGTGAATATTGTGTGTGCATAGTCGGCTTTTGTTGCAAAGGCGTTCATGATAATAATTCGCAATCCGTAGCAAACGGCTTTTCCGTATCCGGCAGACTGTGTAAAATTCGATAAGCAAGCCTGCCCGCTTTTTCGGTGAGAATGCACACGTTTGTATATGCTTGCGAAAGGCTTGCATTGCTATCGTTGATATTGTCGTGCAATGTCAAGTCGGCATAATCATTTGCAAGATTGAGCATTCTAAGCCGAGCGGTTTGCAAAAGCTCGATTCGTGCAGCGCAACACTCGGATAGCCTGCTTAGGCGCAGAATATGCCTGTGGAGTAAGTGACAGGGCAGTTTGTGTTCGGAACACATTGCGTATAGCGCAAGGCTGTCGTTCAAATGCTTGCGTGCGCAGGGCAAAAGGCTGTTTTGTAACATATCAACAAGTGTTTTTGCCTCGTTGGCGGCGCTTTCAATACGACTTTTTACCTTGCAACGAGCACGGATAAGCAGTTCCTCGTGCGATAATACTTTTGTTTGCGTAAATAGTTTTACTGCTTTGGGCGAGCTTAAGCATTGCGCCGACTGTAGCAGCTGTGTGTTAGATGGCATTTTTTTGTGGTAGCCGAGATTGGTGGCGTAGTAATCCCCGTTAAAAACAATGCGACCGTGCGTATCCAACGTACGTCTTATTAGACGCTGTGCTTGCAGTGTGATGTCTGTGCCGTATAGTTCGGCGGAAAAATCGCGTAGCACTGCTGCAACGGCTGTGTTGAACGCCGTGTTTAGCTCGGCAATGGCGCCGTTGCTGCCAAGTATCCTTAGCTCAAGCTTGCATCGAGTAAAAACAGCGGGTGCGGTGCGATTGCGGTCAATAAGCTCCGATGGCGGTGGCGTAATGGCGGTTGGTATGCTGTTTAGCCAATGTAACAGTTCTTCACCGATGCACACGGACGGAACGTTTGGCGGAGCCTCGTTTTTGCCCAGTCTGCGCAAGTTGGATGTGGAGTCTACTGTGGCAAAGATAATTTCACCGTAGATATCCAGCGCTTGTATTATTGCAGATAGTAGCAGCGCAAAAATTATCGGTGGTGATGTTTTGGGGTCGATTAGATTTAATTTGTCTGTAAAAATCGACCAGTTGCTGTGCTTTCCGCTACCGTTTGTGTGTCCGAACGGCTTTTCGTCAAATAGGCAGGTTAAAGCGTGCTTTTGTGCCGCCACTTGCAGGGTTTGCATTGCTATCAGATTGTGCATGCACGACGTTGTGGCATTTTCGTGCCCTGTTACCAGCTCGTATTGGTGTGGCGCGCCTTCGCTGTGAACGGTGGTCACGTCAATGTTCATTTTGCTTAGACGCTGCGTTACATCGTCAAAAAAGCGCTCGACACGTTCTGGTAACGGTGATAAATAACTACTTGTAGCGTGTTGCGGTACAGTCGGCGTTAATAACGACCTTCCGCAATGCATAATGTCACGCCTCGCTTGCGCTGTGGCGGCATCGAGTAAAAAGAATTCTTGCTCGACGCCTACCGCAGGAAAAATCGTTTGGGGCTTATATCCGAACAAGGCGAGTAATGCCCTGCAGTTTTCTGCCAAGGCATTGCAAGAGCGTGCAAGTGGTGTAAGGCAATCGAGCGTTGTGCCGTTTGGGCAAAAAAGACCGCTTGTGAGATATAGCGTGTTATCAATAACGTATGGCGATGCTAAGCCTGCACGCAGTATTCCACCGGCTTTTGCAGTGCTACGCGCTCCGCAGTGCGGTAGGCTCGATGCATCGCATTCGTTGCATAGCGACAATGCCTTGTTTCGTTTTGAACCGTTGGGAACGGGCGTTTTTTTTATTGCAATGCTTCTGTCTATGCAAAAAGCAATGTGGGCATAGCTTGTTATTCCGAGTCGTTTCGCCTTGCCTTCGAGTCGTTTCGCCTTGAATATTTTTCTTTTGTTGGTAGGCTCGATGTCGTTTTGCAGCGACGTATCTAAATTAATTTCGGGCAAGTTGTGGTGTTGTGCACGAGTGTTATCGTGGCGTTTGGTTTTGTTGTGTAGCATGCTTTTTGCCTGATTATTATTTATATGCAATGACTCGCGCAACGGTTACATCCGCTTGATGTTTTTTGTCTGATTGTAAATAATAGGACAATAAATACTATTGAAGTCCATAAAATGAACATTTTAATGCAAAAAAGTGGATATAAACAGAATGATAAATCAAAAAAAGTTCTTTTTTTTCGTGCGCTGCAAGCGCGCTTTTGTTTAATGCGTGGTTGCTTTTTGCGGCAGCTTAAAATTGCCAATGGGCGTTTTTCCGTGCAAACTTAGGTTAATAGACGTGTTGCTGTTTTGGGAAATTTATCGGTGTGGTGCGGAAGGTGTTGCTACATGTAAAAATGCGCCCCACGGGCAACTTACCCATAGAGCGCATTTTGAGTTGTATTGCTACATTGAATAGTTTTTGAAGTAGTTTTGTATCAAAACAAATGGTGTTCCCTTGTCACCGCTACCGCTTGTAAGGTCGGATAAGCTTGCAAGCAGGTCGGTTATTTGCCTCGGAGTGGTGCCCTGCGAAAGCATATTGTTAACAAGGTTCTTTTGTTTGTGGCTGATAACCTCCTTCATTTTTTCAACCGCCTCGTCACCGCTGAGGTCGGCAAGTTGGTTATCTGCAACGTACTTTAGCTTTATTTCGTTCGGCGTACCGATAAGTCCGCTTGTAAAGGCGGGGCTGCACACGGGGTCGGCAAGCTCCCAAATTCCACCCACGGGGTCCTTGAATGCTCCGTCGCCGTATACCATAACTTCGATGCTTTTGCCTGTTCGTTTCAACAGCTGTTCGTGCACGCTATCCACAAATTTTTGTGCATCGCGTGGAAACAGTTTTACGCTGTCGCTTGTGGCAAGATTGCTACCCAAAACGCCGTACTGGGAGTTATAGCCGCTACCGTTAACGGATTCGGTAAGTATTTCGTCCAAGCTTACAACTTTTTTTGCGCCGGCGGCAAGCAACATTCGTTTTGTGCGTTTGCGAGTGTGTATATCCGCATTGATTACATAAGGCGTGTGCTTTAGAATTTCCGTTGGATTGTTTGCAAGTATAAGTTCGCAACCGCTTTCCTTGATGTAGTAGTCTATGTAGTCAACGCCCGTAAATATATGCTTAACTTCGCCAAACGTGTTGTAAAACTCCTGTGACGTAAACACGTCTGCATATGGATTTACGCCCTTTTCCATCAACTGTTCAGTCGAAACGAGCGCATTGCCCACTTCATCCGACGGGTAAGCAAGCTGTACAATAAGCTTTTTTACACCTTTTGCAATGCCCTTTAGGATAAGTGAAAATCTATTGCGCGAAAGGATAGGGAACACTAAACCGACGGTGTTATCACCAAATTTTTGCTTTACGTCGGCGGCTATCTGGTCGATTGTTGCGTAGTTGCCCTGCGCCCGTCCGAGCACCGCCTCTGTTATGGCAAGCACGTCCCTATCATGTAACTCAAAGCCGTCCTGTTCGGCTGCGTTTATCACGCAATCGCAGGCTATTGTGGCAAGGTCGTCGCCATGCTTGATTATTGGGGCGCGCACGCCTCTGGATACAGTTCCGATATAATCCATTTTTGCCCTCCGTGCGATAGCGGCGTATATGGTTTGTCGCTATCCAACACCGCATATTTTACTACATTTTGCTAATGGCTGTCAATAAGCTGAAAACAAAACGCCTGCCGTTTTTTTTTGAATCGTAAATTCTCAAAGTAAATGCAACAGTGCAATTTAGAGTTGCATTTAGTCTGGTAAAGATTTTGCGGCGCAACGGCGGAACTTACGGCGGCGTTTGGCTTGAAAAACATTTTGTGCTAACTCGGCTTGCGGTTTGCTTGGCATTACGCATATGCCAAAGGAATTGCGTTTGGCTATCCTTGCGATAGCGTACTGCCATTTGCCGCAGATGTCATATGACAACCTTTGAGTGTGATTGAGTGCGATAAATGCAAAACGCTTGTATAAGTCGTGTTTACGTTTGACTGTTTTTGCGGATGGTAGTATAATATATGCAGAAGCTGTGTGGCGTGCCGTAAAAGTTGTTGCGGTTGCATGATGCCAAGCGAATGCTTGTGGCGCAGGCTTGCGCCATACTATTACAAAAGGACGGTTTGAACATGAAAGTTATTGTTGTTAACGACTACGATGAGATGAGTCGCAAGGCTGCCGAGATAGTGGCGGAGGTTGTGGATAAAAACGCCCAACCCGTATTGGGACTTGCAACGGGCAGCACGCCCATAGGCATGTACAAGTTGCTTGCCGATTTTTGCAGCGAGCGCAAGCTGTCGTTTGCCAAGGCACGCACGGTAAATTTGGACGAGTACGTTGGGCTGGATGCTCAAAGCGACCAAAGTTACGTTTACTTTATGGCAAAAAACTTTTTTGATAACGTGGATATAGATAAGCAAAACACCAATTTACCTAACGGCAAGGCGGCAAATTTGCAGGAAGAGTGCGATAGATACACTCGTCTTGTGGAAAGTATGCCGCAGGACGTGCAGGTATTGGGGCTTGGCAGCAACGGACATATCGGTTTTAACGAGCCTAACACGGATTTTGATAGCCACACGCACGTTGTAAAGCTTGCCGAAAGTACCATCAGGGATAACTCGCGCTTGTTCGAGGACGAAAGCCTTGTGCCCCGTCAAGCAATCACGATGGGCATTGCCGATATAATGCAAGCAAAAAAAATATTGATGCTTGCAAGCGGTGCCAATAAAGCCAAGGCGGTTGCGGCAATGGTGGAAGGGGATGTTACCACAAGCGTGCCTGCAAGCGTTTTGCAAAACCATCCCGATTGCACCGTGATTGTTGATAGGCAAGCTGCCGCATTGCTTAAACACCACGCATAATCCATTTTGAACAACATTTTTTGTAAATAAAAATAACCCTTCGTGCGTTTTGTTGATGTGAATCCTAAAAGTATCCAACTTTTGGGGTGCATATCGTTTTGTTGCACGGAGGGTTTTTGTTTTGCGGTTATATGGTTTTTACAAGCTCCGCCGCCTGATACTCTAAGCGTTGCTTTAACTCTGTATCGGTAATCAGCGAGGTGTTTGCGTGCACGTTATGCACGGAGCAGACGATAGCTTTTTTTAACAACTCTAAGCCGATATCGCAATCGCTACGAACGTATTCGTATAGATAGGGCAGGGCATTTTCTGCACAAGAGATTGCTTTTTGGCATAGCTGCATTAGTTCCAAAGGCACAAGCGCGGCTCGGTGGTACTGTTTTTGTAGCTCCGCGTTGCGTGTGTGTCGTTGCTCGTCGGTGGTTTTGGGCAGGCGCATTGCCTGTAAAATACGCTCGAATGCTTGCGCGTCCTCATCGGCAAGCTCGTAGGCTTTTGTGCGGCACCTAAAAAGCATTTTGCGACAGCCTTCAAGTTGCGTTGAATACTCAAAGTCGTTGCCGTATTTTTTTAGCGTAACGCTTGCGGACATTTCCACAAGCGAGCAAGCGTGTGCCGCAACCACGGCTAAGGTACAGCCTCCGCCCGGAGTAGGTTTGTCGGACGCCAAGACGTCGTCGTATTGTCGTAGTGTTTGTTGACTGAACATTTTTTTTTCTCCGATTTGTGTGCCGCCCGAGCGGCTTTTATTGTGTCGCTTGTTGCAAAAGCAACTTCGGCTTAATGTGCGTTAATGCGTAGGCAGTTGCCATAGGCACACACTTTTAAGCCGTGCTTATTCGACTGTTTTGTATTTTAGCATATTTTGTTGTTTTTTACAAGAAAAAATTATTTTAAATTGCAAGTGTACGCTATGCGTTTTTAGATGTTTGTTTTGCAAACTTAACTGCCATTGCTTGACTTTTTGTCAGGGGGGGGGTATAATATCGTTAATATAATACAATACAAAAGAGAGGTCTGCGAATGGAACGATACGTCTGCAAAGTGTGCGGCGAACAGCTCGAACAAAAGATAGGCGACTTTTACGTCTGCAAATACTGTGGCTCACGTTGGAAGGTGGAAAAGGAAGTAACTCGTCTGCCCGTGTTGGATAACGCTTGGCAAGCCTTGCGCAACGGAGATTTCGACGTTGCGGAAGAGCTGTTTGAGGATGTCATCAACACGGATAACGCCAATCACGAAGCCTACTGGGGCAGGGCATTAGCCGCTGCAAGCATAATTTATGTAAACGACCTCAACGAAAATAAAAAAGTACCCACTTGTAATAATATTTCGGAACAGGTGTTTGCCGATGGCACGTTTGTCAAAAAGGCAATCGAGCTTGCCCCTGCCGAGATAGCAGATAGCTACAAGCAACAAGCCGAGTACATAGATAAGGTTCGTATCGAGTGGTTAAACAAAGCCAGTAAAGAGCCTGCTTACGACGTGTTTATTAGCTACAAGGATAGCGACAAGGAACACGGCATCGAACGCACTCAGGATAGTTATGACGCACAAGAACTGTACACCGAGCTTGTTCGCCGTGGATATAACGTGTTTTATAGCCGCGTTAGCTTGCGAGATAAGCTTTCCGAGCAGTACGAGCCGTACATATATAACGCCATCAAAACCGCAAAGGTAATGATAGTGCTTGCGGAAAAGCCTGAGTATATAACCGCAACGTGGGTAAAAAACGAGTGGTCACGCTTTCGTAATAGAATAGAGTGCGGTGAAAAGGACTCACGCAGCCTTGTGTTTGTTTACAAAAACCTTGACTTGTCGGATATACCTGCCGCTTTGCGTTCACGCCAGTGCTTGAACATGGCGGAAATGACATTTTTGCCTTCGCTAATATCTCACATCGAAAAGGTCATCGAAAGCACACGCAAAAACCAAGGTGTGGAAAAGATTGCAATAACAGGCGGCAAGATTGCCAAAAAGTCTACGGAGATATCTCAAAACCAAATAACGGTTAGAGAGATAGGCAGCACGGTTGCACAAACGTCCCTTAACGATGCGCAAACGCTAAGCCTTGTTATGTCATATTTGGAAACAAATGACTTTACTCATGCACAAAAATGTTTGGACGGCTTGTTGTTATCGGATTCGGAAAACGGTGAGTTTTTGCTTGCAAAACTGTTGCTTGAAAAACGCTGTTCTACTATAAAAGCATTAATGACGGAGCTGTCAAATTTTGATAAAAGCGACTTTTCATTCATTGAAAGTATTATTAGTCGCTTGCCCAAAAAGGAAGCGAAAAAATTGCTTGCCGCAATGTATGAGCGCGCAAATGAAGTAAACGATATACTTGCGGCTCGCATATATGAAGTGATTTTGCCTTTTGCGTGCACAAATCGCGATAAATTTATTCTTAACGCGGTGGACAATTGTATCGAAAATGGCAAGTTAAAAAGCTTCAAGCAGTTGCTTTTAACGCTGGATAAAAACGATACGGATAAGTATATTGAGTTGAATTTGCGCTTTGTTGAGCATAACAAGCCAAAGGACGATGAATATGCTGCCTGTATTGAGTGTTTACAAGCAGCTTTGGATGTGGACGAGGGTAATATTGTTGCTCTTGATGCGCTTTTGGAATTTGGCATTTGCAAAAATGATAAGTCGTCGGAGGAATTGTACGCTTTATTTGAAAGATTGTTGTCCTATTCCTCAGATGTTAACAAGGTAGTTGCAGAGTGGCTGCCTAAATTGCAAGCTTTGTATAATGACAATAATTGTGCGACTTGTATACTATGCTTTAGGCAAATGCTTAAATACTACCAAGCGGATCTATCAAATTTAGACGAAGCGATTTTGAATTTCGCAGATTTGTTATTGTCGGAATACAATTTCGCGGACGCCAATGTTTTATATGACATCGTATTGGCTCATTCCACGCAATCACCGAGGGCATATTTGGGCATTGCGTTATCTAAAATTGGCGCGCCCGACATAAACAAATTGGGAATTAATTGTAGCAAGATAACCGACCTGCCGGAGTTCAGTAAGTACTTGTCGCTTTTGGATACTAAACAACGCAAGCAAATTTTGGCAAATATCCAACGTCAACAAACAGATTTATCTCAACGAACCATTGCTGACGAGCAGTGTGCGTCGGAAAGGTATTCCGACTATGTGCATGCACGCAAAAATAGTTTTTTTGCTGCAAGAAAAGGTATAATAATTCGCAGCATAATATTTTCTGTAATTTGGCTTGTATTTTGCGGTGCAATAAACCTTTTAAGTAACCGCGAACTTTGGACTTGGTGGCTGATACTTATTGCAGTCATCGTTGGCTTATTGTTTGCTTTTATTATTTCATATCGCACAGCACGTCGAATTGTACTATTTCCGTGGTTGTTAGGAGATGTTGCTATCGTATATGCTTTTAGGGGTATTTCGCCATCTGATTTGAGAGCCATAGTGTATGGTGCGTTGGGAGTGTATTTCTTTTTTACATTCATTGGTATCTGTATGCCTACTGATGCTGATAGGATATTTGGAACTCGAAAAAGAATCCATTTGACGGAAGAAATAGCAAATAGATATATTGACCAAGATGGCCTTATGGAAGTTAAGTGGAGTGCTATCTCGAAACTTGACATTGATGGCAACGTAAAAGAAATCTGTAATGATTTATTTGAAAACTGCTGTGATTTACGCAAGGTATATTTTTGTGGAACTGCCGATAATTGGAACAAGATAAAGTTCAAATCCGGCAAGTCAAATCCGTTGCGTTGGGGCGCAGCTTTGTACGTTAAAGGTAAACGAGTTACTAACCTCAAACTGTCAGATGTGTCAGATTATGCATTTTACGGTTGTGGCTCGCTTACCGATGTTTGTTTGACTGAAGCTGTTAAGCATATTGGTAAGGAAAGCTTTTACGGTTGTCGCTCGCTTGAAAATATTTCTATTGATTGCTCGTCGTTAACTATCGGAGAAGATGCGTTTGCATATTGCGAAAAGCTTGCGCAAGTATCGTTTGGCGCAAATGTAAAGCGTATTGGTTCAAGAATGTTTTATGGGTGTAGCTCGCTTTTGACCATTCGATACGATGGCAAGCAAAAGGATTGGGTTAAGCTACCCAAAAAGGCAGACTGGAATATTGGCACGGGCGGCTACAAGGTATACTGTACGGACGGAGTGTTGGACAAAAGTGGCAATTGCATCGAGCAGTACGAAAGTGGTTACTTTCTGAAATAATTGTTCGTTATTTGTTCGGGGCTTTTTATGTCTGCGTACAAAGAGTAGGCGTATGATTTTTCACTAAAGCTTTGGCGTGAGTTACAATGCTTTTGCTATTCGAGTTGGCACTTGTTTGCATTATAGTGATAATTTGTGAATTAAGCTTTAGAATATCAGTTTTGCGTAAAGTGTGCAAAACTATGCTTGACAAAGTTGCGTGTAGGCTGTATAATCTACTTACTAAATTATTCGAGGTAAAAAATGGAGCAGCTGTTTTACAGAAAGTCAACCGCTATACTTACCGTTGCGGCAATTTTGGTATTGATACTTTTGCTGTGCGCGTTGTTAACGTTTTTAACGCAGTATACCTCGATGGCGGCAAACGCCAAGCAGTTGGAGGAGCTTGCCAATCAGGTTGAAAGCGGCAATAAGGATAAGCAGGAGCTTATCGATTACATGAACAGCAACGAATATGTTCGTCAATGGGCAGAAGCAAACAATCTTATTCCGGCTGATACTATCAAGTATATTCAAACCGTTACGGGTAAATAAGTCGCAAAAACACAATCAATGCGTCCGAAAGCTTTCTTTTGGGGCGCATTTTTGTTATTGCAGTGCTTGCTCGTTTGGTGCGGCGGGTTGTGTGTTGGCTGTCAATCGAACAAATGGAACGCGCCGTTGAAAAGCCGCAACCGGCTAATAAGCTCGGTTTGTTGGCTTGTTGAGCGGAGTACCGTTGCATATATAATAAAATGGTATAGCGGTGCGAAAAATCGTGTAGAATATTGCACAGAAGGAGATAATGTATGTCTGCAAAAAAGCCGACTTTGGCAAGCAATTTTATAATGTCCGTCGGTCGCAGTTGTTACGGAACGCGTTATTTTACTAAAAAAGTAAAGCTTATTTCGGACGGTGCGTTAAAGGACATAGAACCGCCATATATAATTGTGGCAAATCACAGCAGTTTTGCGGATGTTGGCGGCGTTATTATGCTCACCAAGCCGCACAACGCAAGTTTTGTTATTTCCGTCACTCAGCTTGCAAGGTGGCCAAAACTGATACGGCACATGGGCGTGCTGCCCAAAAAACAGTTTACTGTGGATACGTCGCTTGTGCGAGATATAAAATATGTGCTTGACCACAAACGTCCGGTGGTAATCTATCCGGAAGCTAAGCTATCGGTTGACGGTACGCTTAACGTAATCAAGCCGGCGGTGGCAAAGCTGATAAAGCTTGTAAAAGCGCCGCTTGTAACCGTGCGCTTTGACGGAAACTATCTGCATCACCCCAGATGGGCAAAAAGCAAGCGTTTTGTGCCACTTAAAGCGGAAGTTAAGCTTGCCGTTACAAGGGACGAGCTTGCTACAATATCCGTGGACGAAATTCACCGTCGCATAGTGCAAAACCTTGCTTGCGACGACTACGCCTATCAGCTGGAAAATAAGATTGAAATCGATGTGCCGGATTTGGCGGAGGGGCTGCAAAGTATTTTGTACAAGTGTCCGCAGTGCGGCGCAGAGTTTTGCATGGATGCGCGCGGCAACGAGCTTATTTGCAATGGGTGCGGTGCAAAGGTAATGCAAAACAAATACGGCGGCTTGGAAGGCGGCAAGTTCGAGCGTGTGACCGATTGGTATGGGTGGCAAAAGGAGTGCGTCCGAGAGGAATTGCAAAACGGCACCTATAATTTTGATATGCCGTTTGACGCGCAAAAGCTTGTTGGCAAAAAGTATGTTGAGCTGGGCGAGGCAACAATCACGCACGACGCAAGCGGAATAACCGCGCGGATAGGCGAGCAAACGTTGTTTTTCAAAAGGGGACTTTTCTACACGCTGTCGTTCAATAATGATTATGTGTTTTTGCCCACGCAAGAAGCAGTGTATCGCTTTAAGCGTAGGGGAAATACGGGGTGCACAACTAAGCTCAATATTGCCGTTGAGCAGCAAGCAGATTTGGAACAATAAAGCATTGTGTTTGGGCGCAATGGCGGCTGTGAGTTGGACTTTAGGAACGCAAATTAAGGCGTAAAAATGTGTTTTGAAGCGTAAAAAAAGTGCCCAAATCAAAGGTGCAGTAAATACGATTTTGGCAAAAGTTGCGGTTAATGGCGCAAAACTAAACGAATTTTATTGTGCTTGCTTTGTATAACAGAATAGAATAATCACTGCATTATTGCCCTTAGGCTTATCGAAACCGAGCAAACGCCTTTGGGTAATTTTTTTTGTCCGTTGGATATATTGCTTTTGATTTGGACGAAAGTGTGCTATTTTTGTGTGTTAAAACTGTCAAAGTGCTGTATTTAAGCTTGATTTGTGGGCTTGAATATAAAAAGATTGTTTGCGTATACTAACGGTACATTTCAAACAAGGAGGTATAATATGAAAACTTTTAACGTGTTTTCCGTCATAGCGTTGATACTGACGATTATCGGTGCGCTCAACTGGCTGTCGGTGGGCGTTATAGGCTTTAACTTTGTGGCTTGGGTAACCTTTGGCATGGTTTGGATCGAGCGTGCTGTGTATGCCCTTGTCGGTGCGGCGGGAGTGTTTATGATTGTGTGGCTTGCCGTATCGCATTGTCGCATGGTAAACGATATGTCGTATTCAAACAAGTATGCCGAGCACAAGGCTTACGGCAGTAATTAACAACGCGCCTTGTTTGCGCTGAGTGGTACGCTTGTACAAGGACGACTTGCGGCAGGTGACAGAGAAGCATTGCTTTTATTTGCAGTGCTTCTTTTTTTGTGGTTTTTTGTGGGTGCAAAATGGTTGACGGTGGGCGCGGTGAGTAAGTTCTGTGGTTGGTGGTGGTAGCTTTGTCCCTATTTGTGGCGTGGACTTGTGTAATGACGATATTATACGTCTCACAGATGAGATATTCGCTCTGCGCAAGGCTGCTTGCGTGCGCTTGTCGCACATCGGCGTTGTGTTTTGCCGTCCGTTGCGCCGTATAACTTTTTTGGGCTAAAAGCTTGTGCGTTTTCGTTTGGTGTGGGGCATATATATGTTGTCGTGCACGTTATCGCCTTTTTTTTGTTTGTGAGGGCTTGCAAAAAAGCCTGTGTAAGGGTTTACAAAAAAATAAATAAATGATAAAATATATCTAAACAGAGAAAGATTTTTTATGTCGACGGTGGTCTGCTCGCAACGGGCTAATAAAATGCTTTTACCGTCGAAGCGGAGCTGTAAAAATGCAAACTAAATTATTGGGCTTTTCTCACGAGGAGCTTGTTGAGGCGGGACGGCTTATTCGCGACGGACAGCTGGTTGCCTTTCCTACTGAAACGGTGTACGGTTTGGGTGCAAACGCGCTTGACGAACAAGCCGTTAAAAGCACTTATGTTGCCAAGGGACGTCCGAGCGACAATCCGCTTATCGTACACGTTTGGAATAAGCAACAAATATTTGATATCGCAAGCTATGTTTCGCCCGATGCGGAAAAAATAATTGACGATGTTATGCCGGAAAGCATAACCATTGTGTTGCCCAAAAAGCCGATAATATCCGATGTGATAACCGCCGGATTGCCTACTGTCGCAATTCGCATGCCAAGGTCGGCGGAGGCACGCAAGTTTTTGCAATATGCCGATGTGCCTGTAACTGCACCGAGCGCAAACACAAGCTCGCGACCGAGCCCCACAAACTGGCAGCGTGTTCGCGACGATATGGACGGCAAAATTGCGGCGATATTGTGCGGCGAGGATTGCGACGTGGGTATAGAATCCACCGTGCTTGATTTGACGGGCGACGCCCCTCGCATTTTGCGTCCCGGTATCGTTACCCCTGAGCGGTTGCGGCGGGTACTTGGCAAGTCCGTAGAGGTTATCACGGATCCTAAAAGTAAGGTTAATTCTCCCGGAGTCAAATACAAACATTATGCGCCCAAGGTGCCCATGGCGTTGGAGCTATTGGGCGATACAGCCAAGCTTGTCGATTACTACGACGCCCTTGCGGCTCGCGGCATAAAGCCTGTTTTGCTGGTGGAACATCCGGAGCTGTTTGGCAATCGCAATGCCGTGTGTATCGGGAATACCGACTTGGCTGTGGCACAAGGGTTATTTGAAAATTTGCGCCTGCTGGAAAACGAGTATGACTACATAATTGCAAGCTTTTCGTCCAAAACGGAGCTTGCTCAAAGCATTATCAACAGACTTGTTCGCTCGGCGGCACACAACGTAATCTGAATTTACATCGCGTTTATTTTTGTGAGGTATCATTTATGAAAATTGCAATGGGCTGCGATCACGGCGGCTTGGAACTCAAAAACAGTATCAAGGACTATCTCGTGGCGCATGGGCACGAGGTTGTGGATTTTGGCACTTTTAGCAAGGATAGCTGCGATTATCCTGATTTTGCCAAGCCTGCGGCGGAGGCTGTGGGCAGCGGCGAGTGCGACCGCGGTATAGTGTGTTGCACTACAGGTATCGGCGTTAGCATTGTTGCAAACAAGGTAAAAAACGTTAGGTGCGCACTGTGTCAAAGCTGCGATATGGCGGAGTTAACTCGTAGGCACAACAATGCAAATATGCTTGCATTCGGGCAAAAATATACGTCGGCTGCGGACGCAATAAAAATGACGGATGTCTTTTTGGCTACTCCGTTTGAGGGCGGCAGACATCTGGCGAGAGTGGAAAAGATAGAAAAATAAAAACGGCTTGTCATATTGTCGCAAGCTTACGTCAAGGTGTTTGACGTAAACTTAAAATACAGACCTTGTGCGCACGACGGTGCGGCAAGGGGTGTTGAAGCGAAAAAACGCAATGAGGTTACTATGATAGAAGAGATTGTAAATTCTATTTTGCAAGCGGAGGATACTGCAAAGCAACGTATCCAGCAGGCGGAAAATAAGGCGGCGGAGATAATCAACGCTGCGGAAATAGCCGCCGAGCAAATAAAAAAACAGGCAGTCGCCGATAATAAGGCGTTTGTCGCCGAGCAAGGTCAGGCTATCGACGACGAGGTTAAGGCACAAGCCGAAGCTTTTTTGCAACAGCGCAGTGCCGAGGTTGATAATGAAATTAAGCATTATCAACGCAACGTCGATAAAGCCGTCAAGCTGATTTTGGAGTCGGTGTAATGGCAATAGTAAAAATGAAAAGACTTTCCTTGCTGGCGTTGCAGTCAGATAAGGAAAACATATTCGACGCGCTCATTCGTACCAAGGCGGTTGAGTTGCGGCGTAGTGCGGATATCGAACTGTGCGTTAACGTCGATACCTCACTCGAGCGAGAAAAACTTGCGGAAAAAATCAAGCGTGCAGAAGAAGCGGCAACGTACGTTACCGAGCAGGTGGAGCGTTACAACGCTCTGCATAAAACCGAAAAGGCAACGCTTGCATCCAATAGCTTTTCAAGACCGCTAACCGAGGTGAGCTTTGACGTGTTGTTGGGCTTTTCGCATAAAGCGGAGCAAGTCGAGGCGGAGTTGCAAGACCTGCTGAACCACAAAAACGAGCTATCCGCACTGGAAACGGAGCTTAATCGCACAGAGGCGGAAAAAAATCAGACGGAGCTTTACCGCAAGCTGCCGCATCCGACGGGGTGGTATCGCGATACAGATTTTGCAACGGTGCAACTTTCGCTATTGCCCTCGTCCGATTGGGATAAGGTGTGCGCACTTGCAGAGCAATACGATGCTGTGGAGCTTGAGCAAATAGATAGCAACGGAACAACAAGTCTTGCGGTTGTGGTTGCTCATCGCAGTCAGGCGGATTTTCTTCAACGTGCGACGGCGTTCGGGTTGGTGCGTAGCAGCTTTAGTTGCGATGTGTTGCCTGCGGCTTATTTGGATACGCTGGATAGAAAAATCAACGGTTTGGCGGCGCAAATAGAAGGCTTGCAAAAAACGATAGCAGGTTTTGGCAGCTGCATTCTCGACTGGAAAGTTTATTTGGATTACCTTGGTATTTTGGATAAAAAGCTTGCCGCCGATGCCGATTTGCAAAGCACTGCATCCACGTTCGTGTTGGAAGCGTACTACCCAGCCGAGGACGAACAAAGAGTTTTGGACGCAATAGACGCAGTATCGAGCTGTACGGAAACGTATTTGTACGATATTGGCGAGGACGAGTTTGCGCCTACGCTAACACGCAATAATGCTGTGGTTAGTCAGTTTGAGTTTGTGACCAACAATTATACAGCACCCGATTACCACGAAATTGATCCCAATCCCGTTATGTCGTTTTTCTATTTTGCCATATTCGGGCTTATGGTTGCAGACGTGGGTTACGGATTACTGTTGTGTCTTGTTGGCTTGTTTGCGCATTTTGCGATAAAACAAAAAACAACGATGCGCACGATGTTGCAACTGTTCGGTATATGTGGCGTTGCCGCAATTATTGTCGGCGCGTTGTTCGGTAGCTTTTTTAGCTTTCCGATTCCGTGGTGGGAGCCTGTGATACCAGATCCGTCGCAGCAGCCAATGGTGATGATGATAATCAGTCTGCTGTTCGGCGTGGTGCATATCACTGCCGGCGTGTGTTGCAATATGGCGGTAAAAATAAAGCACAAACAAGTACTTTCGGCATGGCTTACGGATTTTCCATGGGTTGTCGTCTTTGTGAGTTTTATTTTGGCAATACTTAACCCCGCCTTGGATATGGCGGCTTACGAGGGGTATTCATTCCGTTTGCCGCAAACTGTTGCGCAGGCAAGTTTGTACGTTTGCTTGGGCTCGCTCGCCGTGGCAATCCTGTTTGCAGGATTGGGCACTAAGGGTATTATCGGCAAGGCAATGAAAAGCTTTGGCAGTGCCTATGGGCTCATCAACTACTTTTCCGATATCATGAGCTATATCCGCGTGTTCGGGCTTATGCTTAGCTCCGCACTTATGGGGCAGGTGGTAAATCAGCTTGCCGCAATGGTGCTTGGCGATGGCGGAATCGGATACATATTTGCGGCTGTGTTGCTCATATTCGCCCATCTGTTTAATCTCGTTATGGGAATTTTGGGCGTGTACATTCACAACGGACGTTTGCAATACGTTGAGTTTTTCGGTAAGTTCTACACGGGCGACGGACAGCTGTTTGTGCCGTTTTGTAGCGATACTAAATATACCGTGGTGCAATAGCCGCAAACGTGTCTTGTGCGTGCAAGGTTTAAGCAAGCGGTGCAGGGCAATCGACTTATGGTAAAAGCAATAAAAAAACGGCGAAAGCCGAAAAATACAAAAAATAAAACAATTTTCGGAGGAAAATAAAAATGACAGGACTAACAATAGGCATTATCGGTCTGGCTATGTGCGCAATTTTGTGCGGTATCGGGTCAGGCTTGGGACTTAAAGCTACGGGCTCGGCGTCTACAGGCGTTATGGCGGAAGAACCTTCCAAATTTAGCAAGGTAATCGTGCTTGCGTTGCTGCCTGCAACACAGGGTATCTACGGCTTTGTTATTGCAATCTTGGGCGCAAGCTATTTGCCGACGGTTTCCGCTTTGACAAGTGCGGGCATTCTCGACGTGGTTACAGAGGCGCAAATTACGGCGCAGGGCTGGAACGTTTTTTGGGCGGTTATGCCTATGACGCTTGGCGGTGCAATATCTGCTTACTTGCAGGGACGCACCGCGGCAACAACCATTATTGGCGTTGGCAAAAAGGGCGAAATTTCCTCTAAGGCACTCATTTTCCCTGCAATGATCGAGTTCTATGCATTGCTTGGCTTGGTGGTGTCCATTTTGCTTCTCGGTAACATTCCCGTATCCAATATCGCAAGCTACAAAATTGCAGAAGTGGTATCTGAGGCTGCACAAATCGTAACGCCATAACGCCACAAAAAAAAACGAGGTTCATCATGAACGGTAAAGAAAACATTATTCAGCGGATTCTTGCCGATGCCGATAGCAAATGCGAATATATTTTGTCTGAGGCGGAAGCAAGAGCTGCCGAGATAATTGCTACGGCTAACCAAACTGTTAGCGACGAGCGTAAGGCTCTTGACGAAAAAACAAAGCTGTTGGCAGAGGAAAAACGACGTAACGGTCTTGCTGCCGCTCAGCTTGCAGCACGCAAATATCGTCTGCAAAAAAAGCAGGAGCTTATTTCCGAGTGTTACAACAAGGCACTAAAGGAGCTTGCGCAATTACCGCCCGATGGCGTAAAGCAACTTGCAACCCGTTTGATTACGGCGTATGCCGAGCAAAACGAGCACGTTTGCATATCTGCAATGTACGAGAATGTAATTACGCAGCAATTACTTGACGGCTTTAATATGGGGCTGGTGCTTGACGAGCGGCGCATCGAGGACGACGGCGGCTTACTGCTTTTGGGCGATGGGTATCAAAAGGAGCTTTCGCTAAATAGGCTGGTTGCGTATTCGCGCGAGCGCACAGAGGCAAAGCTTTCCGCAGCCCTGTTTGGAGATAACAATGGATAGCAATCAAATTTTTGCAAACGGCAGATTGGCAGTGATGTCAACCAAGCTTTTCGGCGTGGATAAATTCAACCGTCTTGCCGATTGCTCTTGCCTTGCGGAGGCGGTCAGTGTGCTTTCGGAATTAGGTTACGGCAATGGTGTGGCATTGGATAATCCCAACGACTACGAGCGTTTGCTGGTCGCTGAATTGGATACTGCCATGCGTGACTTTAAGGAGCTTTGCTGCGACAGACGTACCAAGGAGTACTTTTTTGCTACATACGATTTTGTCAATGCAAAAGCTATTATGAAAGCTAAATATATGCGCACGGACGGTTTGCCATATTGTTTTGTGAACGCTACCTACGATGTGGCGAAAATGCAGCAGGATTTTGTTGCGGATAATTATGGCGATTATTATGTCGAAATGGCAGAGGCTTGCGACTATATTGACGGGCAGTTTGCCGACGGCAATCGTTCTCCGCAGGTTATCGACGTGGCGTTGGATAGGGCTGCGTTTGCTTGTAGGCGTAAGCGTGCAAGGACGGGGCTGCTAAAAAACTTATACGTTTGGCAGGCGGATACAGCAAACCTGCTTGCGCTTGCTCGCTGCAAAAAGGCGGGCGCGGATAGGCAAGCTTTTGAGCAGTTGCTTATTGGCGGAGGCAAGATATCCGAAAAGATTTTGTTGCAACTGTGGAACGGCAACAGCTCGGAGCTGTGCGATAGCTACAGAACTTTTTGGAATCTGCTTAACAACGGCGGATTAATGGAAGCGGAAACAATACAGAGTAAAACGACGCGTGCCATGCTATCGGAAAACGTTAACGAGCTTTCCGTGCAGCCGGCTGTCAATTATTTTGCGGCAAAACAGCGCGAAACGGACGTTATTCGTTATATACTTATCAGCATCAAAAACGGCGTCGATAAGGAAAGAATAAAGCAATTTTTCGCCTAATTTTTGCGTAAGGAAGCAACTTATGGTAAACAAGATAGCAGTTATAGGAGATAAGGACGCTGTATCGGGCTTTAAGGCGGTGGGCGTTGAGGTGTTTGACGCAACCACTCCGGAACAAGCACAGGAGCTTTTGAAAAGGCTTTCGAGGCAGGGATATGCCGTGCTTTTTATTGCCGAGGCTCTTGCCGAGCAGATACCCGATACCCTTGCCAAGCTAAAGACGCAGGCATTCCCCGCTGTGGTGCCGATACCTACAAACGGTAAAAGCAGCGGCTTTGGAATGAAGGGCATCAAGGCGGATGTGGAAAAGGCAATCGGCGTGGATATTATTTTTAATAAAGAGGACTAACAATGACAGGAAAAATCGTAAAGGTCAGCGGACCGCTTATCGTTGCGGAAAATCTTGCCGACGTGGAAATGTATGACGTTGTAAAGGTTTCGGATAAAAAGCTTATCGGTGAAGTCATCGAGCTACGCAATGACAAGGCAAGCATACAAGTTTACGAGGAAACGGGCGGCTTAAAGGTGGGCGACGAGGTTGTATCGACGGGCGCGCCGCTTTCGGTGGAGCTCGGTCCGGGGCTTATCGAAGGCATATTTGACGGCATACAGCGTCCGTTGGACGTTTTGATGCAACAATCCGGCTCGCGTATTGGCAGGGGTATAGAGGTGTTTTCACTCAACCGTCAGCGCAAATGGCGTTTTAACCCCGTTGCCAAGGTGGGAGACGAAGTTGTTCCTGGCGACGTGTTGGGCACCGTGCAGGAAACGAGCATCGTTTTACACAAAATAATGGTACCGCACGGCGTTAGCGGCAGGCTCACTTTTGTTGCGGATAGCGGTGATTACACAATTACGGAGCCAATTGCAAAGGTGGGCGACACAACGCTTACAATGATGCAAAAGTGGCCGGTGCGTAAGGGTAGACCGTACAAGCAAAAACTTTCGCCGGATTTGCCAATGGTAACAGGTCAGCGTGTTATAGATACGCTGTTCCCCATTGCAAAAGGCGGCGTGGCTGCCGTGCCGGGACCGTTTGGAAGTGGCAAAACGGTGGTGCAGCATCAGCTTGCAAAGTGGGCGGATGCGGATATTATCGTGTACGTTGGCTGCGGTGAACGCGGTAATGAAATGACGGACGTTTTGCGTGAGTTTCCCGAGTTAAAGGATCCCAAAACGGGCGAGCCTCTTATGAAGCGTACCGTGCTTATCGCCAACACGAGCGATATGCCAGTTGCCGCGCGTGAGGCAAGTATATATACTGGCATAACTATTGCGGAATATTTCCGCGATATGGGCTACACTGTTGCAATCATGGCGGATAGCACTTCGCGTTGGGCGGAGGCTCTGCGTGAAATGAGCGGTCGCTTGGAGGAAATGCCGGGCGAAGAGGGCTACCCTGCCTATCTATCCAGCCGTCTGGCGGAGTTCTACGAGCGTGCAGGCATCGTCAAGGTGCTTGGTAGCAACGATACCGTTGGCGCAATATCGGCAATCGGCGCGGTTTCGCCCCCGGGCGGCGATCTTTCGGAACCTGTTTCGCAAGCTACGCTTAGAATTGTCAAGGTGTTTTGGGGACTTTCCGCAAGTCTTGCGTACAAGCGGCACTTCCCTGCAATCGATTGGCTTACCAGCTACTCGTTGTATGACGACAAACTTGAGGATTGGTATGCGGATAACGTTGCGGAGGACTTTAATGCTCTCAAACAGGAGTTGCGCTTTGTTTTGCAGGAAGAAAATCAGCTAAACGAGATTGTTCGCCTTGTGGGTATGGACGCACTCGGCGCGCGCGACCGCTTGACTATGGAAACGGCAAAATCCATCCGCGAGGACTATTTGCACCAAAATGCTTTCCACGAGGTGGATACATATACATCGCTAAACAAGCAGTACAAGATGATGAAGCTGATACTTAGCTTTTACCATCTTGCAACGGATGCATTGGAGCACGACGTTGAGCTAAACGACCTGCTGAGCTTACCCGTTAGGGAACAAATCGGCAGGGCAAAGTATGTTGAAGAATCGTCAATCGAAAGACTGGACGAAATTCAACGCAATATCAAAAGGGAAATTAACGCTCTCGTAAATAAAGGAGACGCAAATGCTTAAGGAATACAAAACCATCCGCGAGGTTGTGGGACCGCTAATGCTTGTGGATAGAGTCGAAGGCGTAAGCTATAATGAGCTTGTGGAAATCACGCAGGAAAACGGTGAGGTTCGCAAGGGTAAAGTGCTGGAAGTTAATGGCGACAAGGCACTTGTTCAGCTGTTCGAAGGCACGCAGGGACTTAAAATTGCCACTTCTAAGGCGAGATTTTTGGGCAGAAGCCTTGAACTTGCCGTATCGGAAGATATGCTTGGCAGAGTTTTTAACGGTATGGGCGAGCCTATCGACGGCGGTGCGCCTATAATTGCCGATATGCGTATGGATATTAACGGTCAGCCGATAAACCCGTATGCGCGTGATTATCCCAATGAGTTTATTCAAACCGGTATTTCCGCCATCGACGGACTTAACACACTGGTAAGGGGGCAAAAGCTACCTGTATTTTCAGCAAGCGGTTTGCCTCACGCACAGTTGGCGGCACAAATCGCTCGTCAGGCACGCGTGCTTGGCGATGACGAAAGGTTTGCCGTTGTGTTCGGCGCAATGGGTATCACCTACGAGGAAGCGGACTTTTTTATCAAGGACTTCAATAAAACGGGTGCAATCGAGCGTACTGTGATGTTTATCAACCTTGCAAACGATCCGGCAATCGAGCGTATCAGCACGCCCCGTATGGCACTTACCGCCGCAGAGTATCTCGCCTTTGAAAAGGGCATGCAGGTGCTTGTAATTTTGACGGATATCACCAACTATGCAGAGGCTTTGCGTGAAACGTCCGCTGCCCGTAAGGAAGTGCCCGGTCGTCGTGGCTACCCCGGATATATGTACACCGACCTTGCTTCGATGTACGAGCGTGCCGGACGCATTCACGGTTGTAGCGGTTCGATAACGCAAATTCCCATTTTGTCCATGCCGGAGGACGACAAAACGCATCCCATTCCGGACCTTACGGGCTATATCACAGAAGGGCAAATTATTTTGTCGCGTGATTTGTATAAACGTGGCTACAATCCGCCAATCGACGTTCTGCCAAGCCTATCCCGTTTGAAGGATAAGGGCATAGGCAAGGGTAAGACTCGCGAGGACCATGCCAGTACAATGAACCAGCTGTTTTCCGCCTACGCGCAGGGTAAGGAGGCAAAGGAGCTTTCTGCAATACTTGGCGAGGCGGCACTTTCAGATGTAGATAAGCTGTATGCACGCTTTGCGGTGGAATTTGAAAAACAATACATTGCACAGGGCTTTACGGAAAACCGCTCAATCGAGCAAACTCTCGATCTTGGCTGGAAGTTGTTGGGTATTTTGCCGAGAAGCGAATTGAAACGTATCTCCGACGAAATGCTGGATAAATACTACAAACCGTACCAGTTTTAGGGATAGAGTGCACCTTTATGTCGCATTAAAACGAGCTTGACGTTGCATATGTGCGGAACACCATACACGTTATTTGTAATCGTACGCCGTGTATTGCATTGTTCGCTTGGCATTAAAATAGTGCTATAGTATGCCTTGCGGCATGCAGTTCGGCGCGACGTTGACAGTGTGGTTTGCCACAGGCTGTATTCGTATTAAAGCAGTAAAGTAGACGATATTTTGATTAAGGCGGTGCGCTTGTGCGCATCAAAATGGAGTGTAAAACGCAAAAAGCGTTGGCACGCAAAGGAATCTTGTTGTTATGGCAATAATGAACGTTAATCCAACTCGAATGGAAATGAAGCGGCTGCAAGCGCGACTAAAAACGGCAACGCGCGGACACAAGTTGTTAAAGGATAAAACGGACGAAATGATCCGTCGCTTTATCACGCTTGCACAGGAAAATAAACGTCTCCGTGCGGAAACGGAGCGTGAGTTATCCGATGCGCTTGTCAGTTTTACGCTGGCTAAGGCGGCAACCGACGGACGTATGGTGGACGAGGCAATAATGATGCCCTCGCGCACGGTGAGTTTAACCTGCTCCAAGCGCAAGGTGATGGGTATCGACGTGCCGGCAATTGATATCGACGATACGCAAGACTCGCTGTATCCATATGGTTTTTTGGCGCAAAGCGGTAGTTTGGATGAAGCTGTTAGGGGACTTAATGCTGTGCTGTACAAGCTAATACGACTTGCAGAAACGGAAAAAACCTGCAATATGCTCGCCGACGAAATTGAAAAAAATAAGCGTCGCGTTAACGCACTTGAAAATATCATGATACCGCAGCTGACGGAAACCATTCGCTATATCAAAATGAAGTTGGACGAAAGCGAGCGTTCCGCTACGGTGCGCTTGATGAAGGTCAAAGATATGCTAAACAATTAATTGCAAGGAGCCCTGTATTGGGGCTCTTTTTTTGCGATGGCGTTTTTTTTTTGATTCTTTATAAGGCTAAATAAAAAGATACTGGTGGCAAATAAATATGCTGATAGAATAGGAGCAACAATCTTGAAAGTTAAAACACAAAGCGCAGGCTAATTTTAGCCTGCGCTTTGTGTGTGTTGTTTATGTCTAATTCTCGCTTGAAAGGAAAACTAAACAAATCCCTCCGTAAAAGTTTTTTGTTGATGTGGTGTTTTCGATTATTTGTCGTATAAATAAAAACGCTATCCGATAGCCAAAAGCGTCGGATAGCGCAAAAGGAACGCCTAGTGGCGTTGTGTGCTAATGTTCCGACTTTGTTCCGCCAAGGTCTGTCGGCTACCAAGGCGTCTGACGAGTATGCGCGGTACATCTCCAAGCGTATTTGAGCTTTGGGATTTACAATGCTACTCGTATTTGATGGCATATAAAAATATATTAGTATTATAAAGCCTTGCTTGTGTCGTGTCAAGAATATTTAGTTTATTTTATCGGAAAATAAACAAATATTTAGGATAATAGCATTATACCCCCCCCCCCCCGAATATTGTCAAGCTCTTGAAGTTATCTTGTAAAAAAAAGTACAAAAAGTACGGAATAGTGAGTTTGTCTTATTCGGCTCGTTTTGTTTGCGGGGCAGCTGCCGTCAATGAACGTCATAAAAAGGCGGCAGGATGGAAATTTGACTGAAAAAAAAATGACGGTGGCAAATTGCCATCGTCATTTATATGGTTTTTTGTATTAGTAGATGTAAATGCGTTTTTTGAGATAATCTTTCAGTTCGGCGACGGGAATGCGCTCCTGCTGCATGGAATCTCTTTCGCGCACGGTAACACAGCCGTCGACCTCGGTGTCGAAGTCGATGGTGATGCAAAACGGCGTGCCGATTTCGTCTTGACGGCGATAACGTTTACCGATGCTACCTGCCTCGTCGTAATCGCAAGTAAACTCCTTTATCAGGTCGTTGTATATATCTGTTGCCTTGTCGCTAAGCTTTTTGGATAGCGGCAACACGCACGCTTTGACGGGGGCAAGCTCGGGGTGGAGGTGCAACACTACGCGTGTGTCGTTTTCACCAACAACCTCTTCGTCGTAGGCATTGGATAAAAATGCCAAAAAGGCTCTGTCTACGCCAAGGCTTGGCTCAATAACGTACGGAATGTACTTTTCGTTGGTAACGGGATCGAGGTAATCCAGTGTTTGACCGCATGCTTCGCTGTGGCGCGTAAGGTCGTAATCGGTGCGGTCGGCAATGCCCCAAAGCTCACCCCAACCGAATGGGAATTTAACCTCAAAGTCGGTGGTGGCTTTGCTGTAAAAGCACAGCTCGTCTTTATCATGGTCGCGCAGACGCAAGTTTTCTTCCTTCATGCCAAGGTCAAGCAGCCACTGTTTGCAAAAGTTCTTCCAGTAATCAAACCACTCGAGGTCTGTGCCGGGCTTGCAGAAGAATTCCAGCTCCATCTGTTCAAACTCGCGCTGTCTAAAAATAAAGTTGCCTGGGGTTATCTCGTTGCGGAATGCCTTGCCGATTTGTCCGATTCCGAAAGGTACTTTGCGCCTTGTGGTACGGCATACGTTTTTGAAGTTTACAAAAATTCCTTGTGCTGTTTCCGGACGGAGATATACGGTGGAGGTAGAGTTTTCCGTTACGCCGATAAAGGTTTTGAACATCAGGTTGAACTTGCGAATGGAGGTAAAATCGCATTTTCCGCACACGGGGCAATGTATTTGATGCTCCACAATGTAGGCGGAAATCTCGTCATCGCTCATTGCTGCAACGGTATTGGGCAGATTATGCTTTGATTGATATTCCTCAATCAAGTTGTCTGCACGATAGCGAGTTTTGCAACCTTTACAGTCGATTAGCGGATCGGAAAAGCCTGCAAGGTGTCCTGTTGCCTCCCATGTTTTGGGATTCATTATGATTGCTGCGTCAATACCGACGTTAAGAGGATTTTCCTTGATAAACTTGCGGTACCAAACGTTTTTGATGTTGTTTTTCAGTTCCACGCCAAGAGGACCGTAGTCCCACGAGTTGGATAGACCGCCGTAAATCTCACTGCCGGAGTACACAAAGCCCCTGCCCTTTGCAAGATTTACAAGCTTGTCCATTGTAAGTTGAGCCATAGTAACTAATCTCCTAAAAATAATCTAAAAGTATTCTAAGTTTTTATCTGAAATTTGTCAAGCGTGTGTGCCGTCTTGATACGCTGTTGCGGCGTATTTTTTTTTTGTTGGAATCGCTTTTGTGGCGGTATTGGCATTTGTTTGCGATGTTTTTTATAATTGAGCAAAATTCCCGTGACTAAATAAATGTGTTTTTAGAAAACTATATCAAATACAAGTGTTTTTAAAGAACCATACTAAATAAACGTCCTTTGGGGGAACTATACTATATATATCCATACCGTTAGCAATGCATTCGAGCGATTGGAAGTCAGCCCCGTTATGACCACTTTGATACCTATCCATAGATTATTTATTCGATTTTAGCGGAGAACAACATGATTGGAAGTTGTATTTTGTTTTTACGTTGTCAAATATAGATTTCCGGCGGGTGTTGTGTGCAGGGGCGGACTATGTAATAGGGCTATACGAGATGTTTATTGAGTGTTGTGCGGTGACGTTTTTCATGGGGTGCGTGGCGATAGCAATAAAAAAGTTATTTCTTGCGTTTTTTCAGCCCGATTTTAGCATAATATGATAGTATAACTATAAAATATAGGCATGCTTGGTTGATTTGTGACGCAAAAGCTTTTTTGGAATGCGGCTTGTTGTAGGGGATTGCTTACTATGGAGCGTCGCACACGAGCATTGTGCACTATTGTATCCCCATCGGGAGGTAAAAATGAGATTTGAAAATTATGCGGTAAGGCGCTTGGAAAACAAAGCCAACAATGGACAGATGTCCATCGAAACCTCGCCTGCGACCTATGGCGGAATTGTCAAAAAAAGCCTTGTTTACGGCATAACCACGCTGATAGCGGCAATTGTATCCTACGTCATTATGACGCAGTCGGTGCTAAATCAAAATGCGGAAATGCTAAGTACCATGTTGCTTATCGCCTTTGGCACGGCGTTGCCGATGTTTATCGTGTCGCTCGTGATTGCTTTTGCACCAAGTACTGTTAAAGTAATGGGCATTGTGTACGCGCTGTTGCAGGGTATTTTGCTCGGCACGTTGGTTATGATTGTTGACCTCGCTTTGCCCGGAGTATCCATTGCGGCGGTTTTGGGAACGGGCATCGTGTTTGTTATTGCAGTTGCGCTCAACAAACTGTTGGAGGTGCGTGTTAGTAGCAAGCTTATGAAGGGCGTTATAATATCCTTTGTGAGTATAACCGTGCTTGCGGCCGTGATTGGCATTCTTTCCGCCTTTGAGATTGTTAGTTTTGGCGTGTATTGGTGGGTGGAACTGCTGGTTTCCGCCGTTTGCGTGATTATGGCAACAATTATGCTGCTTGGCGATTTGCAAAGCGCGGATAATATGGTGGCTTGCGGTGTGGATAGCAAATACGAGTGGAATGTTGCGTTTGCAATTGTTACAACGCTGATTTATATCTACATTGAAATTCTGGAGCTAATCATTCGCTTGGCTGCTATCTTTGGCAGAAACAGAGATTGATGATTTTGCCAGAAACCCTGTGCATGTGCAATGCGGTAGCTTGCGACGGATAGCCTACTACCGTTCGCCAAGTTGCTGTGGCGTGGTTGTTTTGGGCTAATGAGCCATTTTGTTGTGTTTGGCGTGGTACTTTATGGTATTAAAAACTATTAAATGTTGCGTAAAACGCTACCGACAAACAAACCTTGTGCAAAAACGGTTGCGACTTTTATGCGTTAATTTCGCACGTCGTTGTGTACTTAATGGGTATGTTGTTTGAACAAAACGTTATGTGGCGGAATACTTAGAACGGATTATGTGAATAAAAAAAAGAGCTGTGAGCGGCATACCATAGTGCGGTAGGCGTAGCTTCACGGCTCCTTTTTGTTTGTTGACGTTCATACAAAGAACTTTTTGTGGTTGGTTGCGGTTTTGGCTATTGCTTAAATCTGCGTTTGGTTGCCAATCCGCCGCGCATATGTTTTTCACTGTTGTTTTGCACAAGTACAGTTTGTACCTGTGCGTACTTGGCGTAGTCGATTTGTTTTAATCGTTCGGTCAAATCCTTGTGTGTTGTGGATTTTCCTACTTTGTAACGGCGGCAGGCGCATCTAACGGTGCAGTGTGTTTGCAGCACATAATCTGCCGTTTGTAAAACTCGCTCCGTAATGTATTGCTTCAAGCCCAGCTCCAAATCGATTTTGCTTCGATATATTATATTGCACGGCACGGCAAATATTACGTTTTTTAGGCACGGTGCACGAAAGCATTTGTGCCATCGGCTTTGCAGCGAGCGTTTTTTGTGTGAGGTAACTTATTCTTCTTTGGTGGGTTTTTCCCATAGATTGTAACGCTCGGGGTGCATGATGGCGTTTGCAAATCTTTGCGTAAGCCCGGGGTTATCCGCAGAAAGCGTTTTTAATAGTTGCTTCATGTATTCGCGTTGCGTGTGTTTGTTTGCCGGACACGGGTTGTGCACAACGGGCAAGCCTTGCGCAAAGCCGCTAATATCTCGCTCATCGATGTAAATCATCGGTCGGATAAGCGTCACGTTGCTACGCGACATGTACGACTTAGGTTGAAAGGTGTTCAATCTGCCCTCGTAAAAAAGGCTTAGCAAAAAGGTTTCCACAACGTCGTCGCGGTGGTGCCCCAGTGCAAGCTTGTTGTAGCCTTGTGCAATAATCTCGTTGTTGAGTGCGCCACGCCGCATTTTTGCGCATAGGCTACACGGATTTTTTTCCTTGCGTACGTCAAAAATAATTTCCGCAATGTCGGTTTTTACGACGTGATATTTAATATCTAACTTGGCGCAGTAATCGGCAATTGGGGCGTAGGCATCTGGTATAAAGCCCATATCAATGGTGATACCCATCAGCTCAAACGGTTTGTCGCTAAAACGTTGAAAGGCTTTTAGCAGTGTTAGCAAAACAAGGCTATCTTTTCCGCCGGAAACTCCAACGGCAACCTTGTCGTTAGGGGCAAGCATATCAAAGTCGTTTATTGCTCGGCGCATTGGCGAAAGCAACTCTTGCGTGGTCATTGTTGTACCTCGTAGTTGTAGTGCCGATTGCTCGGTCGCTAATATTGTATTGCAGTTTTGTGTTTTTTTCAAGCGTTTCTCTGCAAAATCAGTTGCTTTTGTTGCAATAAATGCGGATTTCGTATATAATATTATTCGTAGAAATTTGCGTTGCAAATTTGTTTGCGGTAATGTGATGCTTAATTGTGGCACTGCGTTGTCAACGTGCGTTGAGCTTTGCGGTTGCTTTGCATAGCATTATTCGATTTATTACAAACTAACGAAAAGAATGTGCGCTTTTGCGCCAAGAGGTGTAATTTTGTCTACTTACAACAATTTGCCCGTGCTTGCAATGCGGGGTAATTTTTTCTTTCCGAATATCAAGGCAAAAATAGAGGTGGCTCGCACAGTTTCGCGCAATGCCATCAAGTTTGCTATGGAAAATGGCGGCAAGTTTTTGATGCTCAGTCAAAAAGAACCGTCCGCATCGGATGTGATGGAACAGTCCGATTTGTATTCTGTCGGCGTAGTATCGGAAGTGGTTTCCGTTCAGGGGGTAACGTCCGACTCGATGAATTTGGTCGTGCGCACGTTAGAGGCGGCGTCGATTACTAAGCTGACAATTTCAAGTAATATTATCTTTGCCGATTGCGATGCGCTCAATTATATCTGCAAAAACGATGGCGAAATGTTTGCGTTGTATAATGTGGCATTAAAGCTTATCGACAAGCTTCGTCCGGACGATCCTGCTGCAAAAAGCTTTAAGACGGATACTTTTGCCACGCCGCAAGGAACGGATTACCTTGCTTTTTCAAACGTGGCAGCCAACGAGCTTGTTATCACCTTGCCGGAACGCCAATCGTTGTTGGAAGAAACGGACGTTGCATTGCGTATTGAAAAGCTTTGCGCTTATTTGCAAGGCAAGTTGGATTTGATTGCGGCGGAAAAGCGTATTGCAAACCGTGTTAAAAAACAGGTGGCGGACGGACAAAAGGAATACTATTTGCGTGAGCAAATGAAGGCGATTTCTGCCGAGCTTGGCGACGACGCTAACGAAAAGCAGGAGTATTTGGATAAAATTAAAAGTTGCGGCATGCCCGACGAAGTGGCGTCAAAGGCAAAAAAAGAGCTTTCACGTTTGTCTAAAATGGCGCCGACTTCGCCCGATGCGGCTGTTATACGCAACTATCTTGATTGGCTTTGCGATGTGCCTTGGAAAACGGAAACGGAAGATAACAAGGACCTTGACTTGGCTCGCTGCATTTTGGACGAGGATCACTACGGACTGGAAAAAATCAAGGACAGAATTGTGGAGTATCTTGCCGTTATGCAGTTGACAGGCAAGCTTAACGGGCCTATTTTGTGCTTTGTTGGTCCTCCGGGGGTGGGCAAAACGTCTATCGTAAAAAGCATTGCACGAGCGTTGGGGCGTAAATACGTCCGCATGAGTTTGGGCGGCGTTAGGGACGAGGCGGAAATTCGTGGTCATCGTCGCACTTACGTCGGCGCAATCCCCGGAAAAATTGTGTATATGATGAAGCAAGCGCAGTGCGTAAACCCCGTGTTGCTTTTGGACGAAATTGACAAGATGGGCAAGGATAACAGGGGCGATCCGGCAAGCGCAATGCTTGAAGTATTAGATCCGGAACAGAATTTTAGCTTTACCGACCATTATCTGGAAGTGCCGTATGATTTGTCGAAAGTATTGTTCGTGTGTACCGCAAATGCTACGGACGATATCCCCGAGCCGCTTTTGGACAGAATGGAACTTATTGAGCTATCCGGCTATACCGAGCCTGAAAAGGTGGAAATTGCAAATAAGTTTTTACTCAAAAAGAACCTTGTTTTGCACGGTATAAAGGATGGCGTGGTGCAAATATCTGACGAAACATACGCCAAGATTATTGAACGCTACACAAGTGAATCGGGCGTGAGAGGTCTGGAGCGTGAAATTGCAACCATTTGCCGTAAGGCGGCGTTGCGATTGGTTAAAAATCCCGATGAAAAATTGGTTGTTACTACCGAAAATTTGCACGAATTTTTGGGCGCGGAAAAGCGCAAGGATGAGCAAGGCGTTACGCCTGCGTCCGTTGGCTCGGCTCGTGGTTTGGCATGGACGCGCGTTGGTGGCGTTACCCTTAATGTGGATGCGACTTTGTTTTCCGGCAAGGGAGAAGTACTTTTGACGGGTAAACTTGGCGACGTGATGAAGGAATCTGCTCGCACTGCGATATCGTTGGTGCGCAGCTATGCCGAGCAATACGGTATTGATCCGTCACGTTTTGAAAAGACCGATATCCACATTCACGTTCCGGAAGGAGCTGTGCCCAAGGACGGACCTTCGGCTGGCGTTACAATGGCAACGGTTATTATGTCTGCATTTACGGGCATTCCTGTTCGTGGCGACGTGGCTATGACGGGCGAAATAACATTGCGTGGCAAAGTGTTGCCCATCGGAGGCTTGCGAGAAAAGGCGTTGGCTGCTTATCGTGTTGGTATCCGCAACGTTATTATGCCAAAGGATAATGTTACCGATTTGGAGGATATCCCAGCCGAAATACGCGAAAAAATTAAGTTCATCCCCGTGGAAACAGTCGAAGAAGTTTTTGCAAATGCGCTTGCAAAATAATTATGTTTGTTGCGTGGGCGCGTTTTGGCAGAGGTTGCAAAACGGTCGCTGTGATACAAAAGTTGAACTAATTGTGTGCATGCACGCAAATGGCTGTGTTGCTTATTGTAAGTTATTGCAATATGGCGCATGGAGTGCGTTGCACACAACCGAGCATAAGATAAAAGCTTTGAGGAGCGGTGCAAATGGTTATCAAAAAATCTTCATATGTAAAGGGAGCGGCGCAGTACGGGCAGTGTATCGTATCGGATTTGCCTCAAATTGCCGTTGCCGGTAAGTCTAACGTAGGTAAAAGCAGTTTTATCAATTACTTGGTAAACGATAGCAAACTTGCACGCACTTCAAAACTCCCCGGAAGAACAAGGCTTATCAACTTCTTTTTGATAAATCAGGATATGCCTGACCAGTTTTTGCTTGCGGATTTGCCCGGTTACGGCTTTGCAAAAGTATCCGACGCCGAAAAACTGAAATGGGCTGATTTGTTGGAAAAGTATCTTGCAAACGAAACCAAGTTGACGCACGTTTTCTTTTTGGTAGATATTCGGCACGATCCCACGGCGGACGACGTTACTATGTACAATTACCTGTTCAAAAACAACGTTCCGTACACAATCGTAGCAACCAAGGCGGATAAAATTTCCAAAAGTCAAGTTAAAAACCGTTTGCGTAGCATTGCCGCATATCTCAAAGTGGGCGAAGCAAACCTGATAGCGGTGTCCTCTACGGCAAAAACCGGCAAAGATGCCGTTCTTGACCGAATAGGCAAGGTGCTGGACGCTTACTATCACCCAATAGTCGATTAACATTGCGACGAGCTTTCTTGTTGAAGGCTCGCCGTTTTTTTGCATTAAAGGAGTGTGGCAACACAGGGGAGAACAACGTGGCTTTGCGCGTTTGGTATGCTTAAAAAAGCGATTTTATTGTGAAGTGTAGAGAATTTGTCGGTTTTGCAGAATACTATTACAATCATAGTTTATTTGACGGCACAAAAAACTTGTGAATTTAGAAAATTTATTCTAAATCGTGCAAAAAACTCTGTGGTATACGTTTGTTTTTTTTTATTTATTGTGATAATATATATGTAGGTCGTATCACGATAAAACAACCCAATCACAAAAGGGCTACTTTGTTTTGCCGATATGCAAAATTTGGTGGTGTGGTGCTGACGGTGATTGCGGTTCGTTTTTGGCGGAGCGATACTATTCTTTTTTATCTTTTTACCGCAAAAAAGGTGTTCGTACCGAAGTTTAAGGCTGTTATGAGGATGCACTCGGCAACGCCTGTAGCGTTGTGCGCATGGGGGCTTGGCGGCTACTCGGCAACGAAGTTGAGGTTTTTTATGGTAAACAATAAAGCTAAGCAGGTGGCAAGATATGCCATTATGTTTGCGATAATTTTTGTCGCAATGATGATAGATAAAGCTATCAGCATTTTGCCAATCAGCTTTTCAATGGCTGCATGCGTTTTGCTGGTTACTTTATCTTTTTGTTTTTTGGATAACAGCTGGAAAACTGGCGTTTTATCGGGGCTGTTTTTTGGAATTGCAAGCTTTCTCAAAGAGTTTATTATTCCAAGCCTATCTGTTGGGCAGGCGTTTCCGCCGCAGTATTGGCTATTGATAACTATACCGTCGCGCGTGTTGATGTCCACAGCGGCATTTGCTGCTTATAGGCTTATGCTTGTGCTAACAAGGCAAATGCAAAATGCGCGTCGTCGTCAGATAGTTTGCCTAACGGTGGGCACACTGGTTGGTTTGGTTGTCAATACGCTGGCTTTTATCTCGTCGCTTGAGTTGTGCCGTTCAATCTATACTGCGGCGCACGGTGTTTCGGAAGCAACGCAAAACAAGGGCGTATTCGCGCTTATATATGCAAGTCTTGTTACAAATATTATTCCTGAGTACCTTATCAGTCTTATCTGCGTGCCATTTGTAGTTTTGGGCGTTAGGCGTGGATTACATATGAATATCACGCATAACGGCGGCGGTTCTGCGCAGTCGGCAGAGTAGGACTATAAATTATCCAATGTGTGATGCTGTGGCAAAACGCAATGCTTGCAATGACAAGGCTATATCGTGAGCTTTCGAACAAGGTAGCTTTGCGTGGTTTATGCAATAAGCTTACGCTTGGTTGCAATGATTGGCGTTAATATCAAATTTAGTATGAAAGTGTAATTTTTGCCGTGATTTTTGCAGCATTATACACGAAAGCTTGAACGATACATGCGTTTTCTGTCAATGGGTTTTGGGAAAATGTATTATTGTAAAAAATTTTGTGAATAAACAATCGGAGTACTACAAATGATTTTTACTGTGGATATAGGTAACACAAATATCAAAATCGGTTTATTTGAAAAAAACGGACAGCTTGCGCATTCCTTCAAAATGAGTACCGCTGTCAAGCGCACCTCGGATGAGTATGTTGCGTTGCTGTTGCAACTTTTATCGCATGCAAAAATTGACGAAAAATCCGTTACGGGTGCAATCGTGTCGTCGGTTATTCCGCAATTAGACTACACTTTTACCAACGTGATTAACTACGTTTTCGGAGTGAAGCCGTTGGTTGTGGGCGTCGGCGTAAAAACCGGTTTGGCAATCAGATACGACTTCCCTCGTGAACTGGGCAGCGACCGTATTATTACCTGCGTTGCGGCGGAAAAACGCTATGGCGCACCCTTTATTCTTGTGGACTTTGGCACTGCAACTACTTTTAACGTTGTAAACGAACGCAAGGAGTTTATCGGCGGTGCAATTACGCTGGGCATTAAATCCACAGTGGAAAGTCTTGCCGGTTGTACGGCAAAGTTGCCAAACGTGGAGCTGGAAACGCCGCAAAAAGTTGTGGCTCAATCTACCGGCAAGGCAATACAAAGCGGTGTAATCTACGGCGCAGTGGGGCAAGTTAAGTATATGTTGGATCGCATCCGTCGAGAAACCGGCTTGACTGATGCCAAGGTTATTGCCACCGGCGGCTTGTCGCAAATCGTTTACGACGTTGAACCTATCTTCGACCACGTTGATAGGGAGCTGTCGTTAAAGGGATTGTACGAAATATACAAGCTCAATTCCTAACGGTGGACGATGTTGTTGTTAACAGGCACGGTTAAGTTGGCAATAACATAACGCACAAACCCTTTTATTAGTTTATTTGATTGATTTTTTGACTGATTATGGAACAAAAATTTATTTTACACTCCAAATACAAGCCGTGCGGAGATCAGCCGCAGGCAATAGCCGAGCTTACGCAGGGCGTGCGTGACGGACTTGCCACGCAGGTGTTGCGTGGTGTTACGGGTAGCGGAAAAACCTTTACCATGGCAAATATTATTGCCAACGTAAATCGTCCTGCGCTTATTATTTGCCACAACAAAACATTGGCGGCGCAGCTTTGCAACGAGTTTAGGGAGTTTTTCCCCGAAAACAGAGTGGAGTTTTTTGTTTCGTACTACGATTATTACATGCCGGAAAGCTACATTCCATCTCGTGATTTGTACATCGAAAAGGAAATCGACATCAACGACGAGATAGATAAGTTGCGGCACTCCGCCACATGCTCGCTTTTTGAGCGGCGTGATACCATTGTGGTTGCAAGCGTTTCGTGCATATACGGTTTGGGTGCACCGGGAGAGTACTACAAAATGAGTTTGTCGCTACGTCCCGGGGATACTGTTTCGCCGAGCGAGGTTATAAAAAAACTTGTTTCGATACAGTATCAGCGGAACGATATGGATTTCCATCGTGGCACATTCAGGGTGCGTGGCGATATTATCGAAATTTATCCTGCGTCCTACTCCGAGCATGCCATTCGCGTTTCCTTTTGGGGGGATGAGGTAGAGGCAGTTTCCGAAATCGACGTGATGACGGGCAGCACTGTTGCAAAGCTTTTGCATACCATTATATTCCCTGCAAGCCACTATGTGGTGGAGGGCGTAACGATGGAATCGGCAATACAAAATATCAAGCGTGATATGGAGGAGCAGTCGCAAGACTTTATCGACGCGGGTAAGATTGTTGAAGGACAACGCCTTAAACAGCGTGTGAGCTACGATATGGAAATGCTGCAAGAAGTCGGTTATTGCAGCGGTATAGAAAATTACAGCAGATATTTTGACGGCAGAGTTCCCGGACAGCCCCCGTACACGCTTATCGATTATTTCCCCGATGATTTTTTGACCTTTATTGACGAAAGCCACATGACGATACCGCAAATACGCGGTATGTACAACGGCGACCGTGCACGCAAAGGCAATCTTGTGGGATATGGTTTTCGCCTTAAAAGTTCGTACGACAACCGTCCGTTGACATTTGACGAATTTGATAGTCGTATCGGACAACTTATTTGCGTATCGGCTACTCCTGCGGAGTACGAGTTGAACAGGGCAGATAACGTTGCCGAACAACTTATTCGTCCTACCGGATTGTTAGATCCGAGCGTTGAAGTTCGTCCTGTGGACGGGCAAATTGACGACCTTATGGGGGAAATCCAACAGGTTGTTTGTGGTGGAGGCAGGGTGTTGGTTACAACGCTTACCAAACGCATGGCGGAAAGTCTTACCGATTTTTTGGCAAAGCACGATATCAAGGTTAGATATATGCATTCCGAAATCGACACGTTGGAGCGTGTGGAAATTGTCAGTGGACTTAAAAAGGGCGAGTTTGACGTGCTTGTGGGCATAAACTTGTTGCGTGAGGGGTTGGATATGCCGCAAGTTAAGCTTGTTGCAATACTCGACGCCGATAAGGAAGGTTTTTTGCGTAGCGACACTGCGCTTATCCAAACAATAGGGCGTGCCGCGCGTAACAGCGAAGGTAGGGTGATAATGTATGCCGATGTTATCACGGACAGTATGAAGCGTGCCATCGACGAAACCAATCGCCGCAGAAGTATCCAAAACGAATACAATTTGCAGCACGGAATTACGCCCAAAACAATTACGCACGAGGTGGAAAATACGCTTGAAATTACAAAAAAGGGCAGTGCGGCTTTATCTCTTGGCGAATTGGAAAAGGAAATTGCTGCCGTAACGGCTTGTATGAAAACTGCGGCAAATCAGTTGGACTTTGAAAAAGCAATTGAGTTGAGAGAGCAACTTTCTTGCTTGACAAAGCAGTTGGAAAAAATCAAGCGAAAAAAATAATGTTAGACGTGCAATGTGCAATGCGGTCAACAATCACATTGTACAATGCTAAATTGCAAGATATTATCGAGTAATATGAAAGAAATAATAGTAAAACACGCAAAAGAGAATAATCTTAAAAACGTAAGCGTTGCCATTCCTCGTGATAAGCTGGTGGTTTTTACGGGGCTTTCGGGCAGTGGCAAATCATCGCTGGCATTTGATACGATTTTTGCCGAAGGGCAGCGCAGGTATATGGAAAGCCTATCCTCGTATGCAAGGCAATTTTTGGGATTGATGGAAAAGCCAGATGTGGAAAGTATCGAGGGGCTTTCTCCTGCAATATCCATTGACCAAAAAACAACAAGCTCCAATCCTCGTTCCACCGTCGGCACGGTTACGGAAATTTACGATTATTTGCGTTTGTTGTACGCCCGTATCGGCACACCGTACTGTCCGCATTGCGGTTTGGAAATCAAAAAGACGACGGTTGACCAAATTTGCGATAGAATAATGCAGTATCCGCTTGGCACAAAGTTGCAAATTCTTGCGCCGGTAGTGCGTGGAAAAAAAGGCGAGTACGCAAAACTGTTCGACCAATTGCGCCGTCAGGGGTATGCTCGGATTATCGTGGACGGAAACGGCTACACGTTGGACGAGGAAATTAAATTAGAAAAAAACATCAAGCACAACATCAGCGTTGTGGTGGACAGAATTGTTGTCAAGCAGGAAATTAGCACTCGTTTGGCGGATAGTGTGGAAACTGCACTTAAACTTTCGGACGGTTTGGTTGTTGTGTTGGATGGTCAAAACGAAACGTTGTTTTCCGATAAATTTGCCTGTCCGCAATGTGGTTTTACCTTGGAAGAAATGGAACCACGCAGTTTTTCGTTCAACAGTCCGTTTGGCGCATGCTCGGAGTGTTCCGGCTTGGGCTTTAAGCAGGAGTTTGACGAGCGCCTGATTTTGCCCGACGACAGCAAAACTTTGCACGAAGGCGCGGTGCGATTGCTTGGCTTTAATCTTGGCGCGGCAAGTTGGATGCGCACGTTGTTTGACGCCCTTGCGGAAAAGTACGGTTTTTCGTGCGATGTGCCCGTTAGGGAGCTTTCGCCTGCGGCGTACAAAACCATTATGTACGGCAACGGCGGCGAGACGTTAACTTGCTACTTGGATAACGGCAGAAGCTTTAACACCACTTGGGAAGGTATAATCCCAATGATGACGCGTCGACATGCGGAGTGCAAAAGCGATTGGACGCGTGCCGAGTACGAAAAATTTATGGTGGACAAGCCCTGTGCCAAGTGTGGCGGTAAGCGGCTTAAAGAGGAAATTTTATCCGTCAAAATCGGCGGCATGAATATTTGGGAAATCGGCGAGCTTTCCATAACATCGCTGCTTGCCTTTTTTGACGAACTTTGTTTGGACGACACAAAAGCCAAAATTGCCGCAATGGTAATCAAGGAAATAAAAGCTCGTTTGCGTTTTTTGGTAGATGTCGGGTTGGGGTATCTGACGTTGAACAGGGCGGCAGGTACGCTTTCCGGCGGCGAGGCGCAACGCATTCGTTTGGCAACGCAAATAGGCAGCGGACTTACTGGCGTGTTGTATATCTTGGACGAGCCAAGCATCGGTTTGCATCAACGAGATAACGCCAAGCTGATAGCAACGTTAACCAAGCTGCGTGACGCAGGCAATACACTAATTGTTGTGGAGCACGATGAAGATACAATCCGTGCGGCAGATTTTGTTGTGGACGTTGGACCGCAAGCGGGCATTCACGGCGGCGAAATTGTTTGCGCGGGTACGGTTGAAGATATTATCAACTGTCCGCAATCGATAACCGGCAAGTACCTTTCTGGCGAGTTGCGCATTGCTGTTCCCACTGAACGTAGGCAAGGTAACGGAAAATACCTTACCGTTAGGGGCGCACGCAAGAATAATCTTAAAAATATCAACGTAAGCTTCCATTTGGGGTGTTTAACGGTCGTTACAGGTGTGTCCGGCAGCGGAAAAAGCAGTTTAGTCAACGAGGTATTGCTGCCGTATTTGTCGGAAAAGCTTAACAGAGCAAAACCGCAAAGCGTAGAGTGCGATGGCATTGACGGCGTTGAATATTTGGATAAAGTGATAGCCATCGACCAAAGCGCAATAGGGCGCACTCCGCGTAGTAATCCTGCCACATACACCGGCGTTTTTACTATGATACGAGATTTGTTTGCCGCAACGGTGGACGCAAAGGAGCGCGGATACCAATCCGGTCGTTTTAGCTTTAACGTTAAGGGCGGCAGGTGCGAGCATTGCGACGGTGACGGTATTTTGAAAATAGCAATGAACTTTTTGCCCGACGTGTATGTTCCGTGTGAAGTGTGCCACGGGGCGCGTTATAATCGTGAAACGCTTGCGGTAAAGTACAAAGGCAAATCCATTGCCGATGTGTTGGATATGACGGTTGAAGAAGCCGTGGGATTTTTTGAAAACATATCGTCGATACGCAACAAAATACAGACCTTGTACGACGTTGGTTTGGGATATATCAAGTTGGGGCAATCTGCAACAACGCTTTCTGGCGGAGAGGCACAACGTGTTAAGTTGGCAACGGAATTGTCCAAACGCAGCACCGGCAAAACGCTGTATATTTTGGACGAGCCTACCACCGGCTTGCACACACACGACGTCGCTAAACTTATAACCATTTTGCAAAGGCTTGTTTCAGCAGGAAATACCGTTATTGTTATCGAACATAATTTGGACGTGATAAAGGTTGCGGATAACATTGTTGACCTTGGTCCGGAAGGTGGCGACGGCGGTGGTACTGTTTTGGCTGTCGGCACGCCGGAGCATATTGCAGATGTCGAGCAAAGCTACACCGGACAGTTTTTGAAAAACGTGCTGTAACCAATGGTAGCGCAGCAAAAAAATCGTTCGTTATATTACGTTTTTTGATTGTGTTGTAAAGTGGCGCATTGTGCAAAATCGAAAGGAAATCTTAATAAAAAACTTAAAGGCACTCCCTGCTATAATATGCAAGGAGTGCCTTTTGCGTTGACGTGATGAATGTAATTTGACGTGTGCCGCCCTTAGATTCTGCTCGGGGTGAACCCTCGCACTGCTACGCAGTTCGACTTCGCTGCGCTCCGCTCAGAATGACATTTGGGGCGGAGCCGATTGATCAATTGATTTTCTTATAACCATTATATATATCAAAAAGCACGGATGGATTGTCCTATCCGTGCTTTTTAAGGCTGTTAATTGGCGCTATTTTCGATGTTATGCTTCGAGAAACCTTTTTGCAAGCGGCAATGCTTTCGCCTAATCATGGCTCTGTACCCCCCCCCGTTTGACGTCTAAATTGTCCCGGAGAAACGCCGTATCTGTTTTTGAAGTTTGCGCTGAATTGCGAAAGCTTTGCGTAGCCGACAAGTTGGCAAACTTCAATAACCTTTATGTCCGTACTTCTTAGCAGGTTGGCGGCATATTGCAGTTTGTAGCTTACCAAATATTGATGAGGTGTAACGCCAAAGTGCTGTTTGAACAGTCGCAGCAGCTGCATACGGCTATAGTCCAAGCTGGCGCAAAGGTCGTCCACGTTGTACGACAAAAAATCTTTTTTATCCATCAAGCGTATCAGTCGTGCCTGAAATGTGGATTTTTGTTGAGATAACTCGTGCAAAAAATGTCCGTAAAAGCGTTGCAGCAACAGCAAAACGGCGGAGCACACCAAATCGTTGTATTTTTTGTATTGCGAGCTTGCCAGCAGGTTTAGTTGGTGAATTATTTCGTCAATTTCGTCCACGATATATGGCATCAAAGCGAGGCTTTTTTGTTTCGCTTGCACAAGCTGCTGCCAAAAATCAGGCGATATGGCATCTGCAAGTTGCTTTAAGGTTGCCTCTCTCACAGCAAGGTTAATGTAGCGTATCTGTTGACTGCGTTTTTTCAGGTAGTGTTCGTCGTCTGTGGTGGAGTAAAAAACGATATTTTTTTCGTAAACCTGTTCCGTGCCGTTGGATACGTTGCCCAATTTGCCGTCGGTAATCACGGTGAACTCCCAATAATCGACATGTCCGTGGGGGATGGGGAAATCGAAGGTGTTAACGTGATAGGTGTACGAAATTTGCTCCATGTCGCTCATCAGTACATACGCATTACTGTTGTTAAGTGAAAAAGAATAGCGTTCCATCTGTTGTTGCTCCTTATCCCGACGGCGTTGCGACAGTCGAGTTTTAGTAGGCATATTGTACGATAACAAAATCAAAATTGCAACAATTTGACGAAAAAAGTTACAAAAAAAGATTTTTGTGTTGTATTTGGGTATAGAAAACCGAATGCCTCGTTTGATATAATTTTTTTTAGAAAGTTATTCGAGTGAGGTTGATTTCCATATGAGGTTTCAAAAATATATTGAAAATCCTATTTTCAAGCCAAACCCAAAGAACGCTTGGGAAAGTTTTTGCGTACTTAATCCTGCCGTCATTTACGACAACAAAAGCAATCGCTTTGTAATGCTATATAGGGCAGCTGGGGACGATATTAAACATAAAATTCGCTTGGGCTTAGCAATCAGCGAGGACGGCGTGCATTTTACACGCCAAAGCGATGAACCTGCGTTTGACGCGCTGGACTACGAACCGGACGGCGGTTGCATCGAGGATCCCCGTATGGTGGAAATCGGCGGTCGTTTTTATATAACCTATGCGGCAAGGGCTTTTGCTCCCGGTCGTTATTGGTTGCCGCCGGAGGAGCACAAGGCGGAGCGTTCGGCTTGGGTTAAACCGCAACCGGACGATGCTCCCATGTTTATCAAGGCTAACCATACGGTCACATATCTTGCTTATACCGACGATTTTATAACATACAAAAAGCTTGGCAGAATTACCGATAGCCGCAACGACGACCGCGACGTTGTAATATTCCCTCGTGCCGTAAACGGTAAATACGTTCGCATTTCTCGTCCGGAAATTAACGGCGAAAAATCGATGTATATTGCCTATTCCGACGATTTGATAGAGTGGGGCGAAAGGAAGCTGTTGTATCGTGCCACCACGGAGTGGGAAGGCGTTCGACTTGGGGCAGGTTGTCCGCCCGTCGAAACGGACGAAGGCTGGTTGCTTATCTACCACGGCGTTGATTTGCAAGCGGAGATATATCGAGTGGGCGTAATGTTGCTGGCCAAAAACGATCCGTCAAAAGTATTGGCTCGCACAAAATCTTTTGTTATGGAGCCGGAGTTCGATTACGAAACAAGCGGTTTGTACAACGGATGTGTGTTCCCGACGGGCGTTGTGGAGCGTGACGGCGTGTTGTATGTTTATTACGGATGCGCGGATAAATATATTTCGCTTGCTACTGTTAAAACGGCGGACGTACTTGCCGAGCTTAGAAAAAGCGAAAATAGGCTGTAACTGCAAAAAATCCCCCAAATGATGTGAATCCCAAAAGTTGGACGCTTTTGGAGGTGCATATCACAAATGAAGTTATTTATTCTATGAGCAATTTTGGGAGTACGTTTCAGTGCGCGCGTTTGCGTGAAATGCAGACATTTATTGCCCATACTAAAGCGTGGCGGTAGCTTTGCCTTGGTGTGGCGGTAGCGCTTTGCGGTTGTAACGGCATTTCTAAGTTTTTCTTAGGACGTTTGGACCGTGATGCGAAACCAAAAGTCCAGATACCTTTTGGGAGTGCATTTCACTGTCAATGACGGCAGTATTTTGCTCGTTGCAAGCAGGCTGTATGAAAGGCTGATAACGCAGATTATATTAAAGGTTAATAACGGCATTTGCCGAAAATATGTAACAAACAAGCATTTGTGGGCACGCCTCGGCATTGGAGTGCAGCCCATTATCAAAAACAACAAGGAGTGTAATATGAAAAAGACTATCGAAAGAATTGTCGCAGTTGTTTTGCTACTGGTTCTTATGGCAACGTTTTTTGTTGCCTGCGACCGTAGCGAAGTCGAAGCCAAAAATGACATCGTAAAAAAGGATAATACCAAAACGCAACTGTACGTCCAGTACGTTAACGGCGGTTTCGGGCGCACTTGGCTGGATAATCTGATTGCCGAGTTCGAGGAAATGTACAAGGATGTTTCATTCGAAACGGGCAAAAAGGGCGTTCAGGTAATGAAGAATTTTACTAAAAATGTAGTGAACGTGCAAAATATGAAGGGCGATGTTAACAACGTGTATTTGATGGAGGACACAAATTATTACGATTTTATTGCAAAAAACACGTTGCTTGATATTACCGATATTGTAACATCCGGCGCAATCACGTCGCTGGACGCAAGCGGTAACGCAATAAGAGAAACTGCCACAATCGAAAGTAAAATTCCGGATACTTACAAGAGCTTTTTCAATGTGAATACGGACGGCACTTCCAAGTATTACGGCTTGCCCTTGTTTGAAACAGCAATCAATATTGTGTACAACAAGGACGTTTTTGAGGAGCAGTATCTGTATATGCGGAGCGGCGCGTCTGCCGACGACTTTACAGAAGAGGATTTTGCCGATAGCAATAAGATTACGGCACTGTTTGCTTTTAACGAAAGTCAAGGTAAATCCAACGGTCCGGACGGTATTGCAGGCACAAGCGACGACGGTTTGCCTGCAACCTATGCGGACTTCCGCGCGCTGCTTATCCACATGAAAACGATGGGCGTTACTCCGTTTGTGTGGAACGGCTACGAAACGGGCTACCTTACGGGACTTATCAACGATATGTGGGCAAACAATGTCGGCGCAGAGCAAATGATGCTCAACTTTACTCTCGAGGGTACGGCAAAAGCTAACACACTTGTTCAGTTGGATAACGACGGCAATATTATGTACAACGACGACGGCAGCGTTAAGCTTATCGACCACGACGTTGAAATTACCGCTGATAATGCATATATGCTACATCAGCAAAAGGGCAAGTTGGACGCACTTGAGTTTGCCGGTCTGATTATGTCTGACGAGGAAAACTACTATTCGAGCTCCTTCGATAGCGGTTTTAAGCACACTAACGCGCAGGATATTTTCCTTAATCCCGATAGCTACAACTCGCAACCGATAGCCTTCCTTGTTGAAGGCGGCTGGTGGTACAAGGAAATGGACCAGCGCGGTGTATTCAAAACGGAAGCGGAGCGTCTTTCGTACAACTATGCGATTTTGCCGTTGCCCAAATCGGACGCGTCACACATCGGCGAGCCTGATACAAAAGTGAGCGACCGCAAGAGTATGATATTTATCAATAACTATATTGACGAGGCTATCATCCCCTTGGCAAAGGCGTTTGTAAGCTTTTTGCAAAACGACCATGCGCTGCAAACTTACACCCGCTACACGGACGCTTTCCGCGCGATGAACTACACGCTTACCGAGGAAACTTACAACGCACTTAGCCCGTTTGGTAAATGCGTTAGCGCAATGCGCGATAGCACAAGCGTAACAATGATGCCTTGGGCGCCCATGAGCGTAACGGCGCGTAAAAACGTAAATTACTTGGGCTACCGTACCTACGGTTTTAGTGCGTATGGCGGTAGCGTGCCCATGATTGTGTTAAAGGACAATGCTAAAAACGGCGTTACTTACGAGGACTACTTTGAAGCAATCATCAAGTCGGCAAAGGCAACAACCTTGTCCAAGTAACTCAGTCGTTTAAATAACTCAAATGAATAAAAGCGTCGCGGTTACTCTTTTGTGGCTGCGGCGGCAGGCGGAGGAGCGGTCAAAAGCGGCTGCTCTCCGTTGGCATAATCGGAGCATGTTATGGTAAAAAAATCTAAGGGCGGGGCAATCAAACGTAGCGGAAAAGTCTTCTTTTACACGATGATTGCGCTCCCCGTCATACAATTTTTGATATTCTACGTCTACGTTAACTTTAACAGCTTTTTGATGGGTTTTCAAAACTATGACGACAGCACGGGACAAGCCGTTATCACTTGGACGTTTGATAACTTTAAAAAGTTGTTTTCCGATACGGTAATGGCGGATTTGCGTGTTTGTTTGAAAAATTCGTTGATTTATTTTGGCGTGTTTTTGGCTAACATTCCCGTTTCGCTGTTATTTTCGTACTATATCTACAAAAAGTATAAGGGCTCGGAGTTTTTCAAGATAATTCTGTTTTTGCCCAGCATCGTGTGCGTTTCCGCGTTGGCAATATTCTACAGATATTTTGTTAACAACGGCATTGGCGACATTATCGGTACGGGGGCACTTATCGGCCCTGACTACAAGGACGGACAGCAGTTGGTATTGATACTGTTTTATGCACTGCTCAATCTGTCAAGCAACATTTTGCTGTACATCAATGCCTTTTCACGCGTGTCAGATTCGGTAGTGGAGGCTGCGGAGGTGGACGGCGCAAACGAGTGGCAGGTGTTTTTGCACGTTATCGTGCCGGAGATATACGGTTCGCTTGTGTCAATATTGGTTATCGCAATCGGCGGCATAGCAACCAATCAGGCGTGTTTGTTCCTGTTCTTTGGCGGCGGTGCAAATCCGCAGTATCAAACGATAGGTTACTATCTGTTCTGCTTGGTGCAGAATGACGGTTCCGGCGGTCTTGAACAAAAGTATCGCTTTGCTGCGGCGTTAGGCTTGTTCCTTACGTTGATTGTGGCTCCAGTCACGATAATTATCCGTAGGCTGCTGTTAAAGCACGGCCCGAGTGAGGATTAGGAGGTGCGCATGAAAACACAACTGAATTGTAACAAAAAGCGTCGTCCCAAACCTTTACAGGGCATAACGTTTGTTTTGCTGTGCGTGTATTGTGCCACGGTGATCATACTGTTTTTGTGGTCGTTGGTTTCATCATTTAAGTCGGAAATCGATATTATCACAAACCCATTCGGCTTGGACGCGTCTTGGTCGATTGAAAGCTGGACTAACGTGTTCAACAAGCTTGCCTCAACCAAGTGGATTGACGGTGAAAAATACAACGTGTTTTTTGAGGAGATGTTCCTTAACTCCGTGCTATACTCCGTTGGAAGTTCGTTTTTGATGACCTTTTGTACGGCAATTATGGCATATTGTACCAGCAAGTACAAGGGACCGGTAAGTACCGTTATCTACTACACCGTGCTTGTAACGATAATTTTCCCCGTGGTGGGTAATTTGGCAAGCATGCTTGAAGTAACAAAGGCACTGGGATTTTACGACAGCATATTGGGTTTATGTCTTATGCGGTTTGGCTTTAACAATATCTACTATTTCATTTTCTATGCCGCATTTGAAAAAATTTCGTGGGACTATGCCGAGGCTGCCTTTATCGATGGCGCAAGCCACTTCAAGGTGTTTTTCAAGGTGATGTTGCCGCTGGTCGCAAACTTGTTTGGCACCGTGTTCATTTTGAACTTTATCGGCGCATGGAACGACTTTGAAACGGCATATATGTTCTTGCCAAATCACCCGACCGTATCTGTCATTTTGTACGCCGTGGTGGTATCAGGCGGCTCACTGATTATTCATCCGGACGCGCCCATGCAAATATCCACGGCATTCATGGTATTTTTGCCGATTTTGCTGTTGTTTATCGGCTTTAAGGATAAAATCATGTCTAATTTAACCGAAGGAGGAATCAAAGGGTAATGACTAAACGTAAAGCTTTACTTATCGTATTGCTCGCCGTGCTGTTTTGCTCTGTCACTGCCTTGTACACGGCAAATGCGGTGTTCGCCGATACAATGGAAGGCGGCAAGGTATTTAGCACGCAAGCGGGCACCGTAGGATACAAAACGGTGCAATACGATCCCGATGACGAATCGGCAGGCAAGGGCTTGTTGCTGTATTCCTACGACAGCGGCTCGGTTGCCAACTTTTCGTTAAAGCAGACCGGTGCATTTAGCGCAAAGCTAAAGCCCGTCAAAAATCTTTTTGGCAACAAGGATTTATCGGCATTTTCGCTGATATTTACCGATATCCCCACAGGCGGCAGTTTTGCCGTTTCGGTAACCGATGGTAGCGTCTGCGTGGAATACGACGGACAAAAGGCAGGTATCTGTTACTATTGGAACGGTTGGAGCGCTGCAACGCCCTCGCCTATTACGGCGGAATTTAACTCAAATGGCATATTTACGGAAATAAATCGCAATTCCGTTGTGGAGCTGCAATTCGATCCGCAAACGCTTACCGTTTCGGCTAAGCTTACGGACGGCAGTATTCACACCGTGTGGAGCTTTTCGTCGGAGTACAATGCAGGCAAGCAGTTAACAAACACACTGCAACCATTTACTTTCTACGAGGTTGCGTTGCGCTTTGATAGTGTTGCGGCTAACGGACGCGGCGATTTGCTTGTATATTCATTCGGCGGCTATTCCTTTGCTGAAAAAAACGTAGCTCGCGCCTCTGCAATCAATGTAATTTTCCCCGTCAAAGCAGTGGTGGGCAAGCAGTTCACTTTGCCGCAGGCTGAGGTGTACGACCCTATTGACGGCAAGCTTTCCTCCGAGGACGTAACCGTAGAGGTTTGCGATAAGGACAGCACAGTAGTCAACGACGGCTATGCATTCACGCCGCAATCGGCACAAAACTACTACATTTGCTACACTTATAGCAAGGGCAACGTAATGCAAAAGGCGTTTTACACGCTAACGGCGATAAACGAAAGCGATATTCAGTCCACTTTCTACTACGAAAGCGAGCTTAGCAACGGCGCCGTTGTCGGCTCGGGTGCAAGGGTATATATTCCCGTCGCTACTGTCGAAAGCTCTGTTGTAAGCGCAAGCCGTGTGGCAACAAAGGTGACTGTGTATAAGGACGGCAATGCCCTAACGGAGTACACAAACGTGGACAGCGGTTTTTATCTGCCCGTAACGGCAGGTGAATACGCTGTAAAATACACTGCGCAGGGCTTGGATTACGATATTTCCGAGCAAATTGCATTCACGGCAACAAACGATATGCTTGCCGTAAACGTTCAACTCGATGAAGTGTACGACCTTGGCACAGAGCTACAACTTCCGCAAGCGGAAATTTACGTTAACGGCAACCGCGTGGAAAATGTCGGCAGAGTGGTTTTCCCGTCGGGCAAGACGGACGGCTCGCAGACCGTTATTCTCGACGAGGAAGGTAAATATACGCTGGAATATGCGTACATGCTTGACGGCGTTCAGCAAGCTGTTACTCGTGAGATGCTTGTAAAACGTACCTACGCAAGCCTTTTTGGCGGTAGTTACGAGCAAATGAACGTCAACAACGAGCTTTCAGGCGTCAAGGTAACGCTTACAAACAATAAAACCGTTACCTTTAACAAAATCGTTGATTTGAACAAATACAGTTTCGATTCGTCGCTGGACGATCTGTCGCAAAACTTGCCGTTCATTCAAATTTACGCACAGCCGCAAACGCAAGGCGTAAGCGATATTGACAGTCTATTTGTAACTATAACCGACGCGCACGATTCGTCCAACTATCTTACGGTTCGTATGAAGCTTATTACCTACTTCCAAGACGGTACGCTTATCCGCGCAAAGGCATCAAATCAAATGACATATGTCGGCTATAACTACGAGTTTACCACAACCGAGCTTGCAGTGCACTCGGCTGCATCTCACGAGGACGGCGGCTTCCAAAGCTACTTTAACTTTACGCACAATCTAACTGGATCCGAGCTTGAACAAATCGGACTGCCGTTGTATTTCGATTATTCGTCGTCGCAGCTGTTTTCTCGTCCGGCATGGCTCACGGGACATAAGGCGGAAGATGGTAACGACTACTCTGACTTGCAAGTGCCTTGGCTTGTGTACGACTTCGATGCAAGCGATCGTACGTTGCTTGCAGGCAATAAGCCGTGGCAGGGCTTCACCACCGGCGAGGTGTATATTTCGCTTTCCGGCAAGGGCATTTCCACAACGGCGGATTTCTTTGTTACCGGCATTGACGGATACGACCTATCGGAACGTTACATTGAGGATAACGGCAATCCGCAAATAACGGTTGACGTGCCCGATGTTGGCGCACCCACTGCAAAAACCAATGCGGCGTACAGAATTTTTGACTTTACCGCAACGGATGCGGAAACGTGCGTTGTTAAAACTGACGTTACGGTTACCATCAACGGCACATCTGTGGAAATTTTTGATGGTGACGACGGTTACAAATACTTCAAGCCGACCGTCCAAAACGGCAAATACACAATAACGTATACCGCAACGGACGCCTTTGGTAATACCTCGGCAGTGGCGGTGGACGTAATGGCACTGCGCAAGCTTGCGGCAATCGAGTTGGAAGTGGACGGCATAGCCGATTGCGTTTACGGGCAGACGGTCACGTTACCTATACCGACGTATAGCGGCGGCTCTGGGTTACTAACGCTTTCCGTCAAGGTGCTGTGCGACGGAAAGGAAGTTCCCGTTGAGTACGGCGAGGTAGCAACAAGCGGTAACGGTACGCAATACACGGTGGAATACATCGTTACGGACTATGCAGGACAGGTTGCAACAAAGCAAATAAGCTTTAACGCAGTCAGGACGGATAAGCCCGTGTTCGACGAAAAAACAGTGGTACTTCCTACAGCGTTTATTGCGGGCGATATCTTTACGTTCGATAAATATACGGCAGTCTATTACGACGAGGCGCACAAAGCAACGCTCGTTATTGCCGGCATTAGCGTATCGGACGGCAAGGGCACGCGTACAATAGGCACCGACGGCAAGTATACGCCTGCCGTTTCGGATAGCGTTACCGATGCAACCGTCACGCTCACTTTCGAGCACGGCGGTAAGCAGGACGCGTACACATACGTTGTGCCTATTCAGGCGCCTCAAATGGGCGACGGACAGTATCTAACAGGCTTCTTTACAGCAAAGAATGCAAGCGTCGTTGCAACGGATAAGGGTATCGAGTTTACCGCAGATGGCAACCAAATGTCTTTTGCGTTTGCTCGTGCAGTGCATTCTCGCCAGTTGATTTTGCGCTTTGTCGCAGGTCAGGAGCAAATGGGTAACGGCACGTTTACGTTGACTCTTTCCGATACGCGCGATTGTAACGCCGTGCAGCAATTTACTTTTAGCTACGATAACGGCTATCGCGTAGCCGTCAACGGCGGCAAGTCCGTCAAAGTGAGCACCGATAACAACGGATATCTGTATTTTGGCTATAACGCTGCGGATAACACCGTAACGGACGGCTTATCCAATGTTGTTGCAACCCTTTCGAGCACTGCAAACGGCAGACCGTTTAGCGGTTTTGCAAGCGGTAGCGTTTACGTTTCGGTTGAGGCAAGCGGTGTAAGCAAGCTGTATATCAATACAATTAATAACCAAAAAACCAACAACACACCCATCGATAGCGCCACTCCGTACATGTTCGTTAACGGCGTGTTCGAGGGTAGAATACCGAGCAATACCGAAGTTGTAATTCCCTCTGCAGAGGCTTACGATGTGCTTGGCATGATAGGCGATATTACCGTTACTGTGTACGGTCCGGATAACAGCGTGCTGCTTAGCGCGTCCGCAAGTTCGGAAAACAGAATAAGCGTTAGTGCGCTTGGCTCATACACGGTGGAATACCTTGTGCGCGATTCAAACAATAAAAAGAAGTCCGTTAAGGAATACTTTACTGTATACGATGCGTGCAAGCCCACACTCACATTTACAAGCGAGTTACAGCCTCGTGCATTGGTTGGCGCAAAGATAAAACTGCCAACGTATACCGTTTCCGATAACGACGACGTTGCCAACGTTAAGGTTGTTGTAACGGTGTTGTCGCCGGACGGAAGAGCAACCGCAGTTACTGACGAAAGCTACACCTTTGAACAAAAGGGGTGGTACACGGTGTGCTATTACGCGTACGACGCTAACAATAACTGTGCATTTTACTCGTTCAATATTCAAATAGTGTAAGGAGGTGCGAAAATGACAAAGAAAATTGTTTCCATTGTGGCGTTGCTTTTGTGCTGTGTGTTTATTTTTAGCGCATGTGCGCACAACGACAACCCAACTCCGGACGAAAACGTCATTCCGGACGCACCGTCCCAAAAAGTATATCCCAAAACGGATATTCCTTTCGTTTCCGACGGCGCAAGCAAGTATATAGTGCTTGTTGCCGCGGACGCGGATAGCAACGTGCGCTTCGCCGCAAACGAAATTCAGCTGTTTGTGGAAAAGGCAACCGGCGTAACGCTACCTATTGTCACAGAAGACGGCACAGCGGAGTATTCAGAAAACGATTACGTTATCGCACTTGGCGATACGTCGCTGTTTACTCTTTCCGGACTCACGCTAACCGACGATATGGGGCAAACGGGTTATTACGCAAAGCGTATGGGTAATGCAGTTGTTCTCAATGCCAAGGATGGTAACGGCGTTGCTTCGGCTGTGTACGAGTTCCTGCGTCAAGCTATCGACCTCGAAGTGTACTCCGTGGACGAATTTGATTACACCGTATCGGATAGAGTGATGCTGCCCGATATAGATGTCAAGTGCATTCCGTCCATCGACATACGCAGATTGCTGATTAAGTCTGTTTACCACGATTCGCAATACAATTTACGCGTTGGCTTTTATAATGACAACACTCCATACGGCATTTGGGCGGCGTTCGCACACACAACCATAACCGACTTTTTGCCGCTCGGCACCTACTACGACGAGCATCCGGATTGGTACGCGGCAGATAAATCGCAGGTGTGCTACGCCAACGACGAAATGCGTGCGGAAATGGTTAACGTTATCAAACAACGTCTTACCAAAAACGACGAGGCGCTGTATATTCAAATCGGGCACGAGGATAATACCAACATGTGCACATGCTCCGAGTGTGTGGCAGAGCGCGAAAAATACGGCGGATATAGCGGACAAGAACTGAACTTTACTAACCTTGTCGCTCGCGAAGTGAACGAATGGTTGGAGGAGGCATACCACGGACGTACCGTTAAATTTGTGTTCTTTGCTTATGGTTCCAACCAAAGCCCTCCCGTCAAAACACAAAAGGTGACGGAAAACGGCACGGAAAAGGAAATTGCCATTTTGGACGAAAACGGCAGGTACATTCCCTATTACGATGACCTTAAAGTTGAGGATAACGTTATGGTTATGTACGCTCCCGTGGACGCTGACTTTTCCAAAGGTTTTAGCGAAACGGAAAACAGCTATGCCTACGAACAAATCCGCGGTTGGCGCGATTTGTTCTTGCGTGAAGGTCGCGATGACGGTATTATCGTTTGGGCTTACACCATTTATTGTTGGGGATATTTCGTTCCCTTCTATCAATTCGGTGCGAGCAAGGCGCAGTACGAGTTTTACGACGAGTTGGGCGTTTCGTACGTTATGGATCAGGGACAATACGATAGCAATACGCCCTGCTTTGAGGCGTTGCGCATCTACACGATGGCAAAGCTGATGCAGGATAGCTCGCTGGATTATAACGAACTTGCCTACGACTTTATTGATCACTACTACGGAGCGGCGGCGGATACCTTTAAGCAGTATTTTGATTTCTTCCGTTCCTACTACAAGTTGCTCGATGCAACCTACGGTATCAACGGCACAATCAAGTTTAATATGAACGACCCCAACTTTTGGCCGACAGGCATAGTCGATCAAATGTTGGAGTATTTGGATAAATGTTTGCAGGATATCGAGCCGTTAAAGCAAACGGATTACGAGCGGTGGTCGGTGCTTAACGACCGCATTCGTCGCGAAAGGCTTACGCCTATTTATCTGATGTTCACCCTACACGTCAACGAAATTCCGCTTGACGTCCGCGAGGAGTATTACAACGACATGGCTTACTACACCAAAAAATATGAGATTTTGGAAACGGGCGAGGGAGCGATGGATATCGACCTTATGCTCGAGCAATGGTATTCGCAGCTGTTTGGAGGTAACGCATAATGCAAAAAAGATTTTTAATAATACTGCTGGCTGTCGTATTAGCGGTGTGCTCCTTTGCGGCGGTTGCTTGCAAGGAGGAACCCACTCCCGAACCCACACCGACACCGACGCCAACGCCAACACCCACTCCGGAGCCGACAGTACTAACGTTGGATAAAACCTCGCTTAGGCTTTACGATGGCTCCGGCGCAGTGCTAACTGCAACAGTATCGGACGGCTCGCGTGTAACCTATTCGTCGGATAACGCAAGCGTGGCTTCTGTTTCGTCGCGCGGCGAAGTGCTTGCTAAATCGGTTGGCACTGCGGTTATAACAGCAAAGGCGGGCACTGCAACGGCAACTTGCGCAGTGGAAGTGGTTGCGGAAACCGCTAATGCCGCAACATTCTATCTGCCCACAGGGCCGATAAAGCTTTCTCTTGCGGAATACGGTGATTACAGTCCGAGCTACGAGCGTGATCAATATGTAACGCTTGCAGACGGTACAATCGATTCCGTTCCGGAGACTGTTTCTTCCGATAACGCAATATGCACCGTGGATGAAAACGGCAAAATTACAGCCAACAAGGCAGGCACGGCAACAGTCACGGTAACGTTAGGCGGCTATTCTGCAAGCGTGGATGTGAGCGTGTACACCATGTGCGTCTACGATGCCGCAAGCTGGCTGGATATGATAAACAACCACCTTAATCAAAGGGAAAATCGCTATCTCGTAACGGACGATATTGATATGTCCGGCTTCGATTATAAAACAAAATCCATGTGGTTGAACGAAATTTCTGCCTTTACCGGCGAGTTGGACGGCAACGGTCATACCGTATCCAATATCACTTGGATAGATCCAAGCTTTGAGCAATCCGTTTTCGGCATCACGTCGAGCGTGTACATCCACGACTTGTCACTTGTAAACGTTACATTTACCGGTGATAGCTCCAACACTAACATCAAGCAATGCGGCTTGGCAACGGTGGTGGGCGCACCCGTGGACGCTAACGTTACGCAATCACGCGTGGAAAACGTCTTTTGCGATTTTGTTTACACGGTCAATAACGTGCGCGCTTTTTGCGATCAATACCGCGATTGTGCCACAAAAAACGTGTTCATTCAAATGCGTTGTTACGACGGCAAACCCTTGGAGGATAATTGCGGCTACGGCTTTGTGGCAAAGATATTGACCTCTGCAAATACAAGCATAGATAACGTCGTCGTGTATCACCACGGCGGATCACTTACGCTTGCGCCGGGCGATCAGGAACATGGATATACTTCAGTAGAGCAGGCATTACCGCTGTTACAGGCAGGTGTGTTTATGTTCACCGAACTTCCTGCCGCTAACGTTAAGGCGGGCGAGCTGTTTGACCAAAGCGTTTGGAACATTACTCTTACCGAGTTGCCCAAGCTGTGGTAGGCGCATGCAGTGCATGGTGCGATTCAAGCCCTTGTTTGCGCAGTAAATAAGCCAAATAATAGCTGCCTGCGTCGATATGGCGTGGGCAGCTAACACAAGCGTTGACGGCACGCAAAAGCCGCTTGGAGCCGAACACTGTGCCTTACGTTCGGTTTAACATAGGTCTTATCGGTTGTATTAACCGAATAATAAACAAAATAGGAGGCAAAAACAATGAAGAAAAGAATTCTGTTGCTCGCATTGGTATTGTGTACAGTGTTCTGTTTTGTCGTTGCTTGCAATATCGAGCAAGAGCCGCGAAATTATACTGTAACTTATGTATGCGACACAACGGGGGCGTTGACAAACGAAACGTTTACCTACGTTTCGGGCGTGCAAACACTTTCCGTTCCCGTTACTCTTGCAGAAGGCTACACGCAAAGCACGCTTAGCGTAACTTACGTTGTCGGTGACGGCGAACCTGTCACTGCGGAGCTTGCGGACGGCGCGTTTAGCATTGCAAACCCCAACGGTAACGTTACCGTAACGGTTAGCGGAGCAAAACTCAATGAGTACAAGGTATCCTTCTTGCTTGGCAACGATGTTAAGCACACCGTAACCGTTGCGCACGGCAGCAAGCTTACCGACGCTCAACTTAATGCCGCAAAAGAGGCGGTAACGGATGATGGCTACAAGTTTGTTAAGTGGACGGAATCCGTAGACGGCGCAATTACAGCCAATACTTCCATTCATGCGGAAACGGAACTGGATACGGCAGTGGTAACGTTCGTAAACGGAACAAATAACCACAAGGTAGCTGTGGAGATAGGCAAAACCCTTTCTGCCGACCAAATTGCCGCCGCTAAGCAGGCGTTGACGGCAGAAGGTTATCACTTCGTGAGCTTTGATGTGGCTGACCTTGAAACGAAAGTTATCAACAGCGACCTTACCGTTAACGTAACTACGGAAATCAACGTGTACACCGTTACAATCAAGCTGAGCGGCGAAGATGACGTAAAGGCTACGTTTAGCGTTAACCACGGAGCAACTCTTACCGAAGCGCAAATTGCCGAGGCTGAACAAGCTGTTGCGGAAGTCGGCTACCATGTAACTTGGGATAAGCCCATCGAAACAACTGCTATTGTTGTCGAAACATCTTTTACTGCCACTAAGGAAATCAACACATACGCTGTAAAATTTGTTCTTGGCGATGCGGAACTTGTTAGCTATACTATTAACCACGGTGCGACTCTTTCCGGCGAACAAATTTCGGCAGCGCAAGCTCTTGCTATTGAAAACGTCGACGCTGAACACAAGTTTACGGGTTGGGACGTTGACCTTTCCGCAACAATCACAGCCGAGCTTACCGTGAAGGCACAAACGCGCGAGCTGTACAAGTTTGATGTAACGTTTGCTTCGGACGTGGAAGGCGCATTGGATATGGATGCGGATGAGTTTACCGACTACACTGAAGAGGAAGAAGTTACTTTCAACCTTGTGTTCGCTGCGGCTTACACTCAATCGGCAGATAGCGTAACCGTAACCTACACAATGGGCGACAGCGAAAGTCAACCGCTTACAAGGAACAACGATAATTCCTACACGATTGCCTCAATTATCGGCAACGTTACGGTAACGGTTAGCGGAATCGAGCTAAACAAGTATAACGTAACGGCTTCGGCGGATGGCATAGCGGTGCAAGGCTTTGGCGTTGAAGTTGAACACGGACAATCCGTTCCCGAAGGAACGCTCGATATAATCAAATCCGCCGCAAACAGCGATACGCTTGAGGTGTGGGGTTGGAAGTATAATAACGAAGCAATTGTTGACCATACCGTAATCGAGCTTGTATATGCAACGGCAATCACGTCGGCGGAGCAATATCTTGCCATAACGCAGGACGGCAACTACTTCCTTGCTGCCGATATCGATATGGGCAACAACGTTGCTCCCATTTGGGGTAACGTTGCTTGGACGGCAGATCCCGAAACTTGCGGCGATGCGGCAAACGGTGCATATCGCGGCACTCTTGACGGTCGCAACCACACGATTACTTTTGACAGAGTCGATGGCAGCCCTGTTGCTCTTGGCGACTACGGACTGATGTTCTATCGCCTTGTGGGCACAGTAAAGAACGTTAACGTAAACGTTACGCTTGGCGGCGCATATTATGCAAACGTATTCTCTGCTGTGGCAATGCAACTTGCAGGCGGCACAATTGAAAACGTCAACGTATCGCTCAATACCGTAGGCGCAAGCCTTGGATACCCTGGCACACAGCTTACTGCACTTGTTGGCAACTTCTATGGCGGAACTGTTAAGGATTGCTCGGTAACACTCAACACGGCGGTGTACAAGCTGGTTGACGAGCACGTTGCACCTATCGGTACAATCAAGTCTTGGGTGGTAAACGACGTTGAAAACAACAAGGTGGTGGAAACTTTGTCTGTCCGCTTGCCCGCTAACGTTAAAGATGTTGCGGCTCTTGGCAACTTGGCAAACGTGCCTCATCTTGCTAAGGACGAAAGTGTTGGCGATGCATTCTCTGTAAACGGCTACGCTGTAGATTTTACTGCAGATAACGATAACGACTTCTTGTGGAATACCGCAACGGAAGTTGCCGCTCTTGCCGATTCCACGTTGTACGAGCAAGGCGATATCACCGCTCCTCGTGGCTTTGAAAAGGTTTATAAGAGTAACGGAATGTATGATGACAGCAAACAAGGAGTGGCTTTCTTGGCGACGACAAGTCTTGAACCATACAATCAGGTTGCTTTTGCTTTGAGAACTGATAACCGTAGACTTTGCGATTCGTCGTGGGTTAAGAACCTTGATCCAAACACTTGGTATGTGTTTATTGCAACAAAAAATGTCGACGGCACATGGACTGTGAATGCTCACAAGGAAACCTCTAAGGGCGATATAGCAATGAGCATTGAAAACGTTGCCGCAAGCAAAGTTGGCGAATTGTACAAATACTACAATTATGACGGCGATCCTACAAGCATTTGGTCGACTGAGTTGAGAGTTGTTAATGATCCCGAGTATGTACCTATGACCAGTCTTGGAGTATCTGCTTTGGCAAGCTCAACCTTACAAGCAGATGAGGTTGCACCCGAAGAATTTACAAGCGTTTACAAATCCGATAAGAAGTATGGCACGTCTTTTTATGAACCCATTTTTGCCAATTTGGAATTGGAAGCTTATTCGAGCTTTTGCTTTGCACTCAAAACCGACCAGCATAACTTGATTGATAAAGTTAACCAATGGAGTTGGGGAACAACAAATAACTGGGTGACATTAAAGGGCGTTAAGAATGCTGATGGGGAATGGAACATCACCATCTCTAACAATGGAAGTATAACAACATTAACAAGAACATCAACAACTTTAGCCGGTCTTTATGGATACCTCGATGAAACATGGGGCAATAATGGTGACAATACCATCTGGTCAACTGAAGTTTGGGCAACAGCTGATCCCAACTACGTTTCTTGGTCAAAAATTGCCGATACAGCATTGGCAGATCCCACTGATCCTAACTCATATGGCTTGGACTATCCGTATGACTTTACTGTAATGACAAGAACAAATACCGAAGTGGAAGTGCCCAATAACTGGCAATCCTATAATGGCGGTGCGGCATTCTTAGCCGATACGGATATTTCCGCGTACACGCAGGTGCGCTTTGCAATTATGACGCCGACTGCTGGTTATCGTGACTATCCTTGGAACGGTGCTGTGAGCAACTGGGCGTGGGGCTTGTTTACCGCTCAAAAGCAAGATAACGGCACTTGGACGTTGACGGTTTCGGTTAACGGAAATACTGCGTTTACAATTACAGGCATTGAAAACGTCACAAAGCTTTCCGACCTGTACAGAATGCAATCTGTCGCAAAGGATGAGAATAGCGAGTCAATTTCTACAACTCAGCTCATTTACTCCACAGAGGTTTACGCAAAGTAGACTACAACTGTTTGTTTGCAAATAAGCTACTAAAAAAGCTTTGGCTTATTGCAAGTAAAAAAAAAGTTCAGCAAGCTTCAAAACAAAGACGGGCGGAAAAATCCGCCCGTCTTTTGTTATGTTAGGTGAATTATACTATCAAGTGCAACAGGCAAATAAAAATGGAAGTTCATGTAAATCTCTGGTATAATTAGTTTACCACAACAAATTTTTGCCAAGGAGTATTTACATGAACTACCATCATCTTACCATAGAAGAGCGCTGTTGTATACGAGAATTTTACAAAAAAGGTAAAAGTTACAGAACGGTGGTAGATTTACAACGGGCAAAAGTATACGAAAAAGAGATAAAAGCGTCTACAAGAGAAAAG
>CAZSIF010000007.1:0-89891 GCA_964607155.1 uncultured Oscillospiraceae bacterium
TCTAAACCAAATACCTAAACATAGATATTCGATTTAGACTTATAGTGGTGCACCATACAATAATAAAACGAACCCGACGGATAAAGTTGAGTTCGTATTTTTATTTTCAGCAAGCCGAGAGGACTCTCTTGAAGGTTCGGCTTATTTTTACAAGCGCTTATTTTGGAATCAAGATTGATAAATAGAATTTAATAATTACTTATAGTTAGCCGAGCAAAACATGGACAGCGTTGATTTTGCTCGGTTTTTGCGTTTTGCCGCTCGCACTGCAAGCGTTATTGATTTAACGCCAATCTGTTCCGCAAAAAACTTGCAGCAAAGCATAAAACCCAAACAACAACCTTTATTTGTTCACGGACACATCCTGCAAATAGGGGGCTTCGGCGTAAAGTTCATGGATTTGCAGCTTAAAATCGTGCGATTTTTTGATATATTGCGCCAAATCGAAATCGGTTGTTACGCTATCGGGAATAAACATGCCGCCTCTTGGACGATACGGGACATCGCCGTGATAATCGCAACCGCAAGTAACCGAAAGCCCGTTAGCTTGCGCAATTTTTATTATCTCCGCAGAATAAGTGTTGCCATACTTTGGATGACAATTTATTTCGATGCCATCCAAGCAGCTTACGTCCAAAACCGTTGTGCCGTTGCGGAACGGATGCGCCTGCACCAAAGTTAAGTCATTTTTGCGGCAAAAGGCAGAAAGCTCTGCTAACGACAGCTTGTACAGCTCCGCATTGCTCCGCAACTGCTGCGGCGTGATACCGTAAACGAGCATGTGCACACGTTTGTCGAAATTCATTGTGACCTCGACGCCGAAAAACACCCTAACGCCCACTTTTTTGCCGTATTCTTGGGCAAGGCGATATTCATCGATATATCTATCAAGCCAAGCATCCACACCGAACTCGGCGACATAATCCTCGGAATAATGGTTTGTTAGCACTAAGGCGTCAAAGCCGACATCCTTAGCCTCATCTATCACCATATTGTAGGGAATAAGACAGCATCCGCTGATACCGGACGAATGACAATGTAAATCACACAGCATTATGAAAACCTCCATTAAACAAACAAAACAGGCTATTGCCGTTAAGCCTTTGACGTGCGTGGCGTGCAAAAATACGCAAAAAACTATTATTATATAAAAAATACGCTACAATATACACGACATATAAATATCATATGAATTGCATATAAGTAATATTTAGACATCTTATAAATTCTTTTTGATTATTTCTTTGCATTATCAAAGCAATCACTTTACAATAGATAAGTTTGCGCATTTAACGTTGGAAATAATCAATTTTTCCGCACCACTGCTCCGAAACAAGACATTTTATGAGTAAATGCAGCTCGTTTATTGCCAAGAGCCAATACTCAAATAAAGATAAACGGCTACGGATCGCACTATCCATAACCGTTTTTTCTTTAATAATTATTATAGTACCGTTGTATTATTCAATACTCAAAACGTAATAATACAAAGGTTGACCGCCGTAATGCAGAATAAATTCCACATCGGGGTGAGTTTTGCTGAGTTTATCAACAAATTTTTCCGCCTCGTCTTCGGCGACGTCCGAGCCGTAATACAGCGTAACGACTTCTTTTTCGTCAGTCAGCATGCTGTTAATGAGCGACGTAGTAACGTCTTCCATGTTTTTGCCGCTAACAACGATATCGCCCTTATCCAAGCCGATGATATCGCCTTTTTTGATTGTAAATTTACCAATTACCGTATCACGAACGGCATAAGTAACTTGACCGGCATCAATCGTGCTGAACGAAGCTGTCATTTCCGTTAAGTTCTCGTTAAGAGAAGCATCGGGATTATATGCCAAAACTGCCGCAAGACCTTGCGGAATATCTTTCGTTTGTAGAACAAAGATATTGCGATTTTGGACAAGTGTGCGAGATTGTTCCGCAGAAAGAATAATATTTTTGTTGTTAGGCAAAATAATTATATTTTCCGCATTGATTTTTTTGCAAGCCGTTGCAATGTCATCTGCCGACGGGTTCATAGTTTGACCGCCCTCAATAACTTGGTCAACAAGCAAGTCCTTGAATATAGCAGAGAATCCGTCGCCTGCACATACAGCCAAAATACCAATCTTTTTGCGTTCCGCCTCGTATTTTGCGCGAAGTTGACGGTTTTGCTCCATCATATTTTCAATTTTAACCTTATCCAATTCGCCCAAAGTTAACGCCTTTGAAAGCGCCTTACCTGGGTTGTTGGTGTGAACGTGCACCTTTACAAGGCTAAGGTCGCCGATACAAATAACAGAGTTGCCGATTTCGTTTAGATAATCACGCAGCTTGTCGATATCCGTAACGGTAGTCTTTTTCTTTATATTGGTAATAAAAAACTCTGTACAATAGCCAAAATCAAGCTCGCCAAGGCTTTCGTAGTCTACAACAAGCTCGTTGTCGTCCGGAAATGCCGAGTCGCTTTGAGATTTGTTTGTGGGTTCGACAAGAGTATATTCGTCCGCACCGGAAACTTCCTGATCAAGGTAGCCCATAATAAGCCCCTTGAACATGGTAATAAAACCAAATCCGCCGCTATCAACTACGCCGGCACGCTTTAACACTTCAAGCATATCGGGCGTTTGAGCAAGCACCTCTTCGCCTTTGGCAAGCACGGCATTCATCAACTTTTCGATGCTGTTTGTGCGCTTTGCCATATCAACGGCTTCTTCCGCCATGTATCTAACAACGGTAAGGATTGTTCCTTCCTTGGGTTTGCTAACGGCCCTGTAAGCCATCTCCGCGCCCTCACGAAGTCCTTTTGCAAACTGTTTGGCATCGCACTCGTCTTTGCCCGCAACCACGTTTGAAAAGCCTTTAAGAATCTGAGAAAGAATAACGCCGGAGTTACCTCTTGCGCCACGCAATGCGCCTTTTGCAAGTTTATCGGCAAACTCTGCCATGCTGGTTGATGAAACAGAGCTTATCTCCTTTACGGCGGACATCATTGTTAGCGACATATTTGTTCCGGTATCGCCGTCCGGTACGGGGAACACGTTGAGTGCGTCCACCTGTGCTTTATTTACCTCAAGCATTTTTCCGCCTGTGATAAACATACGTTTCATCACTGACGGCGTTATATGCGTTGTATTTGATCTTGCCGAAGACATTTACTGTACCTCTCGAATTTTTAAGTGAATATTAAAGATGAACCCCTACAACGTGGACATCGATACTATCCACAATCATTCCCGTAAAGTGTTCCAAACCGTATTTTACGGTATTTTTCAAGCTTGACGACACTGCGGAAACAGGCAGACCATATTTAATTTTCACAAACAAATCGACGTAAATTCGGTCTTCCTTTGTAGCCACTCTTACACCGCGGCTTTTGCCGTTACGCTTGAACAAGTCACTGAACGAGTCGGAAAAACCAAAGGGCACCATTTCAACAACACCGTAACATTCGCTTGCAAGATGTCCTGCCAAGCTTGCTATGACGTCGTCGGATACGGCAATGGTTCCGTACGAATTTCGTGTGCGTAATGCCATTTAATTTTCCTCCTATACATAAGGGTGCTTATATATTGTACCTCAAACGCAAAAATAATTCAAGTAAATTTAGCGACTTATTACCAATATATACAAAAAAATAGCAGAAAAATTATCTTTAAGTATTTTTTTTGTTTATTTTGCTTGCCAAAACATACAAAAGATGCTATCATATCTTAGCGTGAAATTAAGCAAAAACAAATTCTACCCACACGGAGGTGTAAATATGTCCAAGGTATGCGCTATATGCGGTAAAGGCAAAATGTCCGGAAATTCGGTGTCCCACTCCAACAGAAAGACTCCCAAAACGTACAGTGCCAATTTGCAAAAGGTAAAGGTGGTTATTGACGGTAAGGAATCCACGGAATATCTTTGCACCCGTTGCATCAGAACAAGCAACAAAGAAGACTAATAAACATGCTTCGAACGCCCCGATTTTTCGGGGCTTTTTTATTACAAAAAAAAGCATACCGTTGAGCGAGCAAAACTCTCGGTATGGTTTTTGATATCTATTCGCCAATTTAATCAATCCAACTTGCCGTCCTTATCGGTAATAATGCCTGCGTATACTATCTAAGAACTAATTAACAAACAATCAAATTCGTCCAAATGTGAGTTATTTGCATAAAGTGCGTTCATCGCCGCACTATGCCTCGTCATCAGGTCTTTCGATATCACCGTCACGATGAGGTGTTTTGATTACAGAAGTTCGGGTACTGCTTTACCGTTACCCTTAAGTTTAGATTCGCCTTCTTTATAAGCATACTCGAATGCTTTTTTTTAATTTTGTCGACAATCTACAACAGTTCGGCAAGGATACTTGCGCCTACCGCCTAACACTAACTAATAATCAATCGAATTTGTTTCCTAATTTGCGTGAATTACATAAAACCGCACTCAACAGCTGTACTACAACAGCTCGGCAAGGATAGAATTGGCAATATAAAATTTATCCTTGGGGATAAACAGACGGTCATCTTGGCAGCACAGAAAGCCTTGACTTAGCAACTTTTTTGCCGAACTAAAACACTCAAAAAAATCACACGCATAGTTTGCCGAAAACTCTTTTAGGGAGACGCCGTCGTCAAGGCGCAAGCCGAGCATAACAAACTCCTTGGCTTGCTCCGCAAGGCTTTCCACTTCCATAGACTGCTTTTGCAAAGGGTTGCGAATATAGGCGCGAATATCTGCAATGTTGGCATATCTAACGTCGCGAACAAAGCCGCTTGCCGACGCACCAAATCCGTGATAACGCCCTTCCTGCCAGTAGTTCAAGTTGTGCTTGCACCGCTTGCCCTTTTTTGCAAAATTGCTTGTTTCGTATCTGACGTAACCGCAAGTCGCCAAAATGTCCATTGCTTGGTCGTACAGGTCGGCAAGCTCGTCTTGGTCACAACAGATTTCATTTTTAAGGGCGTTCAGCGGAGAATCGGGATACAGCTCCAATGCATAAACAGATATGTGCGTAACAGGCAATGCCACAACGGTTTTGACGGAATGCAAAAAATCCGCGTGGGACTCCGGCAAACCAAGAATTAAATCCGCATTGATATTTTTTATACCGACGTTCCTGATAATATTTAAGGCGTTCAAAAAATCCGCATAGTTATGCAAACGTCCGATTTTTTTTAGCGTAACGTCGTTAACGCTTTGCAAGCCCAACGACACTCGGTTAACGCCACAATCCGCAAGCGCGTGAGCAAAATTTTCCGTTACACTTTCCGGATTGCACTCAACGGTAATTTCACAATCGGGCGCAAACACAAACTTGCTGCGCAACCTATCAAAAAGTTCAACTATGTAATGCTCGCCGACAGAGGACGGAGTGCCGCCACCAATATACACCGACGAGATTTCCGCCTCCACGGGCACATCGGCAATTTCGTCATAGAGAGCTTGAAAATACGCCCCACGAAGTTCCATATCGGTACACGAACAAAAGGCACAGTAACTGCACCTTGCCTTACAAAAAGGAATGTGAACGTAAATACCGTAACGCATTGTGCGCCTCCTAATTACTACAAATAAACGGGCTAAAACAGCCGTTTTAACAGAATACGACTTTTGCCACCCTAACAAAAATCCAAAAACAATCTTTGACTTTTCCGCTAAAACGGCGAGATATTATACGAAAAACTGGCAAAAAATAATACTATGTCTGTAATATTATCTTGTATTTTGCCCAAAAATAAAGTTCTCCGACGGATAAACGGCAACCAACTGCTGCGCAAAATCCGCTCAAACTTAGAAAACGCTCTGCACATTGGCAAGTTCATTGCGATAGATAGGCTTAGAACGACTAATTAAATTGCGCACGCAAACCGCCACTAACATTATTGAAAGCAAAGACTGCCTAACAAAAAAAAATCTAAGCTTGCGAGCACAAAAGCATTGCAAAATCACCTAACACACCACTTGCCGTTGTTTAAGCAATACAGTCGATTTTGATAATGCTCTACGCACGACAAGCGAGCTATTACTTACACCGTTAGCACTGCCCCCCCACAAGGGAGGCAAAAAACCGCACCGAAAGTCACAACGGCTTCAAACGTCGGGAGCTTATGCGGCACGGTTTTATGATTAATCGTCGATTTTTAGAATGGACATAAACGCCTCGCTCGGCACGCTTACGCTACCGACTTGACGCATACGTTTTTTGCCCTCTTTTTGTTTTTCAAGCAGTTTCTTTTTGCGCGTTATATCGCCGCCGTAGCACTTTGCAAGCACGTCCTTACGCAACGCCTTGACCGTTTCACGCGCGATAATTTTGTTGCCGATTGCCGCCTGAATGGGAATTTCAAACATCTGGCGAGGGATAGCCTCTTTGAGCTTTTCCGCCATTTGCCTGCCCCGCGCGTAGGCTCGTTCCTCATTGACGATTATGCTCAGCGCATCGCACAGCTCGCCGTTAAGCAACATGTCCATACGGACAAGCTTGCCCGTAACGTAGCCTTCCACTTCGTAGTCAAGGCTGGCGTAACCCCTTGTGCGAGATTTTAGCGTATCAAAAAAGTTGTAGATAATTTCGTTAAGCGGAATTTGATAGGTCAGCTTAACACGGCGTGTATCGAGATAAGTCATATCCAAAAACGTGCCGCGCTTGTCCTGACAAAGCCCCATAACGTCGCCGACGTATTCCGGCGGAGTGAACACTTCTGCGTGAACAATCGGTTCTTCTATATGCTCGATTGCCGTTACCGGCGGAAGCTTGGTTGGGTTATCTATCATAACCACATCGCCATCGGTCGTGAACACCTTGTAGCTAACGCTGGGCGCGGTTGTAACCAAATCCAAATCGAACTCACGCTCCAACCGTTCCTGAATAATTTCCATATGCAACAAGCCCAAAAAGCCGCAACGGAAACCAAAGCCGAGCGCAACAGATGTATCCGGCTCATACATAAGGGACGCGTCGTTAAGCTGCAACTTTTCCAACGCCTCTTTAAGGTCGTTATACTTACTTCCGTCCGCAGGGAAAATGCCGCAAAAGACCATCGGCTTTACTTCCTTGTAGCCCGTCAACGCCTCTGCGCAAGGGTTAGCCGCATTTGTTAAGGTATCGCCCACCTTGGTATCGCAAACCGTCTTTATGCTGGCACAAATATAACCAACGTCGCCGGCGGTAAGTTTGCCGGTAGATTTCATTTGCGGAGAGAACACGCCCACTTCGGTTACATCGAATGTTTTGCCTGCCGTGCGGAACATTTTTACCGTATCGCCGACCGCAACGGAGCCATCCACTATGCGAGCAAAAATTATTACCCCTTTGTAGTTATCGTACTGGCAATCGAATATCAAAGCTTTCAAGGGGGCGTTTTCGTCGCCGACAGGGGCAGGCACACGGTCTACGACAGCATCCAAAACGTCGGATATGTTCAAGCCTTCTTTTGCCGAAACCAACGGGCAGTCGCTTGCATCCAAGCCAATGGCGTCCTCGATTTCCGCCTTTGCCGCGTCAACGTCTGCGGATATCAAATCGATTTTGTTTATTACGGGGATAATTTCCAAGTCGTTTTCCAGTGCAAGATAGCAGTTTGCCAGCGTTTGAGCTTCCACTCCCTGCGAGGCATCCACAACAAGCAATGCGCCCTCGCAAGCGGCAAGCGACCGAGAAACTTCGTAGTTAAAGTCTACATGCCCCGGTGTATCGATAAGGTTAAGTTCGTAGTCTACGCCGTCCTTAGTGTACTTCATAGTTACCGGCGTAAGCTTTATGGTAATGCCACGCTCACGCTCGATATCCATACTATCAAGCAGTTGCGCTTCCATATCCCTTTTGGCAACCGTTCCGGTGTACTCCATCAATCTATCGGCAAGGGTACTTTTGCCGTGGTCGATATGGGCTATGATACAAAAGTTTCTGATATTTTTCATTCAAATTAATTTCCTTGTAGTTATACGCTTGAATTATTGTTCGATAAAATCCGCATTTGATAAAGACGGACACAAAAACTCATTTTGATTATACAGCATAATACCGAATTTGTCCATAAACTTTTAAGACTTTTTCAATACAATACCTTGCAATTTTGGGCTATATATAATATAATATCATTGATTAGGCATTTTAAGTGCCAATCAAGTACTTTACCGTTCAAGCCAAATAACGGTAGGCAATGCCGCTAAGTTTATTTATCGGCAAATCGGCAAGGAGTTAGCTATGATAGCAGAAAAATACAAGTGGCTTACGGACATATACGTTGCGCACAGAGGGCTTTTTAACAATCGGGATATACCGGAGAACTCCCTGCCCGCATTTGTGTTGGCAAGCCAAAACGGATACGGAATTGAAACAGACGTTCAGTGCTCCAAGGACGGTGTTTTGGTTGTTTTCCACGACGACACATTGCAACGAATGACGGGCGCACAAGGTAGTATTTGCGATTACACCTACGACGAGTTACAGCAATTTTCGCTGCTGGATACCGATTGCAAAATTCCCACATTCCAACAGTTCCTTGAAGCGGCAAACGGAGCAAACCTTGTTGTGGAAATTAAAACCCACCCCAACATCGGCGAGATTGAGCAAAAAACATACGACTTGCTTAAATCGTACAAGGGCAACTACTGCATCGAATCATTTAACCCGATGATAATCCGCTGGTTTAAGGTGCACGCTCCGCAAGTTATACGAGGCACGTTGAGCTGCGACTACAAGTGGCACAAAATGAGCAAGCTCCGCAAATGGGCGTTGACCAACCTTGTGCTGTGTAAGTGGAACGGCAGTCAGTTTATCGCCTACGACGCTTGCACTATCAAAACCAACAAGGCAGTACACCGCTTTGCAAAACGTATCCCTATCCTTTGCTGGACGATACGAAGTCAGCAACAGTTGGACGAGCTTGCCGATTACTACGACAATATAATTTTTGACAGCTTTACCCCTATACGAAAGGATTTGGGCAAAACTGCTATCGGCGACGAACAATCGGAATAATGCCGCTATAAAGCCTTTTTATCGCAGGCATTGCCAAACCACATTTAGATTTTTAGCCGCAGTTGTAACTGCGTTTAGAAATAACTTTGTAACACCTAATGCAAACGCAAAATAGCGTAAAGGAGATTAACACAATGAACAAAGTAATTGCATTTATTTTGGGTACCGTGTTCGGCATGATACTTTTACTTGGTGCCGTTGCCGGAATAGTTTACTACGTCGGCTGGGAGCTTACGCCGAAGCAAGTGGAAGATGCTTCCAAAGGTACGTTCGATTCCAGCTTTTTGGGCGACTTCAAGGAATTGTCCATCGCAGGCATGGTTGAAAAAATTGGCAAACTGTACGAAGAAAAAGCAGGCAAGCTGTTGAGTACGGAGCCGGACGAGGACGGACACTACTACACGATAGGCGAGTTTTTTGCCGATAACAACATGAGTTTGGATACGGCATTCGGTCTCACGCTGCCCCAAAGCGTAAAGGACATCCCCGTATTTGAGTTCTTTGCCAAATCAATCGACGGCGAAACAGGTGTAGATCGTGCCCTCAAGCAAATAAAGCTTGACACCATTCCCGATATCGTCAGTCTGTTTGCAGGTCAAAACAAAATTGTTAGCGACGCTGTATTGATAAAGCTTAGCGACGACTCCCTTTTTGACCTGTTTGACTCAAACGTGGGTATCATAGGCGTTTTGGAGGACATCACCTTTGCAGAGCTGTTGCCGGACGTTTTCCCCGCCGATGACGACACAACCACCATTGCCAAACTGAGCGCAACCGAAGGTACAGAGGGCGAGGGTGAGGGCACAAACCAATCCGTTGACCAAATGCGCACGCTGATGGTTGCACTCGGCAAAACACGCATCGGAGCGGCAATCCACGCATTTACAGACGGCGGCAACATTCTCCTTGAACTCAAACAGGGCTGCCCCGAAGATTGCGCAATCGACCACGAACACACCAACGACGGCGTATTTGTGGAACTGGGCAAAATAGAGTTTACCGCACTTATCGGCAACGATCCGACAATATCATCGATACTGGGCGGCAAAACCATTTCCGACATTCTTAGCGACGAGGGTAATATTACCGTCGATCCGATACTCAACGACCTTTACGTTGGCAGCCTTATCGGCTTGAAGCAAGACGACAACGGCGACTGGGTTAACGAGGACGGCTCACCCGCCGACGCAATTTACGCATCATTTGCAGAACTTACCGTTAAGCAGTTGATGGACGACAAGCTTGACGCGCTTAACGATATTACCATCGGCGAGCTTATTGGATACGTCCGCAACCAAGTTGACGCGGCAAACTACACCACCGACACAATTATTGTTGAGGGCGTAACGTACGTTAAGCAATCTGCAAATGATACATACGCAAAAGCGTTGCTGACTTGCGGCAAAAAAGCACACGTTTGCACGGCAGACTGTGCAGCAAACTGCGACAAGGCTCACACGCACACCGCCGACTGCTATACTTGGTACGAGGCAGAATTGACCTGCACAGACCAATCAGTCGACCATGCGCACAACCAAGACTGCTACGGTTACGTTTGGTACAGCAAGTGCACAGAGGGTTGCACGCACACATCTCACGTTACTATTGACGGCGAAAACTGCGTAAAGGCGGACGCACTGTACGGCGCAATCGGCAGCATTAGCGTGGGCGAGCTGATGGACGGCAGCACGGATAAGCTGATGGATACCGTAAAAACCCTTACGCTCAAAGAGTTTGCCGGCGACAACTTGGACGGCGTTATGGAAGCACTCTCCGACAAAACCATCGGCGAGCTGATGGACGGCGCAATAGACGACCTGTACATCGGTCAACTGTTACAGCGTGAGCGCAAAGAGATTGCCGACAATGGCTACACTGCCGTTAGCACACTTACCGACGTTAAGCTAAACAACGACAGCTACATTCGTCTTGACGGCGAAAAGTGGTACGAAGCTACCTTTAATTGCGACCAAACACACACTCACACCGCCGATTGCTACGAGTTTATTTGGTACATAGACAACACCTACGCAACAGCCGAAACGGGCGTTACGGCAAAACTGGCAAATCAAACGGTTGGCGGTTTGGATAACCTTGACGACCTCATCAACGACCTTACGCTTGTTGACGTGATGGGCAAAGGCAAAGTGCCCGATATGCTACAAAGCATCGAGAACACAAAAATCGGAAACCTTAGCGCAGCAATCGACAATATGTATCTCGGCGAGTTTTTGAAGTATCATCGCAACGAGATTACAGCCACCGCCGCCCACACTGCCGTTGGCGCACTTGCCGACGTTAAGCAAAACAACGGCAACTACATTCGTCTTGACGGCGAAAAGTGGTACGAAGCTACCTTTAACTGCGACACAACGCACGAACACACCGCAACTTGCTACGAGTTTGTTTGGTACACGGACGAAGTTTGCACAAACGAAGCTACGGGCGTTACGGCAAAGCTGGCAAATCAAAAAGTTAACGAATTGAATAATATCGACAGCGTTATCGACGACCTTACACTTGCCGAAGTTATGGGCGAAGACAAGGTGCCCGATATGCTAAAATCCATCGGCGACACAAAGCTATCCGATATCGACACGGCAATCAACGGCATGCGCCTTGGCGAAATGCTTGGATACAAACGCAACCCCGTTGCCAAAGGCACAGCCAATGCACTTCAAGACGACGGCGTTTGGTACGAATCCGAAGTTGTTTGCGGCAAAGAAGCACACGTTTGCACGACAGACTGCGCAGCAAACTGCGACAAGGCTCACACGCACACCGCCGATTGTTACGACTTTGTGTGGTACGTTGAGTGCACGGCTGAAAACTGCACGGCGCACAACACGCACACCGCGATTGACGGCAAAAACTACGTTAAAGCCGACGGTATGATGGCAAACCTTGCAAGCTTGAAAATATCCGAGTTGAAGGACAACGACGCAATTCAAGGCAAGATTGAACGCATGAAGCTTGGCGACGTTATGACCATTGACAATAACTCGTCGCAAATACTGCAAAAGCTCAAAGATAGCACGCTTGGCAGTCTTGGCGACGATATGAACAAACTCACCCTTGCGGACGTGATTGAGATTGACAACAAGTCGCCTTATCTGCTTAGAAAGCTCCAAAGCACAAAGCTGGACGAACTCAGCACGCAAATGAACGACCTAACGATTGCCGACGTTGTTGACACCACTGACGACAACACAAGCCCGATATTGAAGGAACTTGCAGGTCAAAAGGTTAACGACCTTGACACGGCTATCAACGATTTGTACGCAGGCACGGCAATGGGTTACTATCGCAAGAGTGTTGACGTAAGCGGATACACCACCAACCTTGCAACAAACGTTAAGGGCGATGGCACAAACGTTGCAAAGAGCGATGACGGCAATAAGTGGCACGAGGCTAAACTTGATTGCACCGACAGCACGCACACCACTCACACCGCCGATTGCTATGCTTACGTTTGGTATGAGGACGAGTCGCACACAACGGCTGTTAGCGGAGTTACGGCAGCGTTTGTAAACAGCAAAATCGACAATATGGCTGCCGCAACAAATGACCTTACGCTTACAAAACTTGGCATTGTGGACGAAAACAGCAGCAATCTGCTGAAAGCCGTTAAGGACACCAAACTTGACGAATTGGGCACAGCCATCAATGATGTTAAGATGGGCGTTATGTTCGGCTATGAAGAGGTCAACGGCGAATGGTACGTTAAGTGCGATGACGACTGCGAACATGGCACCAACGAACACATAACGCTTGAAGGCAAGGACGGAAACTACACCGAGGCAAAAGGACTGTACAAAAAGCTTTCCGGCTGTACCGTGAAGGACCTTTCCGATAACCACACTCTTACCGATATCGTAAAAAAGATGACAATGGGCGACTTTATGGATAGCGGAATGCTGACGATTGAAGAGGAAAATCAAACAAAGCTTGACTTGATGTGCGGTCAATGCACGCACTCTGTATTCATAGACACCACTATTGGCGGAATTACAACAAAAAAAGAATACAAAGGAACGTTGCAAGGATATTTTGAATACAAAATCAACCATTCGGATTGTACGGCTAAAAACTACTTTGAGAACGTAATCCACGGAGAATGTACAGAAAATGGAGCCTCGGCTGACTGTGCAGGCGTAGGTTTCTGGCGCGACATGACGTTTGAAGAACTGTTAACGCAAATACTTAAAGCGTTCTAATAAATGAATAAAGTTTTCCTTGTACTTTATTCGATAACGCACTTACAAAAGGCTCTCTTTTTGAAGGAGAGCCTTTTGTTAAAGCCTTCTTTCACGAAAAAGACTTTTGTTATTGAGAAATTTATGTTGTGTGCCCATATTTTTAATGAACGGTTGTAAGTGATAAAAACTAAAAATAGGCACAACAAAAACACGACTTCGTGAAAGAGGTCGTGTTTTTTATATATGCGTAATTTGGGTTTGGGGTTAGCCAAAGTTTTGCAAGTGCGATATTTAAAGGGTTTGAGATCCCGATGCTTGCGCATCGCCCTACGGGTTCGACTACGGGCTACGCCCTTCGCTCAGGATGACACATAATAATGCATTGTGCTTTTTTAGTGTTAAGTGTTGCACCGCCCGATGTCATTCTTATGCTCGGTATGAAGAGTTAACGGTTACGTTAAGTTGTTTATATATATCCACTTTTTTGCACAATCGCCCCGATGTCATTCTGAGCGGAGCGAAAGCGAAGTCGAACTGCGTAGCAGTGCAAGGCGTGAGCCGAAGCAGAATCTAAGAGAGCGGTACAAGAACAATATAATTAAGTATAAAGAATAGATCCCGATGCTTACGCATCGCCCTACGGGTTCGACTACGGGCTACGCCCTTCGCTCAGGATGACAGCTGGACATATGATGGATAGTTTAACAGAACAATCCCTCCGTCACGTTCCGTGCCATCTCCCTTTACACAAGGGAGGCTTTTGGGGGTATGCGTTATTTATGTGCCTTGGTGGCAATACATAATAGATCCCGATGCTGGCGCATCGCCCTTCGGGTTCGACTGCGTGCTATCGCACTCCGCTCAGGATGACACTGTAAACGTGCCTTTTGCTCGTTCAAATGTACAACACGCTATGGTTATACACTTAAAGTTTGTATTCAGTGTACTACCACGCCCTTTGCTCAGGATGACACATGAACATACCCATTGTACTTTTATAAGAATAATGCGCTATATCAAATCTCATTCTTGCGAATACATTACAAATAAATAGCCTGCTACACACTTCGCTCAGGATGACACAGGAATATATGGATAAGTTTAATAGAACAATCCCTCAGTCAGCACAGCTGCCAGCTCCCTTTACACAAGGGAGCCTTTTTAGTGATTCAATAATTTAGCGGCTCGCACGAATGTCATTCTTATGCTCGGTATACAGAGTTGGCGACTACGTTAAGTTGTTTATATATATATCCACTTATCTGCACAAATCGCCCCGAATGTCATTCTGAGCGGAGCGCAGCGAAGTCGAACTGCGTAGCAGTGTGAGGTGTGAGCCGAAGCAGAATCTAAGGGGCGGCATTGAAAAATGTGTATAAAATTAGTCGGACAAATGCTTTGCCACCCTTAGTCCGTCCACAGCGGCAGAAACAATGCCTCCTGCGTAACCTGCGCCCTCGCCTATCGGATAAAGTCCCACTAAACTGCTTTGAAATGTTTGGCTATCACGGCAAATTTTTACGGGCGACGAGGTGCGCGTTTCAACACCGGTCAGCACGCCGATATCGCCAAAGCCCTTAATTTTGCCATTAAAAGCACGCAAACCGTCTGCAATGGCATCGGAAATTTCCGTCGGAAAAAGCTCCCTGAGATTGGCGGAACGCACTCCACGAGGGTAGCTTGGCTGAACGGAAAACTCGTCGGAAATTGCCCCAGTTTGAAAATCCTTGGCGTTTTGGCACGGGGCAACATAGTTGCCGCAACCCAAATTGAACGCTTTGCGCTCCAAATCACGCTGAAAACGCATTCCGCAAAGTGCGTCGTCCGAGCCATAGCCCCAGCGAGCCATGTCGTCGGCATTGACGGTAACAACAAGTGCGCTATTGCTGTTATCGGCATTGCGCGCGTAGCAACTCATTCCGTTTACAACAACGGAATTTTGCTCCGACGAGGCGGCTACAACAACGCCCCCTGGGCACATGCAAAAGCTATAACAGCTGCGCTCCGTGCCGTTGTGGACAAGCTTGTAGCTTGCGGCGGACAAATCTCGGTGGGTGGCAAACAGCCCATATTGGCTGTTGTCGATAAATTGCCGAGTGTGCTCTATCCGAACGCCGACCGCAAACGGCTTAAATTTCGTTTCAACGCCTATATCAACCAACTTTTTGAATATGTTGCGAGCAGAGTGTCCGCAACAAAGCAACACGGCATCGGCATACAAATCGCTTGAAGTGTTGCCGCTGCAAACCTGCACGCCTACGCAAACGCCGTTTTGCACAAGAAAATCGGTAACGCAAGTTTCAAACAAAAACTTGCCGCCGCAAGATGTGATTTTATCACGAAGGTTGCCAACGACCGTGTAGAGGTTATCCGTGCCGACATGCGGCAATGCGCTGTACATGATGTCGGCGGGGGCGCCGCACCTGACCAGCTCGCTAAAAACAGTGCGAGTTAACGGCGACGAAATGCCCGTTGTTAGCTTGCCGTCGGAAAAAGCACCTGCGCCGCCCAAACCGAATTGCACGTTGGTGTTTTCGTCCAAAGCACCGCCGTTGAAAAATGCGGAAACGGCAGCTTTGCGACCGTCGATATCCTTGCCACGCTCGATAACCGTAACGCTGTGACCGGCAAGGGAAAGATACAGCGCCGCAAAAAGCCCCGACGGACCTGCTCCAACAACAATAAACTTTTTGGGGCAGTTGGTTTTGGGCACATCTACTAAGTAGTCTTTCGGCAACACGAAGGGCTTGCACCCATTGACCGTGCTTTTGTTGCACTCGAACAAAAATGAACACACAAAATGCACATCATCTTTTTTGCGTGCGTCTACGCTTTGCTTATATAAAGTTAGGTTGTTAATTTTGGCGCAAGGCAAACCTGTTAGCTTGCTAACCTTTTGCTTGGCGGAATCCATCTGCCCAAGTGGAATTTTAATTGAATTTGTAAGAAATAACCCCATTTATATAATTATCTCCTATTTCTAAACGTGACACAAACGACGAACAATTTTGGATTTTGCATCGCACAAAGTCTGCCACACAGCCGCAAGCAGTCAACTTGAAACACAAAACGCAAGTTTATTGCGCCATACATAATTGTGACTTGCTATTTGTGGGCTTGATTATGCAGGCAAATTGGCGCGGACAAGATACTATGCGTGTAATATTATCTTATAAAATCCTGATTTTTAGAGTAATTTTGTAAAAAACGACTATCTTGGGTGCAAAGCACACCATATACGACGCAAAGTAGCCATACGAAAAGGGCAAAGTCGCAGTGTGCGCGGCATAACACCACAACACCACACCCAAGCAAAAATATTGTTAATTTGTTTACAAACACCTTATTAGAGGCGCAAATTGTCTATACGCAAGGCGAACAAGCACAACGTGTATGACAAAAGTCCACATAAGCAAAGTGCAAAATCGCAGTGTGCAAGACAAGTCGACATATGAAAAATGCGAAATCGCAGCTCGAGCACAACAAAGCACCGCCAAACAATCAAGAAAATGCCTTTATTTGCTCGCAAAAGCCTTGTTGAAGGCGTAAATTGCCGAAGCGCCAGCAAAAAACAAGTTGTTGCCGCCACAAACGCCGTCGACGTTTAATGCCTCGCCAAGCACCGTAATTCCGCTTGGCAGCTGCAAAAATTCATCCACAAATTGCTCATCTACACCGCCTGCCGTAACCTGACTCATTGAATAGTCAGATAGCTTCTTAAAAGTGAACAGCATCTGCTTTACGCCCTTTACAAGGCTTGCAACATCACGACCGTAGCGTTTGCGGATATGCTCCGCAAGCTTGTTTTTGGCAATTCCGTACAGCAGTTTATCTTCGTCCCAGCCCCCTTCAAGGCGGTTTTGCAACAGGCTAATGAGGTCGCTTTCCGACAAATCGGGCGCAATATCAACCTTAAACACATAGGACTTTGCCGACCGACCACGCACAATATCGCGGGCAATATACGCCGACAAATTGAAAACGCATATGCCAGAAAGTCCGTAATCCTTGAACAGCACTTCGCCACGCTCGCTACGAACCAACCGCCCATCAGCGTACAGCGAAACGACCGCTTTGTTCCTTACGCCGTTTATCACGCCATCCGTATCGTGGGTGCAAACGGGCGTTAACGACGGGCACAACGGCGTTAAATACTGCGACGGAATTAGCTTGTCCAGCTCGTTATCGGCTTGACTGGGCGAACCGCACGCAACAACAACCCTATCGAAATTGCGCCTTTTGCCGTTGACCGACACGCAGTAGCCTGCGCCGTTGGACGTGATGTTGCTCACTGCCGCATCGGTAACAATATTGCCGCCGCACCGAGCCAGCTCAAAGCGCAAACAATCGACAACGCCGCTTGCGGATTCGTTTAGCGGATACAGCCGACCGATGTCGTCCGAAAAAACATATATTCCGCACGAACGCAAAAAATCCACATATTGCTGCACCGTGACAGTTTGCAAAACACGGCGTACAATGCCGCTATCGTTGTAGCAATCAGCCGACACATTCAAATTGCCGATATTACACTTGCCGTTGCCACTCATTGCAATTTTTTTGCCAACACGCATATTTTTTTCGCAAACGGTAACGTCCAAGCCCTGACGAGCTGCCAAAATGGCATAGCACAGCCCCGACATGCCGCCGCCGATAACCAAAATTTTCATAAAGACATCCTCACTACACATTATTGTACGGCACAACAGCCAAAGTGTCAAGTCGGTTGCCGCCATTTACACGCCCACCGCACAAAAAGTAACACGAAAAATGCACAATTCAAAACAAGCCGAACACAAAATGATTTTTTTGCCAACTACCGACACAAGGCATTATGTAGCGCGCATGCAACCGATTTATCCGAGCGCACAACCACGCTATCCAGTCCGATGGCAACTTTGACTTGCGCGCCCAAAATGCGCTGCAAATCACTTGTTTGCGCAAATTTTACCGCATCAGCACCGAAAGCCGTGCAAACGTGCGTTTGCCCAGTCGAACGCTCCGCAACGCCCCAAAAACCGCCGTCAAAAGCAACCGACGACACAACTGTTTGCTCGACAAAACCTTGCCAGCTTTTTACCAATATCGGCACACCAAAGGGTTGTGCAACATCGACAGCGCCGCAATGCAACACCCTTGCCCCCGCCGCATACAGCCTTTGCATTTGTTGATAGGACAGTCGCGGCAACAGGTTCGCTTTTGGCACAAGGTGCGGATCGGCAGTTCTAACGCCGCAAGTATCGGTAAAATTTATGTAGAAGCTGTTTGTTGCGGCAGCCGCCAACGCCCCTGTATAATCTCCGCCGCCCCTGCCAAGCAAGCGAGTTTGGCGCACGTCGTCACGCTCTGCGCCGTAAAAACCGCCCAAAACCACCTGTTTTTTGCCAGTTATTGCCGCTTTTATTCGGTCGAGCGTGGATTTTACGTCCAAAACGCCATTTTGAAAAACAACAAGCCCTGCCGCCTCCAAGTAGGTTGCGCCAAGATATTCCGCAACGATTTTTGCAGAAAGCCGCTCGCCAACTGACAAGCAAAAAGCATCGTCGGCAACATCGATTTTGTGCCGAGCCGCCGCCAACAAATCGTCTACGTTCATTATTAAATTGCCTTCAACCAGCCTGCGATACTTTGCGCAAATTCTATCCCAAATTTCCTGCGAACGAGTTTTGTAGTACGCTTGCAGTAGGTCGGTAACCTTTTTTGAATCCACGCTTTCGCTCCCGACGGCGGAAACAACCACGCACCGCTTGCCCTGTGCAAACCTTTTTACATACTTTAAGTTTTCGCCCGTAATTGCAGTGCCGCCGAATTTTGCCGTTATCATACCTTTATTTTATGCCGCACGACACACAATCGTTGACAAACGTATTGTAGTTTTCAGATAAGATTTTATCAGATTTACCACAACACACAAGGGTTGCTCCGCTTTCATGCTTGCGAGTAGGATTTTGTGATTTATCGCCCTTCTTTGCAAAAAAAATCCACGCACCTACGTTCAAGATAATTCGTCCAAACAAAATCGTCCGTGCACAACAAAAACAGCTATTACTCAAAAAAACAAAAAAAACACAGCTTTTTTACAAAACACGGCAACGACTGTCTTTTTACAAGCCACAACAAACCACGTTTTTATGCATAAACACGCTAAACTCGGCTGTTGTTTCGCCACACAATGAACTCCGCTGTTTTTTACAAAACACGGCACACGACTGACTTACAAAAACACAACAAACTCGGCTTGTTTGTATAAGCACTGCAAACCCGACTTTTCATAAACACAATAAACGCCTTTTTTGTATAAAAAAAAACTTGCACCCTTATAGCTAAAAAGAATGCAAGCTTTATGTTTTTTTTATTAAATTGACAAAATTTTGGTTACAGCGAAATGTATCCGATTAACAGCACCGCCATAACTGCGCACACCAAGGCAAGCAATAGCAAGCCAAAATAGTGCTTAAAAAAGTGTCCGATACCGCCCTTAGTCTTCTTCATCTTCGATTATCCCCCAGATATTGTCCTTTTCACCATCGTCGGTCAAGCCCATTGCGTTGCCCAAAATGCGTTTGATTTGGTCGGCGTTCAAGTAACGCTTTACCTTGCCGTCCTTAACTGCGGAAATTATACCCGTTTCCTCACTGACGACAATTGCCGTAAGGCTCGGGAACGCCTCCGACACGCCGATTGCCGCGCGATGTCTTGTGCCGAACTCACGCGGAAGGCTTGTTTCCTGCGTTAAGGGCAAGTAGCAACCTGCCGTTAGCACCTTGTTTGCCGATATCACAACCGCACCGTCGTGCAACGGGGTTTTGGGAAAGAAAATCGTTTCCAAAAGCTCGGCGGAAATTTCCGCATCAATGCGCACGCCGCTATCCAAAATGGTATCGGAAATGCTATCGCAAACAATAATCAGCGCGCCCGTGTTGGTTTTGCTAAGGCGCTGGCAAGCTTTGGTTATCTCGTTTACCGAGTGGGTTAGGTCGTCCACGCTGACTTCCGCACCGACATTGATGTTTGTAAAATTACGACGCCATGTGAAATGGAACACGTCGTGGCGCAAATCGTGCGAGAAAAACAGCAAACTTGCCACAAGCGTGAGCCCCAAGGCAAGCGCAACGATAAAGGGCAGGTTGTCCACCGGCAAGAAGGATACAGCAAACACAGCCGCCACTACGCCGAACAAAATGTACGCAAACGGAACAATCTTGCGCTTTTTGCAATAATAAAATATCGTATAGTACACCACGGTTAGCAACAAAATCTGCAACGCCCGAGAGGCAATCTCGGTTGCGCTACCTTTGGTGAAAAAATCAATTATATATTCAAGCATTTTACACCTGTTTTATTTTTAATTATATGCAAGGCGCACACAAAATAACGCCTGCATGCACAACAAACAAACCGACGTTACACGCATATGCGACACAACAGCACAACACATGCCGAGGCTCGCACATACGGCGAGCGTTGCCGCACTTCCACGCAATACAGCGTACACGAACCGCGCATAAAAACCGCGTTGCGTTGCTTGCAGTCTACAACCGACTTGCGCAACGTCTTTTATTTATATATATAATACTATAAAATTAAAAAAAAATAAAGTGATTAAAACAAGATTTTATTGATAATTTGCAAAAGGTTTGCCTAAAAATCGCTTAATGCGCCTTTGAATGCCACAAGCGCATGCATTTGCACGTCAAATCGTTAAACGCGCGCACAAAAACGTGCGAAAACGAATTTATTTTTGACCAACACAATACAATAGCACGGGAGAAAAATATGCCGCTAAACATCGCCGTTGTAGGGTACGGGAACTTGGGCAAAGCAATAGAAAAATTGGCAATCGCAGACAAGCGTTTTGTGCTGACAAAAATCTATTCGCGACGAAAAATCGATAACCCGTTGCGCGCACCGTTTGCCGACGCACGCTCCGCCAAACACGACGTTGTACTGCTGGCAATGGGAAGCAAAAACGATATTCATAACAATCTTGAACCATTTTGCGCCTTTAACACCGTGGATTGCTACGACGACCACGCAAACGCACATGGGCACATGGAGCTGCTAAAAAGTATCAAGGACAAACGCACTGTTTCCGTGGCTTGCGCAGGGTGGGACCCCGGGATTATGTCCGCAGAAAGGGCGTTGCTAAATTTGGTGGGCAACCCCGTGACGCTTTGGGGAAGGGGAATTTCCATGGGGCACACAAATGCCGTGCGAGATATCGCAGGGGTACTGGACGCAGTGCAAATAACCGCGCCCAAACTCAACGCAAAACAGTTGGCACAAAAGGGCGCGCAAGCCCCCGAAGCCTTACACGACAGAATAGTTTACGTTGCCTGCGCCGACTGCGACAAGCAGCGAATACGGCAAGAAATAGTTAGTATGCCGCACTACTTTGCCGAGTACGACACGGAAGTGCTTTTTTGTTCGCAGCAGGAAATTCGGCAAATAAAGGCAAAAGATACGCACCGAGGACAAACGATTGTTTACGCCGACGGGTGCACCGCAAGCTTTATGCTTGACATGCAAAGCAACAGCCTGTTAACGGCAAAAATAATGCTGGAATACGCGGCGACGATTCCGCAACTGCAACGCGACGGAATGAACGGCGTGCTTACTCCGCTGGATATACCACTGAAATATTTGGTCAAGCAAAACGTTTTGTAAAATACAAACAGAAAGCGAATAAAATGCAACTCGAAAAGCGTCAAACTTTTAGGGTTCACATCAGAATGCCCCGCCAAAGCACGACAAAAAAAATGCGACAAATTAAATCGAAACAAAAAAGCGGCAGCGAGAAAGAACAACGCCACCGCAGTATTTTAGATAACGATAGACGCACTCGGTGCTTTGCTGCGATACCCATAAGCGAGCTTGTTACGGGCGCACTGTTGGATTACGGCGTTGCCATACGACAACATAAAACCACGAGGCAAGCCGAGATTTTTTGCATGGGACTTTGCACCCTTTCCAGTGCGAACGAACGTCGGAACACGCTCAACAAACGGCAAAAAGGTTGTTTTGAGCCTTGATACAAGAATTATCAGATATGAATATGCGAAAACAAGCAGTTATTTGAGTTTTGTAGTATAGTATGTCTGTAATAATATTCTACAAAATGGCAAATTCTGATACAATTTGGCGTTTTTAACAGATTTTACGCTTTGCTCCACACGCAAAATATACCGCAGTAAAAACAACAAAAAACCACGAGGCAAAATGCCCCAAAAAGCAGAACGCGTGCACGTCAAAATGCTTGAACGTGCACGCGCACCAATCACGCAAGGGTTACAAATCCTCGTTGAACTGCTCCACCGATACGCCCGCCTCCGCCAAAAGACGAAGGGCAAAATCGTCGGGGTAGCCCTCTCGATAGACGATACGAGTTATGCCTGCATTGATAATTATTTTTGCGCAAATAACGCAGGGCTGATGTGTGCAGTAAAGCGTTGCGCCTTCCAACACTGCGCCCAATCTGGCGGCTTGCACAATGGCGTTTTGTTCCGCGTGAACGGCATAACAAAGCTCGTGACGTGTACCGCTTTGAATACCAAGTTTTTCGCGCATGCACTCGCCCCTATCACGACAACTTTGCACGCCCTGCGGCGCACCGTTATAACCAGTGGTTAGCACGCGCTTGTTTTTTACAACAATTGCTCCGACGTGCCTATCGGTTTTGTGGCAGCTTGACCACTCGGCAACACGATAGGTTAAATCCATAAAACGTTTATCCCATTTATCCATAAAAGAACCTCCGTTCTAAATGACGTTAAATAAATAAATTAAAGAATAGATCCCGATGCGGATATGCTTTCGCCCGATGTCATTCTGAGCGAAGCGTAGCGAAGTCGAACTGCGTAGCAGTGCGAGGTGGCAACCGAGCAGAATCTAAGGGCGGTAATTGATTATGTTAATAGAACAATCCCTCCGTCGCAGCACAGCTGCACCACCTCCCTTTACACAAGGGAGGCTTTCTTTCGGTATGCATTATTTATGTGTCTTGGTGGCAATATATAGTAGATCCCGATGCTTGCGCATCGCCCTATCGGGTTCGACTGCGTGCTTGCGCACTCCGCTCAGGATGACACAGGAATGGTATGAATTTCTTTTTAACAAAGAAAATGCACTATACCAAACTATATTACATCAAATCAATTACAAATAAGTCGTAGAATTCGCCCTTCGCTCAGGATGACATTGTACATCGATAGAAACACACAATTAACCGCTTAAAAATTGCAAATGCCGCTAAACAAACAACCATTGTAACAAAAAAAAGACGCGCCACGACAACGGCAATCAATAAGGTATATATATTATATCAACAATCGAACCATTTATCAACGATTTTTTTGCACAAGACTTACAATCACTATAAATATCCGCCGAACGTCGCTAAAACAAACATCTTTTCGACCTAACTCGACAAAAAATTCCTTCAAACGCAATCTATAATACCCTTTACAGCACGTTTGCCACAAGTCAATGCTTTTATAAAATAAGACGAAAGGTTTTTCTGAAAAAAAACGTGTAAATTGTGTTGACTTTCAAAAAAACACCAACTCAAACACGATAATTACCGATATCAGTAGAAACACCGACACAGTTCGCTACAAGGTAATGCTTTTATAAAATAAGCTGAAAGTTTTTTCTGCAAAAATACGCCTAAATTGTGTTGACTTTTTGGCAAAGTGTAGTATAATAGGGTTAGCAGTCGAACGACGGGAGTGCTAAACACCTCAAAAACGCTTGGCATTACCGCTGCAAGACAATACATAAAATATTTTTTCGGAGGCGAAAAATGAAACTTAAACCACTTTTTGACAAGGTTGTTGTTAAAAAACTCGAAGAAAAAGAACAAAGCGTCGGCGGAATCTTTTTGCCCACTGCCGCTCAGGAAAAGCAAGAAGTTGCCGTTGTTATTGCCGTGGGCGAAGGCGGTATCGTTGACGGAAAAGAAATCAAAATGGTTGTTAACGTTGGCGACAAGGTTTTGTACAGCAAGTACGCAGGCAGCCAGTTCAAAATTGACGGCGAGGAAGTTACCATCGTTAAGCAAAGCGACATCCTTGCAATTGTAGAGTAATTTAGGAGGTATTTAGTATGGCAAAACAACTTAAGTATGGCGAAGAAGCAAGACGCGCCCTTGAAAGCGGCGTAAATCAGCTTGCAAATACAGTTAAAATTACACTTGGTCCAAAGGGACGTAACGTAATTTTAGAAAAGAAGTTCGGTTCTCCGATGGTTATCAACGACGGCGTTTCCATCGCAAAGGAAATTGAGCTAAAAGACCCGTTTGAAAACGTAGGCGCGCAAATCATCAAGGAGGCGTCCACAAAAACCAACGACGTTGTTGGCGACGGCACCACCACCGCAGCCGTTTTGGCACAAGCAATCATTTTGGAAGGCAACAAAAACCTTGCCGCCGGCGCAAACCCCATCATTTTGCGTAAGGGCATCGACAAAGCCGTTGCAGTTTGCGTAGACAAGCTCAAAAGCATTTCCAAGCCCGTTGTGGGCAAGCAAAGCGTTGCGCAAGTTGCGTCCATTTCCGCAAGCGACACCACCATCGGCGAGCTTATCAGCGACGCAATGGAAAAGGTTGGCAACGACGGCGTTATTACCGTTGAGGAAAGCAAAACGATGAAAACGGAACTCAACATCGTTGAGGGCATGCAGTTCGACAGAGGCTACTGCTCGCCCTATATGGCAACAGACCCCGACAAGATGGTTGCCGAGTTGGACAATCCGTACATCCTTATTACCGACAAAAAAATCAGCTCCATTCAAGAGATTTTGCCCGTATTGGAACAGGTTGTTAAAATGGGCAGCAAGCTGTTAATTATCGCAGAGGACGTTGACGGCGAGGCTCTTACTACGCTTATCCTGAACAAGCTTAGAGGCAGCTTTATCTGCGTTGCCGTAAAGGCACCCGGATTTGGCGACAGACGCAAGGAAATGCTTACAGACATTGCCATCCTTACCGGCGGACAGGTTATCACGGACGAGCTTGGGCTTGACCTTAAAACCGCTACCATCGATATGCTTGGCAGAGCAAAGCAAGTTAAGGTGGACAAGGACAACACCATCATCGTTGAAGGCAACGGAGCTGCCGACGCAATTGCATCACGCGTGGCGCAAATCCGCAATCAACTTGCAGAAACCACCAGCGACTACGACAAGGAAAAGCTGCAAGAACGTCTTGCAAAGCTTGCAGGCGGCGTAGCACAAATTTCCGTTGGCGCAGCTACCGAAGTGGAAATGAAAGAACGCAAACTGCGTATCGAGGACGCCCTTAACGCCACCAGAGCTGCCGTTGAGGAAGGTATTGTGGCAGGCGGCGGCGTTGCACTGCTTAGTGCAATCGACGACGTTAACAAGCTGATTGCCACCTTGGACGGCGACGAAAAGACGGGCGCAACAATCGTACGCAAAGCGTTGGAAGCACCGCTCAAACAAATTGCCGAAAATGCCGGCGTTGACGGCGGCGTTATTGTTGCCAAGGTTACCGAAAGCAAAAAACTCAACTACGGCTACGACGCTTTGACGGATACCTACGGCGATATGATTGAAAAGGGAATACTGGACCCGACAAAGGTTACACGTTCCGCATTGCAAAATGCCGCAAGCGTTGCAGGCACACTGCTTACAACCGAAAGCATTGTTTGCGATATCCCCGAACCGCCGCAACCTGCTATGCCCAACCAAGGCGAAATGTATTAAGCCACAATAAAGCATAATATAACAAAAACAAACAAAATCCCCGAAGCAAAAACTTCGGGGATTTTTGGGTAAAAAAGAAGAAGTAGATCCCGATGCTGGCGCATCGCCATATCGGCTAATGCTTGCGTATGTGATGGCAGAAAGAAAGATGGTTGCAAAAAGACGAATAATATATTTTTGCTTGATTATTAGTAGATCCCGATGCTTCGCATCGCCCTACGGGTTCGACTGCGTGCTGTCGCACTCCGCTCAGGATGACACTTGAATGTGGGGATAACTTTAATCCGACTTTTTATATGGATAGATTTAATTATAACAATTTCTTTTCCACTACCGTTCGATTATCTCAAAACAACACGCAAATAAGCAATTACCGAGCAACGACGCGCAGTCAGTTCCAATATCATCTCAAAAAAGTGCACAAACAAACAATTAGCAAGCAGCTAATGCGCAGTCAGCTCTAACATCATATCAAAGCAACGCGCAAATGATTTCCGCAATGACGCCGCACAGCACGCCGGCAAGGTACAAAATTGCAACAATAAGCAAGTTGCGTTTTTTGTGGGATTTATCTTTGAAAAGAACAGTTAACGCAATGCCGCTATTAGAAACAAGTCCGGCAAGCATTGCCGCAAAGGAAATAAGGCTGCCGCCGCTTGCGCCCTCCGACATGTACATGCCCGTGATAATAACGCTGCTTGCGCAATTGGGAACAAGCCCTATCGCCGCCGTGAAAAGGCTTTGGAATACGCCCAATTTGGCAGTAAACTGCATGATGGGTTGCTCAAAATAATGCAACAGTAATCCAAAAATCGCCGTTACAACAAAAATGTACACGAAAATTTTTGCGGTGTGCAATATCGGGTGCTTTACAAAACTCCAAAAGCCCTTGTGCTCGCCGTGAATATCGTGATGGCAACAGCCTTCGTCATCGTGCGTTTCGTACTCGGTGGCAAGCTGACGACGGTCGAAAGCGTTGATAACGTACCCCAACGCCACCGCATACAGCAGCTTTACCAAAACCACAATCCAAACCACTCCGACGGTTTTGCTGCTTGAAAGAAGCAACGGCAACGCCTCGTCGCTGGTGGCAACAAAAAAGGCAATGAGCGTACCGCTTTTTAGAAAGCCCTGACAGTACAAGTCGGTTGCCATAACGGAAAAACCGCACTGCGGCACAAGCCCCACTCCGCCGGCAACCAACGGGGCAAGCTTGCCGTTTAGCAACCTTACCGTTTTGTTTTTCAATCGACTGTTAGTTTCCAACAGCTCGATAACTAAATATATCGCCAGCAAAAAGGGCAATATTTTTGCGCTGTCTATTAGCGCGTCAAGAATAACTTCCCACATGTTACACTAAATAATCCCAATTAGTCCTCGCCTTTGGTGGCGTCTAAATCCAGTTTAAGTTCGCCTTGCGTAGCCGTTAGCCCTAAATCTCTGCAAATATCCGCAAGCGATTGCGTGGGCGCAACAAGCTCCCTAAGGTCGATGGCGTGTCCACTGACCTGCTCCATACGCTTGATGGGATTGTGCGACGGAACTTGTTTTTCGTCAGCAGACTTTGCCGACGTATCTGCCGTCTTTGCCTCATTTGAACTTGTCTGTTCGTCTGCCGCCTTGCGAGATAAGTCCGCCGATTGCTCCGCCACATTTTTGCCTTCGTAAGCGTTGATTAACTTTTCAATCTTAACGATAACGGAGTTTAGCTGCTGCACTTCGGAATCGGAAAGCGACGCCACCAACGTTTGCGTGTACGCCTGCCACGCCGCATAAAAAATCTTAGCGCGAGTTAGCACGATATCGCTGTACTTTTCCGCATCGTTTTTTAACTTATCCGCCAACTCCTGCGAGGTGATAAGCGCGCGCGATACGGCTTGCTCGTCCTCTTGATACTTTTCCACTTGCTTGGTAAGACGTTCGTTTTGCTCAACCAACTCCGCAATGCGCTCCCGTTGCGCTTGCATTGCCTTTTGGTCGGCATCGTTTTTTTCCACAAATTGCTTGACCTGCTTTTTATTAAAGCCGAAAAGCGATTTTTTGAATTTCATAATTTACCTCTGCTGTTATTTAACACATTTATTCCGCCAAAACCGTCAAATAAGCCTTTCTGCCCGAATAGACTGCCGTTTTATGACGAAAATCGTACGAATATAAACAATTATGACTGTAATTGTATTATGCAAAAAGCCGATTTTTGTGGTAATTGCCGCGTTTTGCAAGAATTCTGCCAATGTAATACAAATTTTTTAGCACACATCACACTACTTGTGAACGCACAAAACGCCGATTTGACACAAGCCTTACACTGCCGCCAAACGCCACAAACCAAGCAAGCCGCAAACTATTTTTCGCCACGGCTTTGGAAAATGAGCTGTTGTTTGAGTTCGTACAGCTTATCCGAAAGGTCAACCTTGTACTGATGCGGCTGCGACAAACGCAGGTATTCTTCCCAGAACATATCCACGCTTTGCTTGCAGTGCGCCGCATGTTCGTAGGTGGATTTGGGTTGATACACGCACTTGCCGTCCACAAACACGTCTTCGTACAGTTCCTTAGCGTAAAAGTTTACCACTTCTTTTGTTTTCCACCGCTCTATCGGATGGGTAATGACAAGGTTTTTGCTATCGTCAATAACCTCGCCTTCCAGCGCAATAAGGTCGGCAATAGCCTTGCCGGTATCTCTGCCGATAAGCCTGTACACCGTCTTTTTGCCTGGGTTGGTTACCTTGACGGGGTTATCGGAAATTTTCATTTTGGGGTAGTCCACGCCATCAACACGCAGGTTGGAAAGCTTGTACACTCCGCCCAAACTCGGCGTGTTGTTGCTTGTTATCATGCGAGTTCCCACACCGAAAATATCTATTTTTGCGCCCTGTTGCTTTAAGGATTCCAACACATATTCGTCGATATCCGAGCTGGCAAAAATTTTGCAATCGGCGTGACCGGCATCGTCCAACATCTTGCGAGCTTGCTTGGACAGATATGCCAAGTCGCCGCTATCCAAACGAATGCCCACCGGCTTGTAGCCCTTGCCCTTTAAGTAGTCGAAAACCTTTATCGCATTAGGCACGCCGCTGCCCAACGTGTCGTAGGTATCCACAAGCAGCAAGCAGTTTTCCGGATAGGTATCGGCATACGCCATGAACGCATCCAACTCCGTGGGGAAGGACATAACCCAGCTGTGAGCGTGCGTTCCCTTGGGCGGAAGGTCAAACATCTTTGCACAAAGCACGTTGCTTGTGGAACTGCATCCGCCGATGACCGCCGCCCTTGCACCGAATATACTTGCATCGGGGGCTTGTGCACGGCGCAAACCGAACTCCAAAACCGAAGCCGGACTTGCCGCATAGCAAATACGACGAGCTTTGGTGGCAATAAGCGTTTGAAAGTTGACAATGTTAAGCAATGCCGCTTCCAACAACTGCGCCTGACAAATGGGTGCGGTTACAACCATGAGCGGCTCGTAGGGGAACACAACAGTGCCTTCCGAGACCGCCTTTATGCTGCCGGTAAACCGAAAATCTTTTAGCCAAGCCAAAAAATCCTCGTCGAAGGCGTTAGTATTACGCAAGTAGTCGATTTCCTCTTGACCGAAATGTATGTTTTGAATGTACTCCACAGCTTGTTGCAAGCCTGCGGCAATGCAAAAGTTGCTTTCCGGATAGGGGCGGAAAAACACGTCGAAGGTGGCAATTTGGTCGCTTTTGCCGTGCTTGAAGTACCCGTACATCATAGTTAACTCGTAAAAGTCTGTGAGTAATGCTAAATTTCTGTTATCAGATTGTTTCATTTTTCTATTCCTTCTTTGTTTTACAAAACATTTTTTGCATTTTTAACGCAAAGCCGATTTTATTATTTGACCAATAAGACAACTGTCGTGTGCACCGCACAAAACCGATTTTGTCATTCGACTGCTAAGCCAGTTGCCACATACATCGCACAAGGCTAATTTTATCATTTGAGCACTAAGGCAGCCGACGTGCGCATAATGCAAAGCCGATTGCGCCATTCGACTGTTAAGACAACTGCAATGTGCACAGCTCAATGCCAACTCCGTGCGTGTCGCACAAAAAGCGTGTTACGCCTTGGCTGTCTTGGATAACTTTTCAGGATCTACCCACTCTTTTAGGTTCTCCACGCCGTAATCACGATACTGTACGGGCGGGAACAAGAACGCCAAAAAGCTGTTCATACGCACGCTATAAATTTTGCCGCAATCGCAATTAACTTGCAGTTCCAACGCTTCCGGAGCAAGCCCGACAAGCGCTTTATAGGAGGGAACAAGTTTGAAGTAGCCCACAGCGCAGCCCAAAACAAACAGCACAACTGCAAGCACAACGCCGTTGGAGATATCGCACGCAATGCCCCAATAGGTTAGCGAGAACACGCCAAAGGCAAACATCACGGCGAACAGCGACATATACACAATCACTTCCGTTAGGCGAGCTTGATAGTCGCTGACCAGCTTGCCGCTTACCTTGCGGCAACCGCACGACGAGCAATACAAGCGCAATCTGTCGCAAATTGCCCAAACGCCCAGTGCGCAGTACACGGCGACAATCAGCAAAACAACCCCGATAAGCACCTTGGTCGCACCGCCCAAGCTTAGCATTACAACGCCAATAGCTGCGGCAACAACAGCAACCGCACCGACAACAAACCGAGATTTTTGTAACATAGCCCTTTCCGAACGGAACAGCCTCGAATACAGCTCGAACAGTTGCTTGCGGTAAATTTTGCTTAACGTCCACAAGCCGAAAGCTATCGTGCAGACGGACACCAACTGCGAAATTTTGATATCCGTCATATAGCTGCCCACATACAGATACAAGCTATCCGAACGCATTCCTTCGATGACGATACGCACAATGCCGTAGTAAATTCCGTAGAAAGCCGAGCACCAACCAAGTTTATACTTTTTGCTGCGAGTTAGCACCAGCACGCACACCAAAAAGCCAATCAGCGTGCAAACGCTTTCGTAAAAGAACGTGGCCTGATACCAGCCCGAACCGGAGCTGCCGTTGTTTATCCAAACGGCGTACATATTAAAGCCGTGGTCGGAGCCGTTGCCCAAAAACTCCAAGAAGTTTGGCAATGCGTTATAGTCGGTGGTTATCAGATTGCCGTACGCTTCCATATTGGCAAAGTTGCCCCAACGTCCCAAGCTTTGAGCCAAAAACAGTCCCGGCATAACGGAATCCACCACGATGCGGAAGTCCTGCTTTTTAATTTTGCAAACCACAAAGCCGGCAACGTAACCCATAATCACGCCGCCGTAGATGCCCAATCCGCCCGAACGGAAGTTAAAGTACTCCGACCAGCTGACGACGTTATCCGCCCAAGGGAATATGAAAATATACGCACGAGCACCAAGCACGCCGATGGGAATTATCGCCAAGGCGTAGATGGTTATATCGTACGGATCGTAGCCACGCTTTTTGAAATAGTGCGCGCCGATAAGTATTGCCAAGCACATGCCCGTTACTATGCACAGTGCGTACACATAGATGGGATAGTTAAAAATGTACAAAGCCGGATGCGAGCAAACCCACTTGAATCCGAACGCGGAACTGCCCCACTCGAAACCGTTTGTTTGCGTAAAAAGTAAATTAAGCAAAACCAAGTACCTTCTGTAATTATTATTACTATATATTTTACTATTTTACAGTGGTTGTGTCAATAATTTTTACGTCGCAACAGCCCATAACCATTGCAGGTTATTTTCATTTTTTGCGTTATACATAAAAACGGTGGAAAAATACCGATATGTGTGGTATAATAACAGAATGAACAACGAAAAAACAAAACCGAATACAACTGCGGACGCTGCGTCCGACATGGGCACATCGGCTGAACCATTGCAAGGCGACAACACGTTGCATGCAACAAGCGTGCCGACTTCCGCCGACACGAACACGCCGACCGTTATTGCAACTGCGCCGAGTGACGATACAAGTGACGATACAAGTGCGCCCACTGACGGCACAAACATACCCAGTGTCGCCGACAACAGCACGGCGGAAAAATCTGCCAAGCGTAGGAACGACAAGCTAAACCGCGCAGATATCGACATGGCAAATGCTACAAACAAAGTCGAGCGCAAGCGTGAAAAACGCATGCAACGGCAAGCGCGGTCAAATCAAAACCGCGCAGATATCGACACGATAAAAGCAGAACGCAAGCACAACAGGCTTTTGCAACGTCAAGCACGGTTGGAGCAAAACCGCGCAGATATCAACACGGCAAAAGCTACAAACAAAGCCGAGCGCAAGCGTGAAAAACGCATGCAACGGCAAGCGCGGTCAAATCAAAAGTGCAAAAAGGACGAGCAGTTGCCGCAAGAAATACGGTTGCAGCGCAAGCTGGAAGCCATTGCCAACCTTCAACAGAACAACAAGCGTTGGTACAGGTTGGATAACGCCGCACTGATGTATCCGCTTGTGGCGCGTGGCGAAAGCATATCTATTTTTAGGGTGTCAGCCCTACTTAAAGAGCCTGTTAACCCCATTGAATTGCAATATGCGGTTAACGACATTGCGCCACGCTTCCCCACGCTTTGCGGCAGTGTTAAAAACGGGCTGTTTTGGCCGTATATCGAGCGACCGACCATACCCATCATAGCAAAGCCGCAATCGAAAGTCCCGGGGCGACCGATGAAGGTGGACGGAAAGCACTCGCAAGTACGCGTGAACTACTTCGGCAACGAAGTTTCGGTGGAGTTTTTTCACTCGGCAACGGACGGAACGGGCGGAATTATATTCCTAAACTCGCTGCTGCGCAGATATTTCCAGCGCATAGGCAAGACGGTGGACGACCAAACCAACTGTTTTGACTACCGAGATGTGCCGTCGCTGGAGGAAATTCGCGACAACTTTGCAAACGTTGCCGTGCGGAAAAATCCGCCACCCTGCCCGAAAGCCGTTAAGGTTAGCAAAATCAACGGAACGCCGCACAAAAACAAAAAGTATATCACTGTGCGAGGCGTTTGCAGCGCAACGCAACTGAAAGAGGCGGCACACCGTCATAACGCCACCGTCACTCAGTTTTTGGGCGCATTGCAACTGCTTGCTTTGGACAGGCTATCCACGGTAACCAACTCCACGCAAAAAAAGCCCATTAGGGTTATGATTCCCGTTAACCTACGCAAAATTTTCAACGTGGAAACAATACGAAATTTTTCCAGCTATATATTTTACCAATACAACGGGCAAACGGATATCGACGAGATTATTGCCGACATACGCAACCAAGAAAAGGAACAGCTTAACGAAAACTATTTTAAGGGAATGGTTAGCTTTAACTACAACAACGGCAATTTGCCGATACTTAAAATTGCGCCGCTTTCCCTTAAACGCGCGGTGATGTCCGCAATAGTGAGCAACCAAGGGGACGGCAAGGTTAACAACTCGACCTTTTCTAACTTGGGGCAGATAAAAGCACCCAAGGAATTTGCCGATTTGGTGGTTCGGTACGACTTTATGCTTGGCAAACCGGCAAAAAACACCAACAACTTTACGGCATCCACCTTTAACGACGTGTGCGTGATTGCCGTTACCAATCCGTTTTTGGAAAAGGATTGCGAAAGATTGTTCTTCCGCGAGCTTGCCAAAGCCGGAGTGGACATTGCCGTTGAAAGCGACATTTGGGAGGACGCAGAATGAAATATTGCAAAAAATGCGGTGTTAACGTCCACCACCAACAAACTAACTGTCCGCTGTGCGGCGGCTATTTGGACGAAATAAACGACAACGACAACTGCGCCGTGTACGCCAATCAAGATGAGATTGTTGCATATCCCATACTGAAAGAGAACGCAAAGCAGCCATTTTTTAAGTATAAGTTCAACAAAATTTTGATTGTGCTTGCGGTGATTTCCGTTGCGCTGAACTTGCTTTTGACGCCCGATTTGCACTGGGCATACTACGTTGCGTGCAGCGTGGTTTGCGCCATCTTTGCCGTGATGACGCCCATAAACAACAAGCAAAAACTGACCAAAATTTTGCGAGAGGAACTTTTTTGGGCAACCGTTTTTGCCGTGGCGTTGGAGTTGGGCATTTGCAACTGGTCGTATGCGTGGTTTACCGCAGAGTACATCTTGCCGTGGCTGTACGCGTCGGCGATTGTTACGCTGGACTTTTTGCTGATTTTTAGGCGGCACAACAACAGACAGCTGTTTTCGTCGCTGATTATTGCAAGCCTGTACGCAGTTACGCCGCAAATTCTGTTTTGGATATCTCCGCTGTGGGACGTGCATTGCAAAACGCTTATAACATTTGTGGTATTTTTTGCGGCAATTTGCAACGTTTTGGTGTTCGGAATTGTGTGCAGCCGCACTTTTAAAGAGGAAATGGAACGCAATTTGAGTATTTAACGGGCAGGCGCACCGCTATGAGTTTGGGGCGAGAAAGCCGACTAACATGGTTTTGGGACATGCCAAGACTGACCACTATCGGCTTTACAACGAGCCAAAGAAGCAAAACTTTGCTGGTGTTGAAAGGGGCTATGTCAAACCGCTATGGGTTGACAAGAAAAAGACCAATGAAAAAAAAATTGAAAAAACACGACGAAAGGACTAACACGACGTTAGTCCTTTTTTAATATGGATACCGTAATTGCAACAATCCCTCCGTCACAGCAAGCTGCGACACCTCCCTTTACACAAGGGAGGCTTGAATTGCGGATAATGCGGCAGAAGTAAGTTCACTTGCACAAGGGAGGCTTTTGTTGCGTTTGCCAAACAAAATGAATATCAACAATTACGATTACAAAAACCGCCCCGATGTCATTCTGAGCGGAGCGTAAGCGAAGTCGAACTGCGTAGCAGTGCGAGGCATGTGCCGAAGCAGAATCTAAGGGCGAGAATTGATTTCGTTAATTGCAACAATCCCTCAGGCGGCTTCGCCACCAGCTCCCTTTACACAAGGGAGCCTTTCTTGCGGATATGCGTTATTTGTTTGGTTAGTGGCAATATGTAGTAGATCCCGATGCTTCGCATCGCCCTACGGGTTCGACTGCGTGCTACGCACTTCGCTCAGGATGACACTGCATAATATATCATTGCCAATTAATGATAATATAGAAGTACAAATTTTATAAAGTTAAAAAGGCGTAAATTCCGATACGCACTACGCTCAGGATGACACATAACAATGCGGACACCTTTAATTTAACAGTCCCCCAATAAAACGCCATTTGCACAAGGGAGTTTTTTTGAGCGAGCAAATAAATTGACGAAAAATATACAATAGATATCGATGCTTACACAATCAACCTACGGCATAAAATAACAGTTTTAACTTTGTCGCAAAAATCATGCGAATTTGACTGTTACTGTAAATTTTGCAGGTACACCGCTTGGCTAACCTTTTGCTTACAATGCGTTGCAACATATGTACGCTACGCAAAAAAGCCAAGACTGATAAGCAATGCGTCGTTGATTTGCCGCATTATATCTTCCGGAACTTCGCCGATTTTTTCCTTGATACGGCTTTTATCTATCGTGCGGATTTGCTCCAACAGCACCACGGAATCCTTGGGCAAGGGCGTTGTGGCGTGCGGCAACTCGATGTGCGTGGGCAGCTTGGCTTTTGAAAGTCGGCTTGTGGTTGCCGCGGCAATTACCGTTGGACTGTATTTGTTGCCAACATCATTTTGCAAAACGAGCACCGGACGTATGCCGCCTTGCTCGCTGCCAATTACCGGATTAAGGTCGGCGTAATACAGCTCGCCACGATGTATCGTCATATGCGCCACCCTCCCTTACAAAACCGTCACACAAGCTCTACAACTTGCCGAACCTTTATATTTTATTTTATGTATGTCCGCCGCTTTTTGTAACCTTGCCATACAACAATTCTTGCCACGATACGTCTGTTTTATTCACAATGCAAATTTATATTTTTTAGGGGCGTTTGCAGTAAACTATGTCTGCAATAATATTCTACAAAATACGATTTTTTAGCATACATTGTTGCTTTTATGTTATGTTTTATCAATTATCGCGTTTCACAACAAACATCGCCCCCACTTTTTATAGCAAACAAAAAAACAATATATCGAACGACATACGCTAACCGACCGATGTCATTTCTTAATCCAACTTGCAACATGGACAATGACGTATAGATCCCGATGCTAACGCATCGCCCTACGGGTTCGACTGCGGAAGCAAGCACTACTCCGCCCGATGTCATTCTGAGCGGAGCATAAGCGAAATCGAACTGCGCAGCAGTGCGAGGCGTATGCCGAAGCAGAATCTAAGGGGCGGGAATTGATTTCGTTAATTTTAACAATCCCTCAGGCGGCTACGCCACCAGCTCCCTTTACACAAGGGAGCCTTTCCTTTTAGCAATTCAACAGCTTATTGAAAGCATATAGTAGATCCCGATGCTTTGCATCGCCCTACGGGTTCGACTGCGTGCTTGCGCACTTCGCTCAGGATGACACGGAACCGTGTGCACTGCTTTTTGACGAAGTAATTGTGGTTATAGTTAATTACATTTTTATGAATATTTGCCTTGCCACTTACGATGACACACAACAATGCGGTCACACCACCTTTAATGTAACAATCCCTCCGTCACGACAAGTCGTGCCAGTTGCCTAAGGGCAACCCGGTCGCAGATGACAGTCCACTGGACTGTCATTCATTACTGCGACTGCGCTTCGCTTACCCTTTACACAAGGGAGGCTTTTATGTCGTTTGCCAAACAAAAAAAGGTTGTGTTTATGGCGCGGTTAAACAATACGTTTACGTTGCCGAAAAACACAACCTTTTTAATTATTCCATTAACATCACACCGTTTACGCATTAAGCTCGGCAAGGCGGGCGTCGAGTTGAGCTTTTAGCTCCTCGAATTTGGCAAGCTTTGCCTTTTCCGCATCGATAAGTTTTTGCGGAGCTTTTGCAACAAAGCCCTGATTGGACAGTTTGCCTTGCGCACGAGCAATTTCGTTTTGAACGTTTTCCAGCTCCTTGCTTACACGCTCGATTTCCTTTGCGGTATCCACAAGGTCGCCGAGCGGAACTTGACAGCTTGCCGCAACGCTAACGGCTTTAACCGTCTTTTCGCCCTGCGGAGCCGTGCCGAACACAACTTCCTCTACGCCGCAAAGCTTGGTCAGATACACGTCGCAACTGCGAATGCGGTCATCGGTTGCCTGCACATACAGACGAATACGCTTTGAGGGCGCAACGCCGTACTCCGAGCGAATATTGCGCACCTTGCCGATAAGGTCTTTTAGCTCTTCCATAAGTTTGGCGTCATCGGCAAAATCCAACTCCGCTTGCGGCGTGGGATAAGTTTGCGTCATAATGCTTTCGCCATGGAAGGGCATTTCCTGATAGATTTTTTCCGTAATAAAGGGCACATACGGATGCAACAACTTCAAAATCTTATCCAACACATACGTCAAAACGGAAAGCGTATCGTTGCGAGCTTTGTCGTCCGCACCGTACAAAACGGGCTTTGTAAGCTCGATGTACCAATCGCAGAACTCGCTCCAAACAAAGTCGAACAGCACCTGACACGCCAAGCCCAGCTCGAACTTTTCCATAAGGTCGGTAACCTGCGCCACAACGCCGTTAAGACGGGTTAAAATCCATCTATCCGCCAAAGTTAGGCTGCACGACGAGATATCCGACATGAGCTGTTTATCCTGACAGTTCATCAAAACAAAGCGGCTGGCGTTCCAAATCTTGTTCATAAAGTTGCGCGTTCCGTCGATTTTATCCGACGAGAACCTAATATCGCTGCCGTTAGCAACGCCGTTGAGCAATGCAAAACGCAATGTATCTGCGCCATATTTGTCGATAAATTCCACGGGATCGATACCGTTGCCGAGCGATTTACTCATCTTGCGACCTTGCTCGTCACGCACGATGCCGTGCATCAAAACGTCCTTGAAGGGCACTTCGCCGGTGTTATACAGTGAACTGAAAATCATGCGGGCAACCCAGAAAAAGATGATATCGTATCCGCAGGACAGCACACTTGTGGGGAAAAACGCCTTGAAGTCGTCGCTATCGTTGAAGTAGCCCAAGGTGGAAAACGGCCACAAAGCACTGCTGAACCAAGTATCCAACACGTCCTCGTCTTGGTGGATATGCACGCTGCCGCACTTCGGGCAAACGGTCGGATCCGTTTCGTCGCAAATTTCCGCACCGCAATCGTCGCAATACCAAACGGGAATACGGTGCCCCCACCACAGCTGACGAGAAATACACCAATCGCGGATGTTTTCCATCCAGTTGAAGTAGGTCTTTTCAAAGCGTTCGGGGTGGAATTTGATATCGCCGTTTTTAACAGCGTCGATAGCCGGTTTGGCAAGCGGCTCCATTTTGACAAACCACTGTTGCGAAACAATTGGTTCGACCGTGGTATGGCAACGGTAGCAACTGCCCACGTTGTGTTTGTGCGGCTCGACCTTTTGCAAAATGCCCATTTCTTTGAGCTTTGCCACGATTTGCTTGCGGCACTCGTAGCGGTCCAGTCCGGCAAACTCGCCTGCGTTTTCGTTCATGGTGCCGTCGTCGTTCATAACGCGGATAACGGGCAGGTTGTGTCTGCGACCGACTTCGAAGTCGTTGGGATCGTGTGCAGGGGTGATTTTTACAACGCCTGTGCCGAACTCCATATCAACGTATTCGTCGGCGATGACGGGGATTTCTCTGTTGACAAAGGGCACAACAACCGTTTTGCCCACCAAGTGAGTGTACCTTGCGTCGTTGGGGTTGACGGCAACGGCAGTATCGCCCAGCATTGTTTCCGGACGAGTGGTTGCAAAAGTTACCGTTGTTTTGCCGTCCGGCGTGGTATAGCCGTAATGCCAAAAGAAACCGTCTTGCTCGGCGTATTCCACTTCCGCATCGGATAGCGCGGTTTTACACACGGGGCACCAGTTGATGATGCGGTTGCCACGATAGATAAGACCTTTTTTGTACATGGAAACAAAGGCTTTGCGCACGGCTTTGCTGCAATTTTCGTCCATGGTGAACGCCAAACGCGACCAGTCGCAGCTGCTGCCGAGCGATTTTAGCTGCTCGCAAATGCGACCGCCGTATTGCTCCTTCCACTGCCAAGCGCGCTCCAAAAAGCCCTCTCTGCCGAGGTCGCGCTTATCGATACCTTCCTTTTTTAACGCTTCGACGATTTTGACTTCCGTTGCAATGCTTGCGTGGTCGGTGCCGGGTAGCCACAACGTGTTGAAACCTTGCATGCGCTTGAAGCGAATGAGCGAATCTTGAATAGCGTTATCCAAGCCGTGACCGAGGTGCAGTTGTCCCGTGATGTTGGGCGGCGGCGTTACCATGGAAAAATACGGCTTGCCGATTTCTGCCTTGGGCGTAAAATAGCCCTGATCCATCCACCAGTGGTACAGATCCTTTTCAAATAAATTTGGTTGATAGGTTTTTTCTAACATAAAAAATCTCCGATTTTTGATTTTTAATTTTATTGAGGGGGCGAACGATGAGCGGAAAAATAAAAAACGCCCTAAGATTTTCGTAACGAAAAATCAAAGGGCGAAATAATCCGCTGTACCACCTTTGTTCACTGCGTGAGCAGCCTTGTTGTTGCCGATAACGAGGCAAGACGCCGCACGCTACTTTCGTAAAAACGCCGTTTCGCAATGCGGATACGACAAACTACATCGATTGATTTTCCTGCGGAATTTTCACCGTAGTCCGCTCTCTTTGAGGAAAATTGCTCGCTCGACCTTTTGCCGTCGGGATAAGCCCGAACTAATTTTACGCTAAAATCAAGGGATAACGCCGCTAACCGCAGCACCGTGCTCGCACACAAGCTTGCTTTATCGGGCAGAGTGCCAACAACGAACCTGCACGAGCTTGGTTTATCGAGCAAGCCGCCGACGTTGTTTTATCGCGAAAAGTGCCAACGCAACACGCCACACAAACATTGTTGCAAGGTGGCTCCGATACGAAACGACCTACGCACGTCCTTTAGCGCAAAATGAAAACCTTGTAGGAAGGCACTGCCCGAGAGATAAATAAAAGGATGATGAACGCATAAAACGAACGTTATGTTCGAGCAGTGCCATGCTACAAAGCCTATCATTATACTACCACACCGACGTTTTTTTTGCAAGCATTTGCAAGGGGTTTATCGTTAATACGTCAAAAAACAACACAATTCTACTCGCCTCGACAAAACTCGACTTAATTCGACAAAAAAGCCTTTCAATTCGACAAAAAAAGGTGCAGAATTCGACGTTTAGTGCCATACAAAAGCTATTATGTCTGCAATAGTATTATGCAAAAGCACGATTTCAAGAGTAATCGTCGGCATTGAGACAGAAAAACGCTCAAAAGTTTAGCCACGCACCGCCGTTTGGTTCGATAAAAACCATAATTTTGCGTACCAGACAAAGGTTTTCGATTGGGCAACGTCGGCAAGTGAAGCCATTAAAAATCATTATATCGAGCAATTAATAAAGGCTCTTGTTTGCGTAAGGGCTTCGATAATGCGCCGCAAATCATACTCCGTTGCGGCATCATCGATAAACATATCGGCAAAAAGCCTGTTCAAATTTTTCTCGAAATCGACGGGCAGACAGTCGCAATGCGACAGGGCGTAGCCCACCATGCGCTTTTCGCCGGGGTGAGTTAGCTTGTTCATGGCAAAAATGATATCGAAATAGCTTTCCAAAAATGCAGCCACGCGATGGTTTACGCTGACCAAATCTCCGCGCGACAGGGCTTTTTTGATTTGCCCATCGTAGGAAGGAAGGTTATTTGTTAGCAATCTGAAATTTTGTCGCACGATGTTTTGCGCAAGCTCCTGCGGATAGGGCACATCAAAGCGTTGCTGTGCTGCCGCAAGCCTGCCGTTTTTATCCAGCAGAATTTTGCAATTTATCAGGTTGTGCCACATGCAGGTTGTGTATCCGTTGTGAGCGCAATGCCCCTCAACCACCGACGCGACATCAGCTGTAAAACCGTCCAAATTGCGGTACAAAATGTCGATATCAACGCCGTCCTTAAAGGTGCAATCGTCCTCCAACTCCCAAAAGCTGTTGCCCAGCTCGATATACGAGCAGTACTTTTCCAAAATCGCCCTGCGAACTTCGCTTTGGGGCACTGACGTGCAATAAACGTACAAGTCGAAATCGGATTTTTCGTCGAAGTCGCTGCCGGCACGAGAACCGCCCAAGGCAAGCGCCTCAACTTGCGACAAGTCTGCCAACTCGTTACAAAGCTCCGCGAATAGCATAAGTGCCTCCCAAGTTTTTTTGAAATGTACCCAAAAGTTAGAAAAATCACTCGCTAAAAATTGTTTTCTATTCAACCTTTGGGCTTCGCATTATTTTTGAAAAATCGACTTTATTATAACATTGAAACGTAACAAAATTTATAATTTTGTTGCAACTGTCGTTGCTTTGCGTCTTGCTGTCGCAATCCGCCGTTTTCGTTGAAATAGGGCGCTCAAAAACCCTTGCAAGCAAGTTTTTTCGCTTATATTATAATACTTTCTGTCAACAAAATCAATGATATTATGTAATTTTCTTGGACTTTTTTGAAGCCTGCCGCCAAATCGGTGAAAACGAGAATGACATATGTACCCTTTTTGTATATACTTATGCGCGGCAAGCGAACGGGTGATGTTCCGCCTTGATGTATCAAAAATTTCTTTATAATTTCGAGGACAATTCCGCCCCTATGTCATTCTGTTCCACAGGCTACTACGTTAGCAAAAATATATAAGTATTTTTATAAAGCCAACAATGTTTCTTGCACCACCGCCCCCCCATGTCATTCTGAGCGGAGCGCAGCGAAGTCGAACTGCGTAGCAGTGCAAGGTGTGAGCCGAAGCAGAATCTGGGGGGGGTGAAAATTGATTACGTTAATAGAACAATCCCTCCGTCGCAGCACGGCTGCGCCACCTCCCTTTACACAAGGGAGGCTTGAATTGCGGATATGCGGCGGGAGCAAGCCCCCCCCTACGGTTAATGGTTGCGTATGTGACGATAGGAAAGATTGGTGGCAATAAGAAATATATTTTTGCGTGATTATTAGTAGATCCCGATGCTTGCGCATCGCCCTACGGGTTCGACTGCGTGCTATCGCACTCCGCTCAGGATGACACGGTATAATATCATTAACTATTAAAAATAGTATGCAAAAATAAGTTGTATTCAGTTAGTATGACGTAAATGCCGCTACGCACTACACTCACGATGACACAAAAAGCGTAACATTTTTTTGCGTTGCAAAATAGTATGCAATATAAACATTGGCAGACAATTTACAAACATTCCGTTCCGCCGCATGCACAAACTCGACAACACAAATAAACATCTTATCGGAAATTCGTAATACGCAAGGCACGCCACCAACCTTTACGAGATAGCAAATTAGCCAAACGCTACAGCAATATATTGCACACAACTATACAAAAACAAACGCCAAAAATATAAAAACAAAAAAATTGGAGGATAAATCTTGACACACACGCTTACCAAAACACGTTGCATATGCTTGCTGATTTGCCTACTTTTGGCGGTTAGCGGTTGCCTTATCTGCTGCAAAAACGACGGCAACAACGTCATCCGCCTCACCGAAGTTACGCACAGCCTGTTTTACACGCCGCAATACCTTGCAATGGCGTTGGGCTACTTTGAGGACGAGGGGCTTTCCGTTGAAATATCCAACGGAAGCGGCGCCGATAACGTTATGACGGCGTTACTCACAGGCGAAGCCGATATCGGGCTTATGGGCTGCGAGGCTAACATTTACGTTTATCTGCAAGGCAAAAAGGATTACCCCAAGGTTATCGCACAGCTAACCAAGCGCGACGGAAGTTTTTTGGTCGGACGAACAAAAGAGGATAATTTTGACTACTCTACGCTACAAAACACAACAATTTTGATGGGGCGAACGGGCGGAATGCCTGCAATGATACTGCAATACGTTTTGAACAACAAAGGATACGTTAACGGACAAAACATCAAAATGGACTACACCATTCAATTTGGCGCGTTGGGCGCGGCATTCACGGGCGGCACAGGGGATTATGTTCCCTTATTCGAGCCAGCCGCAAGCCAGCTGGAAAGTGAGGGCAAAGGGTACATTGTTTCGGCAATAGGCATGGACAGCGGCGAAATTCCCTACACTTGTTACACCGCAACGGAAAAATTCCTATCGCAAAACGGCGAAAAAGCCAAGGCGTTTATCCGTGCCGTATGGCGTGGCGCGGAATATGCCACTACGCACTCGCCCGACGACATTGCAAGGCTGGTTGCGCCGTATTTTGAGGGAACAAGCCTTGAACTGTTGACAAAATCCGTTGCCAACTACCAGAAATACGACGTGTGGACGTCCACGCCGCGCGTGAACGAGAGTGCTTTTAGCCGCATACAGGACATTATGCAAAATGCAGGGCAGCTTTCTCGCAGGGTGGACTACAACGACATTGTGGATAACAGCTATATTTAGCAACGTACCCCACCGCAACAACAAATAAACGTAAAGGAAAAGCCAATGCCTGTACTCAAATTCCATAACGTAAGCAAAATATTTTACACGCCGCGGCAAGAAACCGTTGCGCTATCGCACCTCTCATTTGAGGTTAACGAAGGCGAATTTGTGGCGTTACTTGGTCCGAGCGGCTGCGGAAAAACCACCATACTATCCCTCGTTTGCGGACTGATACAGCCAACGCACGGCAAAATCGAACTGGAAAAGGGCGCAGTCGGATACATGTTGCAACGCGACCAACTGTTTGAATGGCGCACCATTCTACGCAACGTAACGCTCGGATTGGAAATTCAACGCAAAAAATCCGCCGAAGCCCTTGCCAATGCCGAGCGACTACTAAAAAAATACGGCTTGTGGGAGTTTAGGTCGCACTATCCGCAGCAACTATCCGGCGGAATGCGACAGCGTGCGGCGTTAATACGCACGTTGGCAACCAACCCAAAGTTGCTTTTGTTAGACGAGCCGTTTTCCGCATTGGATTTTCAAACTCGGCTTGCCGTTTGCGACGACGTTTACCGCATAATCCGCACCGAACGCAAAACGGCATTGCTCGTTACGCACGACATATCCGAGGCAATAAGCTTAGCCGATAGAATAATTGTGCTAACCGCACGCCCTGCAACCGTGCTTGAAACCGTCGAAACGGGGCTTGGCGACATCGACACACCACTACAACGTAGAGCGTCGACAAAATTTGCCGCCAAGTTTGAGTATCTACGCAGACTATTAGAACAAGCCAATGCCGCAAAAGAGGACACTTAATACACGGAGAACGCAATGAAACCTACGTCGCCCATGCACCAAAAATATCTATCACGGCTGAAAAAGCACAAATTTTTTACGCACCTTGCTCGAATAGGCGCGCTTATTGCGCTGCTTGCTTTGTGGGAAGTTGCCGCACGCCTTGACTGGATAGATAGCTTTATTATGTCATCGCCCACACGCATTTGCACCACCTTTATCGAGCTGCTGGAAAACGGCACATTGCTGCGGCACGCTTGGGTTTCCACATGGGAAACGCTCTGCGGATTTGCGCTTGGCACGGCGTTTGGATACATTGCGGCTGTTGTGCTGTGGGCAAACAATTTTTTGCGTGAAGTGTGCGAGCCGTACCTTGTGGTGCTTAACAGTCTGCCCAAAATTGCGCTTGGACCGATAATTATCATTTGGATGGGCACGGGCAAGGCGTCGATAATCACCATGGCTGTGCTGATATCCGTTGTGATAACCACCATCACCACGCTGAACGGCTTTTTGGCAAGCGATGCCGATAAGGCGTTGCTGTTGCGTTCGTTGGGAGCAAACAAGGCGCAGATATTTTTTTATCTGGTTGCGCCCTGCAACGTGCCGACGCTGATGTCCACGCTGAAAATAAACGTCGGCATGGCGTGGATAGGCTCGATTATGGGGGAATATCTTGTTTCCAAGGAGGGCTTGGGGTATCTGCTGGTTTACGGAAGCCAAGTTTTCAGGCTCGACCTCGTGATGACCTGCACCATTACGCTGTGTGCCCTTGCCGGTGTGATGTACGCAATTGTTGCCCTTGCTGAAAAAATTGTTACAAAAAAATTTTGATATGATAAAAAGGGTGGCAGGGGGGCATATGGACGAAGGGGGTAATAGAACAATCCCTCCGTCACAGCAAGCTGCGACACCTCCCTTTACACAAGGGAGGCTTTTTTATTCGACAAAAACAGACAACTACCGACGAAAAGAAATCAAAACAAATGAATAAGTATAAAAATCGACGTAAAGTGACAAAAAGAAACAAAAACACAAAGTAACCGACCAAAACAATCTGTAACCAATAATAAAGGATAAAAATCGTCGTTAATGGATAAAAAGAAACAAAAACACAAAGTAACCGACCAAAACAGACGAAAAACGACCGTGCAATCATAAAACCGACGGCGCAATCATATTAGATAGCATGCAAACAAAACAACTGCTTGGCAATGTTGCATTAATTGTGGGCGACGTTGCATTAACCGTGGGTGCGTGCATTGGCGTGGGCGTTGCGAGCGGAAAAGAACCGCTACTGCTTGTGGGCAAAAACATTTTTCTGTTTGCAGCAACCTTTATCGTCGGCGCGACGCTTGTTCGCAAATATTGCCACGAAAGAAAAATCACCGATGTTGCAACCTTTTGCAAAAACTGTTTTGGCAAGCTATCCGCTTTGGCTTGCACCGTTTTTGCCGCATGCAACGCAGTGTGTATATCGGCAATGACCATCTGCGCAGAAAAGTGCCTTTCGCAACTATTTGCTCTAACCGACTTGCCCATATACGCCGTGTGTCTGTGCGTTTGCGCAACAATGCTGGCAAAATCCAACTTAAACACACTACGGCTATTTAACGGATTGGGCGTGATTTTGTGCGTTGCTTGGCTGATATTTGCCATGCAAAACAACGCCCACCGCGTGGCAGCCCACCCAAACGTTAGCCCCACCGCAACGGCATTGTACGCCACATTTAGCGTTATGATGTCCGTATCGATACACGCCAAAAACGCACAGCGGCAAGGCAGTCACCTAATTGCAATACTTGCAAGCGCAACCATACTGTGCGGCATTTTTGCAATGGTAAACGCATGCGCAACAAGCAACGGCAACTTCCCTACGCTATCGGCAAAAACGTCGGTGGACGCAAAAATCTTGGCAGGGGCAGCCGTATTTTTGACAACCGTATCGAGTTTGGCTTGCAACGTGTTGCCGATAAGCACTCTGACGGCGGACATTATACCGAGCAAAACGCTGCGGATTGCTTGCATATTTTGCGTTACGACGGCACTTTCCGTTATCGGCGCGGATAGCCTGATGACCTATGGCTACACCATTGCCGGTTTATTGGGCGTGGCAACATTGATATCCGTTGCGTGGCAAATGTTTGATAGCTGCGTGCAACGACGAAAGTCGACAAAAATCGACTGTAAGCAATTAAAAACAACAAAGGTGAATAATTTTCGACAAAAAAACGACCAAAAGAAATTGAAACGAACGGTAATTGAGCAAAAAGGATAAAAAAACTCCCTTTACACAAGGGAGGATTTTGTTGCATTTTCTAAACAAAGAGAATATTAACAATTACAATAACAAACTCGCCCGATGTCATTCTGAGCGAAGCGCAGCGAAGTCGAACTGCGTAGCAGTGCGAGGGGTTACCCCGAAGCAGAATCTAAGGGGCGGTTTGGGTAACGCAATGACTTAGTGGTAATATATAGTAGATCCCGATGCTTCGCATCGCCCTACGGGTTCGACTGCGTGCTAACGCACTTCGCTCAGGATGACACATAAAAAAGGGCAAGACTTTCTTAAAAGAATAATGCACTATAACAAACCCAATAATAATCACTGGTTACGCACTTCGCTCAGGATGACACTGTATAATATATCATTGACCATTAAGGATAATATGAAAGTACAAGTTTTATACAGTTAAAATGACGTAATTACCACCACTCACTTCGCTCAGGATGACACATTACCAATATGTACAGTTCTTTTGCAAAGAGAATATGTTGTAAGTTAATTACTTACTAAAAAGCTTTTCGACTGCCGCTTTATCGTAGACGTATTTTTTGCCGCAAAAATGGCAGCACACCTCGATTTTCCCTTGCTCCTCGATTATGCTATCCGCTTCCGCCTTGCCAATGCTCCTAACAACGCGGTCAATCTTGCGTTTGCCGCAGTTACACTTATATCGAGCCTCGCACTCTTCCGTGAACACGGGGTTGAACTCGCCGAAAAACCTTGTGATAACGTCCCTTGCGGTGCTGTTTTCAAACTGATAGCTCATTTCGTCCATAGCATACATGACCGTTTCGATTTTATCCAGCAGCTCTTGCGGACAGTTGGGCATAACCTGCACAAAAACGCCCCCTGCCGAGCGGCACAAATTTTTATCCAGCCCCACGCCGAGCGTTACGCCGCAAGGAATTTGCTCGCTTTTTGCAAAATAGTAGGCAAAGTCGGCGGCAATTTCCCCATTGGTAAGCTTGGACGAACCGACATACGGTTGCTTTAAGCCCAAATCCTTGATGACCGTCAAGCTGCCGTCACGTCCAACCGCATCACCCACGGCAAGATGTCCGTTATCGTTAAGGGAAGTTTCCACAACGGGGTTATCCACAACGCCCTTGACGTTGCACTGCCCGTCCGCACAGGCAATAATCTGCCCAAGCGGACCACCGCCGTTTATCTTGATTGTTAGGTAATCGTCCTTGTTTTTTAGCTCCTTGCCCATCAGCGCAGCCATGGTAAGCGTGCGCCCCAGTGCCGCCGCCGCAACGGGCGATAAACCGTGAATTTTTATTGCTTTGTTGACGATATCCTTTGTTTCCACCGCACTTATAATAACTGCGTTTTCCACAATCGCCTTGACTAAAATCGATGACATTTTATCCCTCCTTTGCTCCCTTGACCGCCAAAAAAGTCAGTCGCAGGCTATCCTCCGCCGGTTTGTCGCCGTAATCGGCAGTGACCTCGATTAGCTCAAAACCACTTTTGGCAAGCGCGCTTTGGATTGCCTCACGCGTGTGAATGTACTGCGTGTGCGCCTCGTCGTTGCGGTCATACGCCTCTCCATTGCGAGAAAACAGCGCAAGCTGCATTTTGACGCGCTCGGCGTTGCAATCGTTTGTCCACAGCAAGGTACAATCGTCATCGTCGTAATAAAAAACGTTGTTGCCCACAACGCTATTTAACTTGTAGGGCGACGACACGTCAAACGCAAAGGGCGCACCGCTCCTAAGGTTTTGCGCAACCGTGCTAAAAAACGGAGCAAGCTCACAAGGCTTTAAGTAGTTGACGGCGTCGTTTACCGCCACTGCCATATCGACGGGACGAGGCAATGTTAGCTTGCGCATATCCTGTCGTACAAGCGTGGCACGCAAGCCCTTTTGACGTGCGGCACTAAGCATTTGCTCGCTACTATCCACGCCGACAAGCTGCAAGCCGTGCTTTTCCAATAGCGCGGTCATTTTGCCCGTTCCGCAGGCAATATCCACCGCTTTTTTTGCGCCGTAACGCTTGGAAACGTCCAAAAGGTACTGGCTCCACTTGGGATAGTTGCAATCGTTTGCGGATATTAAATCGTAGTAATCCGCAAGAATCGTGTAGCTGTTGTTCATAATTCACTCTATCGGCAAAGGCAACGTTGTTGATGGGCGGCACTATACGAAACCGCATAGGCACATGCCACCACACGCAAGCACGCAACCGCACGAATAAAACGCTTACGCGCCTACGGCAATCACGCACAAACACGCAACGCCACAGCCCTTTTTTATCGAATTTTTTACCGCACCAAGCAGTTGCAGGCAAGCTTCCGTCAAACTATGCCCACGCAAAACTTTTGACAAGCTGCTGTGCAAAGCTGCCGTGCATTTTTGGGTTAGCTATTGTAATAGTTTGCAGGGGCGTCCAGAATTTCGTCCGGCTGCTTGCTTTTTGCTTGTCCCTTCTTTTTGCGAGCTTCCACAGGGTGGAACAATGCAAAAGTTTTCATCATATGCACCTGCCACACAAGTGGAACGTACATGCCGCCGAACATAATCAGCAGCACCATATACAGCGAAAACAGCACGCCGTTGCTAAACAGGAAGTACAAGCCCACGGGCACTAACATAAGTATAAAGTGCACAAGGTTGGGCAGAACATTCATCCACATCAGCAACCAGCTATCTTTGAGATTTTGCGCCACCGATTGCTTGTATGTGACGGATACCGAACAAAGTATTGTCAGATACATTGCAAGAAAGGCAAAGACAATGCAAAGCAACACAAGCAGTACGATGGCAAGCCAAGCGGGTACAAGCGCGCTGATTGCCGTATAAAACGCAAACAGACCGTACGCGCCGAAAGATATTATCGTCGCGGCTACGAGTGCGTACAAAATGTTTGACTTGAAGCCCAACCACAAGCTTTTGAAAACGCCCACGGTGGAAAGTTTGCCCGTCCAGAATGCGTCGCGAATGACGGCAAAGCCGCCGCTAAGCACCACGGCAAGAATAAGACCGGAAAGCGCGATTTTTGCGCCGCTAACATAGTTGTTTGCCGTTACGCCTGCTTGATAGACAGCGTCGACGCCATCCCAAACACCGGTGGAAAAACCGACGGCATTGAGCATGGGAAGCTCGCGCTGCAACGACGTGTTGACTATCGCACCGCTATAAAACATGATGATGACCGGCACAATGCACAAAAGCATCAAAATGCTGTAACCGAAAAGCCGCCACATGTTGTCCCTATAAAGCACCTTGAAAAAGCTCCAAGCGCTAAGACGATTTAGACGTTTGGTGACGTGTGTGTTACGCTCGTTTTCGAGCTTGATTTGACTGTAATCCATATGTGATATTCCTTTATCGGCAGTGCCGACGTTGTATTATTGAGCGAAACAGGCAACGACCGTGGCTGCCGCTCGCAAACAATTCGATTATTGAGCATGGTTACCCAAAGTTTTTGCGCCTTGTGGCAAAAAAAAATGCCACATTACAAAGCTAACTTTAGTATTATAGCACAAAAAGCTGACTTATTGCTTGAAAATTGCAAAATAATTATTATTTTATATATATTTTTTTAGCTCGCGATGTTGGGGGCGAGCGAATGTTATTATGAGCGGATATGCGGCGAGGGCAAGCGACGTTCCGCCCCGATGTCATTCTGAGCGGAGCGCAAGCGAAGTCGAACTGCGTAGCAGTGCGAGGCGTGAGCCGAAGCAGAATCTAAGGGGCGGTTTTGGTAACGCAATGACTTGGTGGCAGTATATAGTAGACCCCGATGCTGGCGCATCGCCCTTCGGGTTCGACTGCGTGCTAACGCACTCCGCTCAGGATGACACGGTATAATATCATTAGCTATTAAAAATAGTATGCAAAAACAAGTTGTATTCAGTTAGTATGACGTAAATGTCATTACGCATTTCGCTCAGGATGGCACTTGACCGTATTTGTATGCGGACGGAACAAGTATGCACCACGTTGCATACGGTTTTCGACATAACCCACCCCAAACAAACAGTTTGCGACGAAAACAACAAAAAGCACAAAAAGCCAAGACGGTTTTCTACAAAAACCACAAAAAACAAACAATTATCGACGATAAACATCGCATTTCTACAAAATACAGTCGATTTTCGACGAAGGACATCGCATTTCGACAAAAACTACAAAAAACCAAAAAACAAAGACGGTTTTCGACATAACCCACCCCAAACAAACAGATTGCGACAAAAACAACAAAAAACAGTCAATTATCGACCGCCGCTATCATAAGCTTATACTCAGGAGCAAGCAATGAAAACCATTGGCGTTATCGGCGCAACGGGGTTGACCGGCGAGGCATTTACAAAAATTTTGCTCAACAAGCTTGGCGGTAGCGTTGCTGTGCGTCTTTTTGCAGGCAACTCCGCAGGAGCGCGCATACAGCATGGCAGCAAATGGATAACCGTGGAAAGTATCGACGCCGCCCTTGACGGCAAGTTGGATTACGCCGTGTTTATGACGCCGCCGGACGTATCGGCAAAATACGCGCCGCTGCTTACGGCTCGCGGAATAACCTGCATCGATAACAGCCCGTGCTTCCGCAACGACAAAAGCGTGCCGCTAATTGTGCGACAGATTAACGGCGAACTTATCAGCGGCAACCTTATTGCCAACCCCAACTGCGTGACCATTCAGGTTGCCATTGCGCTAAACGCGCTGCTGCCGTGGCAACCAAAACGGTTGACCGTTGCAACCTATCAATCGGCGAGCGGCGCAGGCAGAGAGGGGTTAGCCGACCTTATTGAGCGGCGCACGATACCGCATCTGCAAGCCTTTACCAACCAAATTTTTGACAACGTTTTGCCACAAATTGGCGAAATTTTGCCCGACGGCTACACCGTTGAGGAACATAAAATGCAGGACGAACTGCAAAAAATATTTGCCAAAAAGCTTTCCGTCAACTGCTTTGCCGCCAGAGTGCCCGTCAGCGTGGGACACTGCGCATTTGTAAACGTCGAGCTGCAACAGTCGTTTGTGCTATCGGATGTTATCCAAAACATCAAAAATCAGCCAAATGTGCTGGTGTTGAACGGTGATAACGCCACTCCGAGGATACTATGCCACACAAAGTATGTTGCGATTGGGCGAATTGTAGAGTACTTGCCCACCAACAGCGTTAATATGTTCGTCGTTGCGGACAATTTGTTGCGCGGCGCGGCATACAACGCATTTGAAATTTTGGAGCAGCTGCTCGAAAAAGACGCTGTGACAGAAAAAACAAACCGCAACGCAAGAATTTCCGACGTGCGACCGAACCATAACGACACAAAAGCACCGCTATTTGACAGAACTCCGCCTTGCAGTACGGACAAGGAATGCACGCAAAACACAAATTCGCAATACACCGAACACCGCTCTGCCGAAAGCAACTTGCACCTCCGCATCAAACGTACTACGATAAATGCGCAACCGAAATGCACGGTCATAACAGCCATCGGCACAAGCACTAACGGCGACAGGCAAAGCGGCTCGGTTAGGCAAGAAAAACAGTCAATCGCAAACAAACCACACAACCATAACGCAGAAACGCCAAGCGCGCCAACTGCCACCACAATTCATGGCAGAACAAACGCCACAACCGAACCAAACTCAAACACTGCAAACAAGCCCACCAAAAGCAAGCTGCTTATCACCGCGCTTGCAACGCCCTACCGCAACGGACGGATAGACTGCCGTTCACTGGAAAAGCTTGTGGAGCGGCAAACTGTTGCCGACGGAGTTGTGGCATGTGGCACAACCGGCGAAGGACATTTGCTTGCAGAAAGCGAACGAACTGAAATATTGCGGTGCATAAAAGCCGTTGCGCCAAGCCTGCCAATGTGGGCAACGATAACGCAAACGGGCACATCGAAAGCAATACGGCAAGCCGAAACCGCAACGAAAATGGGTGCAAGTGCACTGTTATTGTGTCCGCCGCTATTTGTGGGGTGCTCGCCACAAGGGTTTTTGCAACACGTCAAAGCCATACGAGCCGCAACGCATTTGCCGATATGCCTATACAACGTGCCGCACCGCTGCGGATACAGCTTGAACAAGACCGTTGTGCAACGCCTTGCCGACGACATCGAATACATCAAGGATTGTACCGCCGAACTGCAAATGAAGGACGTTGCGGACATCGGCTTGTTGTGCGGCTCGGACGGGCTGTTGCAAAAATATTTGGCGGCGGGCGCGTGCGGAATTGTATCGGTCGCGTCCAATGCGGCGCCACAGTTAAGCAGGCTTGCGCTCGAAGGGGACACCGATTGCCGAACGCTTTTCCGCAAGATTGCACGCCTACTGGACAGGGAGCCTAACCCCGTTTGCATAAAATACTTGCTGAAAAAGCTTGGAATTTTCCGCACGGACGAAGTGCGTTTGCCGTTACTTGGAGCGAGCAACGGCACAAAGGCGGCTATCGACAAATTTATTTGCGACTACGCCGAAATATTGCGATAAAGGGGAACAAAATGATTGTGGCAGTTTGGGGTGCAAAGGGAAACGTCGGCAAAGAGGTTGTTGCCGTGTGCAAGCAACGTGGACATGAGGTTATAGAAATTGACGTTGAAAACGCCACCCAAGCCATCGACGAACGTGCGGACATTGCGATAAATTTTTCCGTTCCGAGTGCCACACAAGACGTTGTGCGCTACTGCACGTTGCACAGGTGCGCGCTTATCGACGGCGTGACTGGCAGAACGAAAAAGCAAATGCAGCTACTAAGCGAGCTTGCACAAATCGTGACTGTGTGCCAAAGCGTTAATTTTTCGCAAGGGGCAACGCTGCTGACGGAGATTGCCGCCCACGTTGCGCAAAAAGTCGGCTGGGATTGCGAAATTACCGAGATACATCGCAAAAACAAGCGTGACGCGCCAAGCGGCACTGCCAAGCAAATTGCCGCAGCCGTTTTGCAGGCAAGGGGCGGTTTTTCGTCTGCGACGATACACAGCCTACGTTGCGGCAACTGTTGCGGAACGCACACCGTTATTTTTGGCGGCGACGGGGAAAGGTTGGAAATTACGCACATTGCCGAGAATCGCAAAGTGTTTGCCTTGGGCGCAGTGCTTAAAGCCGAAGAGGTGACAAAGGGGAAATAGGGGAAGTATAGATAGGTTTAATGTAACAAACCCTCCGTCGTGGAATGTGACGGAGGGTTTGTTGAATTTAATATATCAGTTCGGCTTGCGCAGAATGTCGCCGATGTGGAATGCGCAAGTGCAGTTGATTTTTAGTATCTGCTTTACCTTGTTGCAAACTTCAACGACATCGTTAAGGTCGATTTTATACAAACGCAATCAGTTCGGTTTGCGTAAAATATCGCCGGTGTGCAACGCGTAGGGGCAGTTGATTTTTAGTATCTGCTTTACCTTGTTGCAAACTTCAACGGCGTTTCCGTTAAGGTCGGTTGCCTCCGTGACGGTAAAAGTCTTGCAAAAACCGTCGCCAACCGAAAGCACCTCTAACGTGTCGCCCACAACAAATTTGTTGCGCTGTTCCACCACCGCAAAACCGTCGCCGACTTGCTTTACGACGGCAATAAATTTGTACTCCTCAACCGCCTTGCTGCTTTGGTAATACTGGCGAGATTCGTCCTCGTCCAAGTAGAACCCCGTGGTATACTCCCTATGCGACGCCTTGTTGAGCTCCGTCTGCAAGGTTTGTTCCACATCGGCAAAAGTGCCGTTTGCAATTGCATCTAACGCACGTCGGTACGCATTGACCACCGTCGCAACGTAAAATGCCGATTTCATTCTGCCTTCGATTTTCAAGCTGACAACGCCGACATCCAAAATTTGCGGCAGGTGCGAAAGCATGTTCATATCCTTGCTGTTAAATATGTAAGTGCCACGCTCGTCTTCCATGACGGGCAGGCTATCCGTGCGAGAAACTTCCCTAACTTCCCACTGCCAACGGCACGCTTGCACGCACTCGCCACGATTGCTGTTGCGGTTGGTCAGATAGTTTGAAAGCAAGCACCGCCCAGAATAGCTAACGCACATTGCGCCGTGCACAAACGCTTCCAGCTGCACGTCGGGGCAAAAATCGTGAATTTTTTGTATTTCCGCAAGGGGCACCTCACGAGCCAAAACCACACGCTGTGCGCCAAGATTTTTCCAAAAATCCACGGCGTACTTGTTGGTTGTGTTTGCCTGCGTGGAAATGTGTATCGGCAGCGAACAATGCTTTTGCACAAAGGAAAACACGCCAAGGTCGGATACAAGCACGGCGTCCACGCCTGCCTTTTCCAACAAAGTTAGGTATGGCGGCAACTGCTCAAAATCCGCGTCGCTTGCAAAAATGTTTATGGTAACGTACACACGCTTGCCCAACTGGTGAGCGTATCTGCACGCCTCGATAATTTCGTCGTCGTCAAAGTTATCGGCAAAGGCACGCAAGCCAAAACGCTTGCCGGCAAGATACACCGCGTCCGCACCGAAATGGAATGCCGTCTTTAATTTTTCCATGCTGCCGGCAGGTGCTAACAGCTCAATATTTGAAATATCGTACATACTAACCTTTCTGTCTGTTTGCGCCATTCACACAGAATTTTGCGTCGCAAACGGACGATTTTATTACTTCATTTGATACTATTACAGAAATAGTATTATTTATTTTGGCGAAATCTGATATAATAAGCGGCATTTTGCGGCAAAGGGTTGATTATTAGTAGATCCCGATGCTGGCGCATCGCCCTATCGGGTTCGACTACGGGCTACGCCCTACGCTCAGGATGACACTGTAAGTGTGCCTTTGACTTATTCAAATAAAAAGTCGCCAAAACTATGCGGTTCGCCGCAGCGCACAAAACGCACTACGCCACCTTGTTGCACTGCAATACTAAATTTAAGCACCACTCGCATAACGCAAAACGCAATTTTAGCAAGCTATTAGCCAAGCCCAAAAACCGCTCGCCACAGCCAAAACAGCCGTCCAAAACAACCATTCTAAAACCAACTTGCCGCCACAGAAATTGAGGATTTTAATTATTAAAATTGCACAGCCGCCAAGCAAACGCTACGCAACAAACCGCCACATTATTGCACTGCCTTTTATGCAAAATCAGCAAAGTTTTTTGCTAACCGTTACGCCGTCGCCGATACGGTACAGCGTTGTGCTGAACTTGGGGTTATGCGTGATATCGTCCAAAAACGCACGCATATTGCGGGCAACCGTTATGTGTTTGTGGCGTTTATCATCGGGGATATTTTCCACCAAGCCCTTGTACAAAACGTTATCGCACACCAGCGTGCCGCCAACCGCAAGCACGTCCGTTAGGTAGGGCAAAAAGGTTTCGTACTGCCCCTTGGGACCGTCCAAAAAAATCAAATCGTATTCGCCCGTGAGCTGCAACACAATCTGCCTTGCATCGCCCACAAAGATGTTAACCCTATCGTACACATCGGCTTTTACAAAATTTTGTTTTGCCAGTGCCGCCAAGCCCTCGTCCATTTCCATCGTGTTTAGGGTGGCGTGCGAACTTGCCATAAGCATGATAATTCCGCTGTATCCCACCGCCGTGCCGATTTCCAAAATACGCTTGGGTTGCGCCGCCTTGACCGTTTTGTACAGCAAGGCTCGCGCGTCGTCCAACATAACTGGAATGTACCTTTGGCGAGCAAAACTTAGTATCTGCGCCAACTCGTCGTTGACGGCATCGTCAATGTTGTTGGTTAATTCCACCCCACAATCGACAGTGTTGCCAACAGCACTGCCGCGACAAACAGTCGATGACGCTTTTTCGTCAAAATCAATACCGTTCAGTTCCACATCACAACCGACAGCATTGCCGTCATTATCGTTTGCGCCAACGCCATTATCAAGGGTATCGCAACCAACGCCACAACCACCGCAAGCGTTCACGCTATCGCAAACGGCAAAACTATTGCCATTGCCAACGCACTTGCCATCACTTACGCCACCGCAAGCACTGCTTGTTGCACGTTCGGCAGAGTTGCCATCGCCGCCCACGCTCACGCCAACGGTTGCCAAATCGTCTAAATCAATGCCGCTCATTGTTACACTTCCATAACGACGGGCAAAACCATCGGGTTACGTTTTAGCTTTACGCGGAAATATTTGCGCACACAACGCTGTATTGCCGTCTTTATTGCGCTTACGCTTGGGTGCTCGCCGAGAATGTTGTTGAGTTCATCGGCAACAAGTTGCTTAACTTCGTCGGCAGGGTTATCCAGCGAGGTATCGCCGGCAAAAAAGCAACCGCGAGAAACGACTTCCGGCGCCGAGGCAAGCTTGCCCGTGCGCTTATCGATGCCCACAACGCAAACCAAAATGCCCTCTTCGGCAAGCGAAAGCCTATCTTTGAGCACGATGTTGCCCACGTCGCCCACGCCAAGACCGTCCACCATGATACTTCCGCTAACAACCTGACCAGCCACCTTGAAAGTGTTCTTGTCCATTTCCACGCAGTCGCCGATTTCCGGAATGATAATGTTGGCTTTTTTGTGCCCTAACTTTTCCACAAGCATAGCGTGCTGCTTCAAGTGGCGATACTCCCCGTGAACGGGGATAAAATACTTAGGCTTAACAAGCGTGTAGATGAGCTTTAACTCTTCCTGACAGGCGTGCCCCGAAACGTGTACTGCGGACAGCGCCGAATACACAACCACTGCGCCCAAACGGTACAGCTTGTTGATGACGGAATACACATCGCGCTCGTTGCCCGGGATTGGCGTTGCGGAAATTATAATTGTATCGTTGTTGCCGATTGTTACCTTGTTGAACTCGCCGCTTGCCATACGCGTGAGTGCGGACATCGGCTCGCCCTGACTTCCCGTGGACAAAATTACCAGCTTGCCGTCCTCTATCGAACCAATTTTGTCGATATCCACAATCATATTTGCGTCCACCGACATCTGCCCGACGCGTACTGCCGTTTCAATGTACTTTGCCATACTTCTGCCGGAAATGGCAATTTTGCGCTTATATTGGCGTGCAAGCTCGATAATCATACCAAGCCTATCCACATTTGAGGCAAATGTGGCAATAATTATGCGCCTACCCTTTGCGTCCTGAAAGACCTTGTTTATTGTATCTTCCACAACCGATTCGCTCATTGTGTAGCCCGGCTTTTCCACGTTGGTGGATTCGCTCATAAGCAGCATAACGCCCTGTCTGCCGATTTCCGCAATGCGGTTTAGGTTCATTATCTCGTTGCCAAGCGGCGTGTAGTCAATTTTGAAGTCGCCCGTGTGGAATATCGTGCCCACCGGCGTGCGCAAGCAAATTGCCACCGAGCCTGCCACCGAGTGAGAAACGTGGATAAACTCCGCAGTGAAATCGGCAAGCGACACCACCGACTTATCCGAAACGGCAACCAAGTTAACGTTATCCAAAGCGTTGTGCTCCAAAAGTTTGTTTTCCACTAAACCCAACGTGAGCTTTGTGCCGTACACGTCTATCTTGCCGCCAAGCTTACGCGCGATAAACGGCACTGCGCCGATGTGGTCCTCGTGTCCGTGAGTGAGCAAAATGCCCTTGATTTTGTGGCGGTTTTCCACAAGATAGGTTACGTCCGGAATAACCACGTCCACGCCGGGCATATCCGTGCCGGGGAAGGTCATTCCGCCGTCGATAATAACTATGCTGTCGCCGTACTCGAACGCCGTCATATTTTTGCCGATTTCGCCCACGCCGCCAAGGAAAATTATTTTCAGTTTTCCGCGCAGCGGTTGGTAATGCAACGGATTACGAACTAACTCGTCTGCCAATTCTGTTTTACTGCTGTTTGCAAGATTTTGTTGCTTCATAGACTTGCCTCCACGTTCCGTCTTATTTGAAGAAGCCGCCGAAGGCTTTTGCCCACGACCGTCCTTTTGCTTATCCTTGCCCTTTTTGTTACCTTTTTTTGCGCCGACAGCGTTTGCCGCGTTTTGACTACGATTGCCGCTGTTGGCTTTATCCTGCTTGTTGCCCGATAAGCTGTTGGTTGCAACGACCGAGTTGGTTGTGTTTTGTTTACGGCTAATGTCGTTAGCCTCATTTTTTTTGTTGCCAGATAGGCTGTTATTTGCGCCGACCGAGCTTGCCACCGATTGGTTACGGCTGTCGTTATTTGTTTTGTCCCGTTTGTTTTCAATTAAATTGCCGATTGCAGCGACCGAGCTTGTTGCGTTTTGGTTACGATTGCCTTTGTTAACCTTGTCTTTTTTGTTGCCTAACAAGTTATTGGTTGCGGCAACCGGGTTTTTTGCAGCCTGATTGCGACTATTGTCAGTTGCCCTCTGTTGATTGCGACTATCGGAATTGACTTCGCCAACGTTATTGTTGACAGCCTTTTTGCTCACACCGCCGCCCTTTTGTTTGGGCGCGCGCTCGCCTTTGTTAGGCTTGCTCCCCACGCTTGCAGACGACGTTAGCGACAAAATGCTTGAACCGCCCACATTTAGCGTATCGGAGCTGTTGTTTGTATTCTTTTTTTTCATAAAACCTCAATAAAAAATGCGAAAAAACAATCTATATAGATTGTGAGAAAAAATTCAGTTGCGTGTAATTACGTCGGAACGGCACGACACCACCTTTTTGGAACATCGGAAAAGCCATATTCGTATTCTTTTTTTTCAAATCTCAATAAAAAGCAATACAAAAACACTCCGCAAAGGTTTGCGACCGACCATTCGACTATGTGTATTTACGTCGGAACGGCACGTCCGCCGTCCGAAAAATTTCAATTTGTATATAATTTTGCGCAGATTTACTTGCTCGTAAACCTTGTTGCAAAACTTCCCTACATATATATTACCATAAAACCGTCAAACAGGCAAGCAAAACAATACGCGCAAAATGAGCGGTTGAGGGGAGATAAAAAACGTACATTAAATGGCGGCAGAAAAATCTGTCGCCATTGAGATAGCATTTTAATTGTGCCGCCCCGTAGATTCTGCTTCGGCTCACGCCTTGCACTGCTGCGCAGTTCGACTTCGCTACGCTCCGCTCAGAATGACATTTCGGGGCGCAATTCCAGCATTAAGGTGTTTTTTATGATACATTTCTGCACCGCACCTTAGATTCTGCTTCGGCATTCGCCTCGCACTGCTGCGCAGTTCGACTTCGCTACGCTCCGCTCAGAATGACATTTGGGGCGGTTAGCGCAAAAACTCGGCTGAAAACACGCCGTTCCAAGCACTATGCCTGTTTGTGCGTGCGTTCGTAGTGGTCGGTGCCTTCGATTGCCAATCTGCGGCAAAAATACGGCAGTCCGTGCGCCTCGTAGTACTCGCACAAGTTCACGCTTTTTATGACAAAAAACAGCAAAAACGACAGTGCCGCGGATAAAAACGACGCCCACACGGTATTATCGATAAACAGCACGGACACAACCACAATTCCTGCCATCACGGTAACGATTACAAGCGTTTTGAAAAACACACTCCAAAAACGCTCGAACACCTTGGATAAGCCGTATCTAAACGCTTTGCCCGTCGGCAAATCCGTAGTGGCAACCGACGGCAGCGCAAAGGCAAACAGCGTTAAGCGCGCCGAATACAGCACCAGCGCAAGCAGCGAAACGGGCACTATCGCCCACCAGCTCAAAACCAGCGAAAACATCAGGTAAAAGCCCGTGCAGCCCAAGATTATGAGCGCGTCGAGCGGCACGGTGAACAGCATTTGCAAAAGCGCAAAGCCCCAAGTTTCGCCCTGCTTTTTGAAGAAGTACCAAGTGAACGGACGGCTTGCATTACTGCACATAAACTCGTCCAGTTGGCACTCCGCCGTGACGTCGGTGAGCGCAATCAGCATGCGATACATGGCAACAAGCGCCACTATTATGAGTGCCGTCACGTTAATATCGCCAATCTGCGCGGCGATATCTGCCACTTCCTGACTGACGCTGCGTATCAAATTGCCAAGCCCTTCGGCAAAGGCGTTTGCGTCAAACGTACGGTCGGCAATGGAGCGTATCGTTCCGCTCAAAAAATCGGTAATATTACCGTTTTGCAGCAACGCCACAAGGTCGCCGATTGCACCGCCCCAAAAGCTTGAAATAATCGCAAGGCACAGCAGATACATCACGACCTGACAAAACAGAGATTTTAACAGAACCTTCCAATTGCAAGCCGCAACCGAAAGGGCTTTTCCGAATACTACCATAAGCCAAGCTCCTCAACCGAAAATCAAGCGAGAAATATCCTTGCGCTCGCGCCCGATAAGCTCATAGTACATGCTAAACGCCACGCAGGGGATATAGGTTACAAAAAACAGGAAAAACAGCGAAAAGGCAATCGCCGAAAACAACGCGTTGCCCACCAATCCGCACAGTATGCACACAAGCAGCTGCCCGACGGAAAACGACAGGCTCAAAAGCGCAACGTGTTTGCCGTCCTTGTTGACAATTCTTGCAGAGTAGCTCAACGCCACGTTGAAGGGATAGTTATCGCAATAGCGTATCGGGAATGCGCAAATAAGCAGCACAAATACATACGCCAACAGCGTGTTGATTAAAAAATACAGCACGGTGCACACAAAGCCGAGCAACACCACGTTAGCGCCCTCTTGGCACAGCAACAGCGCAATGCCCACCGGCAAAAAGTCCAGCGTTATGCTGCACAGATACATCACCGCTATGTACAATAGCATCATCGGGAACAGCGAAAACACCTTTTTGAGCGAAATTACGCCCAGTTCTCCCATGCGCATATGACGTGAAATGCGCACGGCAAAAACGCTTTGCGTAAGGGACATGCCCACCACCAAAACGAACGGAATCCACCAACCGCCGTTGCCGTACTTGATGACGGTAAAAGACCTTGCCAACTCCGATACGAACGTGGACGAATCGACGTCGCCGCTAAACAGCCGTGAAACAAAATTCACTTCCGACGCGTAACTGGCAAAAAAGCCGTGGAAAACCGCAATGGGCAGCGAAATTAAAATCAGCCGCCACAAATTGCGAAACATATATGAAATTGCCGACCTGCTTTGAAGCCTCATTGCATATTCTCCAATTATATTTTTTCTTAATTATACATCAAGTCTACAAAAAATTCAACCGTTTACCACTCTTATGCGCATCAAAGGCGCAAGCTTTCTACACAACACGACGTATCAAGACGGTTTTCGACAAAATACGTCGCAACACAAAACTTTTCGACTTAATGCAACGTAAAGCGATACAACCAAACGCAAACTATTGTTGTTTTACAAAAAACTACGCAATCGAAAGCTTTTCGACAAACCCCGACATATCAAAACCACTTTCGACCATAACCCCTAAAAACCAATTGTTCACTTCAACAACCGATGAAAGCCAACACTTTTCTACACAACACGTCGCTAATCGACAAAATTCTACGCAAGTTGCGCGTCAATATAATCGGTGAATTGGCTATAATAGCTGCCCAGTTGATTGGACAAAAAGCTATCCAGCGAAAGGACGTATTGCGCCTCCTCCTTGCTCCAATGCGTAAGGGCAAAATCGCAGCAAACGTAGTATTTTTCCGTGTATCGCTGCTGCTCCACGCCGGACGTTCCCAACTCGGCAAGCAGCCGCGACGCATTAAGTTTGCGCGTGTACTCCTCCTGCTTTGCCTGCTCGATAAACTTTTTGCACCCTGCCTGATACCTAACTTCGCGCTCGTCCAAGCCGGCGTTGTATTTTTGGTTGGCAAGCCGTTCCTTATCCTGCTTGGCGGAAAGCGAATTGTATTCCTCCTCGACAAGGGCAAGCCTGCGCTGCTCCAACGCCGCAAGGTCGGCTTGATGTTTGGTTTGCAAATTAGTCTTTTTATCGTCCAGCAAGGACTTTTCCGCCGCAAAATCGGTGTTTTGCTCCACAACGGCGGCATTATACTCATCCAAAAGCTTCTGCTGCGACGTGCTCACCGCCGATGAAAACATCAAATGGGCGTTTACCAACCGCGCGTATTGCTTTTTCCAACCGACGGTATAGTCGTAAAGCAGTTGCGCCTTTACTTTCCTGTCCTTTTCCGCAAGTGCAGACTGCGCCTCGCTATTGGAATTTAGCCCCGAAAGGTACGTTGCAACAAGCTTGTCCTTTTGCGAAAGGTAGGTCGGCTGCACGTTTTCCGCCGCAATAGCCCTAAGCTCGTCCTCTGTCTTTTCGGCAAACGGAATATGCTCCAAGCCCAAGCTCGGCGGCAAATCCACCTGCGGCAAAACATAGTTGAGCGTGTATTTATCGTCGATGCTCGCCACGCACTGTTTAAGCTCGGCGTATTCGTTAATAAGCTCGGTTGTTCGTTCCGACGTGATACTCATAGGTTAACCTCCTTGCTGTAATAATAGCCGCCCAAAACCACATCGCGTATGCTCGAATTGCCGTGCAGTGTGATTTTGCAAGTAAGCAACTTTCCGTACAGATATATCGGCATAGCATAAAATGTGCCGTTCTGCTCCAATGTGATTTCCGCAAGGTTCTTATCCGTCTTGATGGTCAACGTCGCTTTGCCGTCCAACGTAAAGCCCACGCTGTTAATAAATCTCTGTTGCGTTACGTCCAACAAAATGGGATTGCTTGTCCACACCGATTGGTCGGCGCTGTTGGGCAAGCTGTTTGCGGCATACAGTTTGTTTAGATGCACGCAATAAAGCTGACCAAAGCTATCGAACAGCTGCCGCGCCGATTGCTTTACGCAAAAAAGTATTTTGCCGTCGATGTAATCAAAGCCGTAAATGCTGCCCGTAAGGTCTTTTTCACGCAAAACGTACAGGGCAACGCAATCCGCCGACTGAACAAGAATGCTGTGCGTTACGCCACGAAAGCGTTCGTCGGAAAATATCTTTTTTATCTCCTTGCCCTTTACGGAGTACAAGCCCGACCTGCCGATATAGTATATTCTGCTGCCCAACGCAAGGGGCTTTTCCGTAACGTTATCGACGCCGCATGCGGTTTTTTCCACGGAAAGCTCCGCCACGTCGCAATTAAAATTTACGCAAAACAAGTCGCCTGCAAACACCCACAGCTTGCCGCCGACGGCACAAATGCCGCTGATGACCTTTTCAAACGGAATGCTGCCGCCGCCATCGTCCGCGTCGAAGGACGACTTGTTGATGTCGCTAAAATACACCGTCTTTCCGTTAAAGCCGCACAGACGGTAGCCGCATATCGTCATGCCGTAAAGGCGCAAATCGAAAAGCTGCTCGCTATCGTCGCCGTCGTACCTATACACGCCGTTTGTTTGCGATGTGGCAAACAGGTGCTCCGTTTCGCCATCGTAACAGAATGCGGCGTCCTCGCAACCGCCAAAGGTCGGCAAAATGGTCTGCGTGCCGCTTGGCAGCTCAATTTCAACGCCGCTATCGGTCACGCGCAAAACATCCCACTTGTGGTTTGCCGCCGAATACGCCGCGCCCACTTCCACAAAACGCATGCTTGGGGATAGCGTTCCGTCCACCATTTGCGCGTTTTCCAACCCGTCTGACGATTCTACGCTATCAAAATTAAGCTCGACGTGATAATACTGCTTATTTGTTTTTGCGTTGCCGACCGACATCACAGCCACCTCCTTACGGGCATACGATTGCAATGCGACCTACAACAAGCTCGCAAAGCGTCCTCGTAGCGTTGCCGCCAAAGCGAATAGCCGTTGATATCCCCTGCCGCTTGCAAGTACTCCGCCACAACACCGTACACCACAATTCGTGCCGATATCTGCGGCGTGGGCAATGGCAACTCCTCGTTCCACTCCGCGCCGACGCTCTGCCGCGAATAGCACAAATTGAGCTTGCCCTTTTGCTCCGTGATAAGCCCGTTTTGCGTATACTTAAAGGGCACGTCGCAACCGTAACCGTCGGTGAGCGAAAGCACCTTGCCAAGCGGCAATGTTGACGTATCGATAAAGCCGTCAGCCGCCTCGACCACCGTTTTGCAAACGCTTGCGGCGTACTCTCGGTACAACTCGTCCAGCACCAGATTGCAGCAGTTAACCAACAGCATGACCGTCTTATCCGATTGCGTTGCCGCGTCGTCCAAGTCGGACGGAAGGGTTATGCCGCAAAGCTGTCCGCAAAGTTTTACTATTTGTTTAAGCTTCATAAAACCTCCAATAATTTATTTGTGGCAGCTTGTGCCGCCTGCTCGTCCAGCCGATTGTTGTGCTGCTCGATTTCCGCCACTACGCCGTTAATATCGTTGCGTGTGCGCCAAGCGTAATCAAGCGTGCGAACGTCCAGCTCGGAAAAGGGTACAATAAAAGCCCTGCTCCCACGCTTGAACACCTCGTATCGACTGCGAGCCGTGTTATAAAAAAGACGGTATTCGTCGTCCACCGCCTTAAGTCTTTCGGCAATGCCGAACAAATCGTTTGTGATTTCTATCATTTGATTTTTACCTTGATATGCCCCGTTGATTGTGATTTAGGTCATTTATTCCATTGCCTATGAGCACATTATTTTGTGTCATCCTGAGCGAAGGACGAAGTCCGCAGTCGAACCCGTTAGGGCGATGCAACCACCACCGCCCCCTTAGATTCTGCTCGGGGTAAACCCTCGCACTGCTACGCAGTTCGACTTCGCTACGCTCCGCTCAGAATGACATAGGGGGCAGCAGCACACTACCGCACTGCCAACCCAACGTGACAATACAACCACCACCGCCCCTTAGATTCTGCTTCGGCATACGCCTCGCACTGCTACGCAGTTCGACTTCGCTACGCTCCGCTCAGAATGACATTAGGGGCGAAAAGGTTGCCATGTCGCATTTCCGCAATTCAAGGCTCCCTTGTGTAAAGGGAGCTGGCAGCTGTGCTGACTGAGGGATTGTTCTATTATACATATCCACACGTTCCAGTGTCATCCTGAGCGAAGGACGAAGTCCGCAGTCGAACCCGTTAGGGCGATGCGGTAGCATCGGGATCTGCCCTTTATGAGGTAAAGGCAAGCGGCAAGCAAAAAACCTACCGCCTGCAATCAAATGCAACCCACCGCCCCGTAGATTCTGCTTCGGCATTCGCCTCGCACTGCTACGCAGTTCGACTTCGCTACGCTACGCTCAGAATGACATTGGGGCGGTTGGTGCAAAAAAAGTGAATTTACATATAAATCGTTAACGTCGTTGCTAATGTCGCAGATTGCGGTTCACAATGACATTGTGGGCGGCAGCACTCTACCACACTGCCAACCAAACATCATTGTGCAACCGCTTACCGCACTGCAAATTTTACTTCACAGCGCAAAAGCACAAATCTACGCCTCGGTTATGCCCGTGATGCACGCTTGCGCCGACGGTCTGTGGCACATCAGTTCCGCGTACTTGGCTATGGTTGCGGAATACACCGGTTTGCCCGCCATCTGACGAAGCACTCTACCATCGTCATCCTGCAACCAATCCCAATCGCAAAGCTGATACAGCTTGATATCCGGCGTGTGCAAAACGTACATTGTGCCGTCCGGACAGAAGCGGTCAGATACAAGCGGAATGCCGCCGTAAGTCAACGCCTTGTGTCCGCTTGCCAAGGTTGCGTATTCCAAGTTGCAGCTATTGGACTGCAAGTAATTTATGTACGCACGCTTTACGCCTGCCGAGCAAACAATAAAGTCGGTTTCCGCGCCCGTCAAGTCCTCCACCGCGTCAATTGCCTTTTGGATTGCCGCGCCAGTGATATCCGTTGCGGTAAACTTGTTAGGTTTAAGCCAGCCGTAAGTCTTGCGCGATACACCGTAAATGCGCTCGCTGTTGCCAAAAACCAAGCCCAAGCCGCCAAGCTCCCTGTTGTAGCTGTTTTGCACGGTAACGTAGTGCCCTGCGGATACGGTCGAGCCAAGGCTTGCGCCATCGACGGTGATGGTTTTATCCGCTCTGTTGACCGCCGTTACGCGACGAGCCGTTACAACTGCCTTTTCCGAATCGTCATCGACGATATCCACAAGCATGCCTTCCATAATGTACTTTACGTTATCCACGGTGATTGTGTTGCCGCTAACGCTAACCACGTTTGCCACAACGCCGCTGCCGTCGCCGTAAAGCATTCTGCCAAAGTTGAAGCGCGCGCAGTCGATTAGGTTTTGCATTTCCGCTTCCAACAGGTTGACAACCGCCCCCTCGCGAGAGGAACTTGCACGCATTGCCTTATCGGATATTTCCAACGAGCCGTACAGGTTTTTTAGCGTTGCCGTGAGCTGAACGTAATCCTGATTGGTCGCCACGGGCAGCTCGCCGTCTTCCGTGCCTGCGCCAAAGCCGCCGTTAACGCCGCTGAATACAGTTTTGCGCACTTCCTTGCCCCACACGTCGGATGACGTTCGCTCCAACTTGGCAAGCAACGGGTTGACTTGCACATTCAACGAATGCGTAAGCGCGTCAAGATAATAAGTTTTCAAGGCTTTTTCAGCCGTAGTAAGTGTAATCATCAAAATCTCCTTTTTAATTATATTTGCCACCCTTTTGGCGGCATAAAGCGAAACGCACAAATGGTTTCGCCGCAAACATTGCATACGCTTACCGCCAATGCAATATCGCAAAGACGGCAAGAGCAACAACGTTAAGTGAGTGGGTTTTTGCAAACTCTACTCAAAAAGTTTTTTTGCCAACGCCGACGCCTCTTTGATAGTCTTGGGGCGGTTTGGCGCGGCAAGTTGAAAGTTACCTCCGCCCGTCATCACGACAGGCACGCTTGCCGACGACTTGGCTAACAACTCGGCAATGAATTGCGGATTTTGCTCCACAAACTGCCTGATTGCCGCCTGCATCGTCGCACTCGTTGATACAACGCCGTTCGATTTTTCGTCGGGGACTGCAACGGCGGCAGCTTCCCGGGAAGCGGTATCATCGGCAGACGGTGGCGACATCTCGCTTGTACCGTCCTTTTTATACTCGGCGGCGTTGCTAATAGCATTATCGCACTGGGTGACATTATTGACATCGTTGTCATATTTGGGGACATCGCTAACGCCTTCCACGTCGCCGCTGTTTGCGACATCGGCAACCGCATTGACTTGCGCAATATCACTGTTAGCTTGCGCAACGTCATTATTATAGCTGTTTTGGATATTTGTGCTTTGAATTTCGCCAAAATCAGCTCGGTTTGTTTTTGCTGCACTATCGACTTGATTTACTTGCTCGATACATTCGTGGCTTTTATCTTTATTGCCAACTGCGACGTTATCGCTCCCGTCGGCAGCAGCAACCGACGGATTTACCGCCACGCCGTCCACAGGGTGATTATCGTCCATCCACCAAGGCAAATCGTAGTCATCGTCCGCCATATCGTCCGCAAAAATATTTGCAACATTATCCGCAACATCGTTCGCAACGTCCTTTGCCGTTTTCGCCGCACCGCTTGATTTGTTTGTCTTTCCGCACGCTTCGCCGCCGCTCGGTTGCGTTTGTGCTTGCGCTATTTTTGCTTTCAGCTCGGCAAGCTGTTGGCACTTTTGGGTGAACGCGCGTTCAAGGTGCGCATAGGCGTTTTGCAGTTCCGCAACGGAATTAAATTTGCCGTACTTCATTGATTAGCCTCCTCCGCGGCTTGGCGTTTGAGCATTTGCTTGTGCTGCGCAATGTGTTTTAGCAGTCGGTCGCGATAATCGCCGCCAAATTTGCTATCTTGATTGGATATGATAAACCGTGTGTGCTCCTCGATGTGCAGTGCGTGGTCGTCCACTTCCAACAGCTCGGCATTGGCAACGTCGATATTTTCCTTTTCCGCGCGTGCGATGTGCAGTTGCGCCACGTCCTGAGCGTTTTCCCAGTTGCCAAAGCCCATCAGCGACAGTATTTTTGCCTTGGCGGATACCGAAAGATTTCCGTCCTTATCCGTCAATATGCCGGCGTTAAGTAGGTCGAACAGCATTGTGCGACGGGTTGCAGGGGTATCGGTAAGCTCGTTTTCCGTTTCAAACACCACGTCGTCGCTGCCGATATCGCTACCGGTAAAATAGAAAATTTCCGCAGAGCTTTGCCCATCGGTATAGCGCATAAGTCGAGCCGTGGCAACAAACTGCTTGTACAGCCGCAACACCATTTTTGCAATGGCTTTGATGGAAAACTTTACGCTGTCGATACTGCTTGCAAGGCGGATATCGTCCTGCTCGGCAATGAGCTGCAACGCAACGCCGCTTGTAACGGTTGTGGGCGTTGTGCTGTTTCGGGCAAATTCCGATACGCCGGATACGGTAACGAACTCTTGCAGCAGCCTATCTTCCTCGTCGCCAAAGTCGCTTGGCACGCTGCCGTTTTCCATAAGGCTTGGCTTTACTGCGCCTTGACGATACACCAGTATCTTGCCGGGGGAAAGCCCGTCCTCTTCAAGGTCGGCAGTATCCACCGAGCCGTCCTCTACGGCAAGCACGCCCATGGAAAGCCTGTTAAGGAACTCGTGCTTGCGGTTTTTGACTGCGTTGTAGGCACGCTGCACAGGAATGATACGCTCCACAATGCTTGCGCCCCAAAAGCAACCGGCTTGCTCCGTGGATGTTTGGCGCACAAAGGGGAAATCTCGCACGCCGTCTTCGCCCACGCAATAGGGCAAATCGCCCTCGTACACAAGCTTGTCGCCGATGACAATTTCCAGCCTGCCGTTGGGGTGCTCGGCATTTGGGCGAGTGTACCGCTCGATGACCAAAGCTTGGTCGGTTTTGGCTTCCTGCGTGATGCTTGGCACGGTGGAATTGTAGCCCGAACCGCCGCTTACGGGTTGACCGTCCACGGCAAACACCTTGATGGTTTCGCCCTCAATATCCACGCCCCACTTGGCTTTAACTTCGCTTATCGGATACACCCTTGCGTGGATAAGGGAGTTGCAATCGGCAAGCCCGTTGCACACGTTGGAATCGGGGTAGATTTCAAAGGGGGAGCAAACGCTTACAACCACATCGTCTTTGCCGTTAACCTTGCCCCAACTGACTTTGTAAAAGGACGTGCCGCACACCTCGCTCCAACCGCTTGCTTGCGTGATGATTTCGTCCAGACGAGCCTTTTCACGCACGCTATCCAAAATTTTGGTGGCAAGCTTGGCGGAGCTGACGTCGGCGTCGGTGTTGGAAAAGGGGCGCGCAATGGGGCGTGGTCGCACACGGTTCAAGCGCGATAGCCTTGTTTCCACTATGGGCGCAATGTGATTGAACACCTGCCTTTCCTGCCAAAAATAGTACTTATCCTCTTGCGTGATGTTGCCTTTTGCGTCAATGCCGCAATACTGGTTGCCCATCACAAAATTCATATTAAGTTGCCAAGCCAGCTCGTACGGACGGCGATTTTTTTGCCGCGCCACAAGGTCTTCGCGAACGGCTTTAACAACCTCTTGCGCATGTTTATTTTGTTCTGTCATTGATTTCTCCTTTTTGTTTTTTTGGGGGGGGATGTGTATGACTGCCGCACCGCCTAATTGTTCCCAAGCCTGCCTTGTGTATGCACCGCCGCCCCTAATGTCATTTATGTTTTCCGTCTACGACGTTCACAACACTGTTGTTTATATTTATATAAATCTATTTTTTTTGTCGCCACCAACCGCCCCAAATGTCATTCTGAGCGGAGCGCAGCGAAGTCGAACTGCGTAGCAGTGCGAGGCGTGAGCCGAAGCAGAATCTAAGGGGCGGCACAAGCATAATACGTTAAGCATAAGGAATAGATCCCGATGCTTGCGCATCGCCCTACGGGTTCGACTACGGGCATTCGCCCTCCGCTCAGGATGACACTGGATTTGAAGTCTTGTCTATTGATATGCGGCGGCAGCAAGCCACCGCCCTACGGATTCTGTATCACACGTCCATTCAACCAACTGCAATGTTTTTTTTGCAAAAACCTCGTTCGGTAAAACGCAAAATCGCGCCAATTTTGACCATTTTTTAATCAAAATCGTTATTATGTCTGATATAGTATTATGCGAAATGTCGGTTTTTCAAAGTAATTTTGCATAATTGCTGTCAATCTAACGATTGTGTAATTGTAGGTCGGGGACTTGCTCACGCCGCACCGTTCCAAAGCCTTCCTTGTGTAAAGGAAGGTGGCACGACTTGTCGTGACGGAAGGATTGTTAAATTAAACCTATCCATATGTTTCTGTGTCATTTCGGGAAAAGCCCCCCACCGCAAAATGGCTACTCGTCATTGGCGTCATCTTGCGGCGCTTGGGCAACGTTTGTGTCGTCGCAAATTTTTAGCAACCTGATTAGCCGCAGCTTTTCCACTTGCAATTGTTCGTCCGTCATATCCGCCACCGCCACTTGCCCGTCGGATAGCTCCAACAACGCCTTTACCGCCGCCACATCCGGCAGAATGTGCTTTGTGGCTATCTTGCGTTTTACCAGCTTAACGTCGCCATCGATAACGGCATACTCCTCGGTTTTTTCCTTGTAGGTAAACCCCTTTGCCTTTTTAAGCAAAATATCTGTTAATACTTTTTTGTAATCTTTCACTTTGTTCATATCTCACCTTTTTTCGCAATCATCACCGCCGATTTTTTTGTACGCCAAGTGCGCAATGCATATCCCAATGCTTACGCACCGCCCCAAATGTCATTCTGAGCGGAGCGCAGCGAAGTCGAACTGCGTAGCAGTGCGAGGGTGCAACCCGAAGCGGAATCTAAGGGGCGGTACAAGCACAATTCCGCTATTCAAATCAAACGCATCTATTGCTTTTTTGTTGAATTTTATATCGTTTTATTCGCCTTTCAATATCACTTTGCACCAGCGTTTTGGGGCGTTCCGGCACGTCCGCCGTGAGCGAACAAATATAGTACCGCAACTCGTCCATTGCGTGGTCGTCCTTTTTGACGGGCGTTTCGCCATCGCCCCAGCAATAGCCTTTAATTTCCCTAATCATATTTACGCAGTTGGAAAATATGTACAACGTCGGCTTTCCGTCAAGCGGTTGAAGCCTCGCCTTGACCTTGTTTATGCCGGCGTACACGCTTTTGTTAACCCTTGTGTTGACGGCAATTCCGTTATCGGCAAACAGCTCCGCAACGCTTTTTTCGCTACTCAACGTGCGTTGGTTTGCCGCCGAATCCATCAGCGCGGTCAGTCCGCCGTATCTGTTGCGTTGCCAACCAAGCCTATCGGAAATTTCCTTGATTTTTGCCGCATGATACGCCACATCGCGCTTGGCTTCGTAATGCTCCGCCACAACGTACACGTTGCCGTCGTAGTCCCTTGCGTACCAATGGCAGGATAGCGGATTGTTAAGCCCCGGGTCGATACTCAACTTATCTTGCCACTCCGTTGGAACGTTAAACGGCTCGATAACGTGCACCGACGGGTTAAACTCCGAATACACCAAGCCGTTGCCAAAGGTAAACCGACCGTATCTGCGGCTATCCAGCGCGTCGGCGGACATGGCGGCAGATAGCTCGGCAATCTCCTTGGCGGATAGATAGGGGTTATCCGCCCACTCCATAAACTCACACCACACCTCGTCCGAGCGGCTTTTGTTAAGATAAATTTCGTCGTACACCCACGTTTTGCCCCTAAGGGGCGTCATCGTGCCAAAAATGTGCCCTGCCCTATCCAGCACACGCATGCGGCACTCCTCGTAGATATCAAAGGGCGGCTCTTCGTCGAACCACACAAAATCAAGGCTTGCGCCCTGAAACTTATCCCGCCCCGCCTCGCAGCTTTTGAACCCGATTTTGGACGTGCCGCCAAAAACGTTTTTGACGATTATGTAGTCGATAACTCCGTATTGCGGAGCGTCCTTGCTGCCCTGCGACATCACGATTTTTTCTATCCAACGCTTGTCCAGATAGCGCAAGATTTTCTGTTGCGAAACATCACGCTGCACCTGTTGCGATAGGGAAACAACCCAGCACTGCACGTCGTCCTTGTTGCAACGGTATGGATGTATGCCGCGTGCCAGCCAGACTGTTTCCACCGCGCCGCACTCCGTTTTGCCGCTTCGGTTGCCGCCAAACACCCACCGATTGCGTTTTGGGCACTTGTGGAACGCCATCTGCTTGACGTGCACTTTGCCCTTGTTGTACCTTGCAAGCGGACTGCTTTTGCGCCGCTGTTGCTCGTTTTCGATTATCTTTATTTGTTGCAAAATTTCCTTCATTAAAAATCTCCAAAATTGTACGCCTTACGGCACGATACGGCAAAAACCTTTGCTTGCGCTGATTTACAATAGGGGCGGTTGGTGTGGGTGGGGCGGAATATCACTTGCCTCAACCGTATCTTTATGGATTATCCATATTAAGCCTCCCTTGTGTAAAGGGAGGTGGCACGAAACGTGACGGAAGGATTGTTCCAATTAAACACATCCATATAACTTCAAGCAAACCACACCGTCCGCCCCTAATGTCATTCTGAACCATAGTCTGTAACAATAGAAACGATGTTATCTATCTTTTTATACCAATTAACATTGCGTTTGCACCGCCGCCCCTAATGTCATTCTGAGCGGAGCGCAGCGAAGTCGAACTGCGTAGCAGTGCGAGGCGGAAGCCGAAGCAGAATCTAAGGGGGGGGCGATACAGATTGATATCGAATGCATTTGTGCAACTAAACGTCCTTGCGGAAATATATAGCAGATCCCGATGCTACCGCATCGCCCTACGGGTTCGACTACGGGCTTTGCCCTCCGCTCAGGATGACACAGGGTTTGTCTTGTCTATTGATATGCGGCGTGAGCAAGCCACCGCCCTACGAAATGCGTAAGACTTTTTGCCACACGTCCCCTATACATTTGGGGCGAAACCAACTCACAACCACCACGAGGCGTTTATGAAAAAACTTGCTTTAATCATATTATTATTAATCACACTCACCACAACCCCTGCACCTTGCCTATCACAAAGCCCTACCGCCGCCCCAATCGCATGTACCGAACCTTGCTTATTATCAAGCAACACAGCCGCATACACTTCGATAACGAGCCGCCTCAATCGCACAACCCCCCTTACGGCTTACGCCCAAACAACCGTGCAGTGGGTGCGTGTGGTTGACGACGACGTTTGTCTGTACGCCACCGACGACAGCGCAAAAATAATTTGCCTGTTGGAAAAATCCTACTATCTTTCGGTGCTAAGCGAGGGCGACAAAATGTATCTGGTTGCCGTGATGGGCGAGCAAACCGACTTTCCGCAAATCAGCGGATACGTTTGGAAAACCGCCGTCGAGCCATGCGACAAAACGCCCGTTGCGCCACTGTACCCCACCGTCAAACTGGTTGTGTGCGACGACTCCGCGTCCGTCAAGCTTTCGCCGGTGCCCTCGGCAGAAACGCTTATTGTTGCCACCAACACGCAACAGGTAAGCTACTACGGCAAGATAGTTTCGTACAACCGCGAGTGGTACTACATCTACTACGCAGGGCGGTTCGGATACGTTTTGGCAGATAGCGTAACGCAACCGCAAATCACGCTGCACCCGACGCCGATAAAAACCGAAGTCGAGGTGATTGCGCCCGTGTTGCCATCCGATAGCGCAAACACGGACGAGCCAAGTGCCGATACGAACACTGCCGTCGAGGGCGGCTCGGCAATGGAGATTGCGCTGATTGTGTTTATCGTGCTGCTTGCGGCAGGCTTAACGTTGGCAGTGTTTTTGCCGGGGAACGTCAAAAAGAATAACGTTTTCGACCAAGATATTTAGGTGAAGAGATTGGCAACCGACCGACGAAACCATTAACGACGCTGACTAAGTAAAAGCATTTATTAAACGGCTCGATAGAAACATTGCGTTACCCATTGGATAACTTGCAAAATAAATAGCTGCAAATAACTGCTTGCAAACAACCTTTTCGACCAAGATATTTAGGCAAAACGAACAACTCAATTAGTCGTTACCTACTTGTTGATAACTACAGCAATCCCTTTCATCAACTCTATTAGTCGTTATTGCAACCATATTCCTGTGTCATCCTGAGCGTAGGGCGTAGCCCGTAGTCGAACCCGTCAGGGCGATGCGCCAGCATCGGGATCTATCTCATATACTGCCACCAATTCATTCAATTGCACAGTCACATTTACAGTGTCATCCTGAGCGTAGGGCAAAGCCCGTAGTCGAACCCGTAGGGCGATGCGCCAGCATCGGGATCTACTTTTTATACTTAATTGTATTATCCTTGCACCGCCCCTTAGATTCTGCTTCGGGTTATACCCTCGCACTGCTACGCAGTTCGACTTCGCTACGCTCCGCTCAGAATGACATTGGGGCGAAACATCACTTGCTCCACCGTACATTCAGCTAATCAACTCAATTAGTAATTTACTAATCAACTCTATTAGCCGTTCCACTACTTGTTGATAACTTTCAAAACTTCTGCCATCAACTCAATTAGTCGTGGTAGCCTATCAACCCAATTAGTCTTTCTTTCAAGAATATCCTTATAGTTTGTTGATATCCAATCCATCAACTCAATTAATCATTCCCATACTTGTTGATAACTTTCAATCTTATTTTTACCAACTCAATTAGTCGTTCCACTACTTGTTGATAACTTTCAAAACTTCTGCCATCAACTCAATTAGTCGTGGTAGCCTATCAACCCAATTAGTCTTTCTTTCAAGAATATCCTTATAGTTTGTTGATATCCAATCAATCAACTCAATTAGTCATTCCCCTAAATTGTTGATAACTATCAAAGTCATTCTTACCTAATTGTTGATAACTTTCTTAATCACATCTACCAATAATAGTAAAAAACCGCTCAATCAACCCCCATAGCCCCCATAGCCCCCTTGTTAGCTAACTGCACAATTGGCAATAGCTTTCAACTCGGCAAAATTCTCGTCGAACCACCGGCGTGTGTATCCTAACCGACACAGCCCTTGCCCGAAACTGTTGACCGCCAACTTATGCTTGCGATACACCACACACAACGGCACGTTGTACTGTTGAGCAAGTTGTTTACAAGTATTGTTTTTTGCGTATATGCTCCTAATCAACTCTCGGTACTGTACAGGCATTTCGTCAAGCGACCTACGCACTGCGCTGAACGCACCCAACAACAAATCGCGTTCCACTCGGCTGACGGATATCTCGCATACCTGTCCCAAAGTTCCATCACGTTTGGTTTCCGCAGAAAAGGACTTCAACGCAAGTTGCCTTATCTGTTCGTTTAGCTTATCGGCTGCCTTTTTCCACTTAACAGCAGACTTTAATAGTTGCAATTCGTAGCGCACTGGCTATCACCTCCGATGTTCGATTTTCGAACTTTTGTTCCATTTGTCACCATCTTAGCACAGTATCGTTGCCAACAGTCTGTCAGTTTTTATTTATTTTCGCAGGCTTTTTTAGATTTTTTTTGTGGATTTTTGGAGACGCTTTTTGGATTGCAATGCTTTGCAACGTATCGGTGAATTTTGAGTAATCATTGCACTCGACCGATAAAAACAAAAAACATATCAAAAGAAAATAAAAAGAGAACGTATTTTGTTGAAAAATTATAGATTATTTGGTATAATATAAAAGTTATATAGATTCCGACACATTTACGCTCTCGCCCGAATGTCATTGCAGGGCGAACTAAAAATTCACAACAACAAGAGGTACAAATGAAAAAGATTTGTTTGGCATTATTTACGATACTGCTATCGGCATGCTTTTTTATATCCAATATAGGCACAGGCGCAACTGCGTTTGCCGCCGATGGCGAAGTCGGCTCTAACGGCGACGTCTATTTTGTCGAGCCCGTTTCCGTTGCCGTTGTTGACGACTACTTATTTGTCGCCGACAAGGTGGACGACGGCGCAAAAAGCATTTTGCACTGCTTCAAGTGCAGCAAGGCGGAAGACGGCAAAATCACCTTTTCGTCGGTGTTTGCTCGCGAAGACCTTGCCACCGATGGCGCCGTAATCACCAAGCTATCGGCATCGGAGCACGCCTTTGCCCAAAGCGTCGATGGCTATGTTGGCTCGCTTTATGTCATAATAGATAGCGTGGCAACGCTGTACAACGTGCAAACTGACGGCACTCTTGCGGCAGCTGCGGACGACGCCGCCTACGCCTACACCACCATCAACAAGGAAGGGCTTGTGGACGTATGCATTGGGCAATACACCGATTATCTTGCGCCCTACTGCGTAACGAGCACCAATCTGTACGTTTACGACACAACGGTCACCAACCCCGACTACAAGCCGCTGTTTACGGAATCCAAAAACAACGTGACGGCTTGCTTTGCCGACAGCACCCACGTTTACTTTACGGAAAACGGCATTTGCAGACGTTACGAAGGGCGCGACCGCGGCTACATCGACGATACGTTTAACAAAAACAATATTCAAATGACTTCCGGCAGCGCAACGGGCGTGTACACCTACGGCGACGGTAACGTTGCCATCTACGATACGCACAATCTGCGCGGTATTGTGGATAACACCGCTGCCAGCAAGGATTTGCTGACGTTGACGGAAGTTAGCGTTATCGACGTGGCACCGAGCAAGTTTGGCGGCGTGTTCATTTTGGATAGCGAAAATCAAGTTTATCTGTACGCGCTTGGCGAAACGGCTTACGCAAAAACAGATTTTTACGTCGGCAGCGACACCGTAAGCCTCACACCGCCCACGACATACACGTCGTTCACGCTGGCGCAATCGGTAGGCTACCCCACCAACATCGTGTACAAAACCACCGACGGCGAGCACTCCATTGAGGGCGTAAAAAAGAATTTTAACAACACTGACTTTATCGTGCTGGGCTACGACGGCGACCAAAACTGCTCGTACTACTATGTGCTTATCGGGCAACAGTTCGGCTGGATACGCAAAACCACTGCCAACGCCACACCGAGCACCGACGAAAAAATCACCGTTATCCCCACCGAGGTGAGCGGCGACCTTAAATACCAATCCAAATTCAACTCGCTAAACACCGCCTACGTTTACGAGCTGCCCTTTGAGGCGGCAAACCAAACGACCGTAAAACAAAGCGCAACGGCAATGATAACCGTAACGCTGCTCAACAAGTTTGACCGCGACGGCATGCAATGGTACTACGTCAGCTATCCGCAAGACGAGGCGACCTGCTACGGCTTTGTTAAGGCAAATGCGTTGGGACAGTTTGAGATTGACAAAAACGCCGCAACCGAGCTTGTTTTGCTCAAAGGCGAACGCAAAATTAACGCCAGCCTGTTTGAGGCAGTTAAGCTGTACGCCACCGCCGATTTGACCGACGGAACGGAAATTTACAGCAACAACAAGCTGATAAAACTTTACAGCGGCGATATGGTAAGGCTTGTGCAGACGCAAAACGGCGCGGCAGAGATACTCATTTTGCGCGACGACGGCACCAGCGATTACGGTTGGGTTGCGGCAAAATACCTTATCGAAAGCGACGCAATTACGTCCAACGCCGTTGTGGGCATAGTGCTGCTGTGCGCCGCCGTGGTGCTTGCCGCAGTGCTGATTGTAGTGTTCAAACTCCGTAAAAACAAAAAACAGCACGAGCTTGATTAAAGCCGTGCCGCCGCGTTGCGTGCATTTAACATTAACTGTGCCACCCCTTAGATTCTGCTTCGGGTGTAACCCTCGCACTGCTACGCAGTTCGACTTCGCTACGCTCCGCTCAGAATGACATAGGGGACGGAAACACCAAGGGTAAATGCGTGCCACAAAGTGATTCAAAACATATAACCAAATAAACCAAAAGGGTTCCCTTTACACAAGGAAACCCTTTTTCTATCTTCACAACCGCAACCATTAATCGTAGGACATCGTCTCACATCAACACCGCGTTATTGGCAAGCAACGGTTGCTCCACGCCGATTTTGCTCACCGAAACTTCGTAAGCCGTGCGCGTAACAACGGCGTCGTCGTCCAGCCTTTTTTGATAGTTGCGCGATTGCACTCTGCCGCTTATGCACACTTGCTGTCCGACGTCCAGCCCTGCCGCAAAGCGCGCATTGCGCCCCCAAACAATGCAGGGAATGTAGTCGCTTTTGTTGTACTGTCTGTTGACGGCAACCAGCAAATCGCAAATCTCGCGGTTGAAGGGCGTTGTGCGATACACCGGCGGCTTGCAAATAAAGCCCGTCAGCTCCATAGTGTTGGGGTTGATTGTGTCGTCATAGGGCAAAATATCTCGCACAAAAACGGTCAGCATAAGCTTGCTTTTGTCCTCAACGAGCTTGTTGTAGCTCCTAAACTGCCCACGCACCGTAACAAGACTGCCGTTAAAAATTCTGTCGGAAAATAGGTGCTCGGAAACGGATATGGGCAAAACGTCCTCCTGTCCGCTAAGCCGCTTAACCGCAAGCGAAACCTCGTAAAAACGTTCGCCAAAAATCTCGTGCGAAAAGCACGGCTCTCCCACAACTCTGCCTGATAACACCACACTGTTGTTTTGTGCATTAATCATAATGTACTCCTTTGATTTTTTATTTAAGAAGCTTTTTACCCCTGTTTGAAGTGGCAAAAACTTCTCCGTTTATTTTCTTATTTATCCCCTAATTAACGCTTTTTAGCAAATTATGCGTGTAATAGTATTATGTACATCTCGTTTTTCTGATATAATTTGCCCATTTTATACGCAAAATGTGCCCATTAACGCACCAATTCTTTGAACACACAAAATGCTTTTCACCGTAACACCGCCGCCTACCCCACCGCACGCAAAATCTGCTTTCCGCCGCTATCGATATAGTAATCGGATTTGTAAATCATTTCACCAATCGAGCAGGCAGTCAACCCCTTTAAGCGCAACGCTTCGAGCATCAGCGGCAACGCTTCCACAATGTGGTCGCTGTTGTTGTGGCACAAAATGATATCGCCCGATTGCGCCTTTTGCACACGCTCGGCAATTTGCGATGCGGAAAGCCCCTTCCAATCGAGGCTATCCACGCTCCACTGGATTGTGTACAGCCCAAGCTCGCCCGCCACCGTCAGCAGCCTATTGTCGTAGTCGCCAAATGGCGCGCGAAACAACGTTATCGGTTGCGCCGTCAGCTCAAAAATCTTTTTGCTGCTGTCAACAAGTTGCGCCTTCATTTCGTCGGCGGAAAGCTTGCTCATTTGCGGATGAGTTTGGCTGTGAGTGCCAATCTCAAAACCGCGCAAGGCAATTTGGCGCGTGACGGACGGATATTTATCCACCCAAAAGCCGACCAAAAAGAAGGTTGCCTTTACGCCGTATTGCTCGCAGATATCCATAATTTGCGTTGTTTTATCTGCGCCCCACGCCGCGTCGAAACTAATGCCCACAAGCCCGTCGGAGCGGTCGACGCAGTAAATTGGCACGAGCCGATTTTTTGCAAACGCCTGCGAATACGCGCCCATTCCGCACACAAGCATTGCGCAAATTATCAGCACGGCAGTTGCCGCAACGGATATTTTCAAACCAATTCTCCAATGCCGTTTAGATTTATTTTAACCCGACGCCGCCCCAAAATATTTGACAAGCTTTGTCGAACAAACACTGATTTTGCGCCTTTTGCCCACGGTTGACGTTGCACTTCCCCTCCAACCGCCCTAATGTCATTCTGAGCGGAGCGTAGCGAAGTCGAACTGCGTAGCAGTGCGAGGGTTCACCCCGAAGCAGAATCTAAGGGGCGTTAATCGATTAAGCAAATTATCACAATCCATCAATATGGATATCATAATTGCAACAATCCCTCAGGCGGCTACGCCACCAGCTCCCTTTACACAAGGGAGCCTATCGAACAACACAAATACCTTGACGAAAAAGCATATATTAGATCCCGATGCTACCGTATCGCCCTGACGGGTTCGACTACGAGCATTCGCCCTTCGCTCAGGATGACACACCATCTAAGGGGCAGCACAGAAACAATATATTTTATGCAATTCAAAATAGCAATAGCACCCCCAACCGCCACGCCGCAAGGGCAAAAAAAATGTAAAAAAAATATAAAAAAACTTTCGTAAAATATTTGACAAATACGTCTTGTAGTGGTAATCTATATAGGCAATGTGAATTGCGCAAATAAATATTCCTCTATAGCTCAGTCGGTAGAGCATGCGGCTGTTAACCGCAGGGTCGTTGGTTCGAGTCCAACTGGGGGAGCCAAAAAAAGCACACTTAGTTTTAAGTGTGCTTTTTTGTTAAATAGATCCTTTTTGTTAAATAAATCCTTGCGGATTCGTGAAATTTGCTTTGCAAGTGTACGTCAGACGTGTGAAATGCCCCCTTGGGGCGTGAGTGGTTGGAAAAATTGCTTCACGCCACCGATTTGCCACAGACAAAAAAGTCTACCTTGTGTAAATGGAGCATTTTTATTGCGATTGCCATAAACCACCGCCCCTTGTTCACGCCAACCGCCCATTTGTCCTTATGCGGTCAAAGGACATATAACAAAAAATCTTACGCATTTTGTAGGGCGGGGGCTTGCTCCCGCCACATATCCTCAGTACACAAAAATTCCTTTATATAATGTCAAACAACCGCACCGCTCCCTTATGTCATTCTGAGCGGAGCGCAAGCGAAGTCGAACTGCGCAGCAGTGCGAGGGTTCACCCCGAAGCAGAATCTAAGGGGCGTTAATCGGTTAATATAATTATCACAATCCATCAATATGGATATCATAATTGCAACAATCCCTCAGGCGGCTACGCCACCAGCTCCCTTTACACAAGGGAGCCTATCGAACAACACAAATACCTTGACGAAAAAGCATATATTAGATCCCGATGCTACCGCATCGCCCTGACGGGTTCGACTACGGGCATTCGCCCTTCGCTCAGGATGACACAAAAAATACTCTTTTATTGCAAATCACTAATACTTCATCACAAAGATAATGTGTATAAACGTAGGGCGGGAGCTTGCTCCCGCCGTCAAACCGCCTAAAAATAAATTGCATTACCAACGCAGCCCAATATTCCGCTCCGCCCCCACCTAAAACTTCAACTTAAACCCCATCACTTCGCGCAGCCAGTTTGCCGAAAGCTCAATCCAATGTTCGGCGCAGGGGTTAACGTAGCCGGTATCCTCGGTGCAAATGGACAGCCCGTGGTCGCCCTCGTCAAAAACGTGCAGCTCAAAGCGGACGTTATTCTTCAAGCAGGCAACGGCATAGTCAAGCGAGTTGCTAACCGGCACAACGCTATCCATGCGAGTATGCCAAATAAACGCCGGCGCCGTGTTTGGCGTAACCGCCTTTGCCGGATCGAGCAAGGTCAGCGGCAGCCTTCCGTGGTCGGTTACCACTTCAAACGTGCGAAGGTGCGTGTTACCGTTATCGTTGCTAACAACGGCGTAGCTCAAAATTACAGCCGTCGGGCGCAGCAAATGCTTGTATTGTGGCAAAAGCTCGGCAATCTGCGTGTGAGCGTCCACATTGGCAAGGGTTGCGCACAGATGTCCTCCGGCGGAAAACCCCACCGCCGCAACGTGTTGCGGATCCACACAAAGCTCCTCTGCATTGATACGGATATACGCCATAGCCATGCTTGCTTCCAACAGCTCCGTCGGATAGCAGGTGTTAACGGTATAGTTCAGCACAAACGCCGAGTATCCCCTTGCAAGCCACTGCATAGCCACGGGGTCGCCCTCGCGGTAAGAAACATATTCGTAGCCGCCACCGGGCAAAACAAGCATTGCCGGACGAAGCATAGTTGCAGGGTCTTCCTCGTTGCGTTTGCGAGCGTACACCGTCAGAATGCCCCTGCCGCCCTCGGGCTTTTTAAGGTTGAAAAACTCATACAAATCCACATTTGTGCAATACATAATAACTCTCCTATTAAACCGATAGCGTTCCTTGGTTTTTGCACGAGCACACACAGCCCACGCGCGCCACGGCTTGATAAGATTATTATATCGCACGCACCGTAAAAGTCAACAGAATTGGATAAAAAATCAACTTGTTCGCCACAACCGCCCCCTTGTTCACACCAACTGCCCCCAATGTCATCATTATACAAAAATCATCTTCTTATTGTAATAAGTAACGGTTCGCACGATGTCATATGCCACAGGAAAGATATTTTATATAATTTCACTCCACCGTTCCGCCCCCTATGTCATTCTGAGCGGAGCGCAAGCGAAGTCGAACTGCGCAGCAGTGCGAGGGTTCACCCCGAAGCAGAATCTAAGGGGCGACACAGGAAAAATACATTTGAGTATAAAGAAGTAGATCCCGATGCTACCGCATCGCCCTACGGGTTCGACTGCGTGCTGCGCACGCCGCTCAGGATGACAACTAAAAACGACTTCTCCCCAAAAATTTTGCCACTGCAACAACCGCATACAACATCAAGCCAAATTATAAACCAAAAAAGATTTTATAAAAAAAATATAAAAAATTACCGCTTTTACCATCAAATTAGTTGCAATAAACATATAATAAGTGGTAAAATAATATGTAAATAATATCGCTGTATAATCCACCGCAGACACGAACAAGCAAATAACAATCACCGCAACTCGCCCACTGCGCCGAACAATCAAACAAAATCTCCGCAACTGGACAACTGCACCGAATGCGCAAATAGCAATCATACAACTCGGCACTGCGCCAAACAATCAAATAAAACTGCACAAGTTCGGCAACCGCGCCGAATAAGCAAAAATTATCGCCATATACATTCGACCACAAGCCGAATAATAATAAAAATCGAGGCAAGCAATGACCACAACACAAATAGTCAAAAAGCTAAATCAACTAAAAAAATCGCAAGGAATCACCCTTGCCGAGCTTTCGCAAAAAAGCGGCATATCGCAGGGCACCGTCAACAAGATAATGTGCGGCGGCTCAAAAACCATTCGTGCGGACAAGCTTGATGCGCTTGCCAAAGCACTCGGCGCAACCACGGCAGACTTGCAAACGCCCACGTCAAGCTCACCGCTCGGCATAATTTCCGTTGCGTGCATTTCGCCCGAGGTTCGCGTGTGCGACGTTGCCTTTAACTGCAACCAGATAATCCAACGCGCCAAGCAAGCTGCGCAAGATGGCATAAAGCTTGCGCTTTTCCCCGAGCTGTGCGTCACGGGCTACTGCTGCGACGACCTGTTCTTTCAGGGCACACTGCGCAAGGCGGCGCTTGACGGCTTAAAGCTTATCGCCGACGAACTATCCGATACAGACATCATCACGGTTGTTGGCTTGCCCATCAACGACGCTTGCGGAAGCCTTTACAATGTTGCCGCCGTGCTGCACAAAGGCAAGGTGCTTGGCATTGTGCCCAAATCCTATCTGCCCAACTACAACGAGTTTTACGAAAAGCGCATTTTTACGCCGGCATTTGAGGGCAACACCACCATACAGCTTTTCGGCGACACGGTACCGTTTGGCACAAAACTGATTTTTGCCGACGCGCTCTACCCCGATTTTAGGTTTGCCATCGAAATTTGCGAGGACGTTTGGGTGGCGGAAAGCCCGTCGTACAAGCATGCGGAGGCGGGCGCAACGGTTATACTTAACCTATCGGCAAGCAACGAAACGGTCTGCAAAGCCGATTACCGCCGCAAAATGTTGGAAATTCAGTCCGGCAAAACCTGCTCGATTTATATGTACGCGTCCTCCGCGCCGTCGGAATCCACATCGTCAACGGTATTTTCCGCACACAATATTATTTGCGAAAACGGCGAGCTGCTTGCCGAGGCAGAACCCTTTACCGACGGCTACGCACGCGCGGAAATCGACGTGGATTTTATCGCCAACGAACGCACTCGCCTTAAAACCAAACAGACGCACGACTACGTTACCGTGTCCTTTAACCAACCGACCGAGGGCAAGCTTTTGCGCGTATACGATCCGTCGCCCTTTGTTCCGCAAAATGCCCAAGAACGCGCAACTCGTTGCGAGCGTGCAATGACAATACTGGCATACGGACTTAAAAAACGCGTCGAACACACCCACGCAAACAAACTGGTTATCGGCGTATCGGGCGGAACGGACAGCGCGCTTGCACTGTTGACATCGGCAAACGCACTAAAACTGCTAAAACGCGATGCGACGGACATCATTTCCGTAATTATGCCCTGCTTTGGCACCACCGACCGCACACGCGGCAACGCGCACAAACTTGCGGAAGCGTTGGGCACAACCATACGCGAAGTGGATATCAGCAAGGCGGTAACGCAGCATTTGGCGGATATCGGGCACGACATAACAATTACGGATACCACCTACGAAAACGCACAGGCGCGCGAACGCACACAGGTGCTTATGGATATTGCAAATCAGGTTGGCGGCTTGGTTATCGGCACGGGGGATATGTCGGAACTGGCACTGGGCTGGGCGACCTATAACGGCGACCATATGTCCATGTACGGCGCAAACGCAGGCGTGCCCAAAACTCTTGTGCGTGCACTGCTGCAACACCGCGCGACTAAAAACGACGCAACGGGCAAGGTGCTAAAAGATATAATTGCCACGCCCATCAGCCCCGAGCTGCTGCCCCCCAAGGAAAACGAAATCAAGCAGGTGACGGAAGATATCGTTGGACCGTACGACTTGCACGACTACTTTTTGTTTATGCTTGTACGCAAAGGCTTTACGCCGGCAAAGATATACGCACTGGCACAAAAGAGTTTTGACGGCGTGTACGATAAGGACACCATCTACAAATGGTTGCGCGTATTTATACGCAGATTTTTCTCGCAACAGTTCAAGCGTTCTTGCTCGCCGGATAGCGTAAAACTCGGCTCGGTGGATATATCCAAGTACGGACATCGCATGCCGTCGGACGGCTGTGCCGAAAATTGGCTCGCCGACCTTGATAAAGCATATAACAACCAGTAAAGCGCATTAAATATGCTTTAATGTGACGTTTAGCAAATAAAATGGACAGCTAATCCGTACTGAACGCAATTTTTGCATAGTCTGGATTTACTATATATTTTCACATTAAGCTGTTGAATTGTTACAAAAGCCTTCCTTGTATAAATGGAGCCTATACAATGCTTGCTGCAAAACACTCGCAAAGCCCCTGCAATGTAAATAATGCAATCCGCCCCAAGCCTCCCTTGTGAAAAGGGCGTTTTATTGAGGGATTGTTACAACTACGCAATCCGCCCCAAGCCTCCCTTGTGTAAAGGGAGGTGTCGCGGAACGTGACGGAGGGATTGTTCTATTAAACATATCCATAAGTTCATGTGTCATCCTGAGCGCAGGACGATAGCTGTACATTGAATACCAATGTTAAATGGCGTGTAATCAAAGCGTACTGCTGATTTGAACAAACCAAAGACACAATTACAGTGTCATCCTGAGCGTAGGGCGGTAGCCCGTAGTCGAACCCGTAGGGCGATGCGTAAGCATCGGGATCTACTAAATACTGCCACAAATCTTTGCGTTATACAAAACCGCCCCTTAGATTCTGCTCGGTTGCCACCTCGCACTGCTGCGCAGTTCGACTTCGCTTGCGCTCCGCTCAGAATGACATTCGGGCGCAACGAACCAACATCGAAACCTACTTATTAAAATGGTGATTTTATATGAGAATGAGATACAAAAAACATCTTGAAGAAAGAATGGCGGCAATAAACGACGTCCTTTTACATCGAGAAGTTGAAGAATTTTACAAATTAACAGAAGAAGAAAAGAACTTTGTCGTTAGCCCAAAAGAGATTTTTGGCAACGACCATCCGCTGATTTTGGAGCTTGGTTGCGGCAAAGGCGGATTTGCCATACAGGCGGCAACGCAAAATCCGCAAAACAACTACATTGCGTTGGAAAAGCTATCCAACGTGATTGTTGTCGCGTGCGAAAATGCCCAAAAGCTGGGGCTCGCCAACCTAAGGTTTTTGAACTGCCGTGCGGAAAACCTACTGCACTATCTGCCCAAGCATAGCGTGTCGGAAATTTTGCTGAATTTTTCCTGCCCATTCCCCAAAAAGACCTACGCCAACAGACGGCTTACGAGCAAAAATTATCTTGCAATTTACAAGGAATTGCTTGCCGATGGCGGCATAATTAGGCAAAAAACCGACGACTTGCCCTTTTTTGAGTACTCACTGGAAAGCTATGCCGAAAACGGCTTTGTCACTTTCGACACCGATTACAACCTTGCCGCCGATAAGGACGGCAACATTGTAACAGAGTACGAAGCCAAGTTCCGCGCACTCGGCAAAAACATCTACGCAACAAAAGCAAGGTTAAAATAGCACCGTTTTGTATTCATTTGTTTTAAGTGTCATTCGTAGCATAACCAAAGTGGATAACGTAATTGCCACAATCCCTCAGTCAGCACAGCTGCCAGCTCCCTTTACACAAGGGAGCCTATACAATGCTTGCTGCAAAACACGCCACAAAGCCCTTGCAATGCAAACGCAATCCGCAAAAAGTCCCTCCCTTGTGCAAAAGGCGTTTTATCGAAGGATCGTTACAACTACGCAATCCGCAAAAAGCCTCCCTTGTGTAAAGGGAGGTGTCGCGGAACGTGACGGAGGGATTGTTCTGTTAATGCTATCAACTTACAGCCACCCCCTCCTGCGCAACAAAAAAAACGACGCGCACAAAAGCACTACGCCATTCTTGTTTTTTACAAAAAAATCCCACCACACATATCCCCCCATAATGCTTCTACTCAAAAAAAGAGTGCCACAAAACAAATCATGGCACTCCTGTAATATCATAGCAAAACAAGGCTGTTGCTAAGGCGCAACAGCCTTTGTTATGTAAATGTCAAAAAAATCGGATTACTCAGCAGAATCCAACATCTTCTTAATTCTAAGAAGAAGGTCGTCGTTGCTTTCTTCCTTAGCAGCAGGCTGGCTTGCAGCAATATCGTCCAAATGCTGAACTTGGTCTGCAATGGTGATAGTCTGTTTGGGAGCTACGTCCTTGCGCAGACGGTCAATTTCACGAAGCAAAGCGTCGGTTTGGTCGATTTCCGTATGAACGGGTTCTTGCTTGGGAGCAGGCTCTCTCTTAGCGAGAACGGGCTTTTTAATTTTAGGCGCCCTAACAATTTCAACCTTACCGAGGTCAACAAACTCCGAAACGAAGCCTCTGCTTGCTTGGTCGGGGTTATTATCGGCAGCGATAATAGCAATGCCTCTGTTACGCAGATAGGTGTACAGATGCACCATATCGGCAGGTTGAGCTGCGATAACCACTGCATCGATAACGGTAGCTTGATTTACTGCGTCCACAACGTCCACAAGCATACGGGGGTCAAAGTTTTTGCGACCACGACGTTTGCTGCGAGCAACACGGCGAACAGTATATCCGTTAAAGTCGGCAATCTCGATAATTTCCTTATGCTTTCTTTCACCGGCACCGTAAATTGCACCGTAAACAATTTCGCCCATGGGCTTAATTTGCGACATCAAGCCTTCATAATGCTCGTAATCCAATCCCAGATTATCTACGTCAATAAAAAAAGCTATCTTTCTTTCGCGAAGCATTTTTGTTACCTCCAAAATTTTATCAATTATATTGTACAATATTTATTTCATTTTGTCTACACTTTCGTTGAAAATAAAACAAATATTGTTGACAAAGACCTGCATTTTGACCAAAAATCGACCGAAAATAGTCGGAAATGGCATTTTCAGCGTGCCCGTGCTCGAAATATTGGTGATACACCTTTTTAATCCAAGTATCAACGGGAAAAACATCGCCGTGATTTAGCCCAAAAAGCAATATGCAATCCGCCACTTTCGGCCCCACGCCCTTAAAGCGATAAAGCTCCTTGCGTGCCGTTTCAGTATCCACATTGCGCAACGCGTCAAGGTCGTAGTCGATAAGCTGCTTGGACGCATCGGCAAGATACTTATCCCTGTACCCTGCGCCCGCCTGCGTAAAAGTTTGCAACGGACAAGCCGCCAGCTCCTGCACGGTCGGGAATGCATACCCAAAATCCGTCCTTTGTCCCACCGCCTCGCACAAACGCTCCACAATCAGCTGAATGCGCTTGATGTTGTTGTTGGCGGATATTATAAAGGATATCATTGCCTCAAAGGCGTTTTGGTTAAGTATGCGTATGCCCTTGCCAAAGCCGCACGCCTCACGCATAAGCGGCGATATTGCGGAAATTTCCTTTACCCGCTGCGAGTAGTCGGCGTCAAGGTCAAAGTAATGCCAAAAGTAGTCCGCGTCGGTGCACTCAACGCAAACGCATTTGCCGTCCGTGGTCAACCGAGCATATTTATCCAGCGAAAAAACCTCGTAGGCACCGTCCAGCTTTTTGTACCTAAAAACTTGTCCGCACTCCAACGTGTCCTGAACGGAAAAATATTCCGCCGAGGCTTGAAAGGTCGAAAGCGATTTTGTCATTTGTATCAACAAGGGCTTGCCGCCCATTTGCACGTTTCGTCCTGCCTCGTTCACCCACGCCCCAATATGTTATATTTGCAGGCTCAAACAGGCTTTGTAACGCAAACACACCAACAATCGCCTGCACTTTTGCATACCAATAAAGGGCATAGCAGATGGCTAAGGGACTGTTTTAAGGTTGGTTAGTGTTGCATACGGAAAAACGCACGGTTTTTGAAAGCCGAGGCAAAAAACCTCGGCTTCTGCTTTGTTGTTAATTATTCTGCAACGGGATAAACGGAAACTTGTCTTCTCGTTTTATCGTAACGCTCAAACTTTACAACGCCGTCAATCAACGCAAAAAGGGTGTCGTCCTTGCCGATACCAACGTTGTTGCCGGGGTGAAAATGTGTGCCACGTTGTCTAACGAGAATGTTACCAGCCTTTGCAAATTGTCCGTCTGCGCGCTTTGCGCCAAGGCGTTTGCTTTCGCTGTCACGTCCGTTTTTCGTGCTGCCCATTCCCTTTTTGTGGGCGAATAACTGCAGCTTGATAAACATCATGTTATTTTACCTCCAAATTGATGTAGTCGGAATACTCTTGATAGAAATCCTGCAAACCACACAACATGGTGTTCAAAACCACGTCCGCGTCGTGCCTTTCGGCAGCGGTCATTTTTTCCGGAAGAGTAAACCTAAGCGAGCCTTCTTTTTCGTTGACGGTATATTTAACGTTTATGCCGACCACTTGCAGCAAGCCGAGCAATGCAGACTGAATAAGCGTACTAACGCCTGCACAAACAATATCCTCGCCGCTTTCACCGTAGCCGGTGTGTCCGCTTGCGTCAACCTCAAAGATCGAGTTGTTTTTTCGTCTGATTGTAATGTCTGTCATTATGCAATCGTGATGGAATCAACCTTAAGCTTTGTGTAAGGCTGTCTGTGTCCTTGACGCTTGCGGATGTTTTTCTTTGCTTTGTAGGTAAAGATATTGATTTTTTTACCCTTGCCGTGTTCAACGACAGTTGCGGATACCTTAACCTTGCTTGCATCGTTGCCGACAAAAACGTTAGTTTCGTCTGCGCCCAAAACAACCTCGAGCTCCACCTTCGAGTCAACAGCGGCTTCCAAAAGTTCCGTTTCAAAAACAAGACCTTCCGTCACCTTGTACTGTTTTCCGCCGGTTTTAACAATAGCGTACATCGTGTATTACCTCCCGTTTCAGAGTCTCGCTAAACAAGGGTGGCAGACCAAATCTACGCTTGACAAAATAACCCTTTTTAAGCGGCTTAGAACATTTTACTTTATTATTGCATTTTTGTCAAACGATTACAGCCACCTTTTTTATAATATTTCACCACCCACCGCCCCCATGTCATTCTGAGCGAAGCGTAAGCGAAGTCGAACTGCGCAGCAGTGCGAGGCGTATGCCGAAGCAGAATCTAAGGGGCGGGGCAATCGATTGTGCAATCTCTCAAAAGCCT
>CAZSIF010000008.1:0-88842 GCA_964607155.1 uncultured Oscillospiraceae bacterium
AATAATTGTTAAAATATAAGCTACCACACCGCCCAATGTCATTCTGAGCGGAGCGCAAGCGAAGTCGAACTGCGTAGCAGTGCGAGGCGTATGCCGAAGCAGAATCTAAGGGCGGAACAGGAACAATATCATTAAGTATAAAGAGTAGATCCCGATGCTCACGCATCGCCCTAACGGGTTCGACTGCGTGCTACGCACTTCGCTCAGGATGACACTTGATAGAAAATCTTATCCGTTCCATATGGAAAGATGTTCACAATCCTTGCAAACAAGGTGCGTTCTCGTTGTATTATATTCCCGTCCGAGTTTATTATACCCCCCCCCCGTCTTGTCGTGTCAAGCGATAAAACAACAAAATAAATAAAAATTAAACAATTTTTCCGCAAATACCCCAAAAATTACGTTTTGCTTGCAAATTAACCATAAAAAAATAGGGGGTATTGCCCCCTAAAAATACAAATTCTTTTAACTATATTATTTTGTCCAACTTTTTGGGTTCACATCAATTCCACTCACTTGGTTTTCGAGCCGAATTTGCGTTTTGCAAGCCCACCACTTATTATTACATACCACATATACATCACGGCACAAGCATTGGAATGCACCACCCCCATTCTCTTAACTAATAAACTCATTGTAGCATAAAATAACCACATGTGAGTTGTCCGCAACACAAAAAGCGGCACCACGATATAAACCGTGATGCCGCTTAGTATAAGCTATTTACTTATTTGTGCGCAATAAATTTGTTTTATTGGTTATCCGCGTCGTCTGCAGGAGCATCCTCAATGGGAGCGTCTGCTTCGGTGTTATCCGTAACATCGACAACGGGCACATCGTCTACAACGGGTTGCTCAGAAGCTGCGCCGTAGTGGATTCTGCCACCTTGTGCAGGTTGAGCATCGCGGGGTTTTACAACAAGCAGCACAACGATGCCTGCTGCAGATAAGCCTGCGATAACGTACAAAATAATTTTCCAAGCGGAAACGCCACTTGTGCTATCGGTAGAATCGGTCTTTGTAGGCTCGTTTACCGCAAGGTTAAGGGTAAGCATTTCGTCAAGGCTCATTTCGCTGAACTTAGATGAAATGTAGTAACTGCCGGATTTAACGCTTGTTTTGCCCGCCTCTACTTTGGGAAGTGCATTAACGCCCACATAGCCGTTTGCATCCTTGATGGTGTACACGATTTGGTACACTGCGCTACCTGTGATATCCTCTGTTTTGGGGGTAATTGTGCCGCCCGTGGTAACGTAGTCCTCGTAGCCTTCCGCAACAACCTTATCCGTGCTGTTGTAAATTTCCGTCCAAGCACCGTTAACAAGCTTTTTGATAACGTATGTGTAGCTGATGGAACTGGTATCCTCTACCGTGTAGTAGTAGCTGTAGCTCTTTACTGAAAAGTTCGTGCCTGCGGTAAGACCGGTTTTTTCTGCAGATTCCTTTTTAGTATAATAAATAGTATTGCTGTTTTCCTCGTCCTTTGTGCCGGTGGACGCGGAGCTATCTGCAGTGGGTGTGATTTGCGGAGCGGTTTGGTCGGCTATTTGAACATGGATAAAATCAGATTTGCCGTAAACATCCTCACCGTCGTTGCTCTTTACAACATAGCGGAACGACCACATACCCACAGTGGAGAACTTAACCGTGCCGCTGCTAACGGTTGTGCCGTCGCCCTCGCGGTCTTGACTGGGCGTGTAGTATTCAACGCAGATTTTATCGTACTTATCGTTGTACACGGTGTAGGTTGTGCCGTCGATATCAACATGCTCGTGACGTGCGTTTGCACAGCCCGTTGCACACTCGATATACAAAACAAAATCGTAGCAAGTGTTGCTGTGTTCGTGGCTTTCCGACGTGGTGCTGCATGTAAGCTTTGCCTCGTACCATTTTCCATCGTCCAACTTTACAAACTTGCCATCGGCATTTGCTTTTACGGTCACAACGCTATCCGTAGTGACGGAATCAGTTGTGTAGTCGCTAACGTCGATGATTTCGCGCTTGATTGCGCTATCCTTTACATTATCGATGGAGCGTCTGTAATTGATACCGGCAAAAATGGTATCGATTTCGTCCGTGGAAAGGCTATCCTTGCTGCTAATCCAATCCAACAGGTCACGAGAACCATCGGAAACGATTGAATTTTTGAATTCGGGGAAGGCAGCCAAGACTTTATCCTTTAACAGGGCATTGTCGATGGTTACAACCGGAGTTGTAGCGTTGCCTTCGCCTTCGGTATCAGCAAAAGCTACCGTAACGGCAAACAGGCTTACAAGCAAGGTAAGCGCAAGTACAAAACTTAAAAATTTCTTCACAATATCCTCCGAAGGGTGCCAATACACCCAACATTATTATAAGGTTGGCGATTGCCAACAAACGAGCAGACTGCTCGCATACTGTAATATTTTACCTTTTATTGCGTTTATTGTCAACGATTTACAAAATAATATCCGCAAAAAGAATTGGATTTTGCCATAAAAAATGCAATAAATGCGTTTTGAGCGTTAATCGAGGTTATCCGAGGTATAGGGCTTGGCAAAAAGCGCAACACCGTCCTCGGCGGAATCGTCGCTATCGGAAAAAGCCTCAAGGTGCTTGGCAATATCGAAGTGCACCCACGGCTCGATTTGCGGCGGATACGCCACAAACACCATTTTTTCCTTGCTGACTGGGTGCTGCAACTCCAAACGATACGCCCACAGCGCAAGATTTGCTCCGCGAACAATATCGCCACCGTAGCGAGCATCGCCGTACACAGGGCAGCCGATGGCTTGCATTTGCACCCTTATTTGATGGCTACGTCCCGTGCCCAGCTGCACTCGCAACAAACTGATATTATCCGTTGATTGCAAGGTTTTGTAACTAAGCTCCGCGCGCTTTGCATCGTGGTCGCCAAAGGTGGCAACGTACACCGTGTTGGTGAGAGCATTCTTTTTGAGATAGTTTACAAGTGTATCGGAAGATTGACGAGGCTGTCCCAAAACGGTGGCAAGGTACAGCTTTGACATTTCGCCATCGCGAATTTGCGCCGACAGACGGTCAGCAGATTTGCTGTTTTTGGCAAACACCATAACACCGCCCGTGGGACGGTCGAGGCGATGCACCAACCCTAAATACACGTTGCCTGGTTTGTTGTATTTGTTTTTTATGTAGTCCTTTAACAACGTTAGCAAATCGATATCACCGCTTGCATCCGATTGCGACGGCATATTTTGCGGCTTTACGACAACCAGAATGCTGTTATCCTCATACAAAACGGCAACGTCGTCCATTGTAAAATTTCTACCCATACTTTGTTCTCCTTAGTTATGCTTTACCCCCGCACAAACACTCTTGCTCGCGCAGGGACATTAAAAAACGAAACGCAAAATTGCGCACAAATATTTGTTAAGTGCCGTTAAACAGTATTTAAGCGTATGTTATGCACATTTTAACACCAGTTACTGCACTAAAAAATCTTAATTCCACTTGCACCGCACGGCAAAACGATACCCTCATCAGTAGGCAAACAAACTTCGTAGGCATCCACTCTGCCGGTAGCCGAAATGGTGCGCTGCAGAATATTGCTTAACACTGCAGGCTGCAAACCCGTTGTGTACGAGTTGATAAGTACAAAAAGAGGATTGTCACTCAGCACGCCCGAACACAGCTCCACAAAATCGCAAATATCGTCTTCGATTTTCCAAATCTCTCCGTTTGCGCCTCTGCCGTAGCTGGGGGGATCCATGATTATCGCGTCATAACGTCTGCCACGATTAATCTCCCGCTTTACAAACTTGCGACAATCGTCCACGATGTAACGCACGGGCTTATCTGAAAGTCCGCTTAGCGCAACGTTCTCACGACAACGCTCCACCATGTTTTTGGCGGCATCGACGTGGCATACGCTTGCGCCTGCGGCAAGACAAGCAACGGTTGCACCGCCTGTATACGCAAATAAATTGAGAACGTTAATCGGTCGATTCGCCGAACGAATAAGGTCAGTCATCAGCGCCCAATTTGCCGCTTGCTCAGGAAAAAGCCCTGTATGCTTGAACCCCATCGGCTTTACGGAAAAAGTTAAATTACGCCAAGATACTTGCCATTGCTCCGGAACGGCACGATTGTACTCCCAATGTCCACCGCCCGTATTAGAGCGAACGTAGCGTGCATCGGGCTTGACAATGCTTGCCAAAGGTTTTGCCGCATGCCAAATGACCTGCGGATCAGGACGGAGCAAAACAACGTCGCCCCACCGCTCCAGCTTTTCGCCATCACCCGTGGCAATTATTTGATAATCTTCCCACTCGTTATTGATTTTCATTTTATAATTATATAATAAATTGTTTTTTTTCTCAACTGATTTTACTATAGTGTAACAAAAAACACATTTTTAACACAAAACCGATACACGTCAACAAAAAGAAATATCAAACTCAACATAAAATAACCTATAAAACAGAGCCTTGCCTTCAAAACAGAAATACAAAAAACAATCAAAACAATTACTAAATTAATCCGTAAATAACAATAGGTGCACAAGCCACCACTCACATAATAAATTAACTCAAAAACACCATTGCAAACACAACAAACTCGAACAAAATTCAAAGTATAACCATTCAAAACATAATAGTTTTTTACAACAAAAAAACGCTTAAAGCATATTTAATGGCACATTTAATTGAAACAAATTGCCATTGAACAACAAAATGTATACACAAAATTGCCTTGGAAAAAAAAGGACGGAAAGCCCATCCCTATTTGTAAATATTCATGCGAGTGCCGATACAAGTATTATAGAATTAATAACACCTAAAACCAAATTTAACGCCATAAATACGACGGAAATAATAATACCCGCTTTTGCAAGCCCTTTTCTATCATCGTCAAACTCGCTTGCCTTTTTATGTCCAAGAATTGACAAAATCAAACCGGCAATCGGAACTAAAAACGCAAATATAAAGCCGAGCAATGCAAGCGTATTGCGTTTTTCGGGTGCACCGCTTTGCGTACGCACGCCGCATTTAGGGCAAACGTATGCATTGTTGTCGATTTCGTTTCCACAGTTTTTACAAAACATTAAATTTTCCTCCTTTGATTTTAAACACGGCTATTAAATCATCGCCTTTTTATATTATAGTCAGTTATTAACTTACTGTCAAGTAAAAACTTACAAATTAACTTATACTATTTTTATGATTTTCCAACAACGCTTTAACGAAATCTTAAAAACAACCGACAAAACTCAAACGGAAATAGCCAATGCGATAGGAGTGGCGAAACAATGCGTATCCGATTACAAACACGGAAAAACTGTTCCGTCCATCGAAACGCTTTATTTACTATGCCGATATTTGGAAGTTAGCGCAGATTATCTACTTGGACTGAGCAACGACTATCGATAAAGATTGCACCACACACACAACAAAAACAAAAGTCATCAACAACATTTTCAAAATTATAATAAACCCTTTTTTACAAAACAAACAATTTTCTTTACAACAAAAAACGCCCGACGAGCACTTTAACATGCATTCGCAAGGCGTTTTTTATTATACAATTAAATTATCGGTGTAATTCAACAAACCGCATGTTCGTCAAATCCTTATGCTTTGGTCAAATACAACGTAAATTGTTCGCCATTAACATCCCACACCTTACCGTGTGTGCCAAAATCGGCAGGTCTAACGGCATCTGCAAGTGTTCCTTTTGCAATTTCCGCAGCATTTTTATCAAATATGCGAGCAATTTTACCTGTCGCGGAATAGCCTACGATAATATGGTCGGTAACCACAAAATCGCACTCCTTGCGCATAGTTTGAATTTTAGAAATAATTTCGCGAACATAACCTTCTTCAATAAGGTCATCACTAAGCGTTACGTCCAACGCAACAGTTTCTCCGTGGTCGGACACAACCGAATATCCTTGTCTGTTTGTGGAGGATATTAACAAATCATCCTTGGTCAGTTCAACGTGCAAGCCGTTTGCATCAAAGCTAAACGTACCGCCGTTACGCACCTGCTCAACAACCCTGCGAGCCTCTTCGCCAAGATGAGCAAGTCGCTCACGAATAATGCCCAACACTTTGCCGTACTTCGGTCCAACGGTTTTAAGTTGCGGCTTAATTTCGTAATCGGCAAAGTCATCGGCGGAATCCACTTGCAAAAGTTCCTTAACGTTAAGTTCGTTTTTAACGATTTCTTTCATTTCCTCGCTAAACAGCAAACTGCCCGCAATAAACATTCTGGCAAGAGGCTGACGGTTTTTAACATTAGCGGCATTACGCGCACTACGTCCAAGCACAACGATATCCAAAACCGCTTCCATCATTGCATTAAGCTTTTCGTTGATGCGGGCTTCGTCCGCCACAGGGAAACCGCACAAATGCACCGAACGAGGAGCGTCATCGAAAAAGTTTGCCGTGATATTTTGATAAATGCTTTCCGTAATAAACGGAACAAACGGAGCTGCTACCTTTACAAGAGTATCCAACGCCGTGTACAGCGTCATATATGCAGCCTGTTTATCGTCCGTCCAAGCGGCTCCCCAATAACGCTCACGCGAACGGCGAACATACCAGTTACTAAGCATATCGGTAAAGCGCTCGATAGCCCTTGCCGACTCCGTAATCTCATAGCGCGACAAACCCTCGTCAACAGTTTTTACAAGTTGATTAACCTCTGAAAGCAACCACTTATCCATAAGAGTAAGTTTGCAATCGTCCAACGAGTACTTGCTTGGATCAAAGTCGTCGATATCGGCGTACAACGTGTAGAATGCGTAAGTATTCCACAATGTGCCCAAAAACTTACGCTGTGTTTCCGAAACGGCTTCGTCGTAGAAACGTGAAGGCAACCACGGAGCAGAACTCGTGTAGAAATACCAACGCACCGCATCAGCTCCCTGCTTGTTAAAGCTATCCCACGGATCAACAACGTTACCCTTATGCTTGGACATCTTTACGCCATGCTCGTCGCCGACAAGCCCCAAAACGATACAATTTTTGAAGGGGGCTTTATCGAACAACAACGTTGATACCGCAAGCAACGTGTAAAACCAACCTCTCGTTTGGTCAACAGCTTCGGAAATAAAGTCTGCAGGGAAGTTGCGTTCAAACAACTCCTTATTTTCAAACGGATAGTGGAACTGCGCATAAGGCATGCTACCGCTATCGAACCAGCAGTCGATAACCTCCGGTGTGCGAACGTATTCTCCGCCGCAGTCACACTTCCATGTGCAGTCGTCGATAAACGGACGATGTAGCTCAATATTCTCAGAGCAGCCACACTTTTCGGCAAGCTCCTTACGACTGCCGACAACATGCACCTTGCCGCACTTGTTACAAATCCAAACGGGCAATGGCGTACCCCAATATCTATCGCGGGAAATACCCCAATCGATAACATTTTCAAGGAAGTTGCCCATTCTGCCGCTGCCGATTGTAGACGGAATCCAATTTATCGATGCGTTGTTTTTGAGTAGCTTTTCCTTAACGGCAGTCATCTTGATAAACCAAGACTTGCGCGCATAGTAAATAAGCGGAGTGTCGCAACGCCAACAATGCGGATAGCTGTGCTCAAACATAAGCTCGGCAAACAGCAAGCCTCTCTTTTTGAGGTCTGCCAAAATAAGCTTATCCGCTTGCTTACAGAACACGCCCGTTAGCTCGCCACAGCCATCAACAAACTTGCCGTCCTCGCCAACAAGTTGCACAAGGGGCAAGCCATAGCGTCTGCCGACGTTTGCATCGTCCTCACCGAATGCGGGCGCAATGTGCACAATACCCGTTCCGTCGGTAAGAGTAACGTAACTGTCGTTGGTAACGTAGTAGCAATCGTCCTTTTCGGTAGCGTAAGTAAACAACGGTTTGTAGTGCTTGCGCTCATAATAACTGCCCTTGTGCTCGTCAATGACCTGATATTTACCCTCTTCAAAGTGCTTACTCACAAGCTCCTTTGCGAGAATATACTTATTTCCGTCCTCGGCAAGCACGGTAATGTAGTCAAACTCCGCATTCATGCACAGTGCAACGTTGCTCGGCAATGTCCAAGGCGTAGTTGTCCATGCAAGAAAATAAGTATCCGTAGTGCCATCCACCAAAAACTTTGCCACGGCAGATTTTTCCTTGACGTCCTTGTACCCCTGAGCCACCTCGTGACTGGAAAGTGCAGTTCCGCAGCGCGGACAGTACGGCACGATTTTGAAGCCCTTGTACAAAAGCCCCTGCTCGTAAATGTTTTTTAACGCCCACCACTCCGACTCGATATAGTTATTATCGTAGGTAACGTAGGGGTGCTTCATATCCACCCAGTAACCCACGCGGTCGGACAGACGTTCCCATTCCCCCTCGTACTTCCAAACGGATTCTTTGCACTTTTCCACAAACGGTTCGATACCGTACGCCTCGATTTGCTTTTTGCCGTCGATGCCCAAAAGCTTTTCCACTTCAAGCTCGACGGGTAAGCCGTGTGTATCCCAGCCTGCCTTGCGCAAAACGTTTTTGCCTTTCATTACCTGAAAGCGCGGAATAAGATCCTTTATCGAACGAGTTAAAACGTGCCCGATGTGCGGTTTTCCGTTGGCTGTGGGCGGTCCATCGTAGAAGGTAAACGAGCCCTCTCCCTTAGCCGTTGTCTGCTCAAATATTTTGTTGTCCTTCCAAAATTGCAGCACCTGCAGTTCTCTATCGACAAAATTGAGCGAATTATCCACCTTTTTGTACTTAGACATATGTGCCTCTCCTTTTTGCAGCTTATCGTGATTACACTTATATTATGCCGCACTTACAAGCTTTTAACCGCCGTATGTGCGTGCTTTAATGCAGATTATTGCTCGCACATGCTAAAAACACAAAAAGCGGCGTGCTTGAAAAAACACACCGCCTCCACATAACGAGCCTTGGTTTACCATTTCAAACAAGTACGGCAACGCAGCACAAAGCGTACGCTGATTATACCCTGCGTCTTGGTGACGGAACGCTTGCCGGAAATGCCTACCGTGCGCACGCATAATCGTTAACGCATTTGGGCAAATCTACTTGCAGGGTGATAGCTTTCGGACGGGTAGGTCGCGTATTTCAGCATACAACGCGCTCTCTATGCAAACCCTGTTCCGCAGTCTTGTCCCTGCTCGAACGTATTTGATTTAGTTATTGATATTGTAGCAAACAACGCACAAAAATGCAAGCAAATAAACGCCACTCTTTATAATTTATAAAAGTCCATTGCTCGCATCAAAGTCGATTTGCAAACATTTACCATAATATCTTATCACTAAAAGACAATAAGAAACAACAAAATCAATCCTTGCGTTTCAATTTTGTTTGATTGCCGTGTTCATCGACGATGTAAGTGTTATCCAACGTTTGAATTACACCCAACCGCCACTCGCGTATATACTCCGAGCGCAAACGAAGCTGTTCCTGCTCTTCCTCGTCGGTCAAGCCCTCCGACTTTGACTTGCGTGCCAAAAAATTTATTCTATCTATTTTTTCCTTTATCATACTTCCTCCGCATAAATGTGCATATGCACACATTTTAATATTTTCGCCGCTTTTGTTTGGACACGAAAAATCCCGCTCCCGATAAAAACGACATTTGTCTACCGCAATGCTGCCTATCACAAAAAACGATGTCTGCAGCAGCAAGCTTGCGTTGTGTAGCACCTTAATGCAAGGCAAGAAACATATAATTATCCACCGCACTCGTCCGCATTGAACAATATCCTTATTGCGACCGCATGTCCATCAAGTAAGGCAACGACAAATATTGTTCCACTTTGTTTATGCTTAACTTGCCACACTCCGTTTTTACTACAATCACATGTAAATATCAACAGGCAAAAGCGCACTTCTCGACGTTATTTTACCACTATCGGCATTTATAGTCAAGGTTAATACCGCTCAATCGGCTTATTTTAACGTAAACGCTTGCATTTGCACGAAAAATATGCTACAATCTATATACTGCGCTAAGCGGGGAGCTAGCGGTGCCCTGTTACCTACAATCCGCTACAGTAGGGCTGAATGTTGCAGGCGGTTTTATGTGTGGAAAGCAGGAGCTCGCAAGGAGTGTTGATATCAAGGTCTTGTGCAACGTGGATCCGTAAACCGTGTCAGGGTGGGAACACAGCAGCACTAAGCGGTACGAATGTGTGCCACAAGGTAGCTTTGGAGTAGCCACCTACGAGAATACCGTTTCGGCATATACTGCCAACTGCAAATGCGCAGTATTAAGAATTTTTAAGGGCTTGTCTGTTGCGACAAGCCTTTTTTATACCTAAAAATCTTTTAAAAACAAAAAACGCCCAACCAAGTTTGAATTGCACTCTTAAACGGAACACTATTGAAATACAGTGATTGCCGTGTTTACGGTTTTACACCACTATCTTTTACGCATAATCTGCATAACAGATGTTGCATTTGCCACAATTACTTCTTATTAAATGTCTTTGCACGCCGTTGCTTCCGCAACTGCTTTAACTCTTTTTTACCGCCATGATTTAGGGGTTGACATATTAAAGCAAACAAAAATCCCCACAACAAAGCAATATTTTTACGCAAAAATATCAAGCAACACATTGTTACGATTAAGCTGAAATGGAAATATTGTTGACAAAAATGCAAGAAAGACATATAATAATAGTAGAATTTAATACCGAGGGAAATGTGGGAGCAATCCCGTGTCCATTCGCCCTCGACGGCGGTGTTTGTAGCAGTAGCCTGCAAAACAAGCTAACACTGCCTTAACGACAGACTAATATTAGTTGTGTCGTTTTTTTTACGAGAAATGACAAATCAAAAATCAAAAAAACATTTTATAGCTTTAGCAATGCTGTCCGTTACGGCTATTATTTGGGGCTGGGGGTTTGTGTTAAACGACCAGCTTTTATACCAAATGCCGCAAACACCAACACTGTTAAACGCAATTAGATTTTCAATAGCGGCACTTTTTTTGACAATTATTTTTGCAAAAAAAGTAAAGCTCAACAAACAAGCCATTATCTGTTCGGCAATTGGCGGAACATTTCTGTTTTTTGCATTTTGGTTACAAATAATAGGGCTAAATTACACAACACCTGCGCATAGCGGCTTTTTTACCGCATCGTATGTAGTAATTGTTCCGCTAATCGTATGGATAACTCGCAAAAAACGCCCGACTACATCCACCATAATAGGTGTATTGGTCGCCTTTGCCGGCTTGGCACTGCTTAATATTGGTACCGCAGAAGGTGCACAAAATGCCCTTATCGGAGATTTGTTGACGCTTGCCGGAGCGGTTATGTTTGCGTTGCAAATCGTGTGGAGCGAAAGAGTTATGTCGCAAAACGAAACAGATCAGTACACCTTTACGACTTTGCAGATGACAACAACGGCATTACTATTTGTGTTAGCGACACTTATATTTGAAAGTGACAAATATTGTACACTACAAATTGAGTTTTCGTACATCTGGTGGCGATTTGCAATTGTGGCCTTATTTGGAACGACCTTTGCATACTTTGCCCAAACTTACGCGCAAATACACATTCCCTCTGCAGAAACAGCACTTGTGCTTGGATGCGAATCGCCGATAGGAGCAATTATATCCATTGCGCTCGGCTTAGACGCCTTCGGTTGGAACATTGTTTGCGGAGGAATACTCGTCATTCTATCCGTTATTCTTGTTGAGGTAGTGCCCCAAATAAAAGCCAAGCGAAAAAACAACGACTTGCCAGAATAGCATCTATTCACTCAAGCCATCGTCGCGTTGATAGGCATCCAACAAAGTTGTACGCTTTGCAAGATGCATTCACATGCCGATGGCATTTTTTTGCGCCAAACCATGATCAGAGCGATACGCACCCCATTTCCAAAACACCTACCAACCACCGCCCTACTTACGTTAAACAACACGTTACTACAAAGCAAGGTTATATCAACAAGTTAAGCTGATACTACAACATTTGCAAAAAGACTTCCGCACACGACACAAAAAACTGACAAACAAAACACCCCGATGGAATACTCAAATTCCTCGGGGTGTTTATTATACTTTGATTTAGCTTTTTACGCCGATACTTGCGAGTTCTCACGCCGCAATGCACTCATCACAACACCTAATCAAACAACGTATTACTTGTTTACGATAAGTGATTTACCCGTCATTTCCGCAGGGATATCCATACCCATAGAAGCAAGCATTGTGGGCGCAATATCACACAGCGCACCATTAGCAAGCTCAACCTTGCCGCGAAGTTGCTCGTCAACCAAAATGAACGGAACTTTGTTTGTGGTGTGAGCGGTAAACGGCGAGCCGTCATCTGCAAGCATACGCTCGGCATTACCGTGGTCAGCAGTAACAAACACTCTGCCGCCCGTTTGCAAAATAGCCTCCACCACCTTGCGCACACATTCGTCCACCGTCGCAACAGCTTGTTCGGTAGCGGGGATAACGCCAGTATGTCCAACCATGTCGCAGTTGGCGTAGTTAAGTATCATAACATCGAACTTGCCTTTTTCAATTTCAGCAACGGCACGTTGACAAACCTCGTTGGCGGACATTTCCGGCTGCAAGTCGTAAGTGGCAACCTTTGGTGAAGGCACAAGAATACGACTTTCGTTTGCATTTGGAGCTTCCACTCCGCCGTTAAAGAAAAACGTTACATGAGCGTATTTTTCCGTTTCTGCAATACGAAGTTGCGTTTTTCCGCTTGTGGCAAGATATTCGCCAAGCGTATTAACAAGCGTTTGAGGCTTGTATGCAATATCTACACCGACAAATTTTTCGTCATACTGCGTCATGCACACCCAATGAACTTTGCGCGCCTTGCCTTTAAGCTCAAATCCGTCAAATCCGCTTTGAGTGAACGCACGAGTAATTTCACGCGCTCTATCCGGACGGAAATTAAAGAAAATAACTGCATCGCCATTTTCAATAGTAGCAATCGGTTTATCGTTTTCCGTAATAACGGTAGGTAACACAAACTCGTCAGTAACGCCATCTGAATAGCTTTTATTGAGCGCTTCAACAGCATTTTCTGCATAGTTAACGCCCTTTCCGAGAGTAAGCATATCGTATGCTTTTTCCACGCGATCCCAACGGTTATCCCTATCCATTGCGTAATAACGTCCGCAAACGGTAGCAATTTTACCGAAAGAAATTTCGTCCATTTTGTCCTGCAATTCCTGCACAAAGCCGGCGCCGCTTGTGGGCGAAACGTCCCTACCATCCATATAGCAATGAACGTATACGTTATCCAACCCATGCCTTTTTGCAAGCTCCAACAGTGCAAAGCAATGCGTGATATGCGAATGCACTCCGCCGTTGCTCATAAGTCCCATCAAGTGCAACTTACCGTTATTCTTTTTAACATACTCCACTGCATTTAGGAATGCGGAGTTTTCAAAGAAGTCGCCGTCGCCAATGCTTTTGGTAATACGAGTAAGCTCCTGATACACAACGCGACCTGCGCCCATATTGAGATGCCCGACCTCGCTGTTGCCCATTTGCCCCTCAGGCAAACCGACAGCCATGCCGCTTGCGTCCAGCGTAGACGAAGGATAACTTGTCATAAGATAATGAACGTACGGGCTGCATTGCGTACCTACGGCATTACCCCTTGTTTGGTCGGACAAACCATAGCCGTCCATAATCACAAGCGCCGTAATCTTTTTATCCATAAAGCTCCTCCCAACTTACTTTGCCAAAACCACTGCGGCAAATTTTTCCGCAACAAGGCTAGCTCCGCCGATAAGTCCGCCATCGATTTGCGGCATCGAAAGCAAGCCTGCGGCGTTTTTATCGTTCATGCTGCCGCCGTACTGAATATACAGTTTATCGGCAACATCCTTGCCATATTTATCGGCAAAAACGCTGCGAACATATGCAATGGCATCATTTGCCTGTTCGTCGGTAGCTGTTACACCCGTGCCGATAGCCCAAACAGGCTCGTAAGCGACAATAATATTTTCCAGTTGCTCTGCCGTGATATCGGCAAAACCATCCACAACCTGACGTTTGAGCACCGCTTCCATATTACCGGAGCTGCGTTCCTCAAGCGTTTCGCCTATGCAAACAATGGGCTTTAAGCCTGCTGCCAAGGCTGCCTGTGTGCGAGCAAGCACTGTTGCGTCCGTTTCGCCAAAATAGGTACGACGCTCGCTGTGACCGATAACGACATACTCAACGTCAAGCTCTGCAAGCATCGAAGGAGCAATTTCGCCGGTGTACGCACCGCTTTCCTTCCAGTGGCAGTTTTGTGCGCCGACGTGAATATTGGTTCCCCTAGTAAGTTCCACTGCCGTTGCCAAATCGGTAAAGGGCACACAAACGATAACGGTATTGCTTGTACTTGCAACAAGGGGAATAAGGTCGGAAAGCAAAGCCTTTGTTTCGGCAACGGTTTTGTTCATTTTCCAGTTACCTGCTATAATTTTATTTTTCATGATTATACTCCTTATCATCAAGATACGGCATACGCAAAAGGTACACCGCACTTAGATTAGTTTTTTATTAGATACTGTTTTTTACAAGAAACTGCACAACATAGTCGTAGGAAATAACAACGGTATTGCGAGATGTCTGCAAAATAAGGCTGTCATCTGTAAGTTCTACAAGCGTACCTGTAATTTCCTGCTGCAATACGTCAATAACCTTAACCTGCTTGTTAAGATAATCTTGTAAAGTTTGTTTTGTCATAATACGCTCCTTGGTTTTGTGATGAATAAGATTATTTTTGTTCATTCGCCATCTACGTTGCATTGTCAGCAAAGTGACAGATGCCATATAGATTGGAATATAACTTGAATTATTACTCATAACTCACCAGCTTATTGCAAAACTTATTTGTTGTTAAGGCAAGCGATACCGGGAAGAACTTTACCCTCAAACAACTCCAAGCTTGCGCCGCCACCGGTGGAAACGTGGCTCATCTTATCCGCATAGCCAAGCTGTGCAACCGCTGCTGCACTGTCGCCGCCGCCGATAATTGTCGTTGCGGAGCTTTCCGCCATGGCGTTTGCTACAGAGTTGGTACCTGCGGCAAGAATGGGATTTTCAAAAATGCCCATAGGTCCGTTCCAAATAACTGTTTTAGCGTTTTTAATTTCCGCCGCATACAGTTCGGCTGTTTTAGGACCGATATCTGCGCCCTCACGGTCAGCAGGAATCTTATCGGCATCCACAACAAGCGTTTCTACGGGAGCGTCAATTGGGTTGGGGAATTCTGCAATGGTAACGCAATCAACCGGCAACAAAATTTGCTTGCCTGCGGCTTGCGCCTTTGCCATCATTTCCTTACAATAATCAAGCTTTTCCTCGTCGAGCAAGGATTTACCGATTTCGTATCCCTTTGCTTTAAGGAATGTGTAAGCCATTCCGCCACCGATAATAAGCGTATCGCACTTTTCAAGCAGGTTATTGATAACGTTAAGCTTATCCGCAACCTTTGCGCCGCCCAGAATAGCAACAAACGGACGAACGGGATGGTCCAAAGCATCTGCCATTACGGAAAGTTCCTTTTCAATAAGGAATCCGCAAACAGCTTCTTTAACAAAACCATATTCCACAATGGCAGCCGTGCTTGCGTGTGAACGGTGAGCCGTTCCGAAAGCATCGTTAACGTAGATATCTGCAAAGCTTGCAAGTTTTTTGCAGAACTCTTCATCGCGACCTTCTTCGCCGGCATCAAAACGTGTATTTTCCAGCAAGACAACCTCGCCCTCTTTCAATGCTGCAACCTTGGCTTGCGCGTCCTCGCCTACGATATCGGTTGCGAAAGTAACCTTTCCGTCAAGCAGTTGATTAAGTCTATCGGCAACGGGTTTAAGGCTGAATTTTTTAGCGTCGCCCTTCAATGCCTTTTCGATATACTCTGCCTTTGCTGCATCACGTTCGTTTTCGGGAAGAGCTTCTACTGCCTTCTTTTCCTTCTTGTTAAGCTTAAAGTTAGGCGTAAAAATGTTGTGGGGTTTGCCCAAGTGCGAGCAGAGAATTACCTTTGCGCCATGCTCCATAAGATACTTGATTGTGGGCAGTGCGCCGTTAATTCTGTTTTCGTCGGTGATAACGCCGTCTTTCATCGGCACGTTAAAATCAACGCGAACCAAACATCTTTTGCCTTGTACGTTTACGTCCTTGATACTTTTTTTGTTCATAATGAACACTCCTTTTACGTTAGTTGACGCAGCTTACGCCACGCCACAAAATATTACTGCTTTTATTGCAAAAACTGCTTTGTTTACAATGCGTTGTCTTGCTACATCACCTATTTGTTGTGTGTCGTGACGCAATTTGATTTATTTGCCACAAAACAAAAACGCATTGTAAAAGATGTTATAAAAACAATTTAAAGCATTCCTTGCTTTATATATTATACCACTTAAACTGAAATAAATCAAATATGTTTGGGCACAGTCGTTAAAATGTCGTTATAGTTTTTTACGGCACACGGCATAGAAAAAACTTTAACCTTTTGCGTTTTCCATAAAAAAATCTATCGAATACACAACCGCACCGCCGCAAACCGCACTCAACCGTTATCAGGGTGCTTTGTGATACTTTCCGCAATAAAGGTGATATGGTCCGCCATACGCTCGATATTACCAACAAGATTGATAAACACGCTGTTACTTTGCGGACTACACTCTCCCTTGTTTAGCCGCTCGATATGGCGGTTGACAAGCTCCTTGCGCATTACGTCGATTTCCTCTTCTGCCTGCTCCACAAGCGCAAGTTTGGTAACGTCCTTTGTGATAAAGCAATCCATTGCAAGTGCATACATCTGACGCACCTTACCATACATATTGTTAACTTCCGTATAAACAATGGGCGTAAAGACGATTTCGCCATCGGCAACCTTACGAGTGTATTTTGCAATGTTAGTGGAAAGGTCACCCACACGCATTAAATCGCCCATAACATAATATAATGCGGAAATTGTTCCTTCGCTGTGCTTGGTCGTAGAATTATTTGCCGAAATACTTACAAGGTACTGCACCAAACGTTGATTTAGCACTGTAATTTCCGATAGACTTTGCGTTATCGATTCCTCGGCAGACGGATCGACATCCAAAAACGCCTTGATTGCAACATCACAAGTATCCATTACTAAATCGCCGATATGGTTAGCTTCCTTTTTGGCTTGAAAAACGGCAATTGACGGAGTTGCAAGAAAACGATCGTCGATATACATAACCTCACGAGCCTTTTCGTCAGCTTTATCGGGAAGGATAAGCATTGCCAATTTGACAAGCAACGACGAAAACGGCAAAAACATCAGTGTGCTGATGGTGTTAAACAACAAATGGAATACTGCAATTTGCATACTCGGTTTGCCAATAAACCACGCACCCACAGTATCAGTTGCGAAGTCCTTCCAGCACAACAACAACACAAAGAACACAACCGAACCAATAACGTTGAACAGCAAGTGAATTACACCAGCACGCTTTGCATTGGTGTTAGCTTCGATGCTTGCCATAATTGCAGTTAAACATGTGCCGATATTTGTGCCGAGAATGATGAACAGCACCGAGTTTGTGATGGTAAGCATTCCGTTGACTTCCACACAAAAAACGCTTGCCATTGAGATGAGAATAGTAGTAACCGCCGTGCTCGATTGCAAAAGCGCAGTCAAAACAATGCCGACCAACAGCATAAGAAACGGATTATCCGCAGCGGCAATTACATCTCGTACCTGTTGGCTGTTTTGAATAGGAGCAATCGCCGATTGCATAAACTGCAACGAAATAACAAGCAAGCCCAAGCCGGCAGTCATGTATCCGATATTCTTAACCTTTTCCGTTTTGCTTATGGCACAAACAAACATTCCGATAAAAGCCAAAACCGTAGCATAGCTCATAAAGTCGAAGCTTGAACCCAAACCTGCTACAAGAGCGGTAAATGTTGTGCCGATATTTGCGCCCATAATAATAGAAGCGGCTTGGTCAAGCAACATTGCACCACTGTTGACAAAACCCACAATCATAACTGTAGTTATCGCCGAGCTGTGCAATACCGCCGCCGTAAGCGAACCCAATCCCACGCCGAGTAACTTGTTTTTACCCAAACGTTGAAAAAGCTTTTTTAGTCCAACGTTGGTTAGTCGGTTCATCGTGTCGGACATAATTTTGACGGCAACAAGAAATGCGCCAAGTCCGCCAAGCATTTCCAGCAACGATTTGATTAGCTCTCCGACGGATAACACTTCGCCGATTGATAACAAATACGACATATCTATTTTTCCTTATTGTATTGATAGACAGACTGCCAAACGGGCGTGTCCCAAAATGCACAAACTCTACCTATTATAATTATAATTTTAATAGTCAACTGTTGTCAAGCAAAATAAACGGCAAAAACTTCCTTGCATATCACGTTAACATTGCCCGCACACCGAGAATTTGCCAAATAAAAACCGACCAATGTTGAAAACATCTGATTGAAACAAAAACTCGATAGCCTTACGCGTCGATACCGCATAAATGGAAAAGACATGCGCGATATATGCCACTTTATCGTATTTAACTGCTTAAAGAGGTACAATAAAAAGCACTTAATTGTACCCACATCTTTTCTGCAAGTAATAAAAACTTATTGCAAAAAGCATGTGCATATTGATGTGAACCCCAAAAATTAGACACTTTTGGGGGCGCACATCATATTCACACATTTGCCGCAAACCACATAAATTAAAGCACCTATGGAGAAAAACAATGAAGCCGCTAATCCTCGATTTGCCCTATCCGCAAATAACTGCAACACCCGACCGCAGGAGTGGGCAAATCATATCCTTTGCCTATGCGTCATCCGACGGCGAGCTCAACGCAACACTACAATACGTTTTCCACAGCATGATATTCAAACCTACGGACAAGGCTGCCGCCGATATACTGGAAAGCATTGCCGTTGCGGAAATGGTGCACTTGCGACTACTTGGCGACGCAATGCTAAGCCTTGGAGTAACGCCGCTGTACACCACTACTCCGCACGGCAGTTATTATAATGCATGCTCGGTCGCAAGGAGCGTCAATCCACAAAAGATGCTGATGGACGACCTAAAGGGCGAACTACAAGCCATTGCGGAATATCAAAAAATGCTTTACGTCCTAACAAACGAGCAGGTTGCAGCCCTTATTGAACGCATCATTTTAGACGAAAAGCTACACGTTGAAAAACTAAAGGAGCTATTGCAGAGTTACTCACAAGCAGATTAGCCGCCCCATTGAACTTAAAAGCGCAAACGCCAACAAAAAAAACGCAGCCACGAGGACTGCGTTTTAGATATTCTGTTATACTGCCAAGCGTTGCGCCGCGTACTCTGTGAAAGTCACATTTAACATAGCGCAAATGAGTATTATTCCTCTGCCTGAAGTTTCTTTGCTTCTTCAACAATCTTAGCAACGGAAGTTTGCGGAACTTCTTCGTATCTTACAAAGTTAAGTTCATACTTACCTCTGCCCTGAGTCATCGACCTAAGGTCGGTTGCGTACTTGGAAATTTCACCAAGAGGCGCCTCTGCCGTAACAACCTGCTTGCCATTGACCATTTCCGTACCCATAATACGTCCACGGCGTTTGTTCATATCGCCCATGATGTCACCCAGATAGTTATCGGGAACTACAATCTTTAATTCGTAAATAGGCTCAAGCAGAACGGGACCTGCCTTTACGCAACCATCTTTATATGCAAGGATTGCCGCCATCTGGAATGCAATATCCTTACTATCTACAGGGTGAGATGAACCGTCAAACAACGTAGCCTTTAAGTTAACCATCGGGTAACCTGCAAGCACACCCTTTTGGATAGCTTGGCGAAGTCCCTTTTCAACCGAGGGGATAAACTGACGAGGAACGGTACCGCCCACAACCGCGTCTACAAATTCAAACACGCCGTCTGCCGCGCCGGGCTCAAAGCGTACTTTACAGTGACCATATTGTCCTGCACCGCCGGATTGCTTTTTGTGCTTTCCTTCCGCTTCTGCCATCTTGCGGATAGTTTCACGATACGGAATGCGCGGATCTGTGAGCATTGCCTCGCAGTTAAACTTGGACTTAAGCTTTTTGCAAATAACGTCCAACTGTGTTTCGCCAAGACCACTCAAAAGCATTTCGCCAGTTTCCGGATCTTTATTAACAGTAAATGCAATATCTTCATCCTTAAGTTTAGATAAGCCACCAAACACCTTATCCTCATCGCCCTTTTTAGCCGCATAAACAGCGCGAGAATAAACGGGACGAGGCAACTCCACTTCGGGCAGTCTTACGATTGCACCTTCGCACAGCTCGTCGCCAGTAGATGTTGCGGAAAGCTTTGCCAATGCGGCAAGGTCACCGGCAACGGCACAATCGGCAGTTTCCTGCTTTTTGCCCTTCATAAAATACACAGTGCTGATTTTTTCCGTCTGTTCGCTGTTAACGTTTTTAAGCGTCATTCCGCTCTTGAGCGTGCCGCTAAGCACCTTGAATATAGACAATCTACCCACAAACGGGTCTGCAATGGTTTTGAAAACACGCAAAACAACGGGAGCGGACGGATCCACGGGGATAACCTTACCGTCAACGTCCTTGGCAGGTCTTGCCTCTGCCGAAGGAAGTGCGTCAACAATCATATCCATAAGTCCGATGATGCCCTTGTTGGCCAAGGCGGAACCAGCCATCACAGGGATAGCCGCGCCAGTAAGCAATGCCGTGCCAAAGCCACGAGAAATTTCCTCTGCGGTAAGCTCCTCGCCCTCAAAGAACTTCATCATCAATTCGTCATCGCCCTCAGCTGCCATTTCCACAACGCCGCCACGAACAGCCTCGTATTCCGCTTGAAGTCCTGCAGGAATAGCGTCCGACACGGTTTTTTGTGCAAAGTCGCAGTAGGTACCTGTAACGGCGTTAACGTATCCTACCATCTTGCCGCCTTCTACTTGCGGAACAATAATGGAGTGAACCTTGTTAAACCTTGCCTTAATTGCGTCCACGGTTGCGGAATAGCTTGCGTTTTCCTTATCAACTGCGTTAACGAATATCATGCAAGGGATTTTGTGCTCGGCGCAGTAATCCAATGCTTTTTCCGTGCCGACCGTCATCGAGCCGGTTGCGCCCGTAACGATAATTGCGCTATCTGCAACGGTAAGTGCTTCCAGCATTTCGCACTCAAAGTCGAAATATCCGGGAACGTCGATAATATTGATTTTCTTGCCCTTGTAGGTACAATTTGCAACGGACAGGCTGATAGATATTTTACGAGCTATCTCCTCTTGATCGAAGTCCATTGTTGAGTTGCCATCGTCAACCCTACCTTGTCTGTCGATTGCGCCCGCGTTAAACAGTATCGCCTCGGCAAGGGTGGACTTACCTTCGCCGCTGTGTCCTATTAGAGCAATGTTTCTGATGTCTTGTGGTAAAACTGCCATGCTTGTACTCCTAAAAATGAATTTGATTCCTGTTTGCCAAAACCCTTTGAACAAACCACTGTTTTTTATTATATACTAAACAAATACATTTTTCAAGAGCTATTTGAAAATTTTATTCAATAAATTGCTTAAATTTTTCAGAAATATCCTCAAAACAACCATTTACGACCTTAAAAACGCCTTCGTCCTTGCAGAACTTGCGATATTTTTTGCGAATGCGCCTTACCACGCCGTCCACGCTATCGAATACTTGCACGTTGGGGAACACTCTGCGGAAACACCGCTTGTATAGATTCATGCTACTGTGCGCCAAGGCGATGCAATCAAAGCTGCCGCAGTATCGCTCGCAACAATCGGCAATGTACTCCACAATTTTGCGTTCGTTGCCCTGCTCGGCAAGAGTGCAAAAATCCGACATCTCGCACAGAATGACGTTTTGCGGATCGCTTTTGCGCAGATATCCCCTGCCAGCTATAAGCACGCGTGAGGCGGTATAGGTGGCGGCATGCAGCACGGGTGCCTCGCAATAAAACACAGGCAAACCGCTTGCCGATAACTGCCTTCCACAAGCGTTGGATAAGGCAATTCCGGATATGATCACGGCATCACACCCGTTATGCAACAGCTCGGTAACGTATTTTTTACCAAGCTCTGCCAGTCGATACACTTCCGTAGGCATGGTATCAGTCAACAAAAAGGTTACTCCGCAGGGCAATGCCGTCCTGATTTTGCTTGCTACGGCAAAGCCGCCGATATTATCATCTATTACCCCGAAGGTTATCATACGTTATCCTCCACGCTTTTTCCCGAGCTTACGCACGGGCTTGTTCATATTATTGTATTAGCGTTATCCGCTCCGTATGCGGGCAAGCCTTACTCATTTGTCGCGGTCAAGTGTAAGTTTCCGCAAAAAGCCACATTTTTTTGTTAAAAATTCGATATTCTACCCTAAAAACTGTTGCGTAAAAAAAGAAAGTATGGTAATATAGTTAAGCAAAAATTAGTAGTGGTACTATGAACATAAGGAGATACTAATGCCTAACATTAAATCCGCAGCTAAAAGAGTAAAGGTTTCCGCAACGAAAAAGCTTCAAAATCAGATGATCCGCTCTCAGATGCAGACCGCTGTTAAAAAGTTTAACGCAGCAATCGCGGAAGGCAACGCAGAATTGGCAAGAACACTGTTGCCCGTTGCAAGCTCTCAAATTGATACGGCTGCAAAAAAGAACGTTATTCACAAAAATGCGGCTAACCGCAAAAAGTCCCAAATTGCAAAGGCTCTTTCGCAGCTGGAAAGGGGAATCGTCGTTGTTAAGGTTGACGCAAAGACCTTGAAGCAAGCTGAGCAAAAGGCAGCTGCTCAAAGACGTGCAGAGGAAAACGAAGCAATCAAAGCTAAGATTAACGAGGCTAAAAAGGCAAAGGAAGCCGCAAAAAAGCCCGTTGACAAAAAAGCCGCTAAGAAAGCTGAAGATGCACCCGCTGCTCCCAAAAAGCGCGCAACCAAAAAAGCAGCTGAAGCTCCCGTTGAAACGGTTGAATAAGGCTTTATACAAAACCATTACAGCCTCGTATTTTGCGAGGCTGTTTTTCTATTGTTTTCAAGTCCACTCTGCGTGACAGCGCAAATGAACTCACCATTATAAATATTGTTACACACCGCTTTCAATCGACACGAAATACTAAAACGATTTGAGTGATTGCATGTTGCCAATCAAATCGCTTTTTCGCCGAACTTAGAACTTAAACACAACCACACTCCACCAAACAACGCCGAGAAAATCATTTTGAGCCTTTGCCGCAAAGCCACATCAAATCCTTTCCGCCCACTTGCTTGCGAAAATTCGTGCGCTGCGCAATAGGCAATGCGCACTATCGTTGACAACACACTTTTTGTATGATATACTGTGCAAGATATTTCAAAAAAGGGCTTGGTAAAAAAAACGCCCTATAAAAGGAAAGCATGCAAACAATAAAAATAATCGGTGCGGCAAACGACTTTGGGGCATCGAAATATGGCGCAAGGCTTGCTCCCAAGACACTGCGTGACTTGGGCTTGTGCGAACAGCTTGTTGCCCTTGGCTACACCGTCAGCGACTATGGCGACGTTCTACCTCAAATCAGTACAGAAACACAGCCGCGACTAAAAAATTGGCAAACCGTTGCGGACTTCAATAAACGCTTGCACCACGCCGTGAACGACAGCTTTGACAAAAAACAATTTCCACTTGTGCTCGGCGGCGATCACAGCATATCAGCGGGAACCGTTTCCGCCGCAGCAAAACATCACGAAGGGCTGGGCGTAATTTGGGTGGATGCCCACGGCGATTGGAACAATCAACTATCCACTCCGTCGGGCAACATGCACGGCATGAGCTACTCTGCCGTGTGCGGTGGCGGACCTGACTGTATGGCACGATTCGACGACGACTTTGTGGCAGTTGATGCAAGACGATGCGTGCTTATCGGCGGAAGGGATATCGACCGCGACGAGCTGCCCAGAATGCTCAAAAACAAAGTTACTATTTTTACTTCCGACGAAGTAAACAGAGTAGGCATTGAAAAAATCGCAAAACAAGCTCTGGATATAGCAACAAGCGACGGAAACTACTATCTTAGCTTCGACGTAGACGTGATGTCACCGGAATATGCCCCTGGGACAGGCACCACTGCCCCAAAAGGCTTAACCGACACACAAGCAATAGAGCTTGCGGAGTTGCTATCGTGCCCGCAAATGGTCGGCTTAGACCTTGTTGAAATCAATCCAACGCTTGACGTCTGCAACAAGACTTCCACCACGGCAATTAAAATAATACTAAACGCTCTAAAAAACATATGCTAACAACAAAAGCTCCAAGGCAACACTCTTTGTGCCTTGGAGCTTTTTTGTAAGCCTTTATTAATTTTTGCAAACAGTCCTTCGACAAAACAAATACAAAACCAAAAAAAACAATCTTAAATACCTTGATCTGACCAAGTAAAGCATATTAAGATAGACGCTTTATGTGGTTTAATGCGTTAAACACGCACATATAATGTGGGGTTATGCAACAGTGCCGTTACTTTGATTTTGATTTTTTATTCGACTTTTTTCCCGAGCCAAAGCCTGCCCCGAAATCGAAATCCAACGATGCGTCAGCACCGAGCGCAATAAGCAATATAATCAACGCACAAATAAACACGGAATAAGTTGACCACAACGCAACAGTTAGCTCGTTACCTTGCGCGTCATCGTTCATGTGCAAACCGACCATAAAGCCCATTTGCAACAAGCCGTAAAAACCCAGTGTACTTACCCAAGTGGTTGATGTTGCAACAACCAGCACGATATACACAACCAACGACGCAATAATATACACGACCAGCCAAGTATTGTCGCTAAAAACCGGAATTTTTGTTACAAGCAAAAATAACACAAGATATATCACGGCGGCAACGCTGATTAACAACATTAACCATAAGGAATTATCGAAACCACGGTTGATATACCACGACCGCAGATAAAACCCCATTGCAACGGCATTGATACCAATCGTTATAAGCTGTGCCATTTGGGTATGTTTGCGTAGCAGTATCAGGACAAGAATGCCGAATGCAAGTAGCGCAGTCGCAATACCAAACGCCCACCAAAAGGTAAACGATAAATAGGCAGTTAAAAAACACACAACCGAGGTCGCTGCCAAAAATGCAACTGAAATTATCAAAGTTCTTATCGATGAGCTCATTACAAGCCTCCTTTGTCATCAATAATCATTTTGGCACAGAAAGACGAACCGTGCCATTTATTTCAATTTAACGCGACTATTGTTATGTTTTAACAACATAAACTGGCTTATTTATAAGCATGAAAACGAACCGCAACGTCAACTAAAACTCGATTTTAACGACATCTCCGTCATGCGTCTGTATATCAACGAGCGTAAGTCTGCCATACTTTTTTCGTTGTGCGGACAGAATCTTGTACGCCGAAACAAGCCACTCCCTTAACTGTTTATATTCCGCCGTATTACCAAAGTTTTTTCCCATCGCCCTTGCAGCAAGCCGAGATTTAATAATCATGTTAGGCAGACGTAAGGACAATTTTGTTTCGTCACTGTTGATTTTTATCCGCATAACTACTCCACAAAAACCTCAACATGGTCGCCATCGGCAGATTCTATTTCAACAAGCTTACCCAGCACACCGCTTTCCGCAAGCTTTACCAGCTGCTCGATATCGATACCGTTCAAAAAGTCTTTGCCGTTAACCTGAGGCATACTTGCTCCGCTCACCGAAAACGCCTTGATTAGTGCAAGTGGCAAGTTTACGTTCACCTTGTCGCCGTCGGTTGAAAGCACACGCACTCGGAACCACAGCTCGTCCAAATCCTTGCTTTGCGGTTTGTACACAACCGCGTTCGTCTGCTTGCCGAGCAGCACGTCGGTGGATACGTTGAGCATTTCCGCAAGCTCCGTCAGTACCGAAATATCTGGCGCAGACACGTCATTTTCCCATTTGCTAACCGCCTGAGCAGTAATATTCAATCTTGTTGCCACATCCTCTTGCGTAAGTCCCGCTGATTTACGCAGGCGCTGAAATCGTTGTCCAAATGTTTCGTTCATTTTATTTTACACTCCGTTTATTTTTTTGACCGTAACGCCGATTGCATTGCGCGCCTTGCCGCCAACGCTTTCAGTCAACGCTACCATTATATACCTTTTTTGAGCAGTTTTGCCCATACCGCTTGTTGAGTTTGCTCAACTAAACGTTGTTTTTTCTATCAACCGCCAGTTGTATTTCCACTTTTAGATAATTATCGCACATATTCCGATAAAAATCAACCCACTTTGCCAATTTTAAGTATTTACCAAACCAATCACCGCAGATTACTCACGCCGCCATTCACATTGCAACGAAGCCACTTGTGCCCAAAATTATTTATTGCTATTTTGTTGTGCAAAACAGGTTCAAACAGTTGCAGAAAAATAGAGTTTGTTGTACAATAGACGTATGAGAACAGCAAATGCAGCAGTCGCAAGATTTTTCAATGGGCAACGTCTTTCAAAAGACGTTTTGTTGCATTCCAATATTGACTAATTAACGCTTTCGCAATAACTGCAAAGCGTTTTTTGTTAGCCAAATGCACTACGACTGCACAACACACACACAAGCAACGTTTACAAATGGAGGTACAAAATGAACGTTACTATCATCAATCACCCACTTATTTCGCACAAGGTCGCAATTTTACGCGATAAAAACACCAACACAAAGCAGTTCAGGGAACTTGTAGAGGAAATTGCAACGCTACTCACCTACGAAGCATTCAAGGATATTCCCACCGTCACCAAAAGCGTTGAAACGCCGTTGGAAACAACCGACCAACAAATGATAGCGGAAAACTCCATTGCAATCATCCCCATTTTACGCGCAGGCTTAGGCATGGTTAACGGCGTACATACCCTATTCCCCACCGCCAAAGTTGGGCACATCGGCATGTATCGCGATGAGGAAACCTGCCAACCGCAGGAATACTACTGCAAGCTGCCCACCGATATCGAAAACAAAATTTGCATTGTGCTCGATCCCATGCTTGCCACAGGCGGAAGTGCCATTGCCGCCGTGGATATGCTAAAAAAGCGCGGCGTAAAACACATCAAGTGCATGCACATAATTGCCGCACCCGAGGGAATTGCCGCTCTCCACAACGCGCACCCCGACGTGCAAATCTATTGCGCCATGCAAGACCGCGAGCTTAACGACGCAAGCTATATTTTGCCGGGACTTGGTGATGCCGGCGACAGATTGTTCGGCACAAAATAACATCAACGTTGCTATTGGAACAATAAACACATCAAAGCCCCACTGCTTGCGCATCAGCTCGACCATACGCACCACACGCGAAGCTCTGATTGCAAACAAATACTACCTGCCGAACACACAGTATATTTTGAATAGTTATCCCTATTTAACTCGGCAAAAATTACAAAACAAAAATCCGCAACCACATCGTTGCGGATTTTTTTAATGTCGGCAAAGCCAACCAATACAATTTATTAAATGTTTTGTTGTTATCAGCCCAAACGTCATTCAAACAACACCGCACCAAGTAGAAGCGATAGCGTACTTGTGCTACTGTTTGTATACGATACGCCCGCAGTGCTCGCAAGTCAAATAGTCCTTGTTTTGCAGTTGTGCATCCACAACAGCCTTGGGCATTTCCATTTGGCAACCACCGCACCTACAACCGTCCCTCAATGGTACAAACACGGGACGAATTTGACCATCCGCAATATGCTTGTACGCCTCAAACAACTTTGGATCGATTGTTTTCTTTAACTGTGCTTGTTCTGTTTTGAGCTGCAAAACCTTGGGTTTAACCTCCTCGGTGGCTTTTGCAAACTCGTCGTTGCACTTGGCGTAACTTGCAACAATTTTGGGCAGCTTGGCGTTTATTTCGTCGAATGCGGCAGCAAGCTCCTCACCTTCACGCAAAACGCGCTTGATATCACGCTCCGCAGTCGTTAGCAAATCGGTTTGTTCTGCAAGCTTTTTATTAATATAATTAAGCTCGTCCTTATCCTCGATATCAACAATTTCGTTGGAATATTCGTCTATCATGCCGTTAATATCCTGCAAGCACTGGCGCAGTGCCGCAAGCTGATTGCGCAAATCCGCAGCCCGCGCGTCCAACCGAACAAGCGTTTCCTCGCACTCCTGACGCATAGCCTTTAGCTGCTTGCGTTGCAAATAAAACTTATTCTTTTTAAGCTCGCGCTCGATGCGTGCAAGCTCGCCGTCCAACGACTGATATTTAAGCATTTCCTGTTGAATCATTATCATTCCTCCTGTATTACGGCGGCAACCTCGTTGATACGCTCTAACCGAGCCACAACCTCCGGGTCGTCGCATTGTTGTAGTATTGCGATATATTTCGCCTGTTCGCGCTTGATAAACAGCCTAAAATCTTGCGACGGGCAACGCAAATTATCTTTACCAAAACGAAGCTCCGCTTCCGTCAGTTGTTGCCGTTCGCTGCAACGCTTGGCTGTAATCAAATCGTAAAACTTACCGTCAAAAAACAGCTCGTCCGCCACGATATTATAGTTCGCAAGCAAAAAACGGCGCAACTCGTATTGATTTTTCATAGGCTGCAAAACCAAAAACTCGGGTAAGATATCGGCGCCGACCAGCACAGACATAATTTCCAGTCCGCCCATGCCCGCAATGACGGCGCAATCCGCAGCTATATCTCCCAAGCCGTTACGACAAACAAAACTTGCCCTATCCAAAAGCTCGCTTGGCAAATTGATTTTCGCCTTGCTTAGCGACGGCGCGGATATATCCGTGAACACGACACGCTGTGCCCGCCCAGATTGTAGCGCAGCTATGCCAACGTAGCCGTGATCACACCCGACATCCGCAAGCGTCTGACACTTGGGTATTGCCGATACAATTTTTTGTAGTCTTTTGGTCAACATATTATTCCAAAAAGTCCCTAAGCTTTTTAGATTTTGTCGGGTTACGAAGCTTGCGCAACGCCTTTGCCTCTATTTGACGAATACGTTCACGCGTAACGTTAAACTCCTTGCCGACCTCCTCAAGTGTGCGCTGTTTGCCGTCATCCAACCCGTAACGCAGACGAATTACCTTTTCCTCACGCGGAGTAAGCTTGTGCAATGCAGTTATAAGCTGCTCACGAAGCATTGTGTGTGCGGCAACGTCGCTTGGAGCAATAGTTTTTGTATCCTCGATAAAGTCCACAAGGTGGCTATCCTCCTCCTCGCCGATGGGAGTTTCCAGACTGACAGGATCCTGCGCAATCTTTTGTATTTCCACGACTTTTTCCGGCGTGATGCCCATAAGCTCGGCAATTTCCTCCGGAGTGGGCTCCCTACCAAGCTCCTGCAAAAGCTGTCGTTGTGCACGCACCTGACGGTTGATAGTTTCCACCATATGCACGGGAATACGAATTGTACGGGCTTGGTCTGCTATCGCGCGCGTTATTGCTTGACGAATCCACCACGTTGCATAAGTGGAAAACTTAAAACCCTTGGTATAATCAAACTTTTCCACCGCCTTCATCAAACCGAGGTTACCTTCCTGTATTAAGTCAAGAAAAAGCATTCCTCTACCGACGTATCTTTTTGCGATAGAAACAACCAAACGCAAGTTTGCTTCCGATAGTTTTTGCTTTGCATCCTCGTCGCCCTCCAACATACGCTTTGCAAGCACTGCCTCCTCGTCGGCGGAAAGCAGAGGTACCTTACCGATATCCTTTAGATACATTTTGACGGGGTCGTCCACTGCAACATCGCCTATGCTTTTGTACAGGGCGGTGTTGTCCTTATCAAAGGTGTCCACTATTTTGATGCCGTTTTCCTCTAAATAGCGATACAGCTCGGCGTTTTGCTCCGGTGTAAGATTTACTTTTTCCAACTTTGCTTCCAGCTCGTCGAAAGTAACCTTGGTTGCACCGCTTGCCTTTACCTCTTGCAATATTCCATCGAAAAATGCCTGATTTACTACCATTGTTTTTTATGTATCCTCCACTATCTTAAAGCGTTTATCCGATTGCTTATTTGCGCCAGCTGCGTCAATAAATCGGCGTCATCCGGCGTTTGCTTTATTTGCTTTAACAGAGCTTCCTTTTTTGCGGAAAGCTCGTCGATTTTAATCAATTTTACACATTCGTTGTAATACAGCTCGTTTTTATCGTGACGCGACGGTGAAAAATCGACGTTCAATATTTGCGCATACTGCTGCTCGGTTGCCGACGGACACACCGTGTACATCATATCCAACGAAGGTTTTTCGTTTTGAGCACTACACGACAAAACATAATCGAACATATCAGATAAGAATTTATCCGTGCAATAGGGTTTTTCCGTCAAAACAGCGTAATCCTCGCCATTCAACAACGCCGCCAAAACAAAATAACGTGCAATTTCATCCGAGCTGCCCTGCTTGGGCGTAACCGCAGCAGCATCGGCGGCAGCATCGGCGGCAAGCTTACGTCGCAAAAAATCCTCCGAGTAACCTGTTTTTGCCGATACCACCGTTATGTATTGGTTTTGCCTTGCATCATCCAGTTGCCTGAGCATCGACAGTGCGCCGTTGACGTACTTTGGCAAGGCGTCGTTGCGCTTAGATGCATCCGCACTGTTTATCGGAAAGGAATTATCTAACAGCTTGAGTTTGTAGTCCGGCAAGGGCAATGCCTTATCGATAAGTCCCTCAAACGCCTCGCTACCATATTTTTTTATATATTCGTCCGGATCCAGCCCCTCGGGAACGGTCATAACCATCACCTGCAAGCCTGCTTTATCCAAAATGTCCATGCCCTTAACGGTTGCCTTTTGACCTGCCGCATCGCCGTCATAGCAAATGTACACCGTTTCCGTAAGGCGGCTTAGCCACTTGGCTTGCTCCTCCGTAAGAGAGGTGCCCATTGACGCCACGGCACGCTTGAAGCCTGCCTGATACATCGAGATAACGTCCATATACCCCTCTACAACCACCATGTTTGGTAGCTGCCGCTGCTGTTTTTGCTCCTTAGCGATGTTTAACGCAAACAAATTATTTCTTTTGGAAAACAATGTTGAATCCGATGTATTGCGGTATTTGCCCATATCGACAATGCGTGCATCTATACCGCGTCCGCCAAAGGCAATAACCTTGCCTTGCATATTAAAGATGGGAATAATTATTCTTTCAAACAATGGGTCTTCAACACCCCTTGCGGTATTTTGCAAAACTCCGCACTTAACGCAGTCCTCGTCCGAAAATCCCGCCTTGCGCAAGTATTGCACCAACATTGTGCCATTGGGCGAATAGCCTATGCCAAATTTATTTAACGTTGCGGATTCAAAGCCCCTACTACGCATATACTCCAAAGCACGCGCACCCATTGGCGCACGCAAACACTTGTAGTAAAAAACCGCCGCGGTCTTGCAAATTTCCAAATAGGTATCGCGCTTTTTTTTGCGAGCTGTAGCTTCCTCATCATTGGCTCCGTTCAAACCTTCCGGCAGCGGAATACCCGCACGTTTGGCAAGCAGCTCCACCGCCTCCATAAAGGTACACGACTCGTACTTTTCCACGAACTTGATTACATCGCCGCTTTCGCCGCAACCAAAGCACTTGAAAATCTGCAAATTACGACTAACGTGAAAGCTTGGCGTTTTTTCACCGTGAAAGGGGCAGCGAGCAATCTGCGAAGTTCCACGCGTGCGCAATTCTATATACGAACCGATAACGTCCGCTATATCGTTTGCGCGCTTAACCTGTTGGAAAAAGTCCCTAAGATCCGCCATCGCTTGTCCTCCTTTTTATCGCAAATTTGCTTACATTATCAATTTCGCACAAATTTCCAAAATTCCACTAAAAAATATTTGATTTTTGTATTTTTTTTGCAAAAATTCCCGTACCATGTTCCGCCATTACCACAACAACTCCGTGCCGCCATGTCAAAACTTTAAATATACACATATGCACATACATGCATTGTTTGACGTGCAAAAATCGTCCGCAAAAAAAAAACGGACGATTTTGACACAATTATTATCAATTAAAACAAACAACAGCAACTCTACAATATGCCCTATTGCGTGCCAAATTTGCTCGTACACCGGCAAGTCAACCGCCGATGCTGGCGTTATGCCGCAAAACGTTAAGCCATTGAGCTGATTACAGTCTTACACTTATCTACCGATATCCGAAAGGCAAAAAACAATTTCATCGCAGACTGAATCCACAATTATTCTGTCGCCCTTGGCGAACTCGCCTATAAGCAACTTTTCGGCAAGGGGGTCTTCCACCTCGCGTTGAATAACGCGCTTTAACGGACGCGCACCGTATTCCTTTTGGAACCCGTGCGAAGCTATCGTGCGAACGGCATTTTCGGTAAATACCAAGTCCAATATTCCCTGCAAACGCTTGTGCAACTTAAAGCATAGCAATGTACTGATTTGCTCCGCTTCGCGTTTGCCCAAATAGTTGAAAATAACGACCTCATCAACACGATTAAGAAATTCCGGACGGAAAAAGCCTTTAAGAGCAGCTTCTACATTATCCCTCATCGAGCCGTAATCGTCCCGAGCAAAACCGACGGATTGTCGAACGCCCACGTCCGAAACGCCAATGTTACTGGTCATTATTATCACGGTATTGCGGAAGTCAACCGTTTTTCCGTGCGAATCGGTAAGTCGCCCTTCATCCAAAATTTGCAGCAGCAAATTAAAAACATCAGGATGAGCCTTTTCGATTTCATCAAAAAGCACCACGCTGTACGGCTTGCGGCGCACCTTTTCCGTAAGATAGCCGCTTTCGTCGTAACCGACGTAGCCCGGGGGCGCACCGATAAGCTTGGCAGTGGATTGCTTTTCCATATACTCCGACATATCCATGCGGATAACGTCGCTATCTGCGCCGAACAAACAATCTGCAAGCGCCTTTGCAAGCTCCGTTTTGCCCACGCCCGTGGGGCCAACAAAAATAAAGCTGCCTATCGGACGGTTAGGATCCTTTAGACCGGCACCCTGGCGGCGCACCGCCAACGAAACCGCCTTTACCGCTTGCGGTTGACCGATAACACGCTTGCCCAACTCCTCTTCAAGGTGAACAAGCCGATCCCTATCCTCCTTTGAAAGTTGGCTTACGGGCACGCCAGTCATTTGCGACACAACCTTACGGACGTCGTCCGCACTGAGCACGCAACGATGTTCCTGCATCTCGCGCCTGTACTCCGCCTGCATATATTCGTAGTCGTAGTACCGTTCCTTATAGCGTTTTTCCAGCTCGGCGACCAATTCCCTATCACCGCAAGCATAAGCGTTTTCCTTGCGGCGCTGCAGCGTTTTTAGTTCTGCCGTAACGTCTATTATCCGTTGAGGAACGGCAAATGAGGATATTTTCAGCTTGCTACACGCCTCGTCGATAATATCAAACGCCTTATCGGGCAAGTATCTGTCCGCAACGTATCTAACCGAAAGCTGCACGGCAGCCTCGATTGCGTCATCCGTGATGGTAACGCCGTGATGCTGTTCGTACTTAGCCTTTACGCCCTTTACAATTTGCACTGCCAACTGTGGTGATGGTTCGTCCACCATGATGGGCTGAAAACGTCTTTCCAGTGCGGGATCCTTTTCGATGTACTTGCGATACTCGCGCAAGGTGGTTGCACCTATCAGGCACAACTCGCCCCTTGCAAGCGATGGTTTTAGTATTTCGGCAGCGTCCATTGCGCTATCCGACGTTCCCCCTGCGCCCACAAGATTGTGAATCTCATCGATAAACAAAATGGTGTTGCCGTCGGTGATAACCTTATTGATGACAGACTTCAAGCGTTCTTCAAAATCGCCCCTAAAGCGCGAGCCGGCAAGCAACCCTGCCATATCCAACTCCACGATGCGCTTATCCTGCAGTTCCGCAGGCACACGTCCTTGTGCGATTGCCAACGCCAAGCCCTCAACCACGGCGGTCTTACCTACACCGGGTTCTCCAACAAGCACGGGATTGTTTTTGGTACGGCGAGTAAGCGTTTGTATTACGCGCTCCGTTTCCGTTTCGCGTCCGATAACAGGGTCTATGCCGCCCGCTAGTGCCTTTTCCGTAAGGTCGTAGCCAAACTCCAACTCGTCCGACTCTCGCTGATATCCCCCCTGCGACATTGCCATTTCCGTGGTATCTGTCGCGCCATTGCTATCTGCAACCAGTCGAGCCAACGCGTCTTTTTTGGATAAACTTGCAACAATCTGCTTGAAAAAGTCCTCCAACGTGGTCCCGCTTTGATTGGCGTACCATTCCAACGTACCGTAAGCATAAGTTTTCGGCATCGAAAGCATCGCCAACAGAACGTGAATACAATTAACTTCACTATCCTGCATCTGAGCGGCAAGACGCGTTGCTCGAGCATTTAACTCGAACACCTCAGTTGACTCCTTGATTGCGCCGCCGTTGCCAAACTTTCTGCGAGCGACAGCCGTCGGATCCTTAATGCCCAGCTCGTACAAAAAGTGCTTAGCTTCATTTTCCACACCGACCAATCCGTACAACACGTCCTGACATTGTATTTCCGTAAGATTGTGCGCCTGCAAATAACTGCGGGCAAAATCCAACACGTTTTGTAGCGATTCCGATTGCATAATACCTACCAAAAATTTTTCTTGGTTTATATTATATCAAATCATACAAATATTTTCAAGGAAAAATAACTACTTGCCTGCTTTTTGTGCGCACAAACAATTAACGCGTGCAATTTTGCTTCTATCTGAGGTGCACCATCCCATGCCATTGCAACACAAGGACGAGCCGTCTTGCTCACGCCGACGCACAACACGCCGTTAGTTTTTAACAGCTTTAAGGCGTTTAACGATGCTCTTACCGCCAAACAGTGCCGCTATCGGTCGCTTAAGCCTATAAAAAGCCACGGGAAGTAGCGATAACGCAACGGCAAGTAGGTACCGCCACACGGAAAGCTTTACCAGCTCAAGCACGGACATAAGTGGCGGAATGAGCGCAACCGACCACACCAACACAGCCGATACCGCAAGCGAAATCAACATAAAGGACGTAATACCTCTATCAAAAGCACCGTGCTCCGAGCGCATTTCCAACACGAACACCAGCTGCGATGTGGAAAGCGTAAGATATGCCATCGTGCTCGCTTCGGGAAGCCCCGTCCGTGCGCCACACGCAAAGGACAGCAGTGTTGCAAGGGCAAACAGCACTCCTCCGACGAACACGCGTCGACCGCCGCCATTGCTAAAAAATCCCTCATTACTTGGTCGGGGCGGACAGCGCATAACATCACGTTCCTGCCTATACAAGCCCAACGCCAATCCCGGCAAACCGTCGGTAACAAGATTTATCCACAGTAGCTGCATTGCGGCGAGTGGCGAGGCGCCCCACAACAGCATTGCGAAAAATACAAAAAGAACTTCGCCTATATTGCACGTCAGTAGATAATTGACAGTCTTTTTTATATTTTGGTACACGCTCCGTCCAAGCGAAATGGCATCAACCACGGTTGCAAAATTATCGTCCGTCAAAATGATATCCGCCGCATTTTTGGCAACGTCAGTGCCACTGCCCATTGCACAACCTATATCAGCATGCTTTAATGCGGGCGCGTCGTTAACCCCGTCACCAGTCATTGCCACCACTGCGCCATTGGACTGCCACGCCTTGACTATTTTGAGCTTATCCGACGGCGTAACGCGAGCATAAACGGCAACCCTATCCACGATTTCAGCCAACCCCTCGGCAGACATCTCTGCTAGCCCGTCGCCGCTAAGCACAAGGTCATTTTGTCGCATAATGCCCAGCTCGCGAGCTATCTCCACGGCAGTTTCCGCACTGTCGCCCGTTATCATTACGGGACGAATTCCGGCTTGCCTGCACACTTCAACTGCTTGTGCCGCCTCCGTGCGGGGCGGATCGGAAATTACAAACAACGCAGATATCGGCAACCGCTTTTCCAACGCCTGCGAACGCGGAAAAGCATGCGACACACGACGCATGGACAGTGCCAACACTCTAAGTCCTTTGCGCGTGTACAACTTGTATTGCGGCATAAAAACGCCTTGGTCATCTAACATGCACTCCGGATTGCCCTTTGTGACGGCATAGTAACCACCGTCACACGCAACCACCGTGGTCATAAGCTTACGTTGACTATCAAACGGCAACTCAAACAACCTTATTACACTCTCCGAGTCAACAAGCCTTGCAACGGCAATTTCCGTCGGATCCCCCAACCACGCACCATCGGAATTTTTGACGGCATCACTGCACCAAACAAAAGCCCGCAAAAGCAGATTATCCTTAGTTATGTTTTCCGCCGCACAAAATGCTTTGCCGTCAAATACTCCGAGCAATGTCATTTTGTTTTGCGTAAGAGTGCCTGTTTTATCCGAGCAAATCACACTTGCGCTCCCTAACGCCTCCACGGCGGTAAGCCGCTTTACGATGGCGTTTTTTGCCGCCATTTTTTCAATGCCGCCTGCAAGCACAACCGTCACCACGGCAGGCAATCCTTCCGGTATTGCGGCAACCGCAAGCGACACTGAGGTCAACAACACATCCACAAACACCTGCGTGAAAGTATCCCCTGCGGTTCTTGCAGCGAAACCCTTTACCAAGCCTATTGCAAAAACCACTGCGCACACAGCAAGGCACACTATACCGATAAACTTGGATAACCGCTTCATGCGCTGCTGAAGAGGCGTTTGCGTTTGTGCCGCTCCGGAAAGCATATCAGCAATTTTGCCCAGCTCGCTTTTGGCACCCGTTGCGGTTACGGTAACAAGACATCTGCCCCTCGTAACAAGACTGCCGCCGAAAACAATATCGTTATCGTGCTTATTTACGGGAACGCTTTCCCCCGTTATGGCGGCTTGGTCAACAAAAAGCCCCTCAGCAGAAGTAACTCGACCGTCTGCAGTGATAATATCACCGGCATCGAATACGCACACGTCGCCGACAACAATCAGCTCGCTATCCAACAGAGTAACGCTGCCATCACGCACCACCTTTGTAACTGGCGTGGTCAGCTTTTTAAGCATAAGTAAGGATTTTTCCGCCTTAAATTCTTGAAAAGCTCCCAAAAGCGCATTTGTCAAAACAATGCCGACAATTATCAATGGCTCAATAAGCTCGGCAGAATCGCCCGTGTAAAGCGCAATTACAAACGACAGTGCTGCCGCCGCCAACAGAATTACTATCATAAGGTCGCCGAGTTGTGCCAAAAACCTTTTGAAAAAGCTGCTTTTTTTACCGCTATCGGTAACGTTTTTGCCGTACTCCGCAAGCCTGCGCTCCGCCTCGTGCGAGCTCAAGCCTTGTGCATAAATATTACCCTTCAATTCGTCCTCCGCAGTGCAGGATAATAAATAATATATGCACTTGATTGACCAATTACGCAAAAATAAGTTCGACTTTGCCACAAAATCGATGAAAAAGCAAAAAAGAATCCGCACACACTCGTGTACGGATTTTTTTATTCTGTGCAAAAAGCACTAAATTTTAATAGCTTTGCCGCCGGTTAACACAATCATTTTGATTGCGTCGTTGGAAAAATCGTTGGCTTTTACGATTAGCGGTTTGTTGAGCACTCCGCGCGCCAGCACCTTGATTGCCTTTTCCTTGCGAGGAACAAGCTTTTTACGTTTTAATGCCTCGATATCAACTACATCGCCGGCGTTAAAGTTGCCGCTAAGCACATCGATATTGACAATATATTTTTTCCCGCTTACGGGTGCCGTGCGACGATTTTCCACAAGCGTTGCCGCCGTTTCGTCGGTGATTAGCTCGTGCGCCTCATCCACGCTAACGCTTTCCCGCAACGTAAAACCACCTGCAACAATGTGCTCCTCAGGGATAATCTCGCCGTTAAGAGCGTTAACCTTGATAAGCTTGGCGATAATCAAATTTTCCGTCGTATCGTACGGATAGTCAGCTGCTTGTACCGTAGGTGTGAATTTGGGATTTACAAGAATATCCAAATTGCCGCACGCCTGCGCAATAAGCTCCTTTGCGTACTTGACTGCGCGGGCGGATTTGATACGCAGCCTGCAAGGCACTGCGGCATACTTGCGCACATGAGATACGTCCAAAACGTGATACTTTTTGTCCACTGTGGACGGATCAAGTGCAAGATACAAATTCAACGACTTGCCGCGTATAACTAACTTTGCAAGCTTTGTTCTGCCTCTGTTAAAAGACGAATACGCCCAGCTGATCCTGCCGTTAACCTTTTTGTACGATAGCAAGCAATTTGCGACCTCGGCATAAAACTGCTTGGTTTCGTCGCTGCTTTGCATCAACTTTGCGGTAAAGGATTTGCTGTACCGCACAAAAATCGTTTTGTCGGCAAAAACCAGCTCACCGCTCATTGCTTCGTCGGAGTCTGCACCGTCGACATCTGCATCATCGTCGATATCGTCATCTGTACTTGCAATATCGGCAGGTTCCGTAGGCTCATCGACAGACTGTTCGTCAATCGGCTCCGCCTCGGCAGCAATCGTTTCAACATCGGCAGGTTCATCGATTGACAACTCGGCAACAGCCGCCGTCACCTCGTTAGCTTCCAAATCAATATCGCTCTCGGGCAAAACTTCATCAGCTTGCTCGGCAACTTCTTGCTCGATAGCTTCAGGTTCATCAGCCAAGACCGCTTCCGTCTGTTCGTCGTCGACTTGCTCCGTAGCTTCTGCGTTATCGTCGATAACATCTGCGACTTCTTGAGCAACATCAACTTCTTCCGGCAACTCGTCCGCCTCTTCTGATTCAAGCTGTTCGTCAGGTTCAACCTCGGGCTGAACTTCCACAACAGAATCCTCAGCGATATCCTCAACGACAACATCAACAGGCTGTTCATCCGCAACCACCTCGTCAACAGCCGCTTCAACCGCCTGCGCCTCATCTATCGGCTGCTCGCCCAACTCTTCATCAAGCTCGTCTGCAACAGTCAATTCCTCAACCTCTGCTTGTTCGTCGGAATCGACCGAAACAGGCAACTCATCGTCGGAAACAACATCTGCCACATCCATCTGCTGCTCGTCAAGCTCATCCTCTGCCGACACGGTAAATGCCGCATCAACCTCATTATCAACGTCCTGCACAAGTTCGTCAGCCACAACCTCTTGCTCGACCTCTACGTTTTCTATTACTTCTTCGGACTGTTCATCGCTCGCAACATATTCGCTTACAGCCACTTCTTGCTCGATAGCTTCAGATTCATCAGCCAAGACCGCTTCCGTCTGTTCGTCGTCGACTTGCTCCGTAACCTCGGCGTTATCGTCGATAGTATCTGCAATCTCTTGGGCAACTTCAACTTCTTCCGGTAACTCGTCCGCCTCTGCTGATTCAAGCTGTTCGTCGGGTTCAATCTCGGGCGGAGCTTCCACCACAGGCTCCTCCGCAATATCCTCAACGACAACATCAACAGGCTGTTGCTCCGCAGCCACCTCGTCAACAGCAACCTCAACTGCCCGCGGCTCATCTATCGGTTGTTCGTCCAACTCTTCATCAAGCTCGTCTGCAACTGTCAGTTCCTCAACCTCTGCTTGTTCGTCGGAATCGACCGAAACAGGCAACTCGTCATCGGAGACGACATCTGCCACATCAATCGGCTGCTCGACTGTATCCGAAGCGGTCTGTTGCAGCTCGGGAACCGAGTGTTTTTTAGGCTTACGCCTTACCTTTCCCCTAAGCTCGCGCTCGTAACGCACAATGAGGACAATTCCCCAAGCAAGCACTGCCGCAAGAAGCACCACTACCACCCAAGAAACGACGGGTATGCCCAGCAACGTGGCTGCAATTACAGCTTCGTACATAATTGTTACCTCCCAAAAATTATTTGTATTTACCTGCTAACAATTAGCTTTTAGTACCGTTTTTAATGTATTTACAAAAGCTGATGGTATATTCACCATCGGCAATAGCCTCACCTTGCTCGACAAGCGACCAATCGGCACGAGCGTCCAAATCAGGGAAAAACACGTCCGCATGCCCGTCCGCATAAACCTTGGTCACAAGCGCTTGATTGCAACTATCCAACAGCAGTCGATAAACGCTACCGCCGCCGATAACAAACACGTTATCCGTATCGATATTCGCAAGCACGCCATTCAGTTGCCCTACGCTGCTAACAGTCAATGCCCCCTCGTGCGTGCGGCCGAGGCTATCCAACACAATGTTTGTCCTATCGGGCAAAGCTCCGTGCGGAAAGCTATCAAATGTGTTTGCACCAACCACGACGGTTTTGTGCAACGTTTGCGACCTAAAAAAAGCCATATCCTTTTTTAGACGAAAAAGCAAGGCGTTGTTTTTCCCGATACCCCAGTTTTCGTCCACTGCAACAATAAGCTTCATTATTCCTCCGATAAAACGACCGCACGGCAACTTTTTGCCTTAAATTGCAACCTCAAACCTTTCGGCAAAGGGCTCAAATTCATAGCCCTCCAAGCGCACGTCGTCCACGGTAAAATCGTAAAAGTTTTTTATATCGGGGTTTATCCAAAGCCTCGGCGCCGCGTGCGGAGTACCGCTAAGCATACGCTCAACCTGAGGTATATGCCTATCGTAAACGTGTGCATCGGCAATAACGTGAACAAGCTCCCCTACTTGCAAACCACACACCTGTGCAAGCATATGTATCAAAACGGCATACTGCGTTACGTTCCAGTTGTTTGCAACTGCCATATCGTTGGAACGTTGGTTCAGTATTGCGTTTAGCCTGCCACCCGCAACATTAAACGTGACGGAATACGCACAGGGATACAAGTGCATTTCGTGCAAATCCGCATGGTTGTAGATGTTGGTGATAATCCTGCGGCTGCACGGATTGTGAGTTAGGTCGTATATCACCCTGTCAACTTGGTCAAACTCACCTTCCGGATAAATATGCTTAATGCCAAGCTGATAGCCGTACGCCTTACCAATACTGCCTGTGTCGTCTGCCCAGCTATCCCAAATGTGACTATTAAGGTCGTTAACGTTGTTACTCTTTTTTTGCCAAATCCACAGCAACTCATCCACGGCAGACTTAAAAGCCGTGCGACGCAACGTGATAACGGGAAATTCCTTGGATAAATCGTAGCGATTAACGATACAAAATACCTTTTTTGTGTGTGCCGGCGTTCCGTCTGCCCAGTGAGGACGCACCTGTTGCCCATCGTCGCTAATGCCGTTATCTATTATTTGGCGCATATTTGCAATAAAAATCTCGTCCGCCCTGCTCATTGCCAAAACCATCCTTACGGCAAAGTGCAGACGCCCACACGTCACGCTCGCCTTAGATAAATATATATTGTTATTTTATCAAAATGCACTGCTATCGTCAATAGTTATACAAAAAATAGTACAAAAAAAACGAAGAGTTGATGTCACTCAACTCTCCGCAGACTTTGATATACTAATTAAATCAACTATGCGTTTGCCAATAAACCCCTATGCAGGAAACCGCACCATATGCAAAACAGCTTGTGAACACCACGTTCGTGCTTCATAAAGCAAGCCGCACGCACTAAATCAATGAATGGTAGCGGGCTACGCACCACACATAAAAGACGCACGCATCAAATTGAACTATGCACCGATGCCGAGCAGCTTGCGGAGCGTGTCCTTTTGAGCGTCGTCCGCATCCAACTCGTCGATAGCCGAGCTTGCCGTTTGCTTGGACGCTTCGTCCAGCTCAATGGTAGTATCGGCAGTTTGCAGTAGCGGCAAAATGATGTCGCTTTCCGCTGCGGATTGCACAATTTGCTTGATATCATCCTCCGTGACAGGCTCATCGCCATTAACCTTTTCAGCAAAAGTGTACACGTCCTCAATGATTTTACCTTCTTTTTCGTAATCGACTTTGGTAAAATCGATTGCAGAGATATCCACGGGCAAACCTGGTGCGAGTTCGTCCACAACGGCAGTGATCACTTCACCGATGGTTTCCTTTGCCTCATCGGGCAAAGCATTGATATCAGATAAAATTTGTTTGATATCTTCGATACTGCTTGCATTGAAATCCGCCGTGCCTATGCCACTAAGCTTATCCGCAGCAGCTTTGAGCTGCGCTGCGCCCTTGACCGCCTCAATTTGTCCGCTAAGCGTGTAGGTTTTATCATTTTCCGTAATTGTGGAAACGGTATCGAACAAACCGCCACCAACGTTGCTATATAAACCGCAAAGTTGAGAATTGCTAACATAATCAGCCAACTGCTCGCAATACTTTTTAACCTCCGACATATCACCAGAACCGTTGTCCGCGCCCTCGGTATTGACCTCTCCGCTACCGGAGGGCTCTGCCGAAGCATACGCAGTTGTGGTGTTTTCGTTGATGATATCCTGAACCATATCCAGCTGAACGACTTTGTTAGCCTCCACCAACAAGCCGTTTAGCGGCACGCAGATAATCAAAGCAACCGCAGCGCCTTGCACAAGACCAACAATCGCGCCAAGCAAGCCGTGACGTTGACGGCGCTTGCCCAAGCACAGATTGACTATCGGCGTAACGATAAGTGCGGAAACAAGCTGAAAAACCACAAAAGTCGCCACAAATACCACAACACCGGCAAACAGCTTGACCAAAAGAATAACTGTATCGCCAAGAGAAGCAAGCTCGTCGCCCAAAGCGTCGATAATTAATTGTTGGACGGTTTGACCGCTCACCTCAACCTGAAGCAAATACGATGTTACCTGCTCGCGCAGACATAAAGCGGCAATAAAGCACGCCACAACAACTATAAGCCTACCGACAGAACGCTTTCCGCCACGCACAGCTCCCCAAATAAAGCCGAAACCAAGACAAAATGCCGATATGGCAATGATTACCGTTTCAAAAATATTCTGCATAAAAACCTCCATTTTTAATATGCCCACGCAAAAACGTTTGAGCCATGGGGCACACTCCCCTTTTGAACGGCAGCAATAAACTGCCGATTATATTATATCACAGCCGTGCGAACCAGTCAAGACCGATTTTACGGTTATTGCCCATCATATACTTATTGTATGTTCAAAACTCGCAAAGTTATTATCCTACGCAAACAGAGTTGAATGCATTTTTGAGTAAGACAACTACATTCCCTGTTGCGTAAATAAGTCTCCGCAAAGCAACACCACAGTTTTGCAAAACGCAAGCATGATACGTTAACAAGGATTACGACACAGAAACATCGAATTACAATGCATATAATGACTTTTAACGTGCACGAAACACTTTTTTATGCGAGTGTATCAAACGTCTAACGTTTTATAAGGTCGCCAATAACTTGCGCGGCAAGGAGCATGCCTGCCACGGGGGGAACAAATGGCATGCTGCCCGGAGTTTGACGTTTATTGGATTGTTCAAGCTGCCTCGGAGTTAACGGCTGCTCGGCTGAATAAACCACTTTTAACGACGAAATACCGCGTTTGCGAAGCTCGCTGCGCATAACACGACATAGCGGACAAACGGAGGTATCAAAAATATCTGCAATACGAAAAGCCGACGGATCTAATTTGTTGCCCGTACCCATGCAGGAAATTATCGGTGTGTTAACCGCAGCACACAGCTCCACCAGCAACAACTTGGAGGAAACCGTATCAATGGCATCGACAACGTAATCGTAACAAGCAAAATCAAAGCTCGACGCAGTGACGGAATCGAACCGCACCTGCAAGGCGTTTACTGCGCAACTCGGATTAATATCCACGATACGTCGCTTGGCGAGCTCCGTCTTAGCCATGCCCACCGTAGAATGCAAAGCATAAAGCTGACGGTTAATATTGCTCGCAGAAATAACGTCATCGTCAACAACCGTAAGATGCCCTATGCCACTACGAGCAAGCGCTTCCACACAATAGCTGCCCACGCCACCCAAGCCGAACACCGCAACGTGCATATCTGTTAACTTATCGACATCGCTGCCGATGAGCATTTTGGTTCTGCAAAAAATATCGTTCATAAAATACCTATTTTGGGCATTAAAGCCGCTATAAATCAAAGTTAAAAGACGGTTAGTGGCACATTGTTGAAATTGCCGCATTAAAGTACAAATCCGCACAAGCGTGTGCGACGGAATACTTGATACGCGTTGAGCACATACTGTTATCATTCAAGGAGGAGCAATGTGCACTGCAAAATTGTTATAAATGAAGATAGTGGCAACGCCAACAACTTGGAGTTAAAAAAGCTCAAAAAAGCTTTTCCCGATGCAGTTATACAGCACCTACACAGTGGCGACGAATGGTCTGCCGAAGGATACAACACAGTGGTAATCTGCGGAGGCGACGGAACTCTTATGAGCGCAATTCGCAAATGCAAAAACAAAAAAATATACTATGTGCCGTGCGGAACCCTCAACGAGGCGTGCAAGCAGGGCAATGTTAGCGCAGTCGGAAACTGCAACGGCAATCCGTTTTGCTATGTTTGCGCGGCAGGGAGCTTCACTCAAATAGGCTACGCCGCAACACCCAAACAAAAGCAGCGCAAAAAAGTTTTTGCCTATCTCGCCAAAGTGTTATCCGCATGTCGCTGCCATAAAATCACTGCCAAGCTTGAAGTTGACGGCAAAATCTTTGACGGCAACTACACATTGCTGATGGTTCTCAAGGGAGAACGTTGCTTTGGATTTAGATTCAACAAAATTAAAGCGCATAACGGGTTATATCTATTGGCAATAAAAAGCGCGGGCAATGATAATTTGCTTAATAAAATGCGTATTTTTGCCCCGTTTTTTAGAGTTTTCTTTTGTGGAGTACGAAAACCTACCGTTGCAAAAAATTGGTTAATGCTTCCCTTTACAAATGCCACAATCAAGCTAAACACGCCACAATATTTTTGCATAGACGGAGAAAAACAAACGCTTAGCGGCACGCTGTGTTTTAGCCTACAACACCTTCATGAGCCGATTGAGATTATTCCCGACGTCTGCAACGCATGCAAATGCCGCCGTGCGCGTTGTTCATCAAACAAGACACAAAAGCAACAGTCGCATTTAATCAAACAAAGCGATTAAATGTACCACTAAAAGGGGGTTAAAATGCACACTTATTGACACTTAACTTCAATAAGCATTACACACTAAACCAAAGCCGTTCAAGAAAAATTTTTTTATAATCCCCCAAAGTACTGCAACTACGCAACAAGCAAAGAACAGCAAAAAACAAAATCGCCAGTAAGCACCGAACGGTCAAAACAAACTTTATCTGTAGTCACGAGAAACACATAACGCGCCCACAAAGAAATCAATGTTCTTACTTATTTTCCTGCTCCGAGTTGTAGTTATCCAATTCCTCCGACAGCTTAGACTTTGCGCCGAAGGGCAACACAAAACTTACGCGACGACGCACCGCTTGAGCACGATTATGTATGGAAAGTTTGAGAGATTCGTACTTGACAACAACATTACGTTCAGAAGCCCAACCTTTGATTTTTGTAATCAAGTGGAACGAATAGCATACATCCACAATAAGAACGCCAAAATACATCCCCACGCAAAAAGAGAACGCCAGATTATCACATATCCAAGCTGCCGCATTGGCAACATGCTTGTGTAAAAATAGATAATATACCGCAGCGATAATTGCCCAAAATAACGTAAATAGCGGACAGATTATACCCTGAATATTCCATTTACGGTCGCTGTAATCCCACAAACGAACCTTCATTCCCTTGATAAAAATCAAACCCGTAACATATTCCACCGCAGTCATAAGCACGGTGAGAATTGCGATTATAACTATCGCACGAGCAACAGACGAAGTTATTGCAGAGTAATCCGCCGAGCACACAAGATACAATCCCACAAGCCCAGTGCCATATAAAGGCAGGCACGGACCAGCCAAAAACCCGGGATTGATCCATTTTTTGTGAACAACGCGCCTAAAAATCAACTCAAGTATCCAACCAACACTTCCGCCTATCATAAATATAAAAGCCAATTTAATTACCGTTTGCACGATTATCTCCTTTTGCTTTACATAACAGCATTTTTATCGAAATCCATTTTATTAAAACCGCATTTTTTATCAACCACACACGTTAGGCTCGTTCGTCTTTCCACATACGCCGACGTTCGACTTCATCCCAACAAACTCCATACGCAAGTTCTCCGCACTGCAATTTTTAACACTTAAATGCAACCTTTGAGCCGCTCAATGCTTGTTATTGTTACATTAGAGCATTTTTATTGGCGCACATCAAGCCTTGCGCACCCAAGTTGCAGGCGAAAGCGTCAGCAAAATCGGATAAATTTCCAGCCTGCCCATAAGCATTGCAAGCGTTAAAACTATCTTGGATAAATCCGAATACATATAGTATCCGCTTGCCGCCACGCCGTAAGCCGGACCGACGTTATTCAGGCAGCTTGCCGCCGCCGTCAAATTGCATTCCAACGTAAGTTGCGGATTGGCATCTGCGCACAAAACGATAAGTATTGCTGCGTAGATTAGCATATACAAACCGAAGTACGAAGTAACGCCGCGCATCGTTTCGTCGGAAACGGGCTTGCCCTCAAACCGCATCGAACTTGCGTTGCGTGGATGCAAAACCTTTTTTAGCTCCTTTTTGACAGCACACCACAGCAGAACCACGCGAGAAACCTTTAATCCGCCTGCCGTACTGCCGGCGCAACCGCCCACAAACATCAATAAAAACAGTATCAGCTTTGAGTACGTCGGCCAGACGTTTATGCTTGATGTCGCAGGTATGCTGGAATTGCCCGTCGTCGTCATAAATGAGGCAACCTGAAAAACCGCATGCCGCACCGCATCACCCGTGGACGTGGTGTAATCAAACGTGCCAAGCAAATTGACAGCGATCGTACCTGCGGAAAAAATTATTATGCCAACGTACACCAGTAGCTCCGTTGACGTAAGCGCAGTCTTAAAGCGACGAACCAAAATTAAAAAATACACGTTAAAGTTAACGCCGAACAAAATCATAAAAACGGCAATAACCCATTGACTGTATGCGCTGTAGCTCGCAATGCTATCCGCCTTAATACCAAAGCCGCCGGTGCCCGCCGTCGAAAAGGAATTAACAACACTATCGAACAGCGGCATTCCGCCAAGCCACAACATTAAAATTTGCGCCACCGTCATCACAATGTATATCAAATACAGTATTTTGGCGGTATTCCTTGCGCGAGGGACGATTTTATCCACCACCGGCCCGGGCATTTCCGCACGCAAAACATGCATACTCCTATCGGACGAGCCCGCCACAACAGCCATAACAAACACGATAATGCCCATACCGCCAATCCAATGAGTAAAACAACGCCACAGTTGCAGGCTTTTGGGCAACGCTTCTATCTGCGTACCGGTAAGAATTGATGCGCCGGTAGTCGTAAAGCCGCTAACCATTTCAAATAAGGCATCCACAAAAGACGGAATTGTACCGCTAAAAATAAACGGTAATGCACCAATAACGGAAACCACAACCCAAGCCAACGATACAATTATCAGCCCTTCACGAGAATAAATCGCTTGCGATTTTGGCTTGCACAAAAGCATAAGTGGCAAGCCGATAGCCAGCGTTACCGCAAGCGTTGCCGCATACGTCCACCAACATGCCTCGCCAAGCGCAACGGACAAGGCAAACGGAAGCAACAATAATGCTCCTGCCACCACGCAAACTCTACCGAGCATATTAAAAATAACTCTGCCGTTCATTTTTTTTCTACCTTATCATATCCGCAATATCATACAAATGCTCGCCGACGGCAATTATCACAACCCTATCGCCTGCAATAATGCAATCGCCGCCCGTAGGCATAAAGGTTTCCTTACCGCGTATTATACCTGCAACGACATAGTTGTTCTTTATTTTTAGCTCTTGCAGGGGAATATCCGCAATACTGCAATCACTAAGAACCTCAAATTCCAATGCCTCCGCCTTACCATCAAGCAGGCTATACATTGTTTCCACCTTGCTTTCGTCCGAACTGCTTAACGCACGAGCATAGCGCGTTAGAGCGTTGGCAACTATCTTGCGAGGAGATACTATACAATCCAAACCAAGCTTTTCCGCAAGGGAATTTAATTCGCTGTGACTAACCTTGGATACAACTTTGGGCACCCGTTGACTTTGCGCATAGCAAGATATAAGAATATTTTCCTCATCTTTGCCCGTCATTGCAACAAAAGCGTCAACACTGTTAATACCCTCCTCACGGAGTAGCTCCTGATCGGCGCCGTCGCCAAGAATCATATCCACGCCATGGGGCAATTTATCTGCCATTTCCGCACAACGCTCGGGATTTTTTTCAATCAGCTTTACCCCATAGCCACTGGAGGCAAGCATTTTACACAAATAATAGGACGTTTCGCTTGCGCCAAGCACCATCACCGACCTACCTTGCTTTGCCGTCATCCCGATATTCTTCAAAAAGCGATAAGCGTCCGTGCGTGCGACCATAAACGCCGCTTTGTCCCCTGCAGAAAACACCAGTTCACCGCGCGGTGCAACAACGCTTTCACCGCGAGCCACCGCACACGCAACAAAGGGTACTGGACTTTTTTTGCGGAGCTCGGCAAGACTTTTACCTACCAACTCCGAGCCTTCCCTAACAATAAACTCCAAAATCTGTATAGTTTTGCCGGCAAACGTATCCACAACCACCGCCGCAGGTAGTCGCAATGCGTCAAAAATAGCCTCCGCCGTTAGCAGCTCCGGATTGAGCGCGACCGAAAGCTCCAGCTGACGGCGCAAAAAATCCAAGCCGTCCTCGTTGTAGTCGCTTTGGCGGATACGGGCAACCGTATACTTTGCGCCCAATCGCTTTGCCAAAAAGCACGCAAGCATGTTGACCTCGTCCGAGGCGGTTATGGAAACAAACAGGTCCGCGTGCGCCACGCCTGCCTCAAGCAATAACTCACGCGAGGTGGCACTTCCGCACAACGCCATTACATCGTAGGTGTTAGCAATATCGCGTATAACCCCCATATCGTTATCAATCGCCGTCACGTTGTGGTTATCCTGAGCCATGCTTTCCACGACGGCACGCCCTGCCTTACCGCAGCCAACAATCAAAACGTTCATAAAAATAGCCTCCGCTTCGACTACAATTATACCACCTCGCCTTATCTTTCGCAACAAAAAGAATACATTTATTTTTTACACCGTCCACCACTTACATCACGCAAATACTTGTACTTTTTCAACAAATATGATAAAATAAAAAGGTTATCGCATCAGGCGACAGTGTTAGCGGCAACTTTCCGGCAACCGTCACTGACGCCTTTATAATCCATTTTCAGGAGAAATACAATGCTCGAGCTTTGCTTAACAGCCGTGGGGCTGGGTGTCGGCTTAGCAATGGACGCTTGCGCAGTATCCATGGCGAACGGTTTGAACGAACCACACATGAAAAAGCGCAAAAGTCTACTTATTGCCGGCATGTTCGGCTTTTTTCAGGCACTGATGCCGATGACAGGCTGGTTGTGCGTCAACTTGCTTGTGCAATACTTTGAAGTGCTTTCCGGCATCATACCATATGTTTCGCTAGCGTTATTGCTGCTTATCGGCGGCAAAATGCTAATTGACGGCATAAAAAATGAGCCAGATGAACAAACCAACGGAGCGGCATTGACCTTGACGGCACTACTTTTGCAAGCCGTTGCCACGTCCATAGACGCACTTTCCACAGGCTTTGCCATGGAAGAAATCACTAGCGGCTTTGGCGAAGCCTTGCTTTGTTCAATCATAATTGCCGTTATAACATTTGGAATATCACTACTCGGCATAGCCATCGGCAAAAAATTTGGAGATAAGCTTGGCAGTAAAGCACAAATAGTGGGCGGCATCGTTTTGATTGCAATAGGCATCGAGATTTTTGTTAAGGGCGTGTTCTTTTAACCATCGCAACTTGCAGTATTCGGTAAGCCCCAAAACCTTAGTATTATCTCCAAATAAGCTGGCGATTTCCAAGCTACAGCTAAAGACCCACGTTATTGAACCACGAACACAAGCCCAACACAAAAAAGCCACATGAATATCAGAGCAATGAAAAATTACAATTTCAACTCAACGCATTGACTGAATAACATTACTCAACAAAACAGCGACATGCTCGTATTGAGCGTGCGCTAAGGGAGAAAAAAATGTACAAGCTGGAAACACACCTCCACACACCGTTACGCTCGCCATGTGCGCACGTCGACGAAGCAACCGTTGCAAGCATTTACAACAAAAGCGGCTACAACGGTATAGTTATTACAAACCATTTCAATCGTTTTGTTGCTGATACACGCTACCCCGGAGATACCGAGGCAGAAAGAGTACGCTTTTATGTTGATGGCTACTACGAACTAAAAAACCAGTGCAAAAAATACGGCATCGATGTGTTTTTCGGTTTGGAACTGCTGCTTGACGAGCTTACATACTACAAACAGGATCCACCCAAAGCCGAGATGTTAATTTACGGTATGGATGAGCAATGGCTACTGGACAACGGCTATCGACTGTTTGAGCTAAGTCTGCCCGAGCTATCCGAGCTTTGTAAGCAGCAAGGCTGGCTATTATCGCACGCACATCCTTTTAGGACAACCATTGACACACAAGATCCAAAATATTACGAGGCTTGCGAAACCATTAACGGAAGCCCCAACTGCAATAATAACGAGCTTGCCATTGAATTTACCAAAAAACAGAACCTAATACCCATGTGCGGAAGTGATTTCCACAACCTCGGCTACGATGGTAGCGGCATTTATCTGCAAAATGCCGTACACACCAACAGCGAGCTTGTTGCGGAAATACGCAAGCGTACACACAAGCTTTTTACAAACAACTCCGTAATTGAGCCGTAAAAACACACAATATATCAACCATACGCCAATAATGATGCCTAAAATTACTTATATGAGTAATTAAACAGCCGTTATTGGCTCTTTTTTTTATTTCATACATCTCAAAAACACACCATACAACAGATTTTTTTGACCACAAAACTATACGACAACCACAATTGACATTATTAACGCGCGCAAAACCTTTTGGGTTTACTCGCATAAAACGAGCAACAGACGGCATACTAACGACATAAGCCGACGGAGCGGCAAACTCGTCGAGCTATTACATCGGAGGTAAATGCCGTGAGTAACGATACACAACAAAATAAGCAAACAAAAAAAGACAAAACAGACCTTGTGCTGGGAATACTTACGCTGACAATCATTGCAGGTATCTTTTTTGCACTGATTGCCGCCGTAACATCTCAAGCGAGGCTTTACGGCAAAATCGTTGCCAACGAAGCGCGAAGAGGTAGTGCCTGTACAATTGTGTACCAAACGGACAAGGTTACAGAGGGGGACACCATAACATGGTATGTTAACGGCGAAGTGGTCGCTGAAAGCGTTTACAAGCAGGGCGAACAAATCACGCTTGACTACACTCCCACACAGGAGGGCAAAATTAGCGTGCAAGCCCGAGCCGGCAAATACACAATGTCGCAAACAGTGGACGTGCTTTGTCCCAAGTTAACTTGCACCGCACCGAGCCTAACTGTTACCTATGGCGACCAAATCACCCTGCCGAGCTGCGAATATTGCGGTTTTGTGGACGACGATTGCGCCGACTGCAAAGATTTTTGCCCCGGCAAGGCAACTTTACCACAAGGCAAGCTTAACGCAGGCGCTTACGAAATAGGCATAGAGGGCGGCAACGACTATAAAGATTACGAAACGAGCTACGTTAACGGCTCACTCACCGTGCTCCCCAAAGAAATAACCATAGACACAATTGTAAAGCAATATGACGGCACCACCGGCTATTGCTGCAAAACGCTGACCTCAAAGGATATTTTGTCAGGCGATGACGTTAAAATAGTGTGCGACGGCGTTACGTTTAACTCCAAAAACGCAGGCGCAAATAAGGTTGTAACACTGCAAAACGTTAGACTCACCGGCAAGGACGCAGCCAATTATCGTCTGAATGCGACAGTCAACGGACGCATTTTGCCAAAGCCGTTGCAGCTAAGCGGCGTTACGGTTGCGGATAAAAGCTACGACGGAACCACAAAAGCCACGTTGCAAAACATCGGAACGCTAAGCGGAATTATAAAGGGAGATAACGTTGCCGTAGGTAGCCTTACCGCACGGTTTGCCGATGCACGCAAAGGCGAAAGCTCCGTTATTGTATCCGAAGTAAAGCTCGTAGGCTACGATAAAGACAACTATATATTAAAGCCCGTCACGGCGCAAAATGCAAAAATAAAGTAGCGTTGCAATAAACAAACGGCACACGGCAAGGCTATAGCTTATCTATAAAGAACAAAAAGCCCCAAAAATCACCTCAAAAAGGCTCAAATTGCAAAAAAAATGTCGGTTTTTTTGAGGAAATTTTAACAAGGCATTGCAAAACACCGACAATCGTAGTATAATAAAGAAAAAACAATTGAGGTGTGTAATGAGAATGCAAAGGGCTTTTCAAATTATTTTGGCTGTTCTTGCTACGATTGCGGTGCTCGCCTTGCTTGCGGCATCAGTGCTCGTGTTTGTTCCCATCATTGTTAGCTACTGCGATCGTCTTGACGAAGGCGCAATAGCATACGACGTAATTACGGGAATTTACGAAATTTTTAATACCGAACCGACGTTTACGCCCGATACGTTTAGGCTTACCACAACGCAGCTTGTAGTGTTGGAGGGTGTGACGATTTTCCCCTTGATGCTGCTATCGATTGCTTGCGTTTTGCTATACAGACGCGACGTTAAAACCGCAGGACGCAAAGTTGCTTGCTCCTTTGTGATGCTTGGCATGCTTATCCCTGCCGTGTTCATCTCTTTGTACGCCGATAGACTATTTGGAAACTTAGCTTGGTTTGGCGAAACAACATGGATAATTTGCTTGTTTATCACTGCCGGCATTGCGATTTTGTACATGTTGCTATCCGTTTTGACTTGGATAATCAAACCCGCCCAAAAGCCCGTTGCAGAAGCCGATGAGCAAACCGTGCTTGAAGAGCAGCCGCTTGAGGAGCAGCCGCTCGAAGAACAAGTTGCCGACACGCAGCAGACAGATAACGAGCCCGAAATTGAGCTTGACAGCGAAGTCGCCGAAGAGTCAATCGTTGCCACAGAAGCTCCCGAAAGCGAGCCGATTGAAGAGGCTGCACCCGTTGCACCGCAAAACCCCACGTCAGAAAAAATCGTGCGCAAAATCAACATTTTATGCGACTTGCACGACGACAAAGTTATCAATGACGAGCAGTTTGTTGCCCTCACAGATTACGTTATGGACAAATAAGCCCGCGTGGCACTAATCCACTTATTCAATTGAATATTCAAAAGCGGTACGCCCAACAGGACGCACCGCTTTTTTATACTTATTTAGATACTTATTTGGCTTAAACTCGTTTAACTGTAGCGCATACGCGCCTAACATGCCAAATTCAATGTAGCCACGGCAAAAGCCTATTACGCCAACCCACGACAGCACTACCAATCATTTCTTGTGGCAAAGGTTTACCAAAGGCACGAGGCAATCACTTTATACACCACTCATCGACGATTTATGCCATATTACCGCAATCAATTCTGCCGCAGCACGAACGACACTAAATACGCTTAAGAATAACGTAGCCGTTGGGCTGTAAATTACACAACTCCTTGTACGCCCTGCCCGTAAGCACATCCTCGTAGGTATCACCCAAATACAGATAGTATGGCTCTGTGCCGCGGTTAACGGCTACAATCGCTTCTGTTTGCGTGCGTTGGCATTGTCTGCGGAAGGCGTACACGCCCTTTTCCGCCACGAGCTGCCTAAAATCGCCATCGGTAAATACCGATAATTTACGCAACTCACCCAAGCGACGGTAGAAATCCAACATAAGCTTATTTTGCTTATCCCACGGATAGCAGCCCCTGCAAAACGGATCCTTGTATCCTTCCATTGCCACCTCGTCGCCGTAGTACACGCACGGGAAGCCGAACATCGTATACTGCAAAACAGCACACAACTTGAGCAGCTTGCAACCAAGCTTGTATTGGTCATCGGTAAGCTTGGCGCGGGACATAACCTCCTTGGATGTGTTTTCCAACCGAGCCCCCGCAAGCGACGTGAGCACACGCACCGTATCGTGCGTGCCCAAAATATTCATCAGGTTGTTGCGAACGTACAGCGGATAATTGTTAACTATATCAAAAACAGTTTTGGCAAGCTGTTGCTCGTTACCGTCACGAACAAAAGTGATGATGGCATTCATAAGCGGATAATTCATTACGGAATCCAGCTGACTGCCGTCCAAATAATGCCGCCGCACGCCGTAATCCACCTTATTGGACGCATCCTCCCATACCTCACCGATAACGACGGCTTGCGGATTTTGCTTTTTTGCCGCGGCAACGATTTTATCCAGCATGCAATCGTCGACCTCGTCCACCACGTCCAAGCGCCAGCCGCTTGCGCCCTCCTTGAGCCATCTACGCACAATGCCGTCCTTGCTGCAAAAATACTTTTGTGCACCCTTACTTGAAGCATTTATGCGTGGCAGAGTTTGGAAGTTCCACCAGCACTCATAGCCGTTATCGGCGTTAAAGTTAAACCATTCGCGATATGGCGACTTCACATCGTTATACGCACCGCCCTCGCCATATTTCTTTTCGCGATTAAAATATTTTGAGCTACTCCCAACATGATTGAACACACCGTCCAGTACAATTTTGATATTGCGCCTTGCTGCCTCCGCACAGAGAGTGTGAAAATCCTCTATCGTGCCAAACATTGGGTCGATAAGCTCATAATCTTCGGTATCATATTTGTGGTTGCTGTACGCCTTGAAAATAGGATTAAGATACAACACCTGCACATTAAGGCTTTGCAAATAATCCAGTTTTTGCGTAATGCCCGCAAGGTCACCACCGAAAAAGTCCCTGTTGCGAACAACACCGTCGTCGTCCCTGTAATAAGGCTGCTCGCCCCACTTACGCATAATTTTATCTTCAGTGGCGACGGATTTTCCGCTTGCGGCAAAGCGATCCGGCATAATTTGATACATAACGCCCTTGTTTAGCCATTCAGGCGTTTGGTATTGCTTTTTGTACACCGAAAGCTGCCACGGACGCACGTTATCAAAAAACAAGCTTGCATTCCTACTTTCATCCATGCCAACAAAACGCTCGTAAGGCACGCCGTCTAACTCAAAATAATACCAATACAGCCCTTTTTTTAACGACAAATCGGCAATAAAATTATCAAATCCGTTTCCGCAAACGTCCTTGTACATAACGTAACGCTCGTTAACGGAGCCGTCATCACTGTACAACACCATCGTAACGGCAGATGGATTGACGCACTGGTTAACCTGCAAGCGAATGCCAAAGCGCACGTCCTCTCCCACGGCGCCCACTATACTTTTATGAAAATCGTCAACGGGATTGTATCTTACATACTGCATAATTGCTCTCTCCGTAGCATTAAACCACACAAAAAACCAACGACTCACCGCTACAAATCAACTACGCGGCAAGCCGTCGGTCAAGGTCGATTACGCAAAGGTGCAAAAGATGCGCCGTCACGTCAATATTATTCAAACAACGCACTTACCGCACCTTAATGGTGATTAATGGCACAGTCAAAGCGTTTTACGAACATTTATTAGTTCATTTTCCAGATTTTTTCCGCATATTCTTTTACAGAACGGTCGGCGGAAAATCTGCCTGCTTCGGCAACGTTTTTGAGGGACATCCTGTTCCACAAATTTACGTCCTGATAGCACCTATCCATCTTGTCGCACTCGCCCATATACGAAGCAAAATCTGCAAAGCACATATACGGATCCGCAACTCTGTTTGAGCGCAGCAGATAGTTAGATATATTTTCGAACGTTTCACCCGCGAAACCGCTGTTAAGCTCGTCGATAATAACCCTCAACTTGGGTTGCTTGAAGTAGTAATCCATCGAGTTGTAACCCTTAGCCCACTGCTCTGCAACCTCCTGCGAGTTCATACCGAATATAAATATATTATCGTCGCCAACAGCCTCGTGCATTTCCACATTTGCGCCGTCCATAGTGCCGAGGGTAAGCGCACCGTTTATCATAAACTTCATGTTACTGGTACCGCTTGCCTCTTTGCCCGCAAGAGAAATCTGCTCCGAAACCTCTGCCGCGGGAATAAGCCCCTCCGCCATCGTCACGCAGTAATTTTCCAAAAATACCACGTTGAGCTTCTCGCGAATTTTGGGGTTACGCTCCAAATCCTTGGAAATCATGCAGATAAGCTTGATTACTTCCTTGGCAGCATAATAGCTGGGGGCAGCCTTTGCACCGAAAATAAAGGTTTGCGGCGTAACGTCGAGGTCGGGATTTTCTTTAAGATCGTGATACAACGAAATAATCTTGAGTGCGTTTAGCAGCTGACGCTTGTACTCGTGCAACCGCTTTACCTGTACGTCAAAACGCGTGTTGGGATCAAGTGCAATACCGAGCTTGCGCATAGTGATATCCGCAAAATTCTTTTTGTTGGCGAGCTTGATATCCGCCATGCGCTGATGAACTGACTTGTCGTCAAGAAAAGCATTAAGTTTGGTAAGCTCCGAAGCGTCCGTTACAAATCCGTCGCCAATAAGCTCTTTCAACAACGAAGTCAACCCGGGGTTTGCCTGACACAACCATCTGCGATGTGCAATACCGTTTGTCACGTTTGTAAACTTATCCGGCTCCAACGCTGCAAAATCGCGGAATAGCGATTTTTTGAGAATATCGCTATGCAATGCCGATACTCCGTTTACGTTGTGCGAGGAAATTATGGACAGATTTGCCATACGCACTTGTCCGTAAGCCACTATTGCCAAGTCGGAAACTTTTTTCCAATCCTGCGTTTTATCCCAATATTCTTTGCAGGCTCTTTCGTTGATTTCTACTACAATCTGGTAGATACGCGGCAGCAGCGACTTGAAAATATACTCGGGCCAACGCTCTAACGCCTCCGCCATAACAGTGTGGTTAGTGTAAGCCGTAACCTCTTTTACAAGCGACCAAGCGTAATCCCAATCAAGGTGATACTCGTCCACGAATATACGCATAAGCTCAGGACCAACCAACGCGGGGTGCGTATCATTGATGTGCACCGCAACCATTTTGGTAAAGCTATCAAAGCTGCCGTAACGCTTTAGGTGGTCTGATACGATGTTTTGCATAGCGGCAGATACAAGGAAATACTCCTGCTTTAAGCGCAAAATTTTACCCTCATCGTGATCATCACTGGGATACAACACCTTGGTGATCATTTCCGCTTCTGCCTGCTCATTGATGGCGCGCATATACTCGCCTTGACCAAAGGACTGGAAGTCAAACGGCTTATTGCTACGAGCAGACCACAAACGTAAAACGCCGACCGCATTTGCATGATAACCGTCAACAACCATATCGTAGGGGAAGGCTTGCACCTCCTGACAGTTTATCTGCTTGTACACGGGACCTTGCGCCGTCCAAATTTCCTTGACCTCGCCGCCAAAGCGTACCACCTGAGTTTTATCGGGACGCTCCTTCAACCAAACTTCGCCACCGGGAAGCCAGTTATCAGGCAACTCCGTTTGCCAGCCGTCTACGATTTTTTGTTGGAAAAAGCCGTACTCAAAGCGCAACGAGTGCCCCATAACGGGATAATCTTCCTTTGCAAGGCAATCCAAATAACATGCGGCAAGACGTCCCAATCCGCCATTACCCAAGCCCGCGTCAGGCTCGAACTCGTACAAATCGTCCAACTTTATTTTATATGATTTTTTTAGCACATCGGCAAACAAGCCGTCAAGCTCCATATTGAACAAATTGTTTTTAAGGCTCCTGCCCATTAAAAACTCCATGGACAGATAATGTATTCTTTTGCGTTCGCGCGCTTTGTGCTCCTTGTTGAAAACGGAACGCTTTTCCAGCAGCATATCCCTAACAACCATTGCTACGCACTGATACATTTGACGAGGCGTAAGCTCCGAAGCGGTAACGCCAAAATTTTTGTTAGACGCGCTCTCAAGCAGCTCCTTGATGCGACTTTTTGTGATATTAACAGCCATAATTAAAATTCAAACTCCTAAAACTTATATCTACTTGGCTTTTTTTGTAGCCTTTTTTGCAGCCTTATAATAATACTGCACCGACGAAGCTGGCATGGTAAGCTCCGCATAGCCGTCTGATGTGAATGCATCGGCAACCTCTATTCCGCGACCGCCATAGCGAGCGTCGTCACTATTTATTATCAGCTTATATTCGCCACCGTCCGGATTAAATCCGTAGCGGAAATAATCGTATTGACTAAAATTGATAACAACCAACACAACGTTACCTTTTTTATCCATCCGCTCGAAAGCAATAACGCTGTTTGCGGCATCATCGGCAAGCAACCATTTGAAGCCTTGCCAATCGAAGTCGTTTTGATACAGTGGCTTGTATTTTTTATATGCTTTGTTAAGCTCACGCACAAAACGCTGATGCGCCTCGTGCTTAGGATAAGCCAACAACATCCAGTCCAATTCTTTATTTTCGTTCCATTCATTCCATTGCGCAAGCTCACCACCCATAAAGTTGAGCTTTTTGCCGGGATGCGCGTACTGATATCCCAACAAAGCACGCAGTTGATTGAACTTTGTGTCGTAATCACCGAACATTTTGTTAATCAAACTGCCCTTTAAGTGTACAACTTCATCGTGCGAAAGGGGCAAAACGTAGTTTTCGCTATAAGCATAGCACATCGAAAACGTAAGCTGGTTGTGGTGATCTGCACGCCACATGGTGTCCGTTTTCATATACGACAAAACATCGTTCATCCAACCCATATTCCACTTGTAGTTAAAGCCCAAACCGCCAACATACGTCGGATGAGTAACCTTGGGGAATGCGGTAGATTCTTCAGCAATAAACAGCGCCGAAGGAAACTCCTCAAACAGCTTGCACGAAAGCTTACGCATAAGGTCGATTGCTTCTAAGTTTTCCTTGCCGCCCCACTTGTTCGGCCGCCATTCGCCATCTCTACGATCGTAATCGAGATACAGCATACTTGCAACGGCATCCACACGCAGACCGTCAAAATGGAATTCACGCAACCAATACAGCGCGTTGGATACCAAAAAACTTTGCACTTCGTAACGAGAGTAATCAAAAATTCTTGTGCCCCAACCCTTGTGTTCCTTTTTGAATTCATCGGCGGATTCGTAGCAGCAAGTGCCGTCAAACTCCATAAGCCCATGGGCGTCCTTGCAAAAATGCGCGGGAACCCAATCCAAAATAACGCCTATGCCTGCCTTGTGGAATTGATTTACCATACATTTGAGGTCATCCGGCGTGCCATAGCGACTTGTGGGCGCATAAAATCCAGTAACCTGATATCCCCATGAGCCATCAAACGGATGCTCGGCAAGCGGCATAAACTCAACGTGTGTGTATCCCATCTTTTTTACATATGGCAAAAGATACTTTGCCAAATCACGATAGGAATACATTCTTCCGTCGTAATGCCTGCGCCAAGAGCCTGCATGCACCTCATAGATATTCACGGGCGTGGTATACACGTCGCGCGTGGCATTTTTTGCCGTCCACTCGGTATCCGTCCACTCAAAGCCCGTTTCCGGCGCATAAACGACGCTTGCCGTTTTTGGGCGAAGCTCGCTGTACACAGCATACGGATCCGCCTTGTACAACACTGCCCCTGTTTGAGTTGTAATTGCATATTTGTAGCAATCTCCGTGACGAGCCTCGACGGTTATTTGCCAAATGCCGTCCTCTAACGTCATTGCGTCGTGATTGACAAGCCAATTATTAAAATCTCCGACTACGCACACAGCTGCGGCATTAGGTGCCCACACGGCAAAATGGAACAAATTGTCGCCCACCTTGTGGCATCCCAACAACTCGTAAGCATTGCAGCAATTTCCGTTGTAAAAATCAACAAATTTTTCCGACATGACTCACCTCTAACGGCAACGCTTGGTCAACTCTGTTAAGTTTGCCAACCACTTAGCGTTAGCGGCACAAAAGTCGCCGCGGTTTGCCATATACTTCCAACAGCCCAATGTTCCGGGGATATTCATACGATAATCGGTATCATTTTCTGCTATATCCTGCATGCTGTACACAACCAATTCTGCACGACTTTCCGCAAGGCGCTGAATTAGTTTTAGCGCAATGCGATTGTCGTCCGGCAGATTAGCTAATTCCAACACGGTTTTTTGCTGTTTTTCGTCCAAACTATTCCACCAGCCGACAGTTGTATCGTTATCATGCGTGCCAAGGTACGCAACGCAATGCTCGGGATAGTTTTGCGGTAAAAAGCTGTTGTTCGGATTTCCATCGAAAGCAAATTGAACTATTTTCATACCTGCAAGCCCGCACTTATCGCGCAAATCCAAAACGCTTTGCGGAATGTCGCCCAAATCCTCGGCAATAATTGTTAATTGCGGAACGGAATCTTGCAGTTGTTTCAAAAAGTCGTATCCAACGCCCTTGCGCCAATGCCCGTTACGAGCTGTTTTTTCACCAAACCTTATGGCATAATAACTATCAAACGCCCTAAAATGGTCAATACGCAACACGTCGAACAATCCGGCGCACTTGGCAACACGACGCATCCACCAATCGTAACCGTCCTTTTTCATTTCGTCCCAGTCGTACAGCGGATTGCCCCACAACTGCCCGTCCTCTGAAAAATAATCGGGAGGCACGCCTGCCACCCACGACGGACGCCTGTCCTCCGTGAGTTCAAACAACTCGGAATGCGCCCAAACGTCGGCGGAATCGTAGGCAACGTAGATGGGAATATCGCCTATCAGCTTGATACCGTTATCCGCAAGCTTTTGACGGAAAACTTTCCACTGACGGAAGAATATGTACTGACAGAAAATGACAAAATCCATTTCGTCTGCAAGAATATCGGAATACTTTTGCAGAGCGGCAGACTTGCGCAGACGAACGTCCTCGTCCTCCCACTCCATCCAGCTTTTTCCGCCAAAACGCTTTTTAAGTGCGCAAAACAATGCGTAATCGCCTAACCAATACTCGTTATCGCGACAAAAATCGTCGTAATCCGCAGGCGGATTGAAGCGAATAAAATTACCAAATGCCTCACGCAATGCCCTTTCCTTGTGGGGAATGGCAAAACCGTAATCGTTGCCCCTACAAGACTTGCAGTCCGCAAGCGTATCCTCCGATAGCAAGCCGTCGCGTGCCAGCTCGTCAAGATCGATAAGCAACGTGTTGCCTGCAAATGCCGACGGCGAGGCATATGGTGAATTTACAAAGTCCGTGGGCGTTACGGGCAACAACTGCCAATACTCCTGCTTGGACTCGCGCAAAAACTCGATAAACCTATCGGTATCGGCAAGCGTGCCTACGCCACAAGCCGAAGGCAAAGACGTAATATGCAACAAAATTCCGCTTGTTCTCATTTTTCCTCCTAAAGGACATCTTATTGTTTAATATTTTTCGATTGTAAATCGAACGGAAGGCACTTGCTGTGGCAAACCTTCAAGCCATATCAAAGCCGACCTAATATATTTTACCAAATTAGACAAGCAAATGCAATGCTATTTGAAAATTTTTTATCTTAAAATTAAAGTTTTTTGCAAAAAACAACAAAAATCGAGAGGATTTTTAAGCCCCTCTCGACAATTTATAGCACAATACTGTTATTTTGTAATGTCAGATAACAGCTAACGCATTTTCCGCGCAAAAGCCTGCAAACATCAGACGCCAATCGCAATGCCATTTATATCCTTTAATGTTATATCGGCGTGGTTCTATGTTTTAACGCGAAAACAGAAATAAATACCGCAAAAAAAATGCCGCAGGACGAGCCTACAGCATTAGACTTATGGCAACCAACATCAGCCCGGGGAAGTATGTGAGCGTGTTTATGCAATCCACCCTTGCGCTACGAAAGCGGAACAAGTTCAGCCCCAAGAAAATATCGCTCACAAAATACAAAAAGCAGCCCAAACCGAGAGCGAAAGCGGCAGGCTCGGCAATTCCGTTCACAAGCACTGTAAGTCCGAGCGTACCACAGGTGGCAACCATAGCCGTGTATAAATTAAGCAACACCACATCGTCGCCAAAATCGTACACGCCCTTGATTTGCATAAACACATTTACAGCCAAAAATGCGCCCAAAACGACGATAAACCACCACCCGAATATTCCCATTGCGAAAACATAGCAGGACAAGCTCAAACTGGCAAGAAAGAATGCGGCAACGCCTGCCCTAAACAACAAGTGATTATCCATAAAGATAAGCAGCACGTCTCCGATAAATGCAAAACATACGCCTGTAAATAGCAAGCCACTCAAAAGTGAAGGCTGCAACAACACACCTCTTATTGCCACAGCTACAAACGACAGGCTTGCAAGCACCTTTACCACGCCGCGACGACGGTTGCCAATGCCCCTCAGCTTCATCACAACCATTGCGACAACCAAAAATACAAACGCAACTATAATTATCCAATCCAATACCTTCATATTCGACTCCCTTTTAATGCAAATCAATTGTAGCACTTCAAAAGCGTAATAACAATAGGTATTTTTTCTCTAATAGCGAACGGTTTTTCATTTTCGGCAAATGTGCTGTGCCCTACACCAGCTTGCCGATTTCCTTTTTTAAGCGAGCGATAATCTTTTTTTCCAAACGAGAAATATACGATTGGGATATTCCAAGCATATCCGCAACCTCCTTTTGAGTGCGTTCGTCGTTGCCATCCAGACCAAAACGCATTTGAATAATTTGCCGCTCGCGAGAGGAAAGACGCTTTAAGCCCTCCTCCAAAAGTTGACGTTCCACATCGTTTTCCACCTGACTGTATATTGCATCGTTATCCGTGCCGAGAATATCAGCCAACAGCAGCTCGTTGCCCTCGCCGTCCACATTTAACGGCTCATCCAAGCTAACTTCCTGCTTACGCTTAGATAGTTTGCGCAGATACATCAGTATTTCGTTTTCGATACAGCGACTGGCATATGTCGCAAGCTTTATTTGCTTTTCCGGCTTAAAGCTGTTAATCCCCTTGATGAGCCCTATTGTGCCCACGGATACAATATCCTCCATATCCAAGCCGCAGCCCTCAAACCTTTTGGACAAAAACACCACAAGCCGCAGGTTGCGCTCCACCAAAACATCTCGAGCCGAATCGTCGCCGTTAGCCAGCCTTGCCACAAGCTCCGCTTCTTCGGCGGCGGTAAGAGGAGTAGGCAAAGCCTCCGTTCCGCACAGATAATGCGTGATTTTATCATAAACACTCATTTTAGACAACAAGCTTTTTAGTACAGAAAACATTTTTATTTCCTCCTCAAATGCGTTAATCGATGCAAAAAACGCCATTTAGAATAACGTCGTACTCTGACGGACACCGCTGCAAAGGCAACGCAAGCAACACTTCCACTTCACTACCGTTGCAACTAATTTTTCCCGCAATTGCCGTAACGATTGCTTCTCCGGCTATCGTGATTGCCTTTACCTGTACGGTATTGCCGGATATCATCTGCCGAGCAAAGTATTCTTTAAAGCCGCAAAGCCCTGCCGTTACAAAGCAGACAGGCAGCCCGTTGTGAGTAAGGGTGTTACCGCTATCGCAAAAACCACAGGCGGCAACTGCCATATCGCCAAAACAAACGGTTATTTGGCGCAAATACGGCTGAATCTTTTTGCGCACAGCAAGATGCTCCCTGACTGCACAGCAGCAAAAAACAGCCACGAGCACGCCGATAAAAAACACAAAAAGCGGGATTTTTGCCTGATAATAACCCGACGAATAATCTATGTGTAGCATCTGGAACACGGCGGCTATTGCACCGCCCAACACAAACGTATACGCAAGCACAATGCATACAAACCAAAACAGCCTTTTGCCAAGCCCGACCGTTGCTACGCACATCAAAAGCAACGTTATTACCTTTAATATCAGACTAATGCAACCCGAAGTTAGCGACGCGACAATCGCCATGCAAGCACCTATTGCCGCGCCCAAGCCTATGCGAACAGCCGAACTGCGTTTTTGTAGCGTATAGCTTGCTGCCCACAGAATAACGACGTCCATCGTAAAATTATCCAAAAAGGCAATTTCAATATAAACCGTCATAGGCAAAGCATACCACCGCAACTCGGAACAATATTGCAAGCTTTTGTTGAAACAACGACAAAAATGTAAATGTACACAAGTAGCACAAAAAAACCCGGTGTAGACGAGGCAAGCCCCACAAGCACCGAGTTTTATTCAATTAATTATACACACAGTCGGTTGAAGGAAAAAACCGTTGCTACAAGCAAAAACTAATCCTGTCGAACCTCTCTAAAAATCTCTCCGTCGATATACGGCATAGGGTCTACGCTTTTGCCGTCAACGGCAACTTCCAAATGAACATGCGCTCCGTCTGAAAACTCGTACGACGCCGTGGTTGAGGCTGCGCCGATAGCCTCGCCCTTACTTACCTGCTGCCCCTTTACCACCTTGATATCCGATAGCGACGCATATGTGCACACCACGTTATCGCCGTGGTCTATTTTGACGACGCCGCCCATACCATATGACTCGGATACATCCACCACTGTGCCGTCAAACATTGCATTAACGGCAACGCCTTCGTCAGCCACAAGGTCGACGCCCTTGTGCGTTGACCAAGAACCCAAGGTCTTGTTGAACACAAACATCAGCTCCGCACCGTCAGAGTACTCCATACTAACACTCTTAAATGCAACAGGTGCAGCAAAATACACTTTGACGCAGGTCGGTTGCTGCGGTTCAACGTCATCCGGTTTAGATGGAGTAATATCTGTGCCACCAACAGGTACATCGTCGATAACGGGAGCTTGTTCGTCCGCGAGAGTTACAATAAGCACCACCGAAGCGATTGCAACAACGCAAAATATAAGCAACAGTAATGCCGCGTGGTTACGCAAAAATCGCGTAAGCTTGTTTGTTTCGTTATTATTTGTAGTCATTTTTGCCTCCGTTTTGTTGTTTGGTACAAGTATTGCCAAGCCTCGCTCGCCTTATACATCAACGCGCATTTTTTTATGTATTCAACATTAATCCACCTTTAACGTCTAATAGTGTGACATTAAACAACTATTATCGACACTTTTATGCAATATCGCCTAATTGTTTATTACGCTTTATTGAATTTGAGGACAAAGCTAATAGCTACCCAAAATTAGGGGACTGCCGATAATGGTTTGACCATTGCAACAGGCAAGCTGTACGTTTACCAGCTTTCCGTCTATCACTATACCGCCCTTTAATAACGATGAATATCCGCAAACAACAGTGAGGTTATCAAACTGCATCACATCGTATATATCCATGTTTAAACGTTGCGAAGCCTGCAAAAGCGTCAAATTTGTACCGACGCTAATGCCGTCGCACGAGCCACAAATGGCCTGCCTCGCCTGTGCCCTATCAAGCTCCGCTCCAACGCCGTTTGACGATTGTCCCTGTGCATACACGGTAAAGGTATCGCAATCATAAAATAGGTTAACAAGGTCTGTCGGCACAAGTTGCAACGCGCACAACAGCAGTGCCAAGCAAATAAACACGCCCAAATGCCTGCCCATAATCACTCCTTACTAAGCAGATTATTGCCTCTTTTTGCCACATTCATACATCCCCTGCGCCACATTCATGCCCTGCATACACACAACAATAAAATGCTCGTCACGATTTTGCCCACCACAAAAAAGCAATCAAAAAAAAATCACACAAGCACTTCAAGCGCAATAGCGACACACACAAACGTCCGCAAATTAGCAACAAAAAGCCCGTCCTGTGAAAAAGCTCACAGAACGGGCACTCTATTTGTATTGTCAATTATACGCGACAAGCGTTTTGCCAAACGGCACACACAAACCTAAGCAAGATAGAATTTTACAACGCACTCGTCATCTATACCAAGAGGCACTTCAAATGTCAGCACACGGCTATCCGGCGCATAGTTACCATCAGAAAGAGGCATTTCGCCTTTACGACGACTACGAAGCATTGCTTTGACCTCATTGCCGTCCACCATCACACGAGTAACGTTTGCGCAGTCGCCGAGCAGATGGTACTTAAAGCGAAGTTTACGTTCACGACAGGCGTATTTGCCGCCAAACTCGCCTTGCGACTTACCAATTGAAACAACAACGGCATTTTCCTTGGAGTCGAAACGAGCCGAATAGGGAGTGATACGCAACTGACCTTGTGTGTACGCAGTTGTTGTGCGGTCGTCCTCGTACAGATAGTCGGAGTCGCCATCAGCTTTGGACGGATAAATATCCAATGTCAACCTATCCCAAGTTTGCGTTTTTGTGGTTTGCGTGCTACGAACAAGCGGAAGCACACTACCCAAGCGAACAAACAACGGAATTTTATCCAACTCTGCCTTGACTTTTACAGTTTTCCCTCCATTGACGACTTTGCCGCTGAACAAGTTAACCCACTGTCCGCAAGGCAAATATACGTTGCGAGCATTAGGATCGATAGGTTTACGATAATACAATGCAATACATGCATTGCAATCGCATTTGAAATACTCCACCTTTACGTCGTGCACAACGCCCTTGGACAATGCGCAACACTTCTTTTTGATAATGCCGTCGTAGCTCCATTTGTCGTACACAAGTTTTCCGTCAACCCAAATGCGAGCGCCGTCATCAACCTGCACGAACAAATCAACATCTTCTTTGGGCAAAAGTTTCGTTTCGTATCTGGCGGAGAAAAAGCTTGACGGCACTTCCTTTGCAGGCGACTCGTCGGAGCGAAGCAACAAATTAAGCTCCCTATATTCCGTTTCCAACAAGGGTTCGCCTTGTAACTCGGTGCCGTTATAATAAGTTGCAGATACCGGCGTGATATAGTCGTTAAGCGGCACGGGAGTAAAGCCGGTTCCGCAAATAGGCGCAACCAAAATGTCGTTGCCTATCATGTATTGAGCCGAACTTGCCGCCGCTTTTTTATCGGAAGGATAATTCCAACTCAAACGACGAACAACGGGCAAGCCGAGTTTATACGCTTCATACGCTTGCTTGTAAATTACCGGCAACAAACGATAACGCAATTTGACATACTCACGCACAATGTTTACAGTTTCGTCGTCATAGCACCAAGGCTCACGCGAGCGAATTTCGTCTGCGGTACAATGTGGACGGAAAACAGTGCCCAAAGTGCAAAACTCCATCCAACGAATAAACGTTTCCTTATCGGGGTTGCCCCAGTGTCCGCCTGCATCGGGATGCGCATAAGCAACAACGTTATCGCCTGCGTTAAGCATATTATCGATTTCGGCACGCAACGAGTCCATTGAAACGTGGATATCACCCGTCCACTGCACCGCATAACGGTGACTCGCTGTGTTGCTTATTCCCTGATATTCACCGTTAAAAATATTATCGACATTGCCCATAAGTATCGGACGACGATAAATAACATTATTTTTTGCCTTACGCTGCCAAGCGTGTTTGGTTATGTCGTGGAAAAGATACAATCCCCAAGTTTCGGGAGTGATCCCCTTTGACGGCGAAATTAGCTTTGTATGCCAATTTCGGTCGTACCACCAGTAATCCAAACCCATATCCAACAGCTCGGCAAGTTTTGTTTCACGATACTGCACCTCTTCGGGAGAAATTACCGACTGCGCACCGTCGAACGGCTCCGGATGGTCGTTAAACATAACCTCAACATTGTGTTTGTGGGCGAAATCAAAATACCCTTTCATATCGGGAAATAGGTTTGTGTCGATATCGTATCCAATACCTCTATCGGACGCTTTGCGCCAATCGGTATCGATAACTATATTATCCAGCGGTATATCGCGCGCTTCGTAGTCGAGGATTTTTTGCTCGGCTTCCTGTTGGGTATATTTATAATAGCGGCTGTTCCAGCTTGCCAACGTGGAAAGACGAGGCATTTCCGCCCGTCCGCACAGCTCAACGTACAGCTGACGAAGCTTTTTTGCATCGCCGCGACAAACCAACAAATATAAGTCCTGCGCGCGCTCGTCGATAATATATCCGTTATTCTTTATGGGATTATAGCTATAACCGCCTTCGGGAAGGGTAACTCTCGGAGAGTCGATAACGGCATAGACATAGGGCGTTTTTTCCGGTTTGGGCAATTCACCGCTGTTAACAAGCGACTTATACGAATAACGCAGCTCACCATCGGAGTACAGCTTGACGTCCTTGAGGCTTGTTGCGTCCTGCGGAACGCTTACGGTAACATCTCCACAAACAACCGAGGCAAAGCCCTGACGAGCCGAAACCTCAACGTCTTCAAGCACAAAATCCGCCTTGGTGGGAATAAACAACGTGTTTGCGTCGTTAAAAACGCCTTTTTTTGCAATTTCGATACGAACGATATCCTTAGTTAAAAATTGAATACGCACACTTCCGTTTTGATATTGCTTCATTAAAAAAACTCCTTTGTTTGGGTTGCCTTAATTATACTAAAAATGTATAACGAGGTCAATACTGTAATAAAAAAAACAAATTTTTTTGTTAAAAATAAATCAAGCAAAAAAAAACATCAAATTGTGATGAGCATGTTTTACGGCTATTAAACGTAATATACATGCACTACACCGCATTTTACTCACGCAAAAAACACAAAAGTTGGTTGTATTTTTACAATGAAAACAAGGGTTTTTGCCAATATATCACAATCTCGTTTTGACGCATAGTATATAACTTTCATATCTGAGTTTCTCAGAATAATTTTTAACACCTAATTTTACAAACCAAATGCAACGCCCATTTTTTCAGACTAAATGCAACCGCTCGTGCTACTGTTGCATTTACTTTGAGAATTTACGTTAACTTTTTATTTTTGCTTTTTTGTGACAAAACGTTTGCCTTTTTTTGAGATATATGGTAAGATAATGTACGCAATTGAATACGGCTCATTAGTCTAGCGGCCTAGGACATCGCCCTCTCACGGCGAGAACAGGGGTTCGAGTCCCCTATGAGTCACCAATTATCCGCACACAATAGTGTGCGGTTTTTTTATACCGAATAAGTATCTAAAAATAAAAAATCAAATATAAAGTTTGAAATTAACAGCATCTTGAAAATCAAATAAATAACTTAACACGCAAAAATATCTAATGCTGTTAAAGTCGTTATTCAAACCTTAAATGTTCTTTTTTCCGAGCAAATAATCTATTGAAACATCAAAAAACTCCGCAACACGAATCAACGTGTCCAAATCAGGTTCTCGCTGACCGCTCTCCCAAAAACTCACAGTTTGATTGCAAAATCCAAGCAACTCGCCCATACGCCGCTGCGACAATCCTTTTTCTATACGAAGTTCCTTTAACACACGCCCGAAATAATTGTTTTTCATAATGAAATTTTAACAATTTTTCCCACAAAATGTTGACAGTCCTACATTTAGTAGGATATAATTATACTTATAAAAACCATTGGCAACTAAATAAAGGGGGATAATTATGGAACATTATCTTAAAGACGATGAATACAAGCTTTATGAGGGCAATGCTTATCGCCAAGGTGACACCAAAGTAAAAGAACTTACTATAATTTTGACCAATTTATACTTGATCGTTGAAGTAAAACAAAAAAAAATGTTTTGTAAAGAAGAAATAACTACTGAAAAATATGCGATAGATCAAATCAAAATATACAACGAACAGCCACAAATATTGACACAAAACAATCAAGTTGAAATTTTGTTCAACAACAATACTTCGGCGCAAATGACATTTTTCGGGCGAAACGAGCGCAATAAATTTATAAACACAATTTTCAAGCTTGTTACAGGCAAAAATTCGTTTGAACGGAGCGTAAACAAGATTAACAAATCGATCGAAACCGTAGATAACGCTCTTGGAATAGACATTGTGGACACGGCAAAGAATATTGCCGCCAACGGACTTTTGGGCGGCATCGGCAAGGCGTTTATAAAAAAGAAAAACGCAACAAATAGCAAATCAGCCCAAGCAATCACACAGATTGCCAGTGCCGTTTTGACACCCCAAAACACGACCCGACAAAATGACAATGTTGACTATATGGCAGATAGGCTTTCCAAATTAAAAAAGCTGCTTGACGAAGGCGCAATAACACAAGCTGAATACGATGAACAAAAACGTCTTATTATAAACAGATGTTAGCAACACAAAATAGAAAACAACAAAGAAATGCACCTATTTAAGTGGCATTAATGACAATTACGACCATTAAAACGCCAAACTGTGCCTTTTTAATATACAGCAATTGCACATCACAGCCAACTTGTTTTATCCGACGCTTACACCAAAATCAATATCTTGCGTTTTTGAGCCATTTATAAAGGAGTTAATTATATGTTACAATCGCTTTTGGGTAATAAAATCTATTTGATAGATAAACAAGGAAACGATACCTTAGGGACAGCACAGAGCTACGACAGTGAAAAACACACTCTCGTCGTTGTTGATAATTTTGGCATTACAAAAGAAATAAAAGAGAACGATATAGCTCTTGTAACAATATTGTGGTTAATGCAATACGATGGCAAATATGTAAGAATTATTTCGTCAGATAATTGTATTTACGAAGGTTTTGTTGATGAATATGTTTATCCCGACGACCAACCAGACGAAATCGGACCGAAAGAGGGAATTATTATCAAATGCGATAAAGGGCCTTCATTAGTTGGGAAACTTATAGAATTTAACCCCGATGACATTGCACACATTGAAATAATAAATAGACCGCCAAAGCAATTGCGCAACAAAAAATAACACGCAACCAAACAGTTTTCAATTACAAAGCTCCAACGATTATTGTATCGTTGGTATCAAAATACGTCGACAAACACATAAAAAGTAAAATTTAAATTGCCAAAACACAACAATCAAAACAATTAAGTCGCGCAAGCCCGCACCAATTACACTGCACCGCTAACACTTGTCGTCTTATACACAGCAAAAAGCCTCCCGCAAAGCAAACTCGATATCCGAGCGCTCGCGAGAGGCTTTACATTTTGTGAGCTAAAATTGCAAACTGTTATCGATTTTAACGGCGAGGAACGGCGCCATACTTACAATCGGGCTTATTTGCAAAGTTCTTCAAGTTGGTTGAGCGTATCTTCAAAGGATTGCGTAACAATCTTAAACGGTTCCTCTGTCGTCAAATCCACGCCGGCGACTTTAAGCTCCGAAACGGGATCCATGCTTCCGCCGAGAGAAAGGAATTTTTTGTAATTAGCAAGCGCAGGAGCACCCTCTTTGAGAATCTTTTCCGCAATGCAAACTGCAGAAACAATACCGGTTGCGTATTTATAAACATAAAATGCACGATAGAAGTGCGGAATCCTTGCCCACTCGTACTTGATTTCGTCGTTGTGGTTTACTGCATCGCCGTAGTACATTTTGTTGAGTTCAAGGTATTTGTTGCACATAACTTCCGTTGTGAAAGGCAAGCCCTTTTCCACCGTGTCGTGAGAAATTTGCTCAAACTCGGCAAACATAGTTTGACGATACATTGTTGTACGCAACATATCAAGGTAATACTGCAACAGATATTTTTTAACGTTAACGTCCGTTTCCGTTTTAATCAAATACTTTAACAACAACACTTCGTTACAAGTGGAAGCAACTTCGGCAACGAAAATTTTATAGTCCGATTTAGCTGCAGGTTGTGCAAGCTCGCTATAATAGCTGTGCATGCTGTGTCCCATTTCGTGCGCAATGGTAAAGATATCGTGCGTAGTCTTTTGATAATTAAGCAACATATACGGGTGTACGCCCTTTACGCCCATCGAATACGCTCCGCTACGTTTAGTGGGAGTTTCGTGCACGTCAATCCAACGATTAGCAAATGCCTTACGCACCACATCAAGATAATCTTCGCCAAGCGGAGCAAGACCTTTAAGCACCAGCTCGCAAGCTTGTTCGTATTCGCAAGAAATATCAGCATCCTCGAATATTGACACATACAAATCGTACATATTGAGCGTTTCAAGCCCCATAAGTTTTTTGCGCAAAGCAATATATCTGTGCAACGGAGCAAGACTTTCGTGCGTGCATTTGATAAGGTTATCGTACACGGCTTTATCTACTTGCTCGTAGAACAGCGCCTTTTCCATAGTGGAGCCGAAATGACGTGCTTGGGCGGTAAACCAATCGTGTTTAACGCTGCCTTCGTACAAACCGGCAATAGTGTTGATTACGCCAATATACGACTTGTAGTAAGTTTCAAAAGCAAGTTTACGCACGGCTTGGTCTTTGTGTTGCAACAACATACTGTATGCACCGTGACCAAGCTGAACTTCCTCACCATCGACGGTGATTTTTTCAAACTTAATGTCGCCGCTATCCAAACGGTTAAACACTTCCTGAAATTGTCCGGAAAAGCTTCCGACGTTAGCAAGAAGGGTTTCCTCTGCTTCTGACAAAATGTGCGCTTTGCCATCCAAAATATTCTTAAGGGAAACGTCGTAATCTGCGAAATCAGGATCGGCAATAAAGCTTTTCAGCGTGTCGTCGGGCAATGCAGATAATTCCGGAGAAACAAATGCCGTTTTTGCGCCGTATTGAGTGAGCAACCCGTAAATCTTTGAGAAACGAGCTTGACGAGCAGGATCTTGACTATCCTCATTGTACGCCATAAAGGCATAGCAATAAAGCTTTTCCATTTTTAGGTCGATTTCGTCGGACAACTTCAAAAACGCCAAAAGGTCGTTTCTGTCGCCAAGCTTGCCTTGAAACTCTGTCAATTTAAGATATTCTGTAGATGCCTGTTCAAAAGCCTCTTCCCATAGCTCTGGAGTGGCAAAAATATCGCCGAGATTCCACTTATATTTTTCGGGGATATCCTTTCTGTTAGTATACGCCATATCAAAACTCCTTTAGGTCGCATTGTTACCGCAACGCTTTTTTGCTAAATTATATAATATTCGTAGCGTTAAGTCAAGCAACGTGGCTGCAAAAACTCGATATGCCGTCAAATAACGGTGTGCCCTTCGGTGTTGGCAATAACCTTGAATATTTGCACCTCGTTACCCGTATCGCTATCGACATACACATAGTATTGCTCGCCGCTTGCCGTGCATTCCAATTCCCAGCAATAGTATCCATTGCCGTTTTTTTCGATATATGCCCTTGCGGTATTTGTAACCTCTACGCCCTGCGTCAAGCGTTTTTGCGCATCATCGCTACTTACCGCGCCAAAGTTGCCCTGCGGTTTTGTGCCTCTGTTGAGTAAATACGACCTCGCTTCCAATCCCACAACGCCCTCTGCGGAAACTGCCACCTTGATAAGCTGCGGATAGTATATAATGTCGTCCGTTACGGGTGCGCAGTTGACGTAGGTTATGCTATCTTGCGTGCGACTTATCCAAACACCCTTTACATCGTAGCCGAGCTTGGAACAAAACTCCTCCGCCATGGCAATGCAAACATCTCCCTTTGGAGCAACACTTGCCTGATTAAGACTTTCGTACTCGTACACATATCCGTCGCAAGTTAGCGTTACTACACCATTTGCGGTATTAAACCTATACAGTAAGCCCTCTTTAACATTCATTTTTGTATCGAATGCGCACTTACCAAATAATTTTTCAACTTGCTCACCTGCTTGTTTTACCGTAAGTTTTCCTTCACACGGCAGAGTTTTTTGTTGCACGCTTTCCGAAAACGGACCGTCATAAATAAGTTTTTCGTACGCAAAAGCACTGTCGTCCGTATCGTTCAACTCATCTGTCAACGCACCTACGCCGTTATTACCGTTGCCGTTTACAATAAACAAGCCGCTATCCCCTTCCGCATAGCCCTGCAAAAGTTCGTACATGTTTTTTGCAACCCTATCCAAGCCGACAAGCGCACCACGTTCCGCATCGGTCAGTTCCTCACCATCTGCAAGCCTTGCAACAAGATACGCGGCATAGTCCTGCGTTTGGTTAACAAATCTCAGGCAAGCAGAAAGCTTATCACCCTGTGCTACGGGCAAACTTGCAAGTTGCCTGTTAACCGATTCCGCACAGACGACGGCGTTTGTAAGCTGCCTTGCCTGATTGGATCCACTGCTTGAAACGGCAGCTTTGCCAAGATTGGCATCCAAGTTCTTTAGACTATCGCAGGCAAGATAAAGCGATTGTCTATATCTGTTTTCCTGCGATATTTTGTATTGATTTTCGTCCGTAACCACCGACATTCGCGTAAGCTCTCGCTCCGAATCGGCTATTGCCGTGACCGCCACACACAATACAATCGCAAGGGCGGCAATAATACCGAAAAAAGCTATCCAAAAAGTTTTAATTTGATTACTTTTTACCATTTTTGCCCCCTCAACTACAAAAGATATGCTTACCGATAGTAACTATTTGCGGACGCGACCAAATCCATTTGCTGGTTGCCGTTGCCGGATTAAAATAGTACAACGCCCCGCCGCTCGGATCCCAACCGTTCAAAGCGTCCTGTGCCGCACGAGTGCATTCATCGTTGGTGCCAAGGTTTATTTGCCCGTCCGAAACGCAAGTAAAAGCACCATTTTGGTAAATAACGCCGCTTATCGTATTAGGAAAGGACGAGCTTGCCACGCGATTGAGTATAACCGCCGCAACAGCTACCTTGCCCGTGTAGCTTTCGCCGCGAGCCTCTCCGTAGACGCAGCAGCTTAGCAAATATAAATCGCTGTTAGACACACTGCTTGCGGTAGTCGAGCCACTCGACGAAGATTGATTCGACAACGAAATGCCAAGTGCCTGCGCTGTTGCCTTGCCAACAATTCCGTCTGCGGTAAGCCCATTTTTACGCTGGAAATACTTAACAGCCGCTTGTGTTTGCGAACCGAATATACCGTCCACACCACCTGTATAGTATCCCCAACGTTTTAGTTTGGTTTGTATTGTTTTTACTGTTTGTCCGCGCGAGCCAACTTTAACGACGGCGGCATCGGCAGTAACAGCAAAGGCAAGCAAACAGCTTAGCATTAGCACCGTGAGCACAAGCACCGTCCACTTGACAGCCTTTGTTTTTGTCAAATTAGTACACCTCCCGTTTTTTATACGGTAAGTATGCTTAATTGACGATTGTTTATTCAGCGGCAACCAAAACGGCACAACATACATCACAGAGTAACTATTCTTGCGAAGCTTTGTAGTTTTCAAGCCAGCTGTTAACCAATTCTATTAACAGAGACCTATACTGTATTTTACCGCTACCCTCTGCCACAAAGCACAAAGGCGGATACACCACGCACCACCAATTATCCCCCTTGCCACTGCCCAAACTAAGAATTAATGCATCGTACACACCGCTTGGCAACAGCACTCCGTTGTAGCTCCTATCGGGAAACTCCTCCGAGCAAATGCTTGCCGTGCAACGATACTCAAAGTCTCCCTCTTGCAAAACTGCGTCGGCAGCTTGTTCAATGCCCCGCAAATGACTTTTTACAACCTCCAGCGCCTGCCGCTTAGAGGTAACATCGCACAAATACGGTGTTAAGTATTCCACTACGGCATCGCGCACCGCATACTTTACCTGCTGATCACTGGTAGCATTGCTATCCGCACGAATATGTATGCGCAAAAAATCCGCATTTGTATGTTCGACGCCACAACCGACACAAAGACACAACACCGACAGTACAACAAGCACTGCGACTATCGCAAAAAGCTTTTTCATTCTCCCGCCTCCAAAAATACTTTCAAGCAGGTTATGTACACAAAAGCCGCCAAACAAACTCAAAATGCGCCGCAAAAACAAAAAAAGAGGTATTTCTTTGTCGAAATACCCCATGAGTCGTGCACACACATATATATATAACTTTTCTACAGTTGCTTTGCTCGAACCGTCGTATAGCATAGGCTCACTACAGTTTCCATAAGCCCACGGCAACCAACGCCCCGCAACTTTAATTAACAATAAAAAACGCAATAATTTGACGATTTTGATGTGCAAATCAATCAATAACCATTATTCCTTGCTTGACTGTTTTTGCCACCCTTGACGCAAAGCCACCTTCTTGCAAAATACTGCAAGCAAGCTCCGCCGCCTGTTTGTTATCGAACGTCAAGAAATATGCGCTACCGCTACCCGTCATAACAGGAGTGTAACCGCAACCGTGAGCATACGCCAAGAAATCTGCCGCATAATCGCTAAGCTCCTCAGCGGCTGCCTGCAAACCGTTAACAAACAGCTCGGCAGCGTGTGCCGTATCAACTTGAAGCCGACGCACCACAGCATCCGTATCAGCAAAATGCTTATCGGATAGGGCGTCGTACTTTGCAAACACCTGTCTTGTGGAGCTTTGATGTGCAAACTCGACGACAACAAGCCACAGCTCGGGCGCATCGAAAAAGGTCAACTGCTCGCCCTTGCCGCGCATAACGGCAAAGCCTCCGTGCATCATATAGTACACGTCAGAGCCCACCTCTGCCGCTATTTGCTTGATTGTGCACTCGTCCACATCAAGAAGCCGTTGCAGACAGTACAACACCGCGGCAGCATCTGCCGAGGAGCCTCCCAAGCCGCCTCCGAACGGAATACCCTTTTGTATGTCAATATCAACTCCGCCGGAATAAAACCGATTACAAACGGCAACCGCCGCCCTGTAGGCAGTGTTATCCGTCAAAGCGACATCGTTTACGCCACTCACGCCAATAATGCCATCGGTGCGCAACGTGACGGATACCGTATCAAAAATATCCGTCGAGCACACAACGCTTTCCAATCGGTGAAAGCCGTTTACTGCCTCGTACACATTTAGCGTAAGATTAAGTTTTGCAAATACCTTTACCTTCATTTTCCTTAGCAAACACTGCCTCTGTGGGCAGTTAACTAACGTTATTTTACCACACTTGACGCAAAACAGAAAGCGTTTACACTATTTTATTGAAAACAACAAGACGTGCGTCCTTCTGTAGCGGATTGGAAATATCCGGATTGGTTGCAAGCAACTCTTCCTCCGATAGATGCAAATTTTTTGCCAGCTGCCACAGAGTATCGCCCTTGGCTGCCAAGCAAATTTCTATTGCAGGTGCCTGCGTTTTATCAAACGGCACCTCGACCGCATTATCTATTATTTGATAGGTAACGTCCTGATTGCAATAAAGCGAAATGCACAGCCTTGCCGATACCCCGTCGGAAAGCTCCAACTGCTCCACCCTGACGACGGCATCACAAACGCATTTTGCCGTAACGTATTCCGCATCGACTCTTTGCGAAAACGGCAGTTCGGTTGGTTCGCCAACAAAGCTCTGCTCGCCCTTATAAATCAGCGTTGCGTTAATAAAGCCATCTACCTGAACAAAGCCCTCGGCAGAGGTGCAATTTGTAACGGTTGCACCGACATTAATTGCCGCAACGGGCTTTTTATCGTTCGGCAAAGATATACTTGCGTTTTTTTGACAACTTGCGTCACAGGGCAATGTAGACGATATGTTTTTGCGCTCAAAATCAAAATCGGACGAAGCGGAATAGCCGTCGGTAACAATATCTATAACACTGCTTTTGGTTGCCTCGATACGCAGGCTTGCAGGAATTTCCACCGTAAAATCGAGATTATCTTCGTTTTCCGATATGTTAAGCCTCACCTTGGTCGGTGCGGTCAAAGCCGTTATTCGCAACTGATTATCGCGCGATATTCCTTGCGCATCAAGCTCCCGCTCAAAGCTAAAAGGAATAACATCGGTTAGCAACTCGCCATCGGATAGATACGTCAGCCGAGAGGTTGCCTCGCCGGAAACACGCAATATGCCTTCCGCAAGGGTGTAGTCGGTTATGCAAAGGCTACTTTCCGCAAGTAACACGGTCGTGATACTGTGTGTGGACGAAAGCTCGCGCTCCACAGAAAAGGGCATCGAAAATACGCTCGCATCGGTGGTAAGCTCCGCCTTTTCAGTTTTAGCGAAAAAGTCACCGCCCGTTAGCACCGCTGTTGCGTGCTTGCGATAGGCGCGGCAGGATACCTCCAACAACAGATTGACGGTGGCGGTATTCGCACTGGTTTCCGTTCTCGTTTCCAGCGTGGCAACATCAAAAACCAGCATATCTGTGGGAAGTGTGCCCTCGATAGAAGCGGTAAAATCCGCACTGTAATTTGCACTTTGCAGGGACGTGCCGTCAAAATACACCAGCCGCAAGTTGGTTTTGCCGTAAAATGAGGCTGCCTCACCCGCCTCGTAAGAGTTAATGCGACTATCCGTACCGACAGAAATTATATCAACAATTTCGTTTTTGACCGATACTCGTATTGACTCCGCCACCTGCGTTTTGCCTATCGGTTGCAGATTGTAGTAAATTAAATCCTCAAAATTTAGCTTTGCCATGATTGCCTCGCAAAAAATAGTATCGATGCAATATATGAAGCAACGGCACAAAAAATGCTCCGCAAATCAATAATAAAGCCAATTTATCGTAAAAAACAGTAATTTGAGCGAAAAAACATCAGTGAAATGTACCCCCAAAAGCGTCTAACTCTTGGGGCACACATCGCAGCTTGCTCAAAAGGCGAACGAAGTTTTACATCTGCTACGCCGTCATGCACAAAACAAAGCATTGTGTCGGGGCTTGCTAATGCTGTTTTTCGACACCCAAGCAATACACATCGCTTGACGTGGCAAAAGGAACGCAACAGCGAATAACGTTATACCGTAGTTGGACGCAGCTTGATTTCCCCACAAACAACGTCAACATAGCTACAACTTATGCGATCAAACAACTCATCCGTTAAACTTACGATAAAAACGTTCGAATGCGCCTCCGAAACTATACCGACGTGATTTTCAATACGGTTGCGCCCTCTATTAAGGCGTACGCTTACCTTACTGCCAAGCATCGACGTTACCATTGCCTTGGCATCGTCCACGGTTGTTTTCTTTTTCATAAATATATTGTGAGCAAATAAACAAAAAGCTATTCGCACGCAAACAAAACAGACAATTGCCGCTCGTTTGCAAGCGAATAGCTTAAAAAAAACTAAAGATATGCCATTTAGCTTGTCAGTAAAAATCTATACAAGCATTTTCCCGTACCCACATAGCGTGTTGATTCTATTTAGTGCCGTTCTGGGCAGCGGACTATGATAACACATTACGTCTATTGGCAAGTATGCAACTTAGTTAACCCTTGCGGAATGGCAAAGCCTACCACCATACTTCGTCTATAGTAAAAGATTTATCCCGTCGTCGAACCCATAAGTCGATGCATAATTGTCACGATTCATCGCACACAATATGCAAAAAGTTAAACACACGCTTACTCGTCAGCCTGAGTTTCGTCGGACTTAACCTCATCGGTAACCGCAAGTGTAGCTTGAGCGGCAACAACCTCCTTGGGCACACCAACACCAACGACGTCCTCTATAGGCAGTGCAAAGGCAATGCCCTGATGTGTGGTTTTGGAACCTACGTTGCGATAAAGAGCATGCAGCAGCTCGTCCCTGATTGCACTATCCGCAACAATCATTACGATTTCCTTTTCCGGCTGAACCGTGATACCGAACATTTTTTCCGCCTCACGGCTGGCAGTACCGCGTGCGTGAATTACCGTTCCTCCGGTTACTCCAACCTCGCGAGCAACATCCATTACCGTTTCCGACGAGCCGGAATTTACTATACAAAAAATAGCTTCATATTTCATTTAGATAACTCCTTTCAAATTCGTTTACTTGCACGATATGTCCATTTTTGCCGAGCGCACCACTTTAACGTATTAAATCATCTTTAATGTATCGTTTGAGTACGCATTAAAAGCATTTATGCTTTTTGCAACTCCAATTCACGCAGCACTGCGGAAACGCTACATCATATTCGTTAAAAACTGATACACTGCAACACCGATTGTGCCGCTAATAGGCACCGTATAGGCAATGCCCTTGCCGCCACGCAGAGAGTTAAATTTATCCTGCAACGCATCAAGTGCCTTGCGTGCGTTTTCCTGACGGATAATACTAAAAATCACCTGTTTTTCCGTATCGGCAGATACCAGCATATACTTTTGCGGAGCCGTGCCGAATGCCGAAACGTCTAACTGAATATTAGCCTCGAAGGACTGCAACAAATCCACAAAGAACTCCGCCTTGTTACGATTGACCACAGTCACCAACAGCACAGGTCTATTGGGCGCAAGCGTACGCTTTTTTTGCCGAACAACATCGACCTTATCGGCAATACGACGTTTTATACGAGTGTTTTTTTGTTTTTCGTTTGCCATATTCACCTCAAATAAAGTTAATGATTTGTTCGTCATCTGCGCTAATGATACGTTTGCGAGCAAGGTTATCGCGAACCTTTTGAGCCATCACCGCACGGAAACCGAGCAGTTGAATGGTTATAAGCGGCGTCATTGCGACCATTGCAACAATTCCAAATGCATCTGTCAACACGCGACTTCCGCCATTATTCAACGTTGCGCAAACGCCTATTGCCAAAGGCAGAATAAAACTGCTTGTTAACGGACCGCTTGCCACACCACCGGAGTCGAATGCGATAGCCGTGTAGATACCGGGGACAAAAAAGCTAAGCCCAAGACTCAAAATATATCCCGGAATCAGATAATACAAAACGGAAAACTGGCAAATTATGCGCAACATCGACAACCCGATTGAAATGCCTACGCCAACGGACAAGGCAATTAACATCGAGCGCTTGCTTACGGAACGGTTTGTTACCTCTTCGACCTGCTTGTTCAAAACGTGGATTGCAGGTTCTGCAAGCACTACAACCATACCCAGCACAAACCCAAAGACAACGATAAACCAATCAGGTGCGCTTGCCAACTGCTCGCCGAGCTTAAAGCCTATCGGCAAAAAGCCAACATTAACTGCGGTGAGGAAAATAACCAATCCGATAAATGTATACAGCAAACCAACGCCGATACGCTTTAGCTTTTTTACGGGCAACTTTAGGTATGTGACCTGCAACAGCAAAAAGAACAGCACAATTAGTCCCAACGCCAAGGCAACTTCCTTGACGACGCTCCACATATTGGTTACAAACGCCAAGGGCAGGTTATCTGCAAGCGCGTAGTCGGGCAGAACATAATCCACCGAACCGCTCGACATAAGCCCTAATGCCATAACGGCTATTATCGGGCCAATGGAACAGAGCGCAACCAATCCAAAACTGTTTTCGTCGGCGTGTTTGCCGCCGATTGTTTGCGAAATACCCACGCCGAACGCCATGATAAATGGCACTGTGATAGGACCTGTGGTAACACCGCCGGAATCAAACGACATTGCAAGAAAATCGCCATTGCCCGTTTCCACAAGAATTGCCACCAACGCAAACATCACCATATAGAAAAACGTCAGCAAGCCGGATAGTGACTTTTTGAAAACAATTTTTAGCACGGCAATCAGCAAAAAAAGCCCTACGCCCACACCAACAGTTACGATAAGTGCGGTCGGATCGATTTTTCCCTTGACCTGCTCCGCAAGTACGCTCAAATCCGGTTCCGCAACGGTAATAAGCACTCCCATTGCAAAACTTGCACCCAACAACAGCCACATTTTGCGAGATTTAGTCAAGCCGCTGCCAACGTAGTCGCCTATAGGCGTCATAAACATATCTGCGCCAAGGCTAAACAACCCTATACCTAAAATGAGCAACGCTGCAGAAATGCAAAACACGGACGTTTCGCGCGCAGTAAAGCTGACCAACGGCGTACATGATAATATCAGCACTATCACCACAACCGGCAGCACCGAAAACAACGCCTCTTTAATTTTTGCAATTAGATTTTCCTTCATTAAACCAAATCCGTTTTATTATTATTTACTATATAAATACGCCTTTTGTTTGCTCACAACTTTAAGCAAAAGCATGCTTTTTGCCAGCCTTGATATGTAAGGCGATAAAGCGTCCGCACCACGCAGACTATGCGTAAGCATTTTGCTTATCGTCCTGCATAGAATACACCGCCCGTATTTGCCCCTCGCATAAATATACGCAAGTATCGAGGGAGGGGGAGGCTAACTGCAAGCAATATACAAAAATTGAGCTACGCCAAAATATATCCCACGCATTCAAAAAGCTTTTTGTTTTATTGATTATATCATAAATGGGCAATTGTTGCAAGTACCAATGCCGACTTATGCAATTCAGCTTATATTTAACACTAAATTTTTGTGAATATTGCAAAAAAACTGCTACAAATCCTTAAAAAATGTATTTTTTCAAACAACTACACGCATGCGCATATGCGAATATGTGCACAAGCACAATCGTATACACCACACAAAACCACACAATCGACACAAATAAAAAATTCCACCACAAAAATTGCACCACCAAATAGACACTGTTCGCACATCAATTCAATTATGCTCACTACCACTCATAGATTTACAAATGGCGCACGATAGCTTTTAATCCTGCACGCATAGAGTCCAGTAAACACAAATACAACAGAATATTCCAAACATACATATAAACAGTAAATCGGCGCATGTTAAACCCGCAAGTCTGCCCTATGACACAAAAAGACTGAAAAAAACAACAAGAATCACAACGTCGAAGCCAAGCACGCATATGCTGCACTGCGAAAAGCGGCATGCCGCAGTTATACACTAAAAACTTACGGCGCAAAAAAAATCCCGCATCAGTCGGTTTTGATTGACACGGGATTTTTATTATACAACTAAAATTACTTAAGCTCTGCTTCTGCGCCGGCTTCGGTAAGAGTCTTAACCATACCTTCAGCTGTTTCCTTAGGTTGAGCTTCCTTGATTGTGGAGGGAACACTTTCAACAAGGTTTTTAGCCTCAACAAGTCCAAGACCTGTAAGCTCACGAACTGCCTTGATAACGGCAATTTTGTTGGAACCAAAGGACTTAAGAACAACGTCGAACTCAGTCTTTTCCTCAACAGCGGGTGCTGCAGCTGCTGCGCCGCCTGCTACTGCGATAGGTGCTGCTGCGCTTACGCCAAACTCTTCTTCGATAGCGTGAACAAGCTCGTTAAGCTCCAAAACGGACAGAGCTTTGATTTCTTCAATAAATTTTTGTGTATCCATTGTAAGTATCTCCTTTATGATTTGTGGGCGATTATGCCCAAATATTTAATTTTGTTTCATTTTGTGGCAGAAACACGCCTTTAACTGTGCAAAGCGTCTTATTAAAGACATTTTGCGCGCCACCTTTACACAAGGTAACGTCGCGAAAATCGCGTTTTACAGCGATTACTCGTGCTTTTCAGCAACTGCATTAAGAGCAACTGCCAATCCGCGCATGGGTGCGGAAAGTACGCTAACCAACATAGCGAGCAATGTTTCTCTGTTGGGAACCTTGCTCATAGCGTCAACCGTTGCGGCATCGGCAAATGTTTTGTCGAACATACCGCACTTAATTTTCATAGCGTTGTACTTTTTGATTCCGTCAGCCGCAACCTTAGCGGGAGCGATTGCGTCCTCAGTACCAAAAGCGATTGCGCTGGGGCCGTTGAGCGCCTCGTCAAACTCGGTGTAACCAAGCTCGTTGAGAGCCTTTCTGAACAAAGTGTTTTTAAGAACCTTGTAGGTAACACCGTTCTTGCGGAACTCTGCACGGAACTCTGTATCCTGAGCGACCGTCAAGCCCTTGTAGTCAATAATGACAAAGGATTGACTGTTTTCGATTTGTTGCTTGATGCCTTCAACAATCTGTTCCTTTTCAATACGAGCAGGGCTAAGCTTATCGTGTGCCATTTTAGCTTTCCTCCTTTTAATAATATTTAATTAAAAACCCTTGCACCGCATATCGGTACAAGGGCAGGAGTCTTAATTGACTTGTTTTCCCGTGATGTACCTCGGCAAGATTTACTGATACTTGCTGTCTTTGGAACGGTTTTGGGGTTAGTAATTCAGTTTTACATTTGGTATGCCACACAATGCAACATACCAAACGGTTTTAGTGTGTCAACTTATTTGTAGCTCACCTTGATGCCGGGGCCCATTGTGGTAGCAACGGCAATGGATTTGAGGTAGGTTCCCTTTGCGCTTGCAGGTTTAGCCTTGATGATTGCGTCCATAATGGTGTTGGCGTTTTCAACAAGCTTATCCTTACCAAAGGATTTTTTACCAAAGATAACATGAACAACAGCTTGTTTATCAAGACGATACTCTACCTTACCAGCTTTAACATCGTGCACAGCCTTTGTTACGTCCATAGTAACGGTACCGCTCTTGGGGTTGGGCATCAAACCCTTGGGACCAAGAACTTTACCCATACGACCGATAAGTCCCATCATATCGGGAGTGGTGATAAGCACGTCGAAATCAAACCAGTTTTCCTTTTGGATTTTTTCGATGTACTCTTCAGCACCGACATAATCTGCACCGGCAGCCTTAGCTTCGTCAGCCTTAGCGCCCTTTGCGATTACAAGTACGCGAGCAGTTTTACCTGTTCCGTGAGGCAAAACGACAACGCCACGAACTTGTTGGTCTGCGTGACGGCTGTCAACACCAAGCTTAACGTGGATTTCCAACGTTTCGTCGAAGTTAGCCGTTGCGATATTTATTGCAGTTTCAATAGCTTCCGGAAGCTCATAGTACTTAGTTTTATCGTACTTTTTAAGAGCGTCAACATATTTTTTTCCTTTCATTTTGGCGCCTCCTTAACCTTCCACAACAATGCCCATACTACGAGCAGTGCCGGCTATCATAGAACATGCTGTTTCCAAAGATGCTGCGTTAAGGTCAACCATCTTAAGTTTAGCAATTTCCTCGATTTGTGCGTGAGTGATCTTTGCAACCTTAGTTTTGTTGGGGGTTGCGCTGCCGCTTTCGATGCCGCATGCCTTTTTGATGAGCACGGGTGCGGGCGGAGTTTTGAGAACGAACGTAAAGCTGTGGTCTTGATAGATGGTTACGATAACCGGAATAATAAGACCTGCCTTATCTGCCGTCCTTGCGTTGAAGTCCTTTGTAAAACCGGGAATGTTAATTCCGTGAGGACCAAGAGCCGAACCTACCGGGGGTGCCGGAGTAGCTTTACCGGCGGGAAGTTGAAGTTTTACAACCGCCGTTACTTTTTTTGCCATGTTGTTTTCCTCCTATATGTGGTTATATCGACGTCAAATAACGTCTCCCAAATTTTGCCGTTTAACGTCCGACAGTACGACATAACAAAACCGAATTACTCTTGCTCGATAATTTCGGTTGCGTTGTTGATTTTTTCGAGCTGAATAAAATCCATATCGACGGAAGTTTCACGCCCGAACATGTTAAGCGTAACTTGCGCTTTCTGACGAGTTTCGTCAATGGATTTGATTACGCCCACAAAGCCCTCAAACGGACCGGACACAACCGTCACGTTATCCCCCACGACCATATCGAAGTTGACAACCTTATCCTCCAGACGCAAGCGTTTAACCTCGTCCTCCTCGAGCGGCCAAGCCTTACCGTTGGGGCCAACAAAGCCCGTCACGCCACGCGTGTTGGTAAGCATAAACCAAAGCTCGTTTGAATAGACAAGTTTGATAAAAACGTAGCCGGGCATGATTTTAGCCTCGTACGCCTTACGCTTTCCGTTTTTTTCTTCAATAAGCGTTTCCGTAGGAATTTTGATATCGATAATGCGATCTTGCAGATTGCCGTTTTCCACCATCTGTTCGATGCTTGTTTTTACCAAATTTTCGTAGCCGGAATAGGTATGAAGAATATACCACTTAGCACTGTTGATTTCGCTCATAATACTGCCTTAGTTTAACCGATAAGCGACAAAAGCGTTGTGAACAGCAAATCGACGCCGTACAGCAAAATTGCAAAGAACAAAACCACAAGCAAAACGATACCTGTGTTTTTAAGGACAGTTTTAAAGGTGGGCCAAGCAACCTTTTTGAGCTCCGACCAGCTTTTCACAAAGAAATTGCCAAGTCTTTTGAACAGACCGGGTTTTTTGGCTTTTTGTTGTGCTGCCATGCCTGTAATCTCCTTAATTGAACGTTACTTGGACTCTCTGTGCGTAGTGTGCTTTTTGCAGAATCTGCAGTACTTGTGCATTTCAAGTCTGTCCGTTGTTGTTTTTCCGTTTTTATAGGTGTCGTAATTGCGTTGTTTGCACTCGGTGCAAGCAAGAACAACCTTGACTCTGTTACCTTTCTTTGCTGCCATAGCTCTGACTCTCCTGTAATTTTACGTCAAAACAAGTTGTTTGACATATTTTTGTACGCAAAAAATTACACCCCCATAAGAAGTGCTAAATAATGATACCACAACTTGTCGATGTCGTCAACTAATTTACACCATTTTTTATTGCGCTTTTTGCACTTTTTCGCATATTATTTAATAAATATATTTATATCGATAATAACATTTATTATACTGCACCTTGCCGATTAAGGCAAGCAAATGAATGCGGTTATAAAACATTGCTTTGCCCGCTCGCAACTTCGTCTACCGCTCGTCACTTCATCTACCAACAACCGCCATACGTTTGAAAATAAAAAAAGCCATTTTGAGCCACCACTTTTTACGCAGCGTAGCTTTTGATTTTTTTTAACTTTGACCGTGCAATTCGCGTGTCGTCCGCAACAAAACCAATCGTATCCCATATACTAAACGCTTTGATTTGACGACCATGCGGCAAGATTGTCACAAAAAAACTTTTAACAAAAAAACTAAAATAATCATAATAACGAACTCACAACTTGCCCCCCCCAACGCCCCCTGCAACCGCCACCACGTTCTTACATCAGTCGGTAAAAATCGAAATACTGCAAATTTAATAGCCATTAATTTTAAAAACAATATTGACAAACGCCATCCGTTGCCATATAATATTGCTCACAAAACAACATGCCGTTTGTAAATCGGCATTAAAGGAGCGACGAAATGATTGACTACGCACTACTGGTAAAGCACGCCTACGAGGCGCAAAAAATGGCATACACTCCCTACTCTCACTGGAAAGTTGGTGCGGCATTATTAACCGCACAAGGCAAAATCTATCACGGGTGCAATATCGAAAGCTCCACGTTCACACCAACCAGTTGCGCCGAACGCACCGCAATATTCAAAGCCGTTTCTGAAGGCGACAGAGATTTTGTTGCCATTGCCATTGTGGGCAACGACGAAAACACGCCGATAGGTGAAGGCTCTTTTTGTCCGCCGTGCGGAGTTTGTTTGCAAGTAATGGCAGAATTTTGTTCTGCGGATTTTGAAATCATAATTGCAAAAGGGTACGACGATTACGAAGTACACACGCTGCACGAACTGCTGCCAATGGCAAGCCTACCACTATCTAAGTAGCGCGCTTTACAATATTAAAAATGCCACTTTGCGAAATTCGAGCCGTGAAAGTGGCACAAAATAAACCGCATTGCATATTTGTAAGGCGGTTTTACATATTTATATTTTATAAACTTCTGAAAAACTGTGCGATGATTTTATCGTCGTCACTCTCATGTAATTCACTACGAATCAAACATTTATCATAAGTTGCTCAACAAAAAAATACTACTCTCATAAATTGCACGCTGTCACGCAACTATCTTTGACCATAGTATCGCACTTTGTTTTTTCTAACGGCAAATTGTCAAACTATTATACCATATTATATGAACTGTTTTTCTTTGTCTTACAGGTTGCACTTGATAGTATCATTCACCTTTCTAATAAAAAATAAGCTCGGAATAATACCGAGCTTATTTCTTAAAACGCAAAAATCTTTGTCCTTTTTATAACAAGATTGCACGAAGTATGGTCATCGTTTTACGCTCCCTAACGCAAAACCTTATATACCACACAACAATCAACGTTGCTTTTAACTAAAATTAGTCGAGAGCGATGTAGCACAATTCAACAACCTTGATTGCCTGATTGTTTACGGACGCGTTTTCGTGACAATTATACTCTGTTGCAGAATTATAGTAATCTGTAGATTCATTAATCTTCAGATACCCTGTTTTATTCGTGTCATCACCTTTTGTATAACAAATTGTTGCGAAAGCATTAGGCACAAACACTCTGTACTTGCCGCCAGACTTGCCATTTTCTTTCTTGTCTTCAACTAAATAACTACCTGCTTGATAGGTATATGTTAATCCGGTTACATCCGCTATAAGATATTTAGTGCGAGCAAACGTGCCATCTACCAAATTAAGCGTGCAATCCGTAGCCATATTGTCAAGTTTTTTGTCCAATGTAACTCGTGCGTATTTTACCAGGCTGCCGATTACCATTCCGCTTTCACCTTCGGAGCAATTAACAGTAACTTTATTCAAAGAACACCCTGTTATTGAAACTTCCGCACTTTGTATTTGTCCGATAAGTCCGCCAACCTTATTTTTGCCATAAACAATGGTATTCGATACGCTACAATTTTCAATTTTGACATTACCTGTCGTGTTACCATTTAGGTTACCAATTAAGGCACCAACCGAACCTGTTTCCAAATTACCGACAACGCTATCGACAATTTTTATATTTTTAATTGTTGCCGAACCCTCAACATAAAGATACGGAATCAATCCCGAGCTGTACGACTTATTTTCAGCCTCTTGATTAGATACAATTTGCGACAGACCTTTCAAAGTCGTGCCATTCTCTGCACCCTCAAGAGAAAAAGATTGATATGCTCCATTCAACGCGGTACCTCCAAGCGAAACGTCCGCGCCCATCAAGTCGATTTCCGATGCGGTTATTTTAATTTTTACATTGCCTGTAATTTTTCCGTCGTGCATTTGATTTGATAACCAGTAAAGCTCCTCAACCGTGCTTGCACTGTAAGTGTCGTCTGTGAGCGTTACTGGAGTTTCCTCAACCTTATTGTTGAGCGAATACCATTGATGCCCTGCAGTTGTGTGTGTGACATCGCTATATTGCTCAGGATACTGCACTTCGTATTTTTCGTTAGTGTACAGTATGCGGTTCAGTTTGGCATCCCAAAAGAAATATGTATCGCTTGCCAAAGGGGAATAGTCCTTGGCGTTCATACCAAGCTCGCCCAACGCCTCGTATACTTTGGTGATATCCATTTGCTCGGTTACCTCTCCCATAGCCAAAGCCTTGTTCATTTGTGCAACGGCTTGGATGTCTGCCGAGCGATTTGCTTTGTTGATTAAGCTGCTAACGGTGGGAATAAGTACTGCCGCAAGAATGGCAATAACTACTATGACCACTACCAGCTCAACAATCGTAA
>CAZSIF010000009.1:0-75169 GCA_964607155.1 uncultured Oscillospiraceae bacterium
GCTGCAACGCCGCAGATTGATTGGTACCGCTAACCTTGCCCATCGTTAACGAGCCTATGGTAACTACTGCGCCGTCCACAATTTTTTGATTGACAAACTGCGTGCCGACAAGCGAATCGTCGCTTATTCTGCGAGCGGTAAGCACGTTTAGCAGCTCGGATAGGTAGAATGTTGCCTCGGTGCCCTGCTCGAACGAGGAGCTTGCGTCCACAAATCTGACGTGTACGTTACTACCATCTATCGTGTAAGTCACTTTGGTAACGTAGCTATAATAGCCGGAGGAAACGTTAAAGTTAACCTCGCCAGTGCCGTAGCCGTCCAAATAAATATAGGAATCATCTCCGATGTAGTAGCCGTAGGCAACGTCCTTTTCCGCAATGGTAAAGGTGTTGTTTGTCGTGTTTAGCTTAAAGCAATAGCTATAATACTGCGGCTCGTTGCCGTCTATCTTGCACTTGTACACAAAAAAGGTACTTTCGTCGTAGTTAGCACCGCCGTTTTTCATGGCGGAAATTTCGTTGTACGTTAGGTCGAACACCGTCGTGCCGTTGCTGACAAGCTTTGCGCCCTCATAGGAGTTAAAAATGAGCATTGCTCCAACGTCGTTTAGGCTACCGCTAAAGGTTTTGCCTGCAAACTTGCGTTCCAGCTCGTCATCTTTGAGAGTTTGCCCCACAAGCGGACCGAGCATTCTGAACAACGATTTTTCACCGTCGAAAATCACCGTGGCTTGTTCGTCTTGTTGCTGTGCAAAGCCCTCGGAAAATTCCACTTCGCCCCAGCTTACATCGTAAACCGTATCGGCGGAAGTCTTTTCCTTAAGACGGATTTTTAGCGCGTACCACACAGAACGAGCTTCGCCCTTAATGCGAAACACTTCCATCGTCCAGCCGGTTGTAGTTTGCTCCAAAACGTGCGTGGAAAGGGTGTTAAGCTTAAAGCTCGATTGAATATTCCACTGCGCCGTGGAAAAGTACACAAGCGGACGTCTTGCATTGGTAAAAGCAAGTTTTACGGCGTTATCCGCCTCCAACACCACAATTCCGTCGTCATAATACAAATCGTAAGTAACGGCTTGATAAGTGGAACTATACACCTTAACAACCAAGTGCGATTGGTCGATTGCGGATGCGACGTAACCATCGCGATTATCCACCGTAAGCGTGCCGTCGGTGCGAATTATCAGCTCGCCGTACGCCCTACCGCCAACGTTATCCGACGTATCGTTAACCTCGGTTAGAGTCGTCTTATAGGTGCCTGCAAGTCGCTTATCCAGCACAACCACCCTTGCCGTGGCAGTTACGCCGTTAAGGGTTGCCTTGACGTTATAAGTGCCAGGGGTGAACACGTCCACCCTGCCGTGAACCATATCCTGAGTTACCTCAACGGCGGCTCCGTTTACAGTAGCGGTAAACAACTCTGCCGTGTACAGCGTTGACTCGGTAAATATGACCTTATCGGTCGCTTCGATAACCGTTTGGTTCGCTAGCGTAACGTAGAACTGCACCGTGACGGGTTCCGCATCTGTGCCGTTGACGTACACTCTTGCCGTGATAAGCTGCGGCTCGCCAATCGAAAAATCGACCGCGTCGGCATCGACATAGCAGGTTATGGAATCGGCATAGTCGCGCCGATTTGTAAGCATAACGGGCAAATATCCGCCGTTCAAATACACTTTGATGTTGGTTAACGGATCGTAACTCGTTGTATCGGCATCCAGTCGCACGTTATCCGACAGAAGCTTGATAACGGCAGTATTTTTTACCACCCTATAAGTGATGCTTGCGGTGGTAGTTTCAAACTTGACGGAGCTGCCAAGCCCTGCCGCCTTGGAACAATAGGGCACGCTAACGGTAATGACGCTTTCCGCACCGATTGTGTCAAAGTCCGCGTCGTCCAGTCCGCCGACGTATTGGTCGAGATTGGTCAGACGCACGCCGTTAACTATCACCTTAAAGTCGTTTGCAAAATCGTACTGCGCCTTGCTTGTGCCCGCCTTGATTTCCACCGTCGGCGCGGCGGTGACGATTACCACGCCCGTTTTCACTTCCACAACCGCAACGGTTGTGTAGCCGTTATAGTCAAGCGTAATTTGATACTCGCCGGCAATGCTGTAATTAACCTCGCCGTTAAGCATATCGTCGGTGACGGCTATTGCTTCGCCGTCGTCCTCGATAGTGAAAAGCGTTGTTAAATCAATCGGATCGGAATTGGGATACACCACTGTGTTTTGTGCCGTAAGGCTAACGGTAGGTGCGCCCACTTCCACCGTCGCGGTTGCAATGTGGCGAGTGTTATCCTCGTAGATGTAGGAAAGCGTAACGGTATAGACGCCGTTTTCCGCACGGACGGCGGAATAATCCACCATATCCGCAGTTACGCGCACGGCTTGCTCGTCCAGATAAAGGGCGAACAGCCTTGTGTAATCAAAATCCGCCACCTGTTCGGCGGAAAGTCTGTACGTTGAATAGTTGCATATTGCCTGCGCAACGGGATGTTCCGCAACGACAACCTGCACCGAGGCAGTTGCGGCTGCACGCCTTAACGTTACGGTGTACTCTCCCGCCTTAGCTTGCACGTTGCTATCCAGCATGCTTTGTGCCACCGTTTGCGTAACGCCATCGACGGTAAGCACAAACAGCGAAGTAAAATCGTAGTCGTCAACGCGCTGTGCATTGAGCGTCACCGAAGCTTTGCGCACGGCAATAACGATATCGTTGGGCTTTACCGTAACGTTGATAAACGCCGACGAACCCTGCCATACACAGCCGACCTTGCCACTACCGCCCCCAAGCGGAAGCTGCGACAAATCCAGCATAGAACGCTCTACTTCAATTTGTTGGTCGTTGACGATAACCTTGAACAACGACGTAAAGCTATAGTCGTCTATCTCCTTACTTTCCAAAGTTAGGCTACTTTTAAGGGCGGTAACGCTAACAACGTCCGCCACGTTGACGGTAACGGTGCGCGTGATGCCATGGAAACTGACGGTATAAGCATAACTACCACGCTCCGCTTTGACGTCGGACGTAATCATATCCTCCGTGATTGCCACGGGCTGACCGTTTGCAGTTGCGGAAAACAGCGATAGATAGTCGTAATCGAGCGCCTCCGCAGGAATTACGGAAACCGACTCCCTGCTGATGTTTAACTCGTACACCGTTTTGACGATGACCACCGTTACGGTAGCCGACTTGTCGTCACAGCTCGCCGTTACGGTAAATTCGCCATTTTGGTTTGGTTGTGTTGTTGTGATGCTCGGCTTAATCGACTTGCCATCCTTCAATACGACAAACAGCCTCGAATAATCGAAGCTGTCCGTTTCCGAATCACTGATATAAAACCGTCCGTCGGAGTAGTACTCGCTTTGAGTATACGCCGACACAGTGACAACAGACGGCTGCGGAGAGGGTTTTTCCTCGTTGCAGCCCGTAAAAAGACACGCTATCGATACCAGAAGCAACAAAATTATTGTTAAATGCTTTTTCATAATATAAACTATAAAAATTAAACATTTTGCTATTCGGCAAAACATTCGCAAAACTATTGTTTTTGTGCTTTAAGTATGTAATACGTCGAAGTTTCCGCTCCTTTCAAGTAAAGCGGAAACTTCTTGTATTATCGACGTAAAATTACTTGCTGAGCGTCCACTCGTTAGCCTTGTAGATTTCCACCCAGAAGTATGAGCTGTGGTTGTTTTCAAATACGATAATCAGTTCATCGTTTGTGTATGCAGTGTAACGATTCTTAAGGTCATCCACATCCAAGCCGGTGTCGCGACTGTTAGCCTCAGACTTGGTGTAACCAAGCTTTGTGAGCACGTCTGCAATGCGACCAAGATAGTACTCGTAAACGCTTTGTTTGAGTTGATTGTTTTCGTCCTTGGCATCGTACAACGAAACTACAAAGCCGATAAACTCCCTATAAACGATATTGTTAGGATCATCATTGTTGATTTCGTCGTAGTCGTACAGATACGGCGTGTAAATGCAGTCACCAAAGATTTTGATAAAGTCGCCTATTTGCGGAATATTCTTTGCGGCGTCGCCAAACACAGCGCTGACAATAACGTCACCCGTTGCAGTGTGGTTTGTGTGGTCGTAAACCGTTTCGCCGTTAACCTCGCTTGCACAGCCGTAAGCCGAGCAACGATTATCGTGCTTGTGGTAGTACGTTGTGGATGTGATATCCGCCCACGTTTGCGGGAGTACACGCTCAACGTAGTTATCGAACACGCCCTCCGGCAACTCTGTTGCGTTAATGTTGCTGTAGATTGTTTCGATATAGCCGGTATAGGTGCCGCTAACAAGGTCGTACGGATACACTGTCTTTAACAGATTGCCTCTGTTATCCACAGTGATGATAATATCTGTTTGAGCGTCGCCCTCGGCATCCTCCGCATAAGAGTGCATCGATACTGCTTCGGCAAACTCGCGTGCAACTTGGTTATCTCTCAAAACAAAGGAATATTGCCAAATCTTGCCGTTATCGTCCTCGCCAATCTTTTTTGGAGAAGAATACTCAAATATATCCACAGCAAGATTAAAATCGGGCAGAAGGTCTGTAATGGAGCCTTCTCTACGATTGGTGCCGGTCAATGCTCCGTTTTTGTAACTAAACTCCTCGTAGTAGTCTGTAAATTGACGGTAACCGGTGTACTCAGTGTGATACAGGTTTTCGTCCATGCCGTACTCGTACTTACCGGTGTTAGCAAGTAAGATTGCCTCCTTGGTGACATATCCTACCGTGCCCACCGTGCCTGTAGACGTTTGGGTGTTGCCGATAGCCGCTTTTGGTGTAGTAACAGCCGCAACCGCCACATTTTGTTCGCTAAGCGCGTAGGTGCTTGTGCCTGTGGAATAATCGTCCGGATCGATATATGGCGAAGAGGTTGTTGTTTCCACCGCGTTGAATGTGTAACTCTTGGCATTTTTGATATTTTCAAGAGCCGTTGCCAATGCTTCGTAAGCAACTTCGTCATCCTCATCGTGCGTGTACACATCCAAGTCCTCTACTACTGCGCTGCCGATTTCGGAAAGGTGCAGCGTAAGGATAGTGTAGGTTGTGTAATCGGGCAGTTCGCCTTGAACGGGATCCTCGCTATCGGCGTAAATCTCGTTGGTAACGGTTTGCGCCACGATGCCGATAATGCCGCTTTCGTCCACGATAAAGTACAACTGGTCGATTGTGTCACTGCTGTTTGCAAGCGGAGTGAACGAGTAGCACAGATATGTGAGCAAATATGCCATCTCGTCGCTGTAGGTTGCGCTATACCTAAACTTGAATGCTGCAACCTTGCCGCCCTCGGTACGAGATTCATAGCCGAGCTGTGCGGGATCGAATTCTTCTTCGGCAAGTTCAAAGCTATCCACATTGAAGTAGTCCGTGCTGATGTGGTTCCACAAGTGTTGCGAATCCCACGTTACAGGCACACTTTGATAGGTGGTTTGCGTTTTGAAAGCAAGCTCGTTTTGTGCATTTATGTACATCTTTTGGATGACGTTTTGCATTTTGCCGTCCAGCTTGACTTGTTCGTCGCCCTTAACATAAATGGTTGTGGTCTTGATGCGTTTACCCTTGATGTTCCAGCTACCGTACCATCTGTTGTTTTGCATGATGGTCGTCATATCGTAAGCATTAACATCCTTTTTGCCCGTTGAGGTTGTAACGGTGTAGTCCTCCAACGTGCCGTCTACGCGGATTTGCGGAACGCTGATTGCGGCAACCATATCGTTAGTGAGTTGCAATCCGTTTGCAGCATTGATGGGTTCGCCAGCAGTTCTGGTTTGATGGAGCATTATCGAAACGCTGCTCGCTATTGCCTTGTTGCTTTCCAACGTGGCTGTAACGGTAACAAGCGTGTTGCTGAAAACCTTTTTGGACAGCTTGACATAAGTGTTGCCGTCCTCCGTAACGATAGAAACAAGGTCACTGCTTACCGAGTAGTTAACCGCGCCACCGTTGCTGACAAATGCAGTCAGTTCGCTTTTCTCGTCAATATCGTACAAGTGCTCCTTTTCCGAAGTGAGCGTTACAGTGATTGCAGCCTTTACCCTAAAGGTTGCCGTGCCAAAGTTACCGTTGGCGTCGGTCGCCGTTACTACAACGTCGGTATCCACAGCGGGAGCCTCCACAACGGAAAGCAGCTGCGTGTTGATATTGTAAGAAAGGATACCCTCCTGCGAAAAGCTGATTGTATATATTGCGGCAGGCAATACCGTAAGCTTTTGGGGTGCGCCAACGTCCAGCGTGTACGAATCCGCAGAAAGCGTAATTTTTGTTTCTTTCTTTTCGGGGGTGATGGTAATCGTGCAGGTACCCTTGACCGTGGGATCGGAGTTGGATGTTGCCGTTACCACAACAGATCTATCCACGTTATCCACTTTAAGTACGGTAAGGCTGTCGCCGTTAATGGAAACGTACTCCGCATCCTCTGCCGAAACGGACAGAGTGCACGCGCTGCCATCGGACGCAACCACTGCAAAGCGCACGGTTTGACCGATAGATACAGTGTCCTGCGTAGCTTGGATTACGATGGTGCCGCCTGCTGTCGTTGTGTTGCAAGCCGCCAAAATAAGGCAAGTAAGTGCAACGACTGCGAGCGTAATTATCGCAAGCGTTTTCGACTTTTTGTTAAATTTCATACTGAAAATCCTCCTATTTCAAATAGCATTAAAGCTATATTGAACAAATAAATAGTTATCGCAGATGTGCGCTCACAACTTCTCCCCCTTGAGCCCGAACGCACAAAAAATGCGATTATCTTAGGACATTGCAAGCAAGGTGTTCATTGCGCCTTGCCCTCCTGCCCGAGGTACGACTGCCTTAAGCAGCCACATTCCAAACATAAATGAATAAATCAAGGCTACTATCTACGGGATAAACCACAACGTTTTTCTTTTGATATTCACCGTATTTATTAGCGGTAAAGCCGTTATCTGCCAGCTGCTTGTACAGCGCATTTAACGACGATGTGATAGAGTAATCGATATCCAAAGGAACGTCGTAGTACATTTGCAGACACTTACGAGAAACGCTTTCTCCTCCGCGATGCTGATAGGTGGTTAGCGAAAAACCGTAAGTATCGCCGATAGCGTCGCCAAAGAAAGGTAATATTGCGTACCCATCATCACCGAGAAATTCCTTGAAGAACTCGTCTGCAGGAACCTCGTAGTCATCTGTGGTGGTGTCGGTGGAGTCGCCTGATACGATAACCGTCAGCTGCTCCCACGCAGTGGGCACAAGCCTTGGCTCGGAGCGTTCCAACGCGGTTAACGCCTGCTGCGGAATGGCAACGTCGTTATCGCCGCCGACTGCGTTAAAGTTATCGTAAGTGATGTAAACGTAGCCGTAAATCGTGCCGAGGAAAAAGTAAAATGCCGCCTCCACGATATAGCCGTCCTTGACTACAACGTATGGAGTAAAGGTGCTGCCTTCGATAAGACCACTGCTTGCATACATGCCGTACAGGGCGATATCGTTACCCATGCCGTAATAGAACAACTGAGCCACGCTGCACATTGCTTCGTTAACATAGTACGTCACGGAGCCGTCCTCCTGCTCCTCCGTAAAGGAAGTAAACAGCTCGGCTGCAAACTCGAACGACGGTTTTGCCGTATCGATATGCTTGTTGTACGCTCTCGACGGAGTAATAACGGAGCCAACCGCCTGATACGAATTATACAACGTATCGGAATACTTGTGGAAACCGTAATACACGTCCTGCGGTTCGTCGTTGCCGTTGACCATTTCCGTCGAATACTTTTTGACGAGATTGCCCTCGTCATCGTACCCGAAGGTGTAATCGCGGAAATAGCAATCTTTTTGCGTAATTATTTCGTCATAGCCGGTTTGCGTGGGAGTTGATGTGTACTGCGTCGCCACAATTTGACGGAAGTCCATAGTATAGCTTGTTAGCGCACGCATGTTTCCCAATGCTTCCGCTAACGGAGCCTGACGCTCGTCAAAATTAAAGGCGGTAATGGTGGGAACTTCCACGGAATTGCCGTAGCTAATAGCCACAAACAGTTCCTGGTACGCCTCGTATTGGGACGAAATGGAGTAATCCGCACCGCTTTTGACGTACAAACCTACAATGTGACCGTCATCGATAAGCAACGATACGGGACTATTTTGGTCTACGACAAAGTTGAACGGATTGGACGACGCAACCATTTTTTCCGTAAACGTGCTGTCGCCACCGACATACTGCCAACGCCAACTTTCCTCATCAAATCTAAAATCCTTAGTGGTCAAGCCGACAAAATTATTGTACAATCCGGCATCCGCCCAAGCAGTTTCGTCGCCATTTTCGTCCGTTAACGGATAATAGCTTGCTTGGTTCATGTAGTTGAGCACCGCTTGGCTAGCAACGCCGTCAACATTTTTGTAAAACAGCTCGCTTTCCACTGCGGCACTTGCGTTTTCGTAGGATGCGTACCAATTTCCGTCCGCATCCATGCGGGTTTTGACAATAAGCGTTTGCGTGCCCGCAAGCGTGTTAGTCAAGCCAACGTTGTAGTACGATATGGTAATAAAGCCGTCGAATGCAAGTCTTGCCTCGTTTGCGTACTCGTCAAGCATTGCCTGTGTAAGTGCCGGCGCGCCGAGAATACTAACACCTTTATCTGCATATACAGAACTATCCGCATTGCTTGTTGCCCTAACAGTTACAATCTTATCACCGTCAACAGAGTTTGCCTTTAACTTGCCGTTGGCGTCGATTTGTGCAAATTCCGCGCCGTTAACGATATCCCAGCTAACGTCCGTAGTTGGCTCACCGTTCAAAGTTGCCGTAAAAGTAATTTCCCTGCCCGAGCGAACGGATGATACTCCTTCCACCGCAAGCGTATTTGTGGGAATAATCGGCGTTACGCCTCTGCCGCGGAAACGCACCGTGTGCGACACGTCCGAGTCTTCGTAACCATCGGCAACGGCACACACGGAAATGAGCACGTCGTTTACAAGGCTTGTAAGCTGATACTCCGTGCCCGTAACGGACACTGCGTCGTTGTTGAGCGAAAGTCTGTAGCTTGTGGCATTTTCCACTGCCGTCCAAGTAACAAGTCCGCTTTGAGATACCGCAACGTCCTTGGGCGTGGCAAGCTTAAGCTTGACCGTGGGCTCTTCCGGCTCTGTGGGCTGACAACCCACAAATGCCAAAGCCGAGCACAAAAAGACAGTAGTCAACAATATTGCTAAAAATCTTTTCATTTTGCCTCCTCATCAATACTCGAGGACAAAAACATAATCCACGTTTTTGCCGGAGGTTGTAGTAAAACTGCAAGTTATTTTGGTCGCCCTATTATTGTCAAACTCGCAGTCCAAGGTCGATACGCCTGCAGGAACGTAGCTTGTGCCGAGCACGGCGGAAAGCTTATCCTTGGTAATCATGCACGAAAGCGTGTTGTCGGCAATAACACTACTCAAAACGTTATCCTCACTTAAGCTTACGGGACAAGCAAGGCTTGAAACCGTTGTTGTAGTGGTACTTTCGCCAAGAGTAAAGTCGCTGCCAAGCTTACGCTCAATAATAGTAACATCGTACCCCTCATAAGCCTTTACTGATGTGCGCTCATATTCGTACACGACTACATCACTATCCGTAACGGTAAGGGTTGCCGTTAGCCTTTTTACCTGCGAAATTGAAGCTTGGATTTGAGCCATACGCACACTTGGCGTTATTGCCTCGTTGCTTGGCAAAAACATTACCACCGCGCCGCCTGCAAGCACAAGGATAAATATTACAGATAAAATTATTATAGTTTTTCTTTTCATTTTATCCTTACGCTCCTTTTCTTTTTAGCATCGCCGTCAATGCAACGGCGCAAACAGCTACGGCAAGCGCCTGAGCCGCGTCCACACCTTCAACGGCGGGACGAAGCTCGGCTGCTTCTTGCTCGATTTGATTGCAATACTCGTTATACTGTGCAAGCAATGCATTGTAATTGGTTTGATCCAACAACGCCCTATCATCGGAATCCAACGCTTTTATTAACTGAGATACCTGCTTTAGCTGCTCGATTGCGGAAACGGCAAAGTTCGACGGCAATGCATCGATAACGGCTTGCACCGCCTTTACCTTTTGACTTGCCTTTGCAGCCTTTAACGCAAACAACTCGTCCTTTGCCTGCATAGTTACGTTAACAAGATTATCCCACTCGGCAAGACTGTATCCCCTTGCAAACGGATCCTGCGTTACCAAACGATAGTTGAACACCGTGTTAGATATAAGCTTGTCGTCTGCTAGCGTTACCCTATCCAATGCAAGAATTTGTCTTGCTCCGTCCACAAAGTCTATCATTGCCTGCTCGGTTGCCTCGTAGGTTCTGCTTGACGCGTCGATATCGGAAAGTTTGCCAAAATACGCTTCATATAATGGCGAATCGTAGCCGGAGATATCCTTGTTTTTGGGCACTATCATGTTAATCGGTTCACGCTTGCCCACAAGGTCGATAAAGTTATAGTAGTACAACTCAAAGCCGAACAAGTTGTACACGGGGTGCAACACTGCATATCCCTTGTCCGTTTCCGCAAGGGATGCGTTACTGTCGTAGTAATCATCCATGGCAGGTGCCGTAACGGAACGGAACTCAACCGTAGTTATTCCCTCACAGCCGTAGAATGCATAGAAACCGATGCTACGCATGCTATCCGGCAAGCAAATATAGGTGATATTTTTGTTGTAGTTACCGGCAAATGCGGAAACCCTCCTTGTGCCTTCCTCGACAATCAACGTTTCATCGGGCTTTGCGGCAGGAACGCTTGCCAATGTGTAGTATCCGTTAGGAAGCTTTGTGTACAGCACGCCGTCCTTGACCTTAGCGTAGTCGTTGATTTGTGCGGTTGTCGTTTTGGTCGTGCCGTTATCGTACAGCAACTGCGTCAAAGCCGTGCAACCCAAGAATACAAAATCGTCCACACGCTCGATATTGTTTGTAAAAGCAAACTCCGTAAGCGCGGTATTGTCGTTAAACGCGCCCTCACCCAAGACTTGTAGTTTTGGAGCATTAAAGCCCGTAAACGCCGTCTTTTGGAATGCGTATTCCACTATTTCAATCAGCTCGGGAGCATCAATTGTGCCGCTCAATGCAGTGGTAGAGAATGCGCCCTCACCCGCCTTTTTGAGTGAACTAAAATCCACCGACTCAAGTGCGGTACAGCTATAAAACGCCTGCGTATCGATTAACTCAACGTTGCCCAGATTGATATCCGTAAGCGCGCTGCAGCCCATAAAGGCGTACGGTTGAATCGTTGTTACAGTATCGGAGAGAACAACCTTTTGCAATGCAGTACAAAGCGTAAATGCATATTCCGGAATACTTGTGATGCCGTTGGGAATTTTGACTTCCTTAAGTCCGCCGCATTGGAAGAATGCGCCCTGCTCCAAGCTTGTGAGTGTTGAAGGCAAAGTTATTTGCGTAAACGTAGGAGCCGTTCCCTCGTATCGACCAAAGGCACTTGTTCCGATGGTTTGCACAACGGGAATTTCCACAAAGCGCAGAGCCGCGCAATCCGCAAAGGCATATGCGCCTATTTCCGTTGCGGATGTGAGTTTTGCAATAGCCAGCGACGAACAGGTAAAGAATGCCTCGCGCGGAATTACCGTCAGAACACCAATGTTGTTGACCGTTTCCAGCGACTTATCGTATGCAAAGCAGCCCTGACCGATAGTGATGCCGCCGTCCTCGTGAAGAGTAACCTCAGACATCTTACTACAATTTTGGAAGCAGCCCATTCCATAAGAAGAACCTGCGCCCAACGTTGCGCTTTCCAGTGCGGTGCAACGGTAGAATACGCCCTCGCCGTAGGTTGAGTCTGCAGCAGTCGTAACGGACGTTATTGCCGTGCTTGAAAATGCGTAGTCGCCAACGGACGTTACCTTATCGAGATTGTTAACCGTCGACAAAACCGACCTATCCTGTGCGTTATCGCTGTTTTCCACAACATAGTTGAATGCCCTAATACCGATTGTAGAGCCAAGCTCGTCGGCAAAAGTCACCGTCGTTAACGCTTGACAGTTAACAAACGCATAATCGCCTACAGCAATTTTGCCCTCAAACGTTATCATTTCCACATCGGTACCGGCAAATGCCGCCTGACCAATGCGTTCGATATCGGCTGAAATAACGACGTTTTTACTTGTAACCATCGGTGAAAGAACAATTTCCTTGCCGTCCTTGGACACAAGCATTCCGTCCTTTGTGGAATAGAAACTGTTGTTTTTGTCCACCGTAAAGGCGGAAAGATTGGTTTTGCGGAACAACGGTCCGTTTATGCTTGTAAGACGGGTATTTTCTGCAAAGCCAAGCGTCGTTAAACCGGAACGATAAAAGGCATATGCGTCAATTTCCACCTCGCAATTAGGCAGCGTAATCTGTTCCAATGCCGTTGCTTTGTAGAAGGCTTGTTCTCCCAGATAAGCAACCGTGCCGTTAAAGGTAACGTCGGTTAACGCCTCGCAGCCGGAAAAGGCTCCCGTGCCCACGCCAAGGCTATCCGTCGCTATCGTTACGGAGGTTAGCTTTAAGCTATTTGCAAAACAAAACGTAGGTATAACGTCGCGATTTACAAGAGTTACCTCTGTCAAACCGCTGTTTGCAAACATTGCATACCCCAGCTTTGTGTTGCCGTTAGGATCGAATACAATTTGCGAAAGGTTCGTACAGTTTTGGAATGCCTGCACACCGGTGTTACGGAGTGCCGTAAGGTTAACGCTTGAAAGGCTTTCGCAACCGTCAAACGCCTTGTCGCCAACCGCATATACATTGGATAAATCAAGATTATCCAACGTTTTGCACTTGTAAAATGCCTGTCTGCCTATGGTTTCCACCTCAGTGCCCGTAAGGCTTTGAGGAGCGGTTGCCACGCTAAATACGAATTTGCCATTTTCCAGCTTGTATTTATCCGCCATCACCTCGCTACCCGTTTTTGCAACGGTATCAAGGCAAACGATACGCTCCAGCTTGGAACAGTTGAAAAATGCGTATTCGCGAATGATTTTTAGTTCTTTGGGAATTGCAACCTCGCGCAAGCCCTTACAGTTATAAAAAGCGTATTTTTGTATTTCCGTTACGCCCTCCGGAATAACAACCGAAGTAACCGTGGTATTGGTTGCGGGAATCTTGTTTGCATCGTAGTCGTCATCGGAAAGCTCAATTGAGTTATCCGTCGTGTACAAACAGAATGCATACGAGCCGATATATAAAATACCTTCGTCATCCGGAATGACGACATTGCCGCCCAATCCCTTGTACGCCACCAACACTCTGTTTTCGATAACGAATTCGCTCTTGACGGTAATTTGCACGGTTGCCTGTATTGCCGAGCCCTCCGCACGGAGAGTTATCTGCGCAAAGCCTTCCTTCAATGCCGTAATTTTACCATTTTCATCCACGATTGCAACGTCCGTGTTATCGCTGATGTAAGTGAGGTTGTAGTTGTCCTCGGCATACCACGGGTCCAAATCGTAAAACAACTTGATTTGCTCGCCGGGATACATGCTGACGCCGTTCATGGATTGCAAAAACTTTCTGTCACCGGTAGCGCCGATTTCGCTCGTTTGCGCCGCCCTCGAATAGGCAAACACCGTATCGAAGTAGCTAAAGCGTAACGATTTTAGTTGCGCGTCGCTTGCGTCACCGATTATGCCTTCGGTTGATTTATCCTCGCGCGCCTTTACATTTACAATCATTACAGCTTGATTGCCCGTTAGGTTTTCCGTTGCTGTAACAGTTGCCTTGCCTGCCGTCAAGCCCATAACGACACCGTCCTTGACGGAAATAATCTTATCGTTGGAGGTAGACCATGTGAGGTATTTGAGGTAATCTTTATCGGCATCAACGTTACTGTCCGTAGTGGACAAAAAGTTGGTGATATCCGCAACCTCGCCCTCGTACATGGACAGAATGATTTTCGATTCGCCGTCGGGCGTGCCGTCCTGCGTAAACTTCAATTCACCGTTAGTGCCGGGGAGCTGACACAGGAAGATATTGCTGTTAAGTGCGTAGTCGTCCACGGAAAAAGCCAATGCGCTTGTGATTATTTCGTCGGCAAACAAATCCTCGAGATAATCTGTAATTTCAATACGCACGGTCGTTTCGGAATTCTTTTCGCCGTAGACAGGAATTGGATTTTCCGTAAGGAAGGTGTAGCTGCTATCCGAGGTGAACACCAACGGAGCAATCGACATTACATAGTGATTGTCGTACACCGTAAGGTTGATATAGTAACGATCCTTTTTAAGGGACTTATCGTACACCTTTTCGTAAGTGGCATCGGTAATCAACGGAGCTTGATCGTCCATTGTAAAATCGAAGCTAAAGGTGTTGCGAGCGTTTGTGTACAAGCCACCGTCGCCGTAATCCAACATTGCTTGCATTTTGAACTCGTAAACATGGTTATTTACCAAGCCCAAGCGCAATGATTTCCATCTTAGATACTCAAAATACGGATACGGTGTACCGTTGTAATATGCCTTTGTGGCATCGTAGTCGATGTACTCCATCATGGTTTCGCCCGTTTCGTAGTTGTACAGCGTTACTGGCTCACCGGTAGTTTTATCCGTTATGGTAAACTTTACAGCCTTTGCGTTGCGCAACATGCCTGCATACACTGCCGAAATTCCGTCGATTGCGCCCAAAATGTTGGATACTGCAATGCGATCCTCCGATGCGGGAATAGCATCGTACTTGCTTTCGTCGATAGTGTACAGGTATGTTCCGAGAGGAATCATATAGTTGTAGTAGTACGAACCGTACGGAGTTGTCGCCCAGTAATCGGCTTTGGTTTTATCCTCATCGTCGATTGCTTGGTCGTGCGCGTCCTCTTCCACCTCGTAATAGGTCTTATCGAACAGCGGAGCCTCCGTCCAGTCACCGTAGAAAGCAAGGAACGGAACGTTGAGCGGAACCTCGTTATCCGCCGTTAGGCACACAAATCCCTCGACGTACATACCGTACAAAAAGCGTTGGTCAATGTAGTCCTTATCTTCCTGCGTAAGCGTGTAGGCAATACTTACGCTCACCGACTTGCCTGCCTCAACAGTGACGCTCGAACCCTTAACGCTGCCGTTGCCGCTAACGTAGCTAATCTCTGTTTTGCCGTCAAGCAGATGTCCCGTTTCCGCAACGTGAGTAGCATCGGACGTGGAAACGCTTTCCGACATGCCGATAACCGACAGATTGTATGTGAGCGGTTTGGTGGAGATGTTAACGACGTTGATTTCCATCGTGTACACACCCGTCCGCTTGGCGTCGTCCCCCAACTCTATTTTGGATTTCGATTTTACCGACGTTACACCGTCAACAGTTTCGTTAACGGTCAAATATGCGTTTGTTTGAACAACGTTGCCTGCGCTTGCAAGTCCTGCGCCCTGCTTACGCGGCGAATAAGGCACGCCCTCCTCGTTAAGGGCAACCGTTGCCGTAGACATAAGCATTTGATTGGCAATTTCGTTTATTTCCGCCGAGCTGTACTCGGGATACTTATCCTTGAGGTACTCGCGGATAAGCACCATAACGCCGCAAAGGTTGGGCGTTGCCATGGATGTACCACTAAGACGGTCGTACTTGGCATTAGGCACGGATGAATAAATATCTCCGCCATGCGCTGTAATTTCCGGCTTTAGCTTGAGGTCAGGCGTCGGCCCCCAGCTGGAGAAATCCGACATAAACGGACCAGCAAGATTGCTTTCGCTTATCGTAAGCGTACCGCTTGCTCTTTTTGCCAGCGCAGTACCAACATCCTTGGATACGGAAATTGTCGGAATGTGCGCCGTTTTACCCATGGACATCAAAATGTCACCGTCTACGTTATTATAGATAATACAAGCGATGGCTCCGTTACGCTTGGCAAGCATTGCTTTATCCTCAAAGGAATTATCGCCTCTTTTGATAAGTGCAATTTTGCCCGAAACATCAACATCCGTATAGTTACCTTTAAGTCCCACACCGGGAACGGTAACATACTCCAACGTGGCGGTGCCATTGGGCAGATAGCCCGCTTCCTTGAGTTCCTTAACGAAATCGTTTGCGTCGCCCGTTACGCTGTTGGATTGATTGTAGAAAAATATGCTTTCGTCATCTGCGCCCTTATTGGCAACAATATAGTTGCTCTTGACGCCACTAATAGAAGCAACTGACAATGCCGCATCATACGTTGAGGGAGCGCCTACCGTACCGGAATCCGGATTGGTAACAAAGTTGGTATTACCTTGATCTCCTCCGTAACCGGAACTATAACTGTTGCTTGCAGCCGTTAAAAGGCTGATACCCGCTTCCTTTATTTTGTCGTAAACCTCATTTACGGGGTCGCCGTCCTTAAGACGCGAAAAACCACACGACGAACCGAGCGACATATTGATTGCATCAACGCCAAGTAGCACTGCATCTTCCAACGCCTCAAGGATATCCTCCGTTTTGCCGCCGGAATCGAGGTCGGGGAACACTTTCATCAAAACAAGCTGCGTATCTACCGCCACACCCGTAAAGTCCAGTGCTTCCTCGCCCGCTGCGGTAATGCTTGCGCCGCCGATGATACCGGCAACGTGCGTGCCGTGCTCCGAGTCGTACGGGAACACGTCCACGTCCTTATCCGCGTAGTCGTAGGCAAATGGGATTTTTGCCGAATAATAAACGTCGTCGATGGTGATACCTGCCGTATTTTTAACGGCATTGAGTATATCCTTTTGGTCATCTTGTGCCGATTGCTTATTCAAGAATGCCGCAATCGTGTCCTTTGTGAACACAAGTTCGCCCTCGGGTGTACGTTGAAATACTTCATGACTGCAATCGAAACCGGAGTCCAAAATGGCAACCGCAGTGCCCTTGCCGGTGTACTGCGTTCCGTCCTGCCCGATAACGCTTGCTGAATTATATATACCGGTAGGATAAATATCCACCACGTTGCTTACCGCCGAGGAGGACGAACTTGTCGCCTGAGGTAAATTGTACGTTTCCGTAATGGACACGTTATCCGAGCCGACAATTCCGCCTATTGCAGAAAGCTTACCGTAGGTCGTTTCCACTGCTATTGCGTTAAGCAAGGTGGAATAGCGACTTTTAACCGACGTGATAAGTCCGTCCTTTTTAAGCTTGGCAATAACGTCGTTTTGCGCGCTGTGAATATCCTGCACCAAATGCGAACCACGCATGCTGGCGGCGTATTCCGCAACGGAATCGTAGTCGCCGTTGGCATTAAAGCTATCGATAAGCGCATCGCCGCCCAAGGTTATCAGTGCAACGATGGAGTCACTATCAAGATAGCCGCCGTTTTTAATAAGCTTATCCGCCTGAATACGGGATAGCGTTTGCTCCTGCGTGAAGGTGTAACCCGTATTTAACAGCTGCAACTGCTGCGGATTGCCATTAGTGTTGCTGCTCGCTTCGGGCACGGCTTGACACGCCGCAACGCCTGCTACCGATAAAATCAGCGCAAATGCGAGCGCAACGATAAAAATAGATTTCTTGTTTGACATAAGCTCTCCTAAATTAGCCAAAAATACAACAATACCGCCACTGCCGAAAAGCATGCGATTGCGCCCAAAACGACAGGCAAGTACACCGCAAAAGCCGCTTTGATTGCCGCCTTGCGTTCCTTTTTTGTAAGCTCGGTTCCCTTCGTTTTGCATCTACCGCGATATAGCTCGTCCACGCCATCCATATTATAAATCGTGTGTCCGTCATCGACATAGGGTGTTTTTTTCATTATCTCTCCATGAGCGGCTTGGCTATGCCGCTTGTGTGCAACCGTTATTCGACGGGGTTCTCCTGCTCCGCCATTGCCTCGCTATCGTACAGATGGCACGCGACAAAGTGGTTGGGAGTAGCCTCGACGTAACGCGGTTGCTTGTGCTTGCAAATTTCCATACACTTTGCACAGCGAGTGTGGAACTTGCAGCCTGTCGGGGGGCTTGCCGGCGATGGAATATCGCCCTGCAAAATTATGCGCTTAGCTTTTGTATCGGGGTCCGGCATGGGGATTGCGCTGAACAATGCCTGCGTGTAGGGATGCAAAGGATTGTTAAACAGCTCGTCCGTTTCGCCCGTTTCCATCGTGTTGCCAAGATACATTACCATGATTTTATCGGTTATGTACTTTACTACGGAAAGGTCGTGCGAAATAAAGATATAGGTGAGCCCCATAGTTTGCTGAAGCTCCTTTAGCAGATTTATTATCTGTGCCTGTATTGATACGTCCAATGCCGATACAGGCTCATCGCAAACCACAAGTTTAGGCTTTACCGCAAGTGCGCGAGCTATACAAATACGCTGCCGCTGTCCGCCGGAAAACTCGTGCGGATACCTATCATAGTAATGCTGTTGCAAACCGCATTTTTTCATTATGTCCCTAACGTAGGCGTTAACCTCGTTTTTGGGCACGATATTGTGCACTCGCACCGCTTCGGAAATTATGCTACCGATAGTCATACGCGGCGGCAAGCTGGAATACGGATCCTGAAAGATAAGCTGCATTTGTGTGCGATATTTAGCCATCTCCTTGCGAGTGAGCTTGGTTATATCCGTTCCGTCGAACACAATGCTTCCGCCATCGGACTCGTACAGCTTTAGTATTGTGCGCCCCAGCGTGGTTTTGCCGCAGCCGGATTCGCCCACGACACCTATCGTGGTGCCAGCCTTTAGCGTAAACGAGATATCGTCCACCGCACGCAAATATCTTTTGGGCTTACCGAAAAAATTAGTTTCGATGGGGAAATACTTTTTGAGATTTTTTACCTCTAAAATATTTTCAGCCTCGATATCGTTGTTAACAGTTATGTTTGTCATTGTTCTCCTATCGACGCGAGCGCCGTGCGCAACGCTGTCGAGCGTAAATAATTTAACTACACTATCGCAGTAAAACAGTCGGATTAAGCGTTGGATTCGTCCTCAGCTTGCTGCTTGTACAGATAGCAAGAAACATAGTGCGTATCGCTAACCTTGATTTCAGGCGGATACTCACCCTTGCATGCCTCACAGGTGCGGTTACAACGGTTGCGGAAGTAACAGCAATTCGGGAGGTTGATTGGGTTTGGAACCTGCCCCGGAATGGAGTACAGCGGCTCGTTTGACGGCGAAGTGATAAGCGGCTTGCTTTTTTGCAGACCTATCGTGTACGGGTGCAACGGATTGTGGAAAATCTCGCTTGCCGTGCCCTTTTCGATAACCCTACCCGCATACATAACAACAACCTCATCTGCCATTTCCGCAATAACGCCCAGGTCGTGCGTGATAAGCATTACCGAGCAGCCTTCCTCACGTTGAAGGGTTTTTAACAAATCCAATATCTGCGCTTGAATGGTTACGTCCAAAGCCGTTGTGGGCTCGTCGGCAATAATAAGCTTGGGATTGCCCACCAATGCCATTGCAATCATAACGCGTTGGCGCATTCCGCCGGAAAGCTCGTGCGGATAGGATTTGTAAACGTGTTCCGGCATGGCAATGCCGACTTTTGTTAACATTTCGATACTGCGTGCACGCGCCTGTTCCTTGGTGACTTCCGGATTGTGCGTAAAGGACACTTCATCCAGCTGATTGCCTATTGTAAACACCGGATTAAGACTTGTCATCGGCTCTTGGAATATCATAGTGATATCCTTACCGCGAACCTTGTACATTTCCTGCGTGGGCATTTTTGCCGTGTTATACGCAAGCTTTTGTCCGTCCTCATTGTAACCGAGCGAATCGGAATTAAAACGAATTTCGCCGTCGATTACCTGACCTTGCGGAGCTTGCACAAGTTGCATTATAGATAACGAAGTTACGCTTTTGCCACAACCGGATTCACCTACAACGCCCACTATTTTTTTCTTGGGAATATCAAAGGATACGCCGTTGACGGACATTACCGTTCCGTTATCCGTAAAGAACACCGTTTTTAGCCCGTCGATTTCCAAAATATTATCGGGGTTACGCATTACCGAGGTGTACTCTTCGGGAGCAAGCTCTCTGCGCTTTAACTCCTCGTAATACTTCATCTGACGGATATTGTGACGAATGATTTTACGACTTTCTCTAATAGAGATATAGTTAGAATTCTTTTTCATAGCTGCCCCCTATTTTTTCGCCTTGGGGTCCATTGCGTCCCGCAGACCGTCGCCGACAAAGTTAAAACCAAGCACGGCGATAACAATCATTATACCTGCGGGCAACCACATATTAAGGTGATACTTTAGCACCTGCGGATCGTTTGAAGTGGCAATCATCGTGCCCCACGCCGCCTTGGGAATTTGCACGCCCAAGCCAAGATAACTAAGAGTGGACTCGTACAGAATAACGCTGCCCAAACCAAGCGTCATCGAAACGATAAGCTGCGGCATAACGTTGGGAATAAGGTGAACAAAAATCTTTCGCCAAGTGGGGAAGCCCATTACTTCTGTTGCTGTGATAAATTCCTGCTCTCTTAGCGACAAAATCTGTCCGCGAACAAGGCGCGCAACACCGCTCCAACTGAACACGGTAATTATCGCCATGAGCAAATAGATACGCGTATCTGCATCCACCTTCCAGCTATCAATCATAGCCGAAGCGATAAGCAAAATGGGTAACGTGGGGATACAAGTAAATATATCCACGATACGCATAATAACGTTATCCACCCAGCCGCCGAAATAGCCGGCAATGCCGCCGAGAATAACGCCGATTAGCGTTTCCAAAATAACTACGATAAAACCTATCGTAAGGGATATTCTGCCGCCGTACATAAGACGAACGAACACGTCCATGCCCTTATCGTCCGTGCCAAGCCAGTGCTCCACGCTCGGATCCGCATACGCATTGTATGTCATAACAGTAACGACGACTTCCGTAACTTCCGTTTGACTTCCGTCGGGATTGGTAACATAGTGCGTTTCCACCGTTTCCACAGGGAACTCGCCACTATCTACCACGTCCTCGCCCATTTCCTTGCCCCATTTGTTTTCGTAGTAATTTTCATACACTACCGGACCAAGGAAGGAAAATAAGAACAGGAACACAATCATTATCAATCCGACGATAGACAGTTTGGAGCGGAAAAATCTACGCATAATGAGCGAAAATGGGCTCATTTCTTTATAGGTTCTTTCCAATAAGTCTTCCGATTGTACCATTGCGTTCTGACGTGCCAATCTGCGTTTTTTTGCTTGCTTTATTTCGTACACGAACAAAAATACGATAACAAATAGCAACGCAAGTGCAAGCGCGCCAAGCACAATAAGTTTTTGAATTGGCATTTCAAGCAGTTTGGCAAAACCGCTTGCAAACAAAATAGCAGCGTTCATATTTTACCTCCCCAGCTTAACTCTCGGATCGACGATCGAGTACATGATATCGGACATAAGCGTGCCGATAACTGTCAGAATTGCCAAAAACATATTGTAGCCCATAACAAACGGAATATCACCTGCTTTAAGCGCATTATAAGCAAGACGCCCAATACCGTCGATTGCAAAAACTTGCTCGGTAATCATCATTCCGCCAAACAAACCGGGCAAAATACCTGCAAGCATTGTTGCAAGCGGAATTAATGTGTTTCTGAATGCGTGCTTGTAGATAACGGTTTTTTCCGAAAGTCCCTTTGCACGAGCAGTACGGATATAGTCGGAGTTCAATACCTCCAACATATTGGTACGCGTGTAACGCATAAGTCCGCCAAGCGACAAAATTACGCTCACGAAAATGGGCAGAATAAGGTGATATGCCATATCGCCTATCTTTGCAAGTTGTCCCCAAAAATCTGTCGAGAATGTTGCACCGCCGGAAATCAATCCGCTTACGGGCAACAAGCCCAAATCAACCGCAAAGAATTTTACCGCGATTGCCGCAAAAAAGTAGGTTGGCAACGACAAGCCAATCATCGTGAAAATGGTAACGAGATAGTCCTGCGCAGAATATTGATGTGTTGCAGAGGATATTCCCAACGGAATAGCAATGAGGAACTGCAATATCGTTGCAACTACGGCGATGGCAAAAGAAATCCACATATTTTCGCCGATGACTTGCGCAACGGGCTTTTCGTACTTAAAGGAAGTGCCAAGGTCGCCCTTGAGCATTCTGCCCAACCATCCAAAGTAACCGGAAAGTATCGAGCCGAGCGTTTCACCGAAGCCAACCACCTCGTAAGAGCAATCCGTGGTTAAACCTTCAAGCGTTATTTGCTCCGCCACGTTATCCACAACAAAGGTGCCCTGCGCCACAGTAGTGGTAAGCTTTTTGCTTGTTGTAGAGCCGTCGCTTGCCGTGACTTGCTCGTATTCTTCCTTAATGATAACGTAAGTGCACTGCGTTCCGTCGTCGCCAACGGTAAGAGTAAGCACAAAGTCGCCGCTATCGGTGTTATTGGTGTAATCGCCGCTAACAAAGCCCTGATACAACTCCTTGGTTGCGGTATCCGTTTCGTGATCGACCTTTTTGACGTCTTTTTCAAAATAACCGTCGTAGCCGCCAACCTCGATGCGAATGCGCGCCTCCGGAGTGTACAGTCCGTAAAGTTTTTTGAAATTATCCACGTCTGAGCGTTTGATTGCGCCGCTCTGTAACTGCGAAGCGAACTTTACGTCAACGTAGTCGTTCGGCATCAGTCGCACCATCGTGTAAATAATTACGGATACACCCAATAATATCAATATTGATATGAGTAATCTTTTAACTATATATTTGAACATTTTACCTTTTATAACGTCGCTTACCGCAGTTGCCTGCAGCAAGGGCGACAACACGAAGAAATCTCCGTGATTTTTACTCTGCCAAAGTAGCTTTATCGGCAGATACTATCGTTTAGCCTGTGTTGCTCGAGCAGGACAACTGCCCTGCCCGAAAAAGCTGTTATTATTTTACCAAGGACAACATGTTAAGATTGTTTATCAATCCCTTGTAAGCAGATAACTCCGATGCCGGCGTAAAGGAGCTTTCGTCGATGATATTGGTATTGTAGGCGTACAAGTCGTTACGCTGATATGTAGGCAACTCTATTGCCAGCTCCATAACGAGGTCAAGTGCCTGTCTGTAGATACCTGCTCTGACGCTTTGGTCGCTTGTTGCACGTCCTCTTTCAATAAGATCGGATAGTTCCACAAGAATACCATACTCCGTCGAGTACTTTGTTTGGTTACCGAGAATTTGCTTGTAGCCCCAGTTCAAAACGGATGTTGCCTGCGACTCCATGTGATAAACCTGATACATATCCGGATCGATAGTGGAACCCCATGCCGCAGCCCAAACGGTCAATGCGCCGCTGGAAAGCTTGTTAAGTGCGTTTGCATCTGTACGAACGGTAATATCGAAGCCGATAGTGTTAAGTAACTCACCGGCTGTAAACAATGCCATGTATGCGGGGTGGTCGGTTTCCTCGCCGGCAATGGTAAACTCGTAGCTGAGCTTATCCGTACTCTTTTGCAATACGGTGCCGTTATTGATATAGCCTGCGTTTTCGGTTGCAGTCCAAGCTCCGTTGGAGTAACCGTTGTTTTGGACAAGTCCGAGCAAAAATTCCTTTTGTTCCTCAGTGGAAAGCACCTTGCCTGCATCGTATCTGTTTGCATCGGGAGTGCCTTCTACTTGCTCACGCTTGTATTCGATAAAGTCCTTATAATCAGGATTTACCACGTCAAGATCTTCCGGAATTGCGCCGCCGATGTACGGATAGTACGCCGTGCAACCCGTCGGATATGCCCAGTTGGACTTGGACATCGAGCGGTAAATTGCTTCAGCCGTGCTCTTGTAGTAATCAACGCACTGCTGCGTGTTAATTGAGTGCATTATTGCCTGACGAACCTTTATACTGGGCACTTTGCCGGCGTTAATGCCGATGTAGCCGTAACCGGAAGTTTGTATCATTTTAACGCCAAAGCCGTCACTCTTTTTGCCCTCAAGCTCGGATTTATTTTCCGGCTTAGCGTTGGGCTCTGCAAAGTGAATGTCCTTGCTGTACAGGGAGTTGAGCATTTGCGACTCGGAAACAACCTTGTAACGAATACTCTTTATTTTTGCTTTGCCTGCAAAGTAATACGGGTTGCGCTCGTAGTACACAACGCCCTTGTCGTAAAATTCGCCGCTTGTGACGTTTTCAATTCCGCCCGATGAGCGACTTGCCGCATAAGGACCGGCGCCAACGGGAACACCGATTTTGGACGACGCCTTTACAACTTCCGTCATAAAGTCTTGCGAACCGTACTCTACGCCAAAGTTACTTTCAAAGTCAAACGCTTCAATGTAGTTTTTGCCATTCCAGTTAGTCGTGGAATAATAGTACATCGGTGCGATTGTAATACCAAAGTTCCAAATAGCTTTGGGGTCTTCCTTGTTGATGGTGATGGACAAAACCTCGTAGCTGCCTTCTTTGATATCGCCATTTTCGTACTCGGGCACGGGATAATCCGTACCGTTAACGTTTACCGTTTCTGTTCTGTTGGCAAATTTAATACCGGTGATGTTATTAACGGTACGCTCGTTTTGCTTGAAGTACGTTTGCATTTGGTCGTTGACAATGTACTCGTACAGCGTGCTTGCCGTAGCCCAACCGGTAATAACTTCGCCTACGCTATCCGGCATTTTGTTGTTGTAAACGCGTTCGATTGCCTTTTCCTTTGTCCAGCTTTTGAGCTCGCTCACGTCGTTAGTCAACGTGCTGGTAAGCTCGCCTTTACCGTTGTTTCCCTTTTTGTTCCAGCTAATGCAACCTTCGTTGTAGAGGAACATCTCCACGTCGGTGGTAAACAATCCTTCGATAAGCTCACCGTTATCGTTTTTGAATTTTTTATCCCTATACGAATCCACCGCGTTTGTGTAGTCCGACTCCAGCTCCTCGCGGAAGAATACCTGCGCTTGCTTGAAATCATCCACAATATGTGCATAAGTATCAGACGTATGGTCTTTTTTGTACTGCTCAAGGAGGGCGATAAATTCATCCTCCGTGCCGCCCTTGTTAGAGGCTATGCTCAAAATGTCGTCAACGGCATAGTACAACGCTGTAATTCTTGAGGTTGCTTCCTCTTGGAATCTCTGTTTGAAGCTATCTTGATCAGCTTCGCTAAGCTGTTGCGTACGGTACGCCTTTAAGCCCACGATATCCGTAGAATAAATCGTGCTAGAGCCTGTGTAGGCAGGGTCCAGATAAACATAGTAGTTAAACAACACGTCCTTGATTGTAAGCAACGAACCGTTGGAAAAGCGCACGTTATTTTTGAGCACGAACAGATACGTTGTAGTATCGGTTTTCTCGTCATAGTAGAACTCCAAATCCTTGGTTACAACTTGCTCGTCGTCGCCGTAGGTGTAGCCTCCCTTGGAGTTGTTGCCCAACATGGAAACTTGTGTGGGGCTTATAACGTTGCTATCTGCCGCCGTTGTGGAAAAGAAGGGGTTAAACACCTTGTCCAGTTCCTGCGATGAAAATACCAGTGCAAAATCCTCGCCCAAGCCACTTCCACCATTAGAGCCACCATCTGAATTATCCGGTTCTTTGGTGCAAGCAACAAGCGGAAGCGCCGTGGTTGCAAGCAAAAGCACGGCAATTGCCAAACTTGTTGCTATTTTCGTAAATCTTTTCATTACATTTCTCCTTAAAAATTTATCACGCCGATTTTACCGGCTTACCGCCGCACACGAGCTTCCTCGCAGCGCAACGCATTTGTGACTAATTATATTCTTTCGTAACCAAAACGCTACAAGCGTCGTCCTGTTGAGCGGCATCGCCAATAGCAAACAGCTTATCGGCAACCACCAGTTGTTCCTCCGCAACGCTCGTTTTAAAGCTAACCGTAAAATCCATTGTTACTTCGGTAAAAGTGCAATTGGTTGCGCTTGCCGCAAAGGGTGCGACGTACAGCTTGTTGTACACTACGCCGCTGTTCACGTTGACTTCAACCGATATATCCGTAAAGGTGATGTTGCGCACGTCCGCAAAACTTGCCTCCGCAAATAGACACGCATACAAGGCTTGCTCGTTTTCGTCCGCCACATCCTGCAACAGGTCGTTTTTGCTAAAACCGCCAACAGGCGAGGTGCCCGCCTTGATTTTCAGGTTGGAAACGGTATGTCCGTTACCCTCGATAACGATATGCGAGTTTTCTCTGCCGTTGAGCTTGGCTTTTGCCGCAATGGCTACTCCACCAAGGTCGATATCCGCCGTCAGATAGATACTTTCCTTGCCGAAGTATTTTGTGAACTCCGTCGCGGTCGAAACTATTTTGTACTTACCCTTGACGTAATTGCAAAAAACGCTGATGGCAGTATCCGTATCGCCGCCTGGATGAGTAAACGAGCTATCCCACGGATTGCCCTGTTCATCAACAAAGCCCAACAGCGTATAGCCGCTGCGTTTGCTGCCGTATCCGTTAAAGTCGCTAAACACTTGTCCTTGCTTAACGTTATCATAGGTGCCGATTACAACCACTTCGTCGTTTTCATCACGATAGCACACACGATAGGAATACTTGACCTGCTTTTTCCAGCAGGCATATAGCTCAACGCCGTTTTTATCCACCTTATCAGTAGAAAAATCCCATTCGTCGGAATAAGTAACCTCACTGCCGTTGACTGTTTTTTTTCTAAACCAGCCCACCAACTCGTAGTTATCTCGCTGTACGTTTGTATCCGTAAGCGCGTCAGGCGACTGGATAAGCCACGTTCCGTCGCCCTCGTAATTGTAATAGTAAGTTACGGGGCGAGAGCTATTTTTGTATAAGCCCCCCTCAAGATTGAACACAACCTTAACTCCGCTGTGCTCGTCACTCTGCGAGCAACCATATAGGCACACACAAAGCAACGCCGCCAACAGGGCGATCAGTATAAGTCTTTTTTTCATAATTCCTCTCAAAATGCCGACGATTTGCAAATTCGCCAAAATCTGACGTATAAAGTGTACAACTAAAATGTAAAGTCCGTCAAGTGAAAACAAGGTGCAAAAAACAAAAAATCTTTCAGCTTTAAGCATAATTTAATATATATGCAACAACAAAATCATAAATGAGAACCGCGTTCGCCCGCAAATTTAGGCAGAGCGCGCCCGATAAAACTACATCCTGCACACCCCAATCGACAAAAAACGTCCTCGACGCTTGAATCCACGCCGAGGACGCAATTTTATTTTGTTTATCGCCTTACGCTCAGAGCAAGCCGCTTCTACGTCAAAAGACTGCTGTATGTAGCATAGTCAACCGCCGATTGCCTACACGTCCCCACAGGAACGCCGCTAAAAATCCCATAGGCAAATTACCACGTTTTGCACGCCAATCGGCATACACTCCCCCTTGTCACAAAAGTTGTCTAACCATATAAAGTCACGAATACCACTCGTGTGCACACAAAATGCACCCCAAAACACCAGTAATGAGCCTTGAAATGCGGTTAATGCGCATTATCTTTGTTTTTTGTTGTATTTTGATATTTGCTTGAATTTTGCGCGCTTAGCCGAAAGATATGCGTCACTATCCTTATTGTAGTCGTTTTCCGCAAGCAGTTTGCGATAGGAATCCAACCGCTCCTGCGACGAGGTTCCATCTGCGATGGCTTTGCGAACGGCACAGTCGGGCTCCGTAGTGTGGGTACAATCGGAAAACCGACATCGAGCGGCAAGTTCATCGATATCGGCAAAGGTTTTATCCAATCCATCGTCCGCCGCCCACATACCCAACTCACGCATGCCGGGAGTATCAATAACGAATGCGCCGCTTGATAGGGCAAACAGTCTACGCGAAGTTGTTGTGTGTCGCCCCTTATCATCATTGCGAAGCCCGTTTGTGCGCAGCTCGCTTGTGCCGATAAGCTTGTTTATTAGAGCGGATTTACCCACGCCCGACGAGCCGATAAAAGCCACCGTTGTACCAGCCGTCAAATACGGCAGCAAAGCCTTTTCGCCGTCCGCCAACAACGAGCTGACGGCAACCACGTCCACGCCGACGGCAACATCGGCAACCTCAGTCAACATCAAGTCAAGATTGCTACACAAATCTCGTTTGGTGAGCACCACAACGGGTGTCGCGCCACTTTCCCATGCGACAGAGAGATATCTTTCCAGCCTGCGAAGGTTAAAATCGTTGTTTAACGACATACACACAAAAAGCACGTCCACGTTTGCGGCGATTAGCTGCTGCGCGCGGTCGCCACCTGCCTTTTTACGAACCACAAGACTTTTACGGGGCAAAACTTCCGTTATTGAGGCGCGCCCCGAGGATGTGCTCACACGGACGTAATCCCCCACAACAGGCAAATCCGTCGCCCGCATGGCTTGATATCGCAATTTTCCGTTAATTTCCGCAAAACACTGCTGTTCTGACATTTCAACCACATACAAGCCACGCTCCTGCGAACAGACTCTTGCTATGTCGTTGCCCCCAAAATTATTGTTGTTATTATTGTTGTTGTTCATTTCGTCACCTTTTTGCAAAAACAAAAAAGCCCGATTCGAACGTCTACCGAGTGCCGAAAGCCAAACGCCACATCCGCACCACGGTATCAAAGCCCATTATATTCCGAAAATTAACACCAACACCACAAAATGAAGCGGATAGTATATGTAAAACAACCACTTTACCACCTTGTTGACAGTCGGGTTGGTGCCGCGCTTGCCATTGTACAATGCCAAAAGCGGTATAGATAAAACCACTCCGAATTGCAAAAACGCATACAGCTTATCCAGCGCGAAAAAGTACACCGCGGCGTACATTGAAACATACAGCATACACCATGCAATTTGCTTGCGAGGTTCACCACGATTGCTACCGATAGCGCACACGCACAACGCCGCGATGCAACTCCAATCCGCAGGGAAGCTAACAAAGCATATCACCAGTGCGATTAACACCTTTTGCCACTGTTTGAGCTTTTCGCTCATCGACACCCGTAGCAACACCAAGCCCCAAGCAAGCGACCAAATTACACTTGCATAATTGAAAAACTGCCCGTTATAAAACGGAATGAGCGAGGTTATATCACTATAGCTCATTGACCACAGCATGTACGGGACGTGCGAAATAAGGGCAAAAATAAACAATCGTGCCGTATATTTGTTGACGTCGCGCGTATAATGAAAGCCCTCTGCAATAAAGTAGCACATAATGGGACAAGTTAGACGTCCAATAAGGTGCATCACTATCGCCACCGGATGAGTTGAATACCCCGGAAAAAGTTTCCACGCCGTGTGATCGATGGTCATTGCAACAATAGCAATGAGCTTTAACACGTTAGAATTGAGTTTTTTATATTTTTGTAATTCCATAATATTATTTTTTTGTTTATTGTATTTATTTAATGTTTAATGCGCCAAATATCCGCATTAAAAGCCGTTTATGGTCACTTATTTGATGCGCTTGCGATTTGAGCATACACGTCTTCCGGAATCATCGGCGAACAAATTTGTTCAAGTAACGCGCCATCTACCACACCTTTAGAAGCAAACTGCACACCCGCCTGACGCACCAGTTCTAAGCGCGGTGCGGTAACCTCCTGCGCCTCCGCGACATTGAACATCGGACTTTCCGGCACCGTGATAACGGTACGATTTTGCGGAAACAACAGTCCGAATTGTGCAACGGCAGGCTCAAAATTGTGCTTGCTATTAGGGAAGCCGCAACCGCAAACCATAACATAACGCAGTTTGGAATAATCAGCCTTGCACACATGCTCGTAGCGGTCGCCCACTTTGACCATTTCCATCTTGGAAAGTGGCAAAATACGGTCTATAACAGCCTTTAACGACGCCGGCATGCCGTAGCAGTAAAGAGGATAATTTAGCAACAGCACATCGGACGACAAGATTTTATTCAATATGCTTTCCATGTCATCGCAAATAACGCATTTGCCGTCCGTGCGCGTACACGCAAAGCAGCCGCGACAATATTCGACGTGCAAATCAACCGTGTTTATCACCTCGATTTGTGCATCTGCCACATCGCAAACACCTTGCAAGAATGCCCTTGTGATACACATTGTATCACTCTTGTCCCGCTTGGGACTTCCGTTTAATACTAAAACCCTCACACTAAATTCCCCCTTTTTGTGCTATGATATATTTTTTTTCGCGCAACCTTATTGTACGGTATCGTTATCGCTCTTATCTGCCCGAGCAACACAATCGGCACCCAAGTCGCACAGCAACGCAATCAGCAAATAAACTATGCCTGCACCGATACTGAAATCAGTATTTGCGGCACTCTGCACGCCAAATATCGCACAGATAATTGCGCACACAATGCTTGCGACAACTGCAGTAATTATTTGAGTCAGCCCAAGCTTTGCAGTTTGCTTTACCAAATCCTTATCGAAGGGCGTGCCCAACTCAAGTTCCCTAACAAACAGCTTTTTTGCAAGACTTGCAAGGTAAGCGCACACACCACAAGATATAACGCCGCAAACGCAATCACACACGGCGTTGATAAATTTCGTTTCCTCATCGGCATTTGCAACTATCCAGTTCCACACCTGCGAGGCTTCGCCCAACACGCCCAAAAGCAATGCACCAATCGCGCAACACACTGCACCTATACAGCCGCACCAATAGCAAATTACCGCAACTATTTTTGCGATTTTAACAACCTTTTGCACCCTATCCAAACTTTTCATAACAAATTCTCCCTTTTATAATTATTTTTATATCCCTTATTTATTTGTTCGCATAATCGTCAAACGCCCCGTTAACGTCAGCTAAACGACGCATTTAATACATTTTAAGGCAACTTAGTGGCTGCCAGATAAATACACCGAGCCGCTTGTGCACTTGACGCGCAACGCGCACGCCCCGCTACCGACAACGTACTCGTTTCCGTTTTGAGCATGCTCAACAGATACAACCTTGGAACCGCTCGTTGTGATTAGGCTTGCCGTTACGCCACGCGCGATATCCTGCAAGCGCAGCCTTACCGAGCCGCTTGTACTATCGACATTCACCTGTTCACAAGCGGACGTAATATTAAAACTCACACTGCCGCTCGTGGAATTGACCTGCACTTGCTTTGCAGCAACATCGCCAAGCGAAACACTTCCGGAAGTCGTACGAACCTTAAGGCTATTGCACATTATTGCATTCGTTTTAATTGCCCCACTTGTGCTCCCCAAATCAACCGTGTTTGCAACAACACTGCTTGCGCAAAAACTTCCGGACATTTTGTCGACCACTACGCTATCCGCCACGACGTCCTCACAGCGAATTTCACCGCTTGTAGACGTTATTTTAACACTCACGCCGCTCGGCACAACGACCGTAACGCTTTTATCCGAAGGATTGACTGACGAAGCATAAGCGCTTTTCCAAAACTGAACGCACAAAACACCGTCTTTTACAACACTGCGCACGCGTTGCTCCTCCTGTAGCTCCTCCGCGCTCTCCGACACCGCCGTTTGTTCACCGTTTTCAACAACAAGCTGTCCGCATTTCCACACAACTTCAACGGCAGTTATCTGTTCTGCATACGTCTTACTGCCCACATTATAGCCGTCATCGTCGTACGCATCGCCCGTAACAAACGAGTACCTGCACCCGATAAGTACCGTCACGCTTACCGCCAATAAAACAACGGCAAGCAACAATGATAATGCTCTTTTCACAGCCCTCTCTCCTTACATAATTTTAATCTATTTTTTCTGCTTTTTCAAGCCCCTTTTGCAATAGTTTTCAACAAATCAGCACATTTCCGCGCCATTATCGCGCTCAAAGGTTTTCGCCAACATCCACGTCGGCACCGCATCGCCTCATTTTTGCCGACACCTCGTCATCCAAACCCAAAATAAGATTAACCGTTTGGCGCACCGAAGCGTTTGCGTCCAGCACCCACTCTGTGGATTCGTGCAAAATAAGACTGCCTACACCGTGCGACAAAAACACGGCTGCCGTCCTATCGTCCATCAAGGGTTTTGCCCCAAATCGTTTTAGGCTAACAATTATCCTTTCGATATACGGTTCGATGACGGTAAGCGTTTGCTCCCGTATCGCCCAGCGTGTCGTTCGATGCATAACCGAAGCGTAACGCCCCCTGAACTCCGCTGTTTTATCCAACATATATTCAAAAAAATGCAACAGCGCTTGATACGGCTTGACTTCTGCAGCCAAGGCAAGGCGTTCAAAGTCCACCTTGTACGGCGCAAAAAAGTTGTCCATAACGTCCGAAAACAGGTCGTCTTTGCATTTATAGTAGTAATAAAACAGCCCTACCTCGCACCCGATTTCGTCCGTTATTCCACGAATGCTTGTGCCGTCGTAGCCCTTGCGGAAAAACTTTGCAGTGGCAACCTCAATTATTTTATTTTTGGTGCCGCCGTCGTACTTCGGTTTTCGTGCCATGCTCGCACCTCCCTTGATAAATCAGCCTGAACGCAACAATGCATATTACTGAACTTTGTTCAATAATACAGCTGTCCCTACTGCGATGTCAAGCAATAACAACAAATTCCTGAATATTGTACAATAATTTTAGCGCACGCACAACCAATCGACAGTTGCATTTACGCAACTCTCAGTTGCAAATTGCCTTTTGCCACAAAAAAAATGCGGACTTGATTACTCAAATCCGCAAATTCTAATTATTTACTACAATAGTTCGGCAAACATTTGTCCCACAGCAAGCGATATTCCAAAGCATCAAGTTCAACGTCAACTTGATTGCGCAAGAGTATCAGCCTTGCCACACACAAGACAGCGCAAATGTTACTTCAACACGGACACCGCGTCTGAGATAGTTTTTTCGTATGCTTCCATACCGTATTTATCCACCTCGCGTTTGTTCTTTTCGCCGTGAGTGAGGCAACCGGCGCCACCGATGCAACCGCCAACGCAAGCCATTCCCTCGATAAAGTTAGCATCCAACTTGCCCTTGGCTTTTTGCAAAAGCGCAAGCTTGCACGCCTCGATACCGTCGCAAACACATGGCTTAAGCTCAAAATCGGTAAGCCCTTGTTCCTTCAACCCCTGAACGACCGCATCCGATAATCCGCCGGAACGAGCAAATATTCTGCCGAAGTACGAAGCGTTATCCAGCACGCCCTCCTCGAGCGTCGTTATGTCAACGTCCTTGCTATCAAACAACGCCTGCAACTCTTCAAAAGTGATAACGGAATCAACATACGGCTTGACCGTTTCCTTTTGGAACTCCATCTTTTTTGCCGTGCACGGCCCGATAAACACAACTTTACAGGGAGATTCGTGCTCCTTGATATACTTTGCGAGAGTGCCCATCGGCGACAGATTGTGCGAAACAAGCGGTTTGAGCTCGGGATAATTCTTGTCGATAAAATCCACAAAAGCAGGGCAACAGCTGCTAGTCAAAAAGCCCTTTTCGTAAAGCTCACGCGACTCTGCCTCTGCGACCATATCCGCCCCCAAAGCAGCCTCGATAACAGTGTAAAACCCAAGCTCTTTCAAGCCAGTGATGACCTGCCCGAGCTTGCCATAAGTAAACTGACTGGAAATGGACGGCGCAACAATTGCAAACACCTTGTATTTAGTGTTATTGTTACTTTTTTTGATAATGTCAATAACGTTAAGAATAAACGACTTATCCGTAATTGCGCCGAACGGACATTGATACACGCATGCGCCGCACGAAATGCATTTATTATTGTTTATGCACGCTTGTTTTTCGTCGCCCATCGAAATGGCTTTTACCTTACAAGCCGTTTCACACGGACGCTTGTAGTTGTGTATTGCGCTGTACGGACAAACCTTTGAGCATGCGCCGCACTCCTTACACTTGGATTTATCTATATGCGCCACATGGTTTGCGTCAAATGTGATTGCGCCAAAACGACAAACATCCTCGCAACGGTGCGCCAGACAGCCGCGGCAAGCATTTGTGACTTCGTAACCACCCATAGGGCACTCGTCACAGGCAATATCGATAACCTCGATCACGTTGGGGTTTTGCTTATCACCGCCCATCGCAAGCTTTACGCGCTCGGCAAGAATTGCGCGTTCCTTGTACACACAGCAACGCATCGTGGGCACCTTGCCCGGGACTATACGCTTGGGGATATCTATTGCCGTTTCGTGCAAAGTATCCGCCCAAGCATCGCGCGCAACCTCGCGCAAAACCTTGTATTTAAGGTGCTGAACCTTAGTATCGAATTTTCTCATAAATACAACCTCTAAAGAATGTTAAATTATTTATCGTGGACATAAACCACATCTAAAGCGCCGTTATTGCGACGTCGAAGCTCGATAACGGCGGCGTTTGAGAATCGCTATCCTCGTCTGCGCCATCGAGCGACATATTAAAAGTACGATACGATAATCCGCTTACCCATCTTTGTAAGACATGCCGAGAGTTCCTCGACAAGATTCATTTTGATATTAAAGTTGATGGGCAAATTCGGGTTTTGGTGCGCAGGGTTAATTGCACGCCCCACAAAAAAGCTTATGTCCGTCGCTTCTTCAAAAAGCAGTCTTGAAATAAGCGACGCGCCGTCATGACGAACACTCCACTCGTCATATAGTTTGTTATCAGCAATATAGTCCTTGGCGTAAGTCAACACCTTATTTATGGTAATAACGCCCTCGGTAACTAAATCAACACCCTCTATTTCCGCAATAGGAGGCACGTCGCTCGCCTCAAAAACAAGGCTGGGCTTTATCGGCTTGTTCAGATACCGTGCCACCACAGAGGAAGTTGTTCCGCCGCAAACGATATGTTTTCCGTTTTTGGAAAAGAACAGCGACGCCATGCGCATACTGTCGTTTTTATCCGACGACGGGCCAAACATTATATTTACGGGATTGCGCTTGCGAATACGCGCCACACACACCGTTGCGTCGTCGCCGGGCTTGCCGCCATACAAACGTTCGCACTCATCAACCAGCAAGGTCGCAAGATTTTTTGCAGTGTAACCGGCATAAGCCAACGGAGCAATGAACTCTGCAATGTTATCCAGCTTCCAACCAAAGTTATAGGTAAGCCCCGTGCCCGCATGCGGACAGCCGTCGCTCATGGCAACAATCACATCGTCTTCCCGCAGCGTTAGCGTAGAGCGATAAATCTTTTTTCCATCAATATTTAACTGGGTTTTTTCGTACTCCTCGCTTTTGCCGTTACGCAGCAGCAGCACGGTAGGGTTATCGTACTGCATAATATCCACCTTTTCGTTGTTCAAAAAGTGCAATATCGTAAAAGTGGAATAGGCAACGCCGCGCACCGAGCAGACCGGCAAGGTGGTAGCTATTGTTTTAACACAATCCTCCAACGATAACCCTTCGGATATCATGGTGGATATAATTTTGGACGTCAGCGTGGACAGAATACTTGCCTTTACGCCGCTACCCAAACCATCGGCAAGTACCACCACGGACGACCCCTCACCGGGATCAACTATATCTATATGGTCGCCGCACAGCTGCTCGCCGTAATGATTGATGCTTTTGTATCCTATTTCAAAACAAAGGTCATTCATTTTCGATAGACTCCTTAAGCTTGGTAAGCGCAACCTTCGTTTCCGCAGCCGTTTCGCCAAGAAGCGAAGCAATTTCCTGAACGATGCGCATTTGCTTATCAACAACCTTATCGGCGATGTCCACGGTTTGACGATTTACTCTACCCTTGCGTTCTTGCGCGTCCACCTCGTCGGTAATATCGCGCATAATGCCGATTATCAACTTGTTACTACGGTCATAGATCACGGTTTGTTCCACATACTTTTGATACTCCGCCAAAAACGTGCGTTGGTTTACAACCGAACGTCCCGTATCGCGCACCCTTATAAAGTGTATGGGATCAAGGATTCTGACCACATAGTCGCCCAAAATATCCGATGCGGAGCGCAAATTGACGATCTTTAACGCCGCGCTGTTGATTTGTTGAACCTCAAGGTTATCGTTTAGCACAACAATGCCGTTGGGCGTATTATTTACTATCGCGTCGGAAAAACTTTCCGCCTTTTCTTTGAGGAAGGGCAAACACATGGAGATTTCCGCCTTACCTTGATAGATGGCAATGGCTTTTTCTCGACAGGTGTTATAGCCGCACGATCCGCAATTAAGCTCATCTTCCGGCTTGTTTTTGCCCATTTTTTGCATGATTTCCCGAATTTCACCCTCGGTCGGCGGTTGCAACCTGTGCGCAATCTGCTCAAAGTGCTTTTTGGTATCCACCTCCGAAAGGGGCTGTACGTCAAAATCTTTGTTTCCTGCATACTTAGCAACAGCCAAATAGTCCCTGATAGGCGAACGATGATACTTTTCCATTACCGGTCCGCCGATACAGCTGCCCACACATGCAGACATTTCGATAAAACAGTTGTGTATTTTGCCGTGTTCGATATCCTTTAATGCCGCCATGCAGTTTTCCACACCGTCAACAGCCATATAGGTATATTCCGGCAGACGCTCGACCATGGTTTTAAGCACGCCGCCTGTCGTCGGGAAAAATCTTGCGCGAGTGTTTTGGTTATCGTCCATATCGGGCACAAGCTCAATGCGTTCGTCCTTGAGCCAATTTGTTAGCTCCTCAAAAGTCAACACCGCGTCAACAATACCCTCGTAGTGATCCGCCTCGTCCTTTTTTGCCACGCACGGTCCGATAAACACAACTTTGGCATCGGGCACGCGACGTTTGATATCCAAGGCGTGCGCCTGCATAGGCGAAACGACGTTGGCAAGATAGGGCAACTGATTGGGAAAGTATTTTTGCACCAAAAGGTTAACGGAGTGACAGCAGGAAGATATCACGATATCGCGATGTTCCTCCACAAGTAACCGCTCGTACTCTTTTTTTACAATCGTTGCACCGATTGCCGTTTCTTCAACGCCCGCAAAACCCAGCTGTTTTAACGCAGCGGACATGCCGCCAATGCCAATGCCGTCGTAGTTGGCAATAAAGGAAGGCGCAATACTTGCGTAAACGGGCGCACCCGATTGTATGAGCACGCGCACCTGTTCCAGCTCTCCGGTAATTTCCTTGGCGTTTTGCGGACACACCACAAAGCATTGACCGCACAATATGCACTCGTTGCCTATTATGTGCGCCTGATTTGCCGAAAATCGTATTGACTTTACGGGGCAGTGTCTGATGCATTTATAGCAATTTTTGCAGTTGGATTTTTTTAGTTTGAGCCAATCCGACATATTAAACCTCTCGCACTATAATTTGCGCATAAATACGCAGCCACAATCGCATCGCGCCTAAAATGTGCCCGATACGCAAAACAAGCCGAAGGTGGCTTGTTTTGTTGGCATAATTTGAATTATTTGTTTATAAAGCGCAACCTTGCGCCCTAAAGAGTGCATTTACGCACCTTAAATTGCCGTTTGTGCATTTACCGCGGGCATAACGGATTTATTCCAGAACTCGTTGAAGTTATCCCTTGTAATACCAACGCACACTTCGTCGCCGACAGTTACGGTTACTCCCTCGCGGTTGCACTTACCCGAACAAAACGAGCCGGTAAGCACAATTTTATCGTCCAACCCATTTTCGGATATATACTTGCGGAACAGCTCGACGATATCCTCCGAGCCTTTTAAGTGGCACGAACTACCCACGCAAATCTGAATGATAAGCATTTATGCAATCCTCGAAACGATTTCCTTTTCAAAGAAGTCCGCAACCGTTTCCGGACTGACGGAAAACAGTTTGTCGTCCACCGTAACACACACGCCCTGCTGGCACTTGCCCATACAAAACGTTCCGCCAAGCTCCACAACGTCCTTAAGATTACTTTCCGCTATAAGGTACTGAAGTTCCTCAACAACCTGACGCGAGCCCTTAATGTGGCAGGAGCTACCGATACAAACCTTTACTTTTACCATGTGATTAGCTCTCCTTGTTTTTTATTCGTAGTCCACTACGTTTGCCCAAGACAAAAGAAATTCTCTTTCGTGTTGGTTGCCCTTGACGGATTGCGAAGCCGCAACAATGGGCATCCATTTTTGAACGTACTGCTTTGCCGTACCGCTTTTTTCGCAGAACAAATCCAAATATTCGTTTGCGCCGTCGATATCGCCTGCCAGCCAGAACAACAAGTATGTTCTTGCCACATCGGCAGATGCGTTACCTTGCGTTGCGTGCGACCAGTCCAAAACGTACGGCGTACCGTCGTCTGCGATTATTATGTTGGACGGATTAAAATCGCCGTGGCACAATTTGTTGTGCTTGGGCATTCCTTCCAAACGAGTGTGCAAATCGTATCTTGTCGTTGCGTCGATATCCGCTTGCGAAATTTTACGATTCATTTTGTCCTTGAGCTTGCCCAAAAGAGGACAAGTTTTGGACTGAACTTCCATTTGCAAATTGACAAACAATTCAAGGTATTCGTGTTTTTTATCAGGATTTTCCGCCATAAGCCTATCAAGAGTTTTACCCTTAATATACTCGGACACGATTGCCCACTTTCCGTCAATCATTGTTACCGCTTTGATTTTGGGAATATTCAAACCGGTATGCTCTACCCTTGCCTGATTAAGCGCTTCGTTAAGCACGTCGTCTTTGGCGTAGTCGCTATCAAAAACCTTAACGCAATCTTCGCCGTCACGGTAGATTGTTTTGTTGTTGCGTACAGCAATCACTCTGTCAAGCTTCATTGTATTGACCTCCTTTACGCTTTGCTACCGCTTTTGCTTTTGCGGTAGGATTTTTTGAAATCGTGAACTTCGTCTTCCGTAACGTTTGCCGTCGGTACGGGCGTTTCCTTAAAAGACTTTCCGTAGTAAGCATTAAGATACATTTGCTTTATCTCGCTCATAAGCGGATAACGCGGATTTGCACCTGTACATTGATCGTCGAACGCCTGCTCAACCATGTCATCCAGTCTTGCAAGGAAATCGGCTTCGTCCGGAACGTAATCCTTGATTGTGGGCTTAATGCCAACAACTTCTTTGAGATCGTCCAATGCCTTTATAAGATTATCAACCTTTTCCTTATCGGTTGCGCCGACAATTCCAAGATACTCGGCAACTTCGGCATATCTACGCAAAGTGTGAGGATGGTCATATTGCGGGAACGTACCCATCTTTGCAGGAACTTCCGCAGAGTTAAAGCGAATTACCTCATCCAACATAAGCGCATTAGCTACGCCGTGCGGAATGTGGTGGAATGCGCCCAACTTGTGCGCCATGGAGTGGCACACGCCAAGGAATGCGTTTGCAAACGCCATACCTGCCATAGTGGCAGCATTTGCCATTTTTTCTCTCGCTTCAACATCGGTTTGACCGTTTTCATAAGCGCGAGGCAAATAATCGAAAATGGTTTTGAGCGCTTTGAGTGCCAAACCGTCTGTGTAGTCGGTTGCCATCATCGAAGCATATGCTTCCAACGCGTGGCTTACAGCGTCAATACCGGATGCAGCAGTAAGTCCCTTGGGCGCACTCATATGGAAGTCCGTATCGATAATTGCCATGTTGGGCAACAACTCGTAGTCGGCAAGAGGATATTTAACACCGGTGCGTTCGTCCGTGATAACGGCAAACGGAGTAACTTCCGAACCTGTTCCTGCCGAAGTGGGGATAGCGATAAAGTAAGCCTTTTCGCCCATTTTAGGGAACGTGTACACACGTTTGCGAATATCCATAAAGCGCATTGCCATATCGAGGAAGTCCACTTCTGGATGTTCGTACATTACCCACATAATCTTGGCTGCGTCCATTGCGGAGCCGCCACCCAATGCAATAATGCAATCGGGTTGGAACGCATTCATTTGCGCTACGCCCTCTTTAGCACACGCAAGTGTGGGATCGGGTGCAACGTCAAAGAACGTCGTGTGTGTGATGCCCATCTGATTGAGCTTGTCCACGATGGGTTGCGTGTAACCATGATTGTACAGGAAGCTATCGGTAACGATAAATGCCTTTTTCTTGTGCATAACCGTTTTAAGCTCGTCAAGAGCAACCGGCAAGCAGCCTTTTTTGATATAAACCTTTTCGGGCGCTCTGAACCAAAGCATATTTTCTCTCCTTTCCGCAACTGTTTTGATATTCAAAAGGTGCTTAACTCCGACGTTTTCCGACACGGAGTTTCCACCCCATGAGCCGCAACCAAGCGTAAGCGACGGAGCAAGACGGAAGTTGTACAAGTCGCCGATACCGCCTTGCGACGAAGGAGTATTTACAAGGATACGACAGGTTTTCATTCTCTCGCCAAATTCAGCAAGAACGTCCTGACGAGTAGTAACGTTAAGATATATGCTGGAAGTGTGACCGAAACCGCCGTCTGCGATAAGACGTTCTGCCTTATTGAACGCGTCCTGAATATCGTTAGCCTTGTACATTGCAAGCACGGGAGAAAGCTTTTCGTGAGCAAACTCTTCCGAAAGTTCAACGCTTTCCACTTCGCCAATAAGGATTTTTGTTCCAACGGGAACTTTAACACCTGCAAGCTCTGCGATTTTAGCAGCTTTTTGACCAACGATTTTTGCATTCAGCGCGCCGTTGATGATTATCGTTTTGCGAACCTTTTCCGTTTCGGCAGGGTTGAGGAAATAGCAACCTCTTTCAGCAAACTCTTTCTTCGCCTTGTCGTACACGTCTGCAAGCACGATAACCGATTGCTCGGATGCGCAAATCATACCGTTATCAAATGTTTTCGAGTGAATAATAGAGTTAACTGCAAGAGTGATATCGGCAGAACTGTCGATGATTGCAGGCGTATTACCTGCGCCCACGCCGAGTGCCGGTTTACCGCTGGAATATGCAGCCTTTACCATCCCCGGGCCACCGGTTGCAAGAATAATATCAGCCTCTTTCATTACAAGGTTTGTCATTTCCAAACTGGGAACATCTATCCAACCGATAATATCCTTCGGCGCACCTGCCTCGATTGCAGCTTCCAACACCACTTTTGCTGCGGCAATGGTCGATTGCTTTGCTCTGGGGTGCGGACTGATGATAATTCCGTTGCGAGTTTTAAGTGCGATAAGCGTTTTGAAAATCGCCGTAGAAGTCGGGTTGGTTGTAGGAATAACCGCAGCAATAACGCCGATGGGTTCTGCAATCTTTTTGATGCCAAACGCCTTATCCTCTTCGATTACGCCGCAAGTTTTTGTATCTTTATACGCATTGTAAATATATTCGGCGGCATAATGGTTTTTGATAACCTTATCTTCCACCACACCCATGCCGGTTTCAGCCACTGCTGCCTTGGCAAGAGGAATACGCATTTTGTTCGCCGCAAGTGACGCTGCAAGGAAAATTTTATCTACCTGCTCTTGCGTAAAGCGAGAGTATTCCTTTTGCGCCGCTCTAACATCGGCAATTTTTTGTTCCAAAGTTTGAACACTGTCTACCAAATAATTCATTATGACCTCCATTTGTTATTTGACGTAACGGCAAGAACCGCCACGGATGAAGCAAGATTTTCGTTTTTAACAACCACTCCGTCGGGAACGGTCAGTATCAAAGGAGCAAAGTTCCATATCGCCCGTATGCCGTTGGCAACCATTTTATCGCATACGGATTGCGCTTGATTTTCCGGCACGGCAATAATGCCTATGCCGATATCGTTTTGCGCACAAAAGTCATCAAATTCCGTTATGGGCAATATCTTTTCGCTTTCCGCCGTTACCGACGGGTTTTCGTCAAAAGCGGCAAGTATTCGCACGCCGTATTCGTCAAAGTTATCGCAAAACAGCAACGCTTTGCCAATATGCCCTGCACCTATTATCACAGCGTTAACTACTCGACTGATAGCCAGTGCGTCCTCTAAATGGCGGATAAGCTCGCTTTTAACATACCCGATCTTGGGCTTGCCTGCACCGCTAACCATTGCCAAATCCTTACGCACTTGTACCTCGCCCAGTTGCAACGCTTTGGCTATTGCTCCGGACGAAACAGTGTCCGCATCGGCAGGATACAAAAACTTGACGTAATGCAAATAAGCCGGCAGTCTGTTGAGTACTGCGTTGGGGAATTTGTCGTTACACATTACAGTATCTCCTTATCGATACCATTTTATCGATTAACACAAAAAAATGCAAATACTTGTTTTACATACTGGTATATGTTTTTTGATATATCAACTCGTTTCTCGCAAGACAGTCGCGCTCACGACAAAACTCGCCACAATGTCATTGTATCGCACCGATAAGCCGCACGCCATCCGCAATAGCTTTATCGGCGAGCAATGCGCCTTACCGACGTAATCGATATGCAAACGATGCCGTACGTTTTCCGTGCGTCCCAATAACCGTGCTTAGCCCAAGTGCTTGCGCTTAGCCAAGCAGAGTTCTGTTACAAACTGCCTATCCACATCGGTTAGACGGTAATCTTTGGGGTAAATCAACACGTCCTTGTACACCCTATCTACATCGGCAACATCAAGCTGCACTAAATCGTATCTATCCAGCGTTTGTTGCGGCTCACGCGATGTCCACATAAAGGCATCGGCGTTGCTTGCCAAAATATCAAACTCGCTTGCACGTTCGAAAACAAAAATGCGACGCGACACTCCGCGAGAAAGCTCGGCATTGCGCACCTCCGCCATTGGAACGGTTGGCACAAACGGGTCGGCATTGGCAATTTCGATGTAGTTATCCAAATCCGCAAGCGTTGGCGTAATAGCGGCAAGCGGACTGTTTTTATTAACCAACAATACAGGCGTGAACTCGGCAACAAGCTCGTAGGCAAGCTCCTTTTGTTCCAGCATTGCTTTGAAATACTTGTCGTAGCAGGAGTTGTAACGAACAATGCCCAGTTTGTACTCGGCGTGAACGATGTTGTTTATCGCACGCAAGGCGTTGGTTTCCTTATAATATACTTCAAATTCGTCCGACGACAAAGTTTCCACAAAACTCGCAAAGGCAACAGAGATGTAGCCGGCACGAGGGGCGGACAGCGAAAATGCGGATTTTTTATCGGCATTGCCCGTTTTGAACATGCTTTCCACTTCTTCGATGTTGTGCAAAATGGTTTTGCCGTAATTGATAAGCCGTTCGCCATCAGTGGTTACGCGAATTCCGTGCGGAGTACGGTCAAATATGGTAACATTGAGCTCCTTTTCCAGTTCCTTGACGGCTCGACTTAAATTGGGCTGCGCGATGTAAAGCTTTTCCGACGCCTTGCTTATCGAACCGCAGTTGGCAATTTCCACCGCATATTTTAGATATTGAATATTCATTTACCACCACTCCGCATATATTAGATTTCGGCAAACGCTTTTGCTGCCACAAATCTTACCGTCATGTATATCGATACACAAATCTGCCCGAGCTTTAATGGTACAATCAAAAAGTCTCCGTGCTCTTTGCTCGTGTCGCCAGTTGCAGACCGTGCCGACCAATGGGCATGCCACAAACCAAGCTTACCGCGAGGCTTTCCCGAAAACATCCCATTTTATTTATTATACCATCTTTCAGAACCCGTTGCAAGCCCCAATCAGAAAAAACATCATTTTTAATAGTATACTCTACGTCCGCCGCTTGCAAATACTATATCGGCAGCATCGCCCAAGTTACCGCCCCACCCAACTAATGCCACTCTCATATTTTTTATCAAACGTAAAAGTTGCGTTTTATCGACACGCCTTTATAGCCTATCTATGCCGTAATATTTGACAAATCGGCAAAAATATCGTATTGTAAGAGGTATGATACTTAAAGTAAGCTTGTTCGTCGATGTCGCAGCCGATTACGGCAAGGACGTCGATAAAAAGGAGGGACGATGACTAAATCGACCTTAAAAAAAATATTATTCGGCACAGGGCTGCTGCTTTGTTTGGCGGCACTCGTTGTGTTTTTGTTTAGCGGTGAAAACTTTGATGTTATCCGTGCTCTTTTTGACGGTGACTTCGGCAGAGTGATAGACGAGTTGAAAAATCTCGGCTGGAAGGGCGCGTTTGTTATCATCATCTTATCCATGTTGCAGGTTGTGTTGACCTTCCTCCCATCGGAGCCGACGCAGGTTCTATCCGGAATCAGCTACGGGTTGGGCTACGGACTACTGTGGTGCATGATCGGCGTGGTTATCGGCAACACAATAATATACATTTTGTATCGAATCTACGGCGACAAATTGGATAAATACTTCCACAAAAACATCACAGTGGATTTTGAAGTGCTGCGGCACAGCAAAAGAATAACTCTGTTAATACTTATCCTGTACTTTTTGCCTGCCATTCCATACGGACTTATCTGCTTTTTTACGGCGACCGTTAACAACAAGAACTTCCCCAAATATTTTGTGCTAACCACGCTGGGTTCCATTCCGTCGGAGCTTATGGGCGTTGCCATAGGGCACGTTGCGATAAACGAAAGCTGGATAATATCCGTCATTCTGTTTGTGGTATTAGTTGCGCTGATTGTGTTGATGTACGTTTACAGGGACAAGGTTTTTGCAAAGGTTAACGAATTTGCGCAAAAACAGTTTACCTACAGTTCCAAAACAACGGTAACCCCGCACAGATTGTGGTTCTGCAAACCATTGCGTTTTCTAATGCGCGCATATGCTCGTCACAAAGTTCATCTGATAAAAAAACGCCCCAACGAAAAAATACAAGGTCCGGCAATAGTGGTTGCCAACCACGGCTCGTTTTTCGACTTTTTGTATCTGCCGGAAATACTTGACAAAGAGTATTTTTACACGGTGGCATCACGTCAATATTTTTACAAACGTTCCGTGGCGTGGATGTTGCACAGAGCCGGCGTTTTCCCCAAAAGTATGTTTACCACAGATGTGGAAAATGTGCGCAACTGCTTGAAAGTATTAAAGAACGATGGCGTATTGATGCTTTTCCCCGAGGCAAGACTTTCGACCGTTGGAGAATTTGAGGACATTCAACCCAAAACATGTAGCTTTTTGCGCAGAACAGGAGCAAACATCTACCTGCTAAAATTCGGCGGAGATTATCTGGCAATGCCTAAGTGGGCAAAGAAAAACGGACGTATGCAACTTCGCAAAAAGCCCACTGTCGAGGCAGAACTAAAGCTACTTTTAACAGGCGAGCAAGCCAAGGCGATGGACGAGGAACTTTTTGAAAAAACTCTAACGGACGCACTGCGCTACGACGAGGCGGAATGGTTAGATAAACACCCCGAAATCACCTACAACGACAAAAACCTTGCAGAAGGGCTAAACAGCATATTGTATCGCTGCCCCGTGTGCGGCACAAAACTTTCCGTGACGGCGCAAAACAACACGCTAACTTGCAGCCATTGCGGCGCAACGGCAACCCTAAGCAATCGTTACAAATTCAACGAAGGAGCACCGTTTGAGAGCATTCCTCAATGGTACCATTGGCAGGAGCAAAAACTACTTGAGGAAATTTTGGCAGACAACGATTTTTGTTTGCGTGATGAAGTTACAACGTACCACCAATCTTCCGACGGCAAAAAGCAACTGTCACTGGCAGGCAATGGCGTCTGCGTACTTGACCGTAACGGTTTGACCTACACGGGTACGGACGGCAACGAGCAAGTCGAAAAGCATTTTTCCGTAAACGAAATATATCGATTACTATTTGGCGCAAACGAAAACTTTGAGCTGTATCAGGGTGAGCTATATTGGTATTTTGTGCCGACCAATCCCCTGAGCTGCGTTGAATGGTACATTGCAAGCGGCTTGTTGTGGAAGTTTGCAAACGGACAGACAACCAAAGAATATCAAGACTAACCACACTCAATATAATACAATAACATGCAAAATGCGCCCGCAACAACCGTTGCAGACGCATTTTTTTGCACTTTTAACTTGTGTTATTAACACTTTATCAGAACTTGTACGCAAATTATCTCCACACAAATGCAGTTCTATTTACAAAAAAGTTCTTTCAAAAATCATTTAACTTCGGTTATATGCCAAGTCCAACTTCCGCAGTCTGGAAGTCTTGGATAAAGCAAGCCGACGTTCATAAGAGCCGCACCGCTTGCAATAAGATTCAATTCTTCAACACAATACTTTTTGTTTGCATCCAAGCCGTTAAGTTTAACAACCCTATCGTGATCACACGGATCGCCACGAAAACGTTCGCCGACAACATATGCGCAAGATTTATCTTTTGCAACAATCATTTCACAAAAATAATTTGTTTCAAACGGGTTGGTTATGCGGTACAAATCTCCCGTCAGCACAAGCTCGTCGATTTTTCGATATGCGGCAGTCTGCTCGCACACAAGGCGTTTTTCCTCCGCAGTAAGTTTGGACATATCCAGTTCGTAACCCGTTGCGCCGAGTGAAGCAATTGCGCCCCTTGTTGAAAACGGCGTTATGCGTTGCGTTTGATGGTTAGGACAAGCCGAAACGTGACAGCTCATCGACGACACGGGATAGCATATCGACGTGCCCCACTGAATTTTGGTACGCTCCAACGCATCGGTATCGTCGCTCGTCCAAATTTGCGGATGATAATACAGCGCGCCGCCATCAAACCTACCGCCGCCACTTGCGCACCCCTCAAAAAACACATTGGGGAAGTCCGTCGTCAAGCGATTTACCAAATCGTAAAAGCCAAGCGTATAGCGATGAGAAAATTCGCCTTGCCTATCCGCAGGCAAACTTGCCGTGTAGCTTTCGGTAATTTCTCTGTTTTTATCCCACTTTACATACGAAATATCGTTTTCTTTAAGGATTTTTGCAATGACATCGTAAATGTAGTCCACAACTTCCTTGCGAGAAAAGTCCAACACAAGCTGATTGCGACTGCGACAAAGCTGCACGCCGTCCTTGTGGATTGCCCAATCCGGATGATTGCGATACAGGTCACTATCCTCACTGACCATTTCCGGCTCGAACCACAAACCGAAGTTAAGTCCGTTTTGCTTACAGCGGTCTATCACGGCTTTAAGTCCGCCGTTAAGTTTATTTTCGTTAACAAACCAATCGCCCAAGCCCGTTTTATCGCTATCACGCTTGCCAAACCATCCGTCGTCCAACACAAAAGTGTCTATTCCCGTATCCTTTGCCGCATCGATAATATCAAACAGTTTTTCGTTGTTAAAATCAAAATATGTGCCTTCCCAGTTATTAATAACTATCGGACGGCGTTTGTAAACGTAGTCGGGATTGATAATACACTCACGATAAAAATCATGGAATTCCCTTGACATATTGCCAATACCGCTTGCGGAATAACAAATTGCAACTTGCGGCGTAACGAACGATCCGCCACACTCAAGGTGCCAACCAAACATTTCGTCATTTATGCCGCCCTGTACGCGCAATCTATGATAAGGATTAACCTCCGCTGTCAGGGCAAACGAACCGCTGTAAATAAGGTTAAAACCATAGCACTCGCCACTGTTTTCGTTGCAATCGTTAATAAGCACACCCAAAAACGGATTCATTTGATGGGACGAATATCCACGACTTGAATCGGCACGGAAAGTGCCGGCTTTTAGCGGCGTTACGACGGGCGTACGCTCGGACGCCCAGTTGCCCGCAAGACACATGACCGAAAAATCGGCAAAATCCGGCAAGTCCACACAGAAGGAAAACGCCTTTGCCAAATTTACAGCTTCGTTGCCGACGTTGCGCGCAACAAGATTGCGCACCAACACATCCGAGCCGTTGCTAACAGAATAATTAAGGTCAATTTCCGTATCGGAAAAATCGTCTTTTAACGTAATTATCAAGGTTTCGTCGGCTTTGCGCACACAAGGCATACCTTCAATTTTAATTGCGCCGTTAATGATACTGTGACGAGCATACTTAAAACGGCTAACCGCACCGCCGTCGCTCCGCCTTACCGTAACCGTTGGCGAGTGAAAATCGCCATGTGCATAACTTCCGCATTCGCCAAGCATCCAATCGGTGCACATGTCATTGTTGATATCTTGCGGATTAGGGGTTGCCCAGCCGCTGCCTTGTGCGTCACGCACAAAACACCCATCCGTCGGCTCAATTCTTTTTCCGTAATACAGCTGTTGCAAAAGCCCGACGGCGTTAACACACATAACGTAACTATACGTTTTGCCGCTTATGTAAAAGATTTTGTTTTGGTTATCAAAAGTAATCATAACTCACCTCAATTCGTTGCACTTAAAACACGTTACGCCACAAAACCGCATTGCAAGCTAACGCATTATTTGTAGTGTAGCATAAACGCCAAAATATCACAAGCATTAAAACCTCTTGTGTCAAAAATCAACGTGATGCAACGGCGCAACCATCAAGCCACCGAACAAAAAAGCCGACTGCTATCGGCAATATTTGCGACAACAATCGGCATTTATTCGTAATCGAAACGGCGCCTATCTGCGAGAAAGTTCCTTCAAAATGGCTTTATAACGTTTAATCAGATAACTAAACCTAAAAGTAGCAAGTTCGTAATCGCTTTTTTTGTTGCGCAAATGCCACACGTCCGTCATTTCCGCAAAAACGGACTTGGCAAACCTTAGCGTGTTTTTAATCATCTCAACATCGGGATTGTCGTTGCGCAACGAGCGGCACACGCGGTTGTGCATAACTGCCCATTTCAACAAGTGCAAACTCATTGCCGCCTCTCGAACGTACCCGTTTTTACTTTTAGTATCTATCTTACTTTTTATAGCTCCAAGCAATTTTTCCGTCGCAACGCATTCTTCCTCCGTCAAAAGCTCGTCCCTTCTGAAAAATGCCGTCGGATCGGAATAGTTATTATAGTCCACTTGCATGCAATCCAGCCCACGCACATACAATGCGCTGAACAGATACGGCAACATGCGAATTGTCTGTGTTTGGCAGTTAACGTATCTGCCCAAATCCGCCACCACGTCGGATAGCTCCGCTTGATAAACTTCACAATCCAACCAGTCGGTAAGCTCGCCAAGCGAAAAGTCAGTTGCATTCCATGCATAACATGCGCCAACGCCCTCAAATAAAAAGCCCGTGGCACGAGTTGTGGCATAACCGCCGTCGCCCCACTCGGTGTTAAGCAACCCCTCCGCACCGCAACGCTTTCCGCAAGCGGCAGCTTCTGAAATGTTCACAAGCGCCTTATCCGTCCAACCGGTGAGCGTATTTGCAAAAGCCGTGGACGGGCACACAAAAAACCTTGCTCCGCACTGCTTGTACACGTCGCATGCGTCATCGGTAAATTGTCCGGGCTCGTACCGCCACTCTAAAAAGACGACATCACCAAGCTTATCCAGCTTGTTCGGATGATTATGCGCAACGTCGCCCCACAGCATAGGCGTAATGCCCCTGCTACGCATGTTGTCGCAAATCTTGCCTACATGCTTAAAATAAGTTTCGCCGTCGTCATCTAATTTTCTGTCGCCATAAAGCGTATCAAACGGCTCATCGCCACCGATATTGCAATATTTTGCATTACCAAAACACGGCAACATTTCGTCAAAAAGCCTTGTTACAAATTTGACGCTTTCCGGATTGGTTGCGTCTAACGTTCCGGCGGGGCAATGCAATCCGCCCTTATCCCAATCAAAGCCGTCGGGAGAATGCGCCAAACCGTTAAATTCCTTTTGATTAAGCCAATATGTCATATGCCCGTAGCAGTTTCCGCAAGGCGTAAGCTCAACAAACCTTTCCTCCGCATATGAACGCAACTCTTCAACATCATGCGCAGTCAAAAAATCGTTCGGTTTTTTGTAATACTTGCGTAACGACGGATAGTAAAACGCACGCCCTTCCACATACAGCTGCAACATGTTGATTTTTAAGTCAGACAAAAAATCTATTACACGTTTAAGCGTGTCCACCGTGGGCACTTTGCCGCGAGAAACGTCCAGCATCAGCCCTCGCGTTGCAAAATCCGGCTCGTCCTCCACGCAAATGCACGGCAGTGTGCTGCCGCACTGTTTTAACACTTGAATAAGCGTAAGTGTCGCATAGTGCAGTCCTTTTGTGCCGCCCGCACGAATTTTTATTTCGCTGCCCACTTCCAAAACATATGCTTCGTCGCCAAGAGTTTTATCTAAAACATAATTGGTTTTTGTGCCGTTATCGGATACAAACGGGGCAAGTTTTTGTAATGTGTGCGGCGCAAGCAAGTTTTCGCAACAAAGGCATAAGCCGTTTGCTTGCACAACGTCGTTTGAATAAACGATTTTTTTCGGTTTGGGAACGATTTTTATTTCTGCCTGCATAATGTACTCCACTTACGTTTGAGTATCGGGAAAAAGTGTCCGCCCACAACCGTCCTATTGCGGAAGGTGTAGTATTTTGGTTCTTTTGCATCTATCCAGTCCGAACAAGGCACTCGCTGTTGCGTGTCGTTAAAGAAATTCACGATGTACCTTGCATACTTGTCCGTTTCGGGAACGTCGCCCATCGATGCAACCCAAAGCATCCAGTCTGTTTTGACGTAGGTATTGCGACTATCCAACTGAACGCCGTAACGCTGCGCCACCACGTCGTAGTACGCCAACTCCGCAGGAATAATATCGCTAAACAAGCCGCCGCCCAACAATGAATCTATTGCCATATTATACTTGATACTATACGAGTTTTCGTTGCCGTGCACAAGCACAGTGTGATCGCCGGCAGAATACAGCGTTTTCCACTCTGCGGCATATTTTTGCGCAAGCTCCGCATATTCCGTTGCCCCCTGCTTATCGCCCAAGCTATCCAAAATTTTACCAAAGCAATAAATGCCCTCGATTGCCTTAACGGCAAGATTGGCGTTTTTATCCAAATGTCCGGCAAAGTCGTCGGTGCAAAGCTGCGATGCCGGCAAAATACCGTACTTAACCAAATACTTTACCCACTTGCCAAGTAAATCGATATTATCCGCAAGCAGCTGTTTATCGCCGGAAACTGCATGGTACAAATACGCCATGATTATCATATTGCTGCTTTCCTCGACGGGCATTTGACGGCTATCGTCAAACATGTCGTGGTTGGCAGGCATCTGATAATAAAACGGCAATACTTCCGGCTTGTGCCAATCCTTTACAAGCAACTGACTGCACTCCGCCTGATTTTTTACGGCATAGTACTGCCCCAAACAATACGGATAAATACCCACATCGTGCGGCGCAAAATCGTACTTCCACGTTGCGGTGCGAGCATACTTGAATATCGGCAACATCATGCCCTTTACCAATATCGGGTTGTATAGCAAATACAACGGCATAGACGGATAGCTTACGTCAACAGTTGCAATGCATCCATCGGAATTGCACTCCTTGGACAAAAACAATATATTGCCGTTTGCGTCCTCCACAAGCTTGTGCGCCGCCAAAGATTGTCTAACCGAGGCGTACAACACCAACAAATAATCTTCGCCGTAAGCCGTCGCATCGGCTTCAATCACCTTGTTAAAGTCCGCACACTTGCCGCAAATTTCGTCATGAGCAGCACAAGCGTACTCTATTGTTTCAAAAATTGTTTTTCCGTTGCGTTGCCAATAGTTTTTTAGATACTCACCGAAATAGTAGATAGAAATAACGTCGTCGAAAGCAACGGTAAAAAATCCTTCGGCACTTGCCACACCAAGATGACTATCGGCTACGCAAATCCATTTGCGTTCGTCCGCGCGACAATACGCGCTTTGTCCGCACAAATAGTAGTATCCCCAATCCGCACCAACCTCGTCCATGCTGTTGGATAGCGGAAGTTGTCTGTACAAACCCATACTTATAGCTTGACAGCCGTCAAGGTCGTACCTGTTAACACGCGTTTCGTCGGTGCGATCTTCCCTAAAACAAGTGTCAAAGCAACACCGCTCCTCCATTGCCAATTCCACAACAACGTCGTGCGCACGTTCGCTGTTAAACGAATAGTTAACAAACGCAACCGGCAACGACAACAAATCCAAATCCGTTGGCAACAATGGCGAAACGAACTCGACGGAAAAACTAAAATCGTCATGCGCAAAAAGATATTTTGTGCCGAAAGCTGTTATTTCCGTTTGAACGAGCGTCAATGCCTGCTCATCGCCACGCCCCAAAAACCTATATTTAACGCCGTCCACGCAAAGCAAGCCAACAATAGGCTTTGGCTCGCCGTGCCAAAAGGCAACGTCACTTTCGGTGGGATTATCCGACGGCATCCAAAAAGAAAAATACGGATCCTTTACCAACAACGGATAGGACGGCAACCTTTTATCCTTTAAAATCATAGTTAATTCTTCCTTGTGAAATATTTTGAATGTTTTATCTTGTCTTTGCACACGCACACTTTTGTGGCGCAGTCATAAATCGCGCTTTGCCCATTGCTTTAACAATAGGCTTTGCATTGCTTAAAAGTTACATAAACAAGTTGCTTTACAGACGTTAACCTGCGCCGCAACGCATTTGTCTGTGCCCCAAAAATGAGGCACAGACTTTTTAAGTAATCAATTATTCAACAATGCGCCCTGTATTGCGCATTGCCATTTTTTGTTTACTCCGCAACAGCAACCGTCAACACTTGGTTGTTGCCAAAAGTGATGCCGCTTTCGCTAACCATCCAGTAGCCCGTGTAAGCGTCTACGCCGCTTTCCACCAATGCCGCCAAACTGCTGTACTGCGTTGCATCCCATTGCTTTTGAACATCATCGCCTTCAACAGCGTCCGCATACGCAAGTTTAAGCTCAACTTCGCCGTTAACGATAATCTTAACGTTTTGGCATGTGCCGTTGTAACTGGAAGCTCTTCCTGCAACCAAACCAACTCTGTCGATTGTAGCAGGGTCAAAATTATCGGCAAAGCGAATGTTGACAATACAGTCTTTAATCGAACCGGTATTGAAGTTTGTTGCAAAAGCACCGGCTGCGCACCAGGCAGCATCCAATTCGCGACCATTAGAGGAAATCACATAGTCAACATAGACGTTTTCAAACTTGCCGCCGTCTATGCCTCCAACCAAACCGTGCATGCTGCCTGCCTGCGTAACATTAACAAAAGCAACGTTCTTTATCGTGCCTCTGTACCAAGTGAAAATGCCGCCAGCCCAGCCATCACCCAACAGTAGGTTTTCGATTTTATGTCCCTGTCCGTCAATAGTTCCGCTGAAATCGCCAAAACTTGACCATCCGCCGGTTGGTGTGTTGCCTGCGAAATCGAGGTCGGCCGTCAAAACAAAGTTACCTGCAAGGTCAGCTGCGATTTTGCTACGGAAGTCGCCCACGGAAGCAATTTGGTAAACTTTGGTTGCAGTCACTTTGAGAGTAACCGCTTGACCATTGCCGCAAACAGCCGAAAGGGTAGCTTCGCCTGCGCCGACAACTTTAACTTTAAGCACGCCATCTTGCAGAACAAGCACTGCAACGCTTTCGTTAGTGGAAGTGCACACAACAGCAGCGGGCACATCTACCGTTTCGCCGTCTTGCAAACCGGTGATAACAACTTCGTCCAAAATTCTTTCCGTTTCAAACGTGGCTGTAACATCGCCGCCGTCGTAAACCAAGTCGCATGCGCTCGGCTCAACAAGCGTTACCTTTACAGTGGCTTGTGCGTCGCCTACCGCAACAGTGATAATTGCCTCGCCAATACCTATGGGAGTAACAATAACCTTCCCTTCCACAATGGCTACCGTTGCAGCCTCCTCGTTGGAAGACGTTGCCGTTGCACTTTCCGGAAGGGCATCTTGTGCAGTGATATAGTGACGAATACCAACGGTAACTTCAAACGCCTCTACGCCGTATTCGTACACTTTAACCACGTCCGCGCCGTTTGTAAGAGTATATTCGGGCACAGCCAACACTACTTTTTCGCCAAATATAATACCCGTTTCACCGATTGTCCAATATTCCGTGTACACAGCCAAATCGCCCTCTGCAAGGTCTTTGTAATCCTTGTACCAAGCGCAAGTTGTCCAACCCTTTTGAACGCCGTCTTCGCCAACAGCATCGCCATAGGCAAGCTTAACTGTAACATCGGCATTAACGATAACCTTAACGTTTTCTACCACTGCCGCATATGCGCCGGCATTACCGGATATTGCGCCGATACGGTCAAATGAACTGAAATCGAAGTCATCTGCAAATCTGATATTTGCAATGCTGTTTTTAATATTGCCGTCTGCTACGTTAAGACAGAACGCACCAGTACCACTTCTGTTAGTATCGAAGTTTACACCGTTTTTGTGCATAACGATATCGACATAGCAATTTTCGATTGTGCCGCCGCCGGAAATAATACTAATTAAGCCGTGAGCACCACGTTCGCCTGATGTGATGACATTTACAAACGCAACGTTTTTGATTATGCCGTTATCTGTCAAATTGTAGAACAAACCGCCCTGATTTTTATCGTTGTAGCAAATTTTAAGGTTTTCGATTTTGTGACCTTGACCATCGAAAGAGCCGGTAAACGTTCCAAGACTTTCCACAATATCGTTGCCGTCCGCATCAACGCCAAGAACGGTTTCGCCGTTAAAGTCGATATCCGCATCCAAAACGATAACTCCGCCTTCGAGAACTTGCGGAACTTTTGTGCGGAAATCTTCAACCGAGGCAATGTGTGCAACTTGGTTGAGCGTTACTTGAATTTCGCAAACCGCGTTGCCTACGGTTATACTTAACGTTGCCTTGCCCTTGCCTTTATAGGAGATAAACACGTTATCGTCGTCGTCCAAGCCGATAGTTGCAACCGCTTCGTCAGTGGAAGCAAATGTTATTTCCGGAAGTTCGTCCATGAGCTCGGTGTTGTGCAAAAAGTTAACAACCACAATTTCCGCATCGGGCAATTCCGTTTCGTAATTCTTGGAAATATCGCCGCCCTTGTACAGGATAACGTATTCCGGTGTTGCGGCGAGCGCAACTGTATCGTGGAAGTAAACAGCATTATCCCTAACCGACCAAACAGACGAATCCAACTTGGTAATTTCGTCGCCGTTGATAAGGTTATATGTATATAGATATGCGTTACAGTTTGTTGTAACGTATTCTGCAACGCCAGAAGCAGCCTCTTTGCAGTACAATCCGCCGTAAAACTCGGATGTAAGCTTGTTGCCGTTGGTCATAACCAAAACGTTTTCCGCATAGCCCTTCCACGAGTTTGCAAAAACGGCTATTGCCGAGGTGGCACTGGCAAACGATTCCTGATTGGTGCGGAGGTTTACCACGATATTTTTAAGCAAACCGCCCTCGTCCAAATAGGAAGCCAAAGCAGCTGCGCCCGTTTCGCTATTATACGTTCCAGTGTAGGGCATTAAGTAATCGAGATAAACATTTTCAACAAGTCCGGTTACCTTACCGAAAAATGCATTGTTAGCGGACGAGCCTCTTGTGCCGCCGATAGTCATGTTGACAAATGCAATATCTCTAATAGTGCCTTTAACTTCTTCAGCGATACCTTTATCCCAACCATCAGCGTGAGTACCGTTGCTAATGGAGTGGCCTCTACCATCCAAAACACCCGTGAATGTTCCGAGGAGCGGCGCCCAATCCGAAGTCCAAATACCGCCGCCGACATCGATATCAGCAGTGAGATAGTACTTGCCTGCGCGATTATTTGCAATGGCAAAAAAGTCGCTCTTGGTAGCAATAGCCGAGTAGTCTGCATAGTTACGGCACTCGATGGAAATGCGAGCAATTTCCGCATCGTCGATTTTTGCAATTATTGCAACTTTGCCATCGGCAACTGCCGTCACTTTATTTTCAGCAATGGTTGCAACTTCGTCGTTATCGGTAGATAACGTTACTGCAACGTCACTTTCCGTTCCGTCGATTTTTGCAACAACCACAATTTCGGGATAAACGTTTTCGTTATCCAATCCGGAAATTGCAAGTTTAACGTTATCTTTCACGGAAAGCTCTACGGAAACAAAGCTTGCCTTGACCGTTACCCTTGCTGATACCGTGTAGGTTGCATCGATGCGAGTTTCGCCCACATACCAACCCCTAAACAACGAATTGTTAGGAGCGGTAACTTCCGGCAAGTCACCGATTGCAACGCCCTCGTCTATCACGCGAGAGGCTTCGCTACCGCTGCCTGCACCATAATCAAAGGTAACAACGCAACCGCTAACAACTTGCTCAAAAGTTGCGCTAACGGTTATATTGGAAGTGATGTTTTCCACAACATATACACCTTCCGTAATCGTTACGGGCTGTCCGTTAACTTTAAGCTCTTTGAGCTCGTAGTTGCTGTCCGCCGTGACTGTAAGCGTTACGCTGCCGCCCTCATTAACAGATGTGGCACTTGCAACAATCTTGCCGTTTGTGCACGGCTCGACGGTTACGCTGTATGTTACGGTAACGTCGTTAAGAGCAAATGCTGCCGTTACTCTTACATCCGACTTTACGTTTTCGACAACGTAAGTGCTGCCGGTAACCGTTACGGTTTGCCCATTGACTTTAAGCCAATCAAGGTGATAGCCGTCGTCAGCCGCCACACTAAGCGTAACTTTGCCGCCATCGGTAACGGTTGCCGCATCTGCCGTAACCTTACCGTTTAAGCAATCTTCGATCGTTACATTGTAGGTTGCCGGCGGTTCTTCTTCGGTTTTACACGCAACCAAACACACGATTGCGATAACCGCTACAACTGCCAACAAACACGTTAACAATCTTTTTTTCATAGTTTCTTTCTCCTTTTTATTATTTTTTAACGAAATAATTCGTTAGAAATTCAACTTTAACTCTTGCGCCGTTGCGACAAGCACTATCGTGCCGCCGCTATGCAAGCTTTTTAAGGGTGGGCAATGCGTCGGAAGTGATATTCCAAACCGATTCGGAGAAAGAGCCGAACGGAGCATTTGCCGCCACCGCTTTCTTTTCAGACGAGTAGTAATTACAATTTACAACGCCGTTACTGTTAATATAAGCGATTGACTGAACTGCAACCGAGCTTGCGGCAGAACCAATCGTTACGCCGATACAGTCCTTGGCAACGCCTTGACACAAAGCCATCAAAACGCCCACGTTAACTGTTTCGTTAGGCACAATCGTCACCTCGGAAACATCCGCATAAGCAATACAGTTATACATTCTGCCGCGGTATTCGTTTGTGCCGCAAAGTGCGCCTACCGATTGATAGTCGGTTCCGTATCCGGCAGTAAGCTTTGCTTTTACGACCACATCACGGATAATACCTGTGTTAAACGCCACCAAACCTGCCGTCTTTTGCGTATCGGAGCCGTCCTTTGCACAGAACAAGATATTTTCAAACACGGTATTGCGAATTATCGCAGTAGTTGCGGTACGTCCCCAAATACCTTGGTTATCGCCCTTGATGGTGACGTTGGAAACGGTAAATCCGTTACCGTCGAACATTCCGGAGAAGTACAGCGAATCGCTATCGGTAGTTGTCCACGGGGTGATTGCCTCGAACACGTTGCCACCAAAATCGATATCGTTAACCAAGCAGTAATTGAGCTTGTAGTTATCCTTCATCGCCTGCAACTGCGCCGCCGTGGAAATTTGTTCCCAAGCGGTAACGTTAACTTCGATAAGGTCAATATAGTCGTCCTCGATATAACGCACGCTTATGCAGCATATTCCCTTGCCCACTGCCGTGATTACTCCGTTTTCGTCAACGGTGGCAACGGATTCGTCCGAAGAAATAAAGGACAGATTTTCCTGAACAATCTCGCCCGTTTCGGTGCGGAGCACGATTGCATGCTTATCACTCAATGCGGGCTGGTTGTAATCTATTGCCACAATCTCCTTATCCGGAGAGATAACAACCCCCGTAACAATAAGTTCAACTGTTGCAGATGAGCCGTTTTCCAATGTAACGCTAAGCTCCACCGCGCCCTTAGAACGAGCAAAAAAGGTGAGCGTTTTATCTGCATTTTGCTCACAGGAAACAATATTACCTTCGTTGCCGCTTATCGACCAATCGATATCTATACCCAACAAATTGGTGGTTTGCAACGTGTAGCGATTGCCCTGAGCAAAATATATTGTGGATTTTTCCAGCGATACTTGCGGATAGTGGTACAGTGACGGGACGGAAAGCCCCGTGTTTGTCCAAACCCTTTCGGTATAGGACGTAAGCTGCGCTGCCGCCAAGAATGCTTCCTCACTTGCGTACACGCCGCAATCGGTAAAGTAACCATAGGTGTTTGACCACTCACCGTACATGGGTAATATCGCGTCGGTGCAGATTGCATAGCAGTTTTCCACCGCGCCGCAGTTATATCCGATGATAGCGCCGCAGTTGGTGTAGGTGCGAGCTGCCGTCACCTTAACAATGCAGTTGCGGATTGTGCCATCCATGTGGTTGGTTGCAACAATACCGCCGTGACTGTTCCAGTTGTTTTGACTATCGCTTTGAATTGTGTTTTCGAAATAACAATTTTCGATAAGCCCCTTATTATACGAAACAATGCTGCCTACCTTGTTGCTTGTATCTTGGTTTATAAGGTTGATAACAGACAAATTGCGAATGACGCTTGTGGTGTTCGTTTCACCTATAATACCCTTGTTCCAGCCGGCAAGAATATTGATGTTTTTGATGGCGTAGCCCTGCCCGTCAAGCAAGCCGCCCCAGTATGCGCTATCGGGCACGCTGTCGCCTGCCCACGGAGTAACGCAATCCCACTGAGCGCCCTCAAAGTCGATATCGTTCATCAGTTTGAACACGCCGTTGATATCCGTGCGCATATATTCAAGGTCGGCGGGCGTGGTTACTGCGTACCAACTTTCCACCTTGCAAACTATGACTTCGGAAGAATCCTGTGCTTGCGCGGATATTGTAACGTTACCGCTCTTTAATGCGGTAAGCAATACATACGGTGTTCCCTTGCGGTCCTGTTTTATTTCCGCCTTGACGATATCGGGAGCGGAAGATGTCCAATTCAAACCGCTAACAGTAGCCTTATATCCGCCAATCCAGCCGCTAACGACTATTGCCGCCGTTTGCGGATATTGTACGGACGTATCCGATTTGCTAACATCGTCAATGGTCAAAGCCGTTCCGTTCGGGTGGAGCGTAACCTCCGTTTGCGAAAGAGCAATTTCAACAATCTTTTCCACCGTTACTGCGCAACTTGCCGTTGTGCCGGAAGGAGTTGTTGCCGTGATTACGACAGGCTCCTTTTTGGTGTTTTTGACGCCCGTAACAACACCGTTTTCGTCAACCGTTGCATATTTTTCGTCGCTCGAACTCCAAGTAATCGCGCAATCCTGCTCGACCAAACCAAGCATTACCGTTGCCGATAACTGCGCCGTTTCGCCCTTGAAAACCCTAACGTTTTCTCTGTTGAGGACGACGCTTTCCTGCGAGGAAACGGTTACGGCGCAACTTGCAGACTTATCGTCCACAGTTGCTGTAATCGTCGCTGAACCGTCCGCCACCGCAGTAACTTTGCCGTTGGTTACCGTTGCAACCTCCGTAGCAGATGACGTCCAAGAAGCAAGCTCCTCGGTGCCGCTTATCGTAGCGGATATTACCGCAGTCTGCCCCATTACCAAGGACAACTCCGTTTTATCCAGTGCAATCGTAACCGTAGCAGATGGCGTAACAGGGGGCTGTTGTTCTTCCTCGCCGCCGTCGTCGCAGGCGACAAGAGTGCACGCCAATGCCAAAATCAAGAGTAAAAGAAATATACGATATTTTTTCATGCTCTGCCCTCCGTTAATTACCCAAGGCAAGACGCCAAGCCGCGATACGAACTTCAAGATTGCCGTCATCACCGAGAGCAAGGTTTGTATGCTCGTGCCAGTAAATAATGTTGTTTGCTTTTGCAATTTCCTCGAATTCGTCAATCATTGCCTTTTGCTGACTTGCCGTGTATGTCTGCTGATAATGTTGCAACGCGATGAACATTACAGAAAGCTTTTGCAGCTTTATGCGTTTTACAAGCGTTTCGTAAAGCGTGGGATCACTTTCCTTATACTTTTCTACCGCCGCTATACCCTGCTCGAAATAGCCCATGCAGGTATCGACGTATGCCTTTGTCCAATATTGACTCTTGTTATAATCCACATAGCAGTAGTTATCCTGATTGAATTCCGCGCGGATAACGCCCATATGCGTACGCACCAAATTGTAGTAAGCCGTCATATACTCCGCAGCATCCTTGTAAAAGTGCGTCATAAAGTCGGCAATGAGCTTTTGAACGTCCGCATCCGTATCCCACATCAACTTGGATATAATGTACACGCGCAAACGCTCGAAGGTGGGCGTTGCCGCATCCCACGGACCTTGGTCGAACAGCACCTGACAACCCATACTCTTGAGTTCCTGATACTGTAACTGCTGCGAACCCCAATTATCGAAGTTTACAAAGTAGTTCCACGGGTTCATACTGTATGTCCACACACAAAACCTATCGCAAACTTTTTGCCAACCAAGCATACTTTCTGCCGTTTCCGGATTGTGTTCCTTATCCAAAAAACCATAGCTAAAGTTTGCGTGCAGAGGAGCAAAGTAAATAAATACGTTTGGCTCCGCCTTGACATCGGGGTGAGTTAGCTCGTACTCGCCGTTTTCGTTAACAACGACGGGAGCATTTAGCGTTTTGAGATACGCAAATGTGCCGATGTACAGCACTCTATCGGGATCGGTTTCGTCCAGCCACTCTTGGATTGCCCTTGCAACGCTATTGACAAAAACCATATCTACGCCGCTGCAAGTACCGTATTTTTCCACAGCCGCCTTGCAACGCTCGCACTCGCAAAATGTATTAGCGTCCATTTCGCCAAGCAGAATGTAATGCTGGTCGGGGTGATTTGTGATAATCACTTTAAGTTGCTTTATAAATTCTTCACGCATTTCCTCGTTGGTAAGGCACAACTGCGTTCCGTCCGTGCTATACCAATCGGGATGGTTTGCGTAGTACGTTGCCTTGGGCAACACGTTAAAGTGGCTGTGCGAGCCGTAAATCCAATCGTTGCCGTGAACTTCCACGCGCATACGGTCGTGGAAGGTCGCGCTTGAGTTAATAGGATAATACGAAATTTGACGCTTTTCAAAATCGGGAGCTTCCTTTATGTTGAACTTTAACAGCTTCAGCTCCGTTTTGAGTTCGTAGTAAATTTCGTCCTCGGCATATACTTCAAAACCGATTTGGTGATTCAAAAATCCGTAAACGCCGTACAATGTGCCATAGTCGGACGGTCCTGCAATAATAACAGTGTTACCCTTTGTTACGATAACGTATCCGTCGGAGGTAAGCTCCTTACTATCAACGGAGACGCCGCTTGTGGCAAGAATTTCCGTATCGCCCACGGAAATGTATTTGGCATCGGAGTCGAACGTAAGCCCGACGTCGGAAATCACCGGAAGCTCAGCACCTGTCGATTTGCGGAAAAACTCCGTCATTTCATCGCGAGCAACCTTTTCCTTTGTCTTTAAGCTCGAAGGGACCACCAACTTGTACTCCGTAGTTCCGTTTGACGCAAGCATAATGCTTGTTTCCGGAATGGTTACAGGTTCCTCCTCCTTATACACCGGCGCCTCGTCCTCTTCCGATGGCTTGCACGCCGAAAGTAACACGGTTAAACACGTTACCATTAACATCAAAAAACAGATTATTCTAATTGTCTTTTTCATTTTAAGCCTCCGCAACCTTAAGTACCACATCTTTGATGGCATAGTTGCCTGCCGCATCGACCGCAACGTATCTGATAGTGTAGATGCCCTTTAGGGTGGGAACGTAGGACGTGCTTCCCGTGACGTTTATCATGTTATTGTAGGTATCGATGACAAACACAAATTGCTTTTCCACGCCAACATCATCGGATGCGCTTGCCGATGGCAGTTTTACCTCTGAGCCTACACGCACGACAATTTCCGTATCGTTAACGTCAATTGTGGGCGCAACGTTATCGCGAACGTTTACCACCATGGAGTGCCTTGCGAGATTGTTGTTTTCATCGCGAGCACTGTAAATGACGTTATATTCACCATATTCGCTAAGCGTGAGCGTATGCTCCTCGCTTGCAGATGCATCCCTTAGCAGATACGACGTGCCCTTGAATACACTTACTGTAACGGTGGTATCAAAACCAAGCACGTCAAACGCCTTTGCCTTTGTAATAACCAACTGCTCGCCCTTGTTTACCGAGCGTTGAATTTCACCCTCGGTTACAATTACGGGGTTGGTGTAATCGCCGTCGTTTTCCATCAACAACTGGTTGCCGATTTTGTACAGCTGTAACTGTCCCAAGCCCTCAACGCCCTCTGCACTAAGCCTTACATTGATTTCATCAGAGAATCCCGTAAAGCGCGTTCCATCGGAGTAGTATTTGACGTAACCGACAGTTAAACCAGAAGAATCCTTGATTGAATAATCGTCGTTATCGTAGGCGATGCGCATTCTTTTTACTGTCTCGAAGAAGCAACCCTCGATAGACAGCGTTTGCAAACCGTTGACGGAAACCGCCGTGGTTTTATCGGCAAAGCCGCCCTTTGTTGCCGTGAACACGACTTTCTTGGAGGAATCTACGGAATCGATAAGCTCCAACGTTACGGCGTTGAAGTTGTTTGCGCTTGCAGGCACATCGAAAGTAAGCTCAAACCCATGCGAATAAATACTCTTAACAAACTCGATGGAATTGTTACCTTGGCTGAACTCGAACAGAATACAGTCCTCCGTCTGCTCAACCTTGTCCATGCCCTCCGTCTTGAAATATCTTTTCAGCACCAAACCGTCGTTGCTGTCGTAAAGACTAATTAACGTTGCATTATAGACGAGCGTTGCCTTTTTGCCACTTGCCGCAGTTGCAATATACTTTACTGTAATGGGCGTTTCCGCAAGCTCGCTTTTCGGCGAATATTTGCGGTCTGCACCAAGCTTGACGTTTTCCCCATTCGCCGTTACTTCCACCGATATTGCGGCAGGCTTATCGGCAACGTAATCGTACGCCTCGGCTTCGGGCAGCGTGACCGTTCTGCCGGAAATAAACACTTCTGGTAGCACCGGGAACCTTGTCCAAATAGGCTCCTCGCTAAGAGAAACAACAATACGCCCTGCCGATGCCGTGGATGTCACACCGAGATAGTCCTTTACCGTATAGGTAATAACGTATTCATCTGCAACCGTCGGGGTGAACGACAATGCGTCAGCCTTGTATTCAGTGCCAGTCTTTTTGCCCTTTGCCGTAACGGAAACAACGTTAAGTCCGCTACCGCCGCTAACGACGTACTCGGGCAGGGGCACCTTTTCGCCGACGCGCGCCGTTTTTGTCAACTCGCTAGCAATGGATATCTCAAGCTGTTCCACCGCAGTGTACGCATTGATAATGTATTTGACTGTTACCGAGTTACCGGCACGGTCGGTTGCGCAGAATACCATATAGTACTCACCCTCAGCATCGGGAACAAACGCTTCGTTTTGGGCAAGCACGTTACCGTTCCTATCCGTGACGACAACGCTCAAATCCGCTTCCGTGTTGTTATCGCGAACCTCCACGGGCAAAACGGGATATTCCTTACCGACAACCGCATCGGGGATATCCTCCGTATCGAACCCCGCAATAATCGTGGGCGACACGCAATCGCCGTAGAATTTGCCGTAAATTCTGTTGCCGTCAATTTCGTTAATAAGTATGCTTGCGCTTTCTGCAGAAAGCTCACGCAGCGTTACGGAAAGTATTGCCTTGCCGCCAAAACCTTCCCACGCTTGCGAAAAGTATTCGCTATCGTCCAAATCGCAAACAAGCTTGCTACCAATATAAACGCATTTACTTTCATAATCCAAACGCACGTCAATAAACTGCTCGGTTATATCAACATAATTAGCAATGCCGTAAAAGCTGTGGAACACCTTTGTTCCGCCGCCGAGATTGGACTCCACCGTGCCACTGTTGCTACGTCCGGCAGGGGTTTGCTGCGCACTACCCGCGCGCACCATGCTCATATCACTATCCGTTGCCGGCGTAATTAAAAGCGTGATATAGTTTGTCGGATCCGTCGTATCGGTAAGCTTAATGGCTATTTGTCCCATGCTTGCCACTCCGACGCGCACAGGCAATGCCATCAGGGAAACAAGCGTATCGTTTTTGGTTTTGGAACGAATGTCAATTTCGCGAGAATAGGTCACCGTTCCGTTTGCGACCGTTGTGGTTGCGATAAGCCCCGATAAGCGAGCATGTAAATCGGACGAGCCGTTAACTACGCTTACTCCGCCGCTGCAACCAAGCAACTCTGCATTTTCGTCGAAGGCATAAATATACAAATTACTTTCCAGCGCCGTGTCGCCTACCGTTGCGGAATACACAACCGTGTAGCGTCCTTCAAGGTCTGCCTTGTACGGTGCGCCAACAACGCTTCCGTCGGGAGCAATCACCTTGATAGCCGCATCGATATCTGTATCGCCGACCGTCCATTTTGCCGCAGGCACCTTTAGTTCCGTACCTTTTTTGACATAAGTGTTGTAACCTTCGGTTATCTTCAAGCCGTTATCTGCAAGTACGCCAACCGGCACCGATACGGTGTACTCCTTGCCGTAAAGCCCCGTGGAATCCTTGGCTTTATAACTGACCTTGTACACTCCTCCCTGAGCGGTAATTATTTGCGCACCGTTTTCCCAAACACAATAGCCATTTGCATCTGCTTCAAGCGTCCTATCGCCCACCTTAACGACAACGTTGCTGCCGTCCGGCGCCTCAGCCTTAACCAATCCGTCAAATGCCGTTTTGCCATCGATAACGTCATAGCAATCGGGCGCCGGTAACGTCAAAGTGCCGCCGACAGAACTCTGTAAAGCATCGGGCAATGAGCAAACAGGACCGGCTCCGTTAATTACAACCGAACTGGAAAGGCTTTGCCCGTTAATGGAATAAATTATTGCAGATGCGGTTTTTCCGTTTTTGACGGAATCGAACACAATGGAAACGCTGTACTCGGCAAAGCCGTCAAGAGTGGACGACACAGTCCGTCCGTCAAGCTCAAGCTCGGACATATCCCAAATAAGGCGTTTTTCACTCGAATATGCGTTATAGCCATAGTTATAGCCGTAAACCCTCATTTCCGCAGGATCAAACACTATGCGCACAGGCTGCACGTTCGCAGCGGAGTAGCTACCTGCGGATACCGCCATGTTGGAAAAGCTTGTTCCGTACAAATAGGTGTACACTCCTGCGGCATTGTAGCCGCCTGTACTACCGCACGCTTTGTTATCGCGATAGTAATAAACGCCTGCGCGATAGCCCTTCGTGGCAACGGATGCGTTTACGGTAACGTTGTTGCCGTCCGCTCCGCCCGTAAGCCTTACTGCAAAACTCTTGGACGAATCGCTCGCATCGGTAAACACAAGGCTCATTTCGTCCAAATCCTGATAGCTGTTTTCAAAGCTACCACCCTCAATAACACTGCCGCTAAATGTTGCCTGCGAATATGGCAAAAAGCTGATGTCGAATTCGCCGCAAACAGTATCCTTAAGGGATATACTTGCGCCATCGGTTTTTGAGGATATTCCCAAGCCCCTATCTGCAACAGCAATGCCCGTCGATTCCGGCACGGCAACGTTCGTGTCAACGTACATGCCGTCCGCGTCGAACAAGCTGTACTGGAAAACTGTCGCATCGGCAACGATGGACGTTCCCGCGGCTATCAGCAAGCAGCACGCGACGGCGAGCGTAAAGATAATTCTCTTTTTCTTCATCCTTTCAATCCTCCTACAGTTAGATTTCCAATCAATTTATCCTTCATTACCAAAAACAGCACGAATATTGGTGCAAACACAATCATACAGCCTGCTATTTTCATCGGAACCGAGCTTATTGCCGAATCGGTTGCCTGCTGGAAGCGGAACAAACCGTATGCAGCAACAGGATGGTTTGGCATAAACATCATGGGAACGTAGTAATCATTCCAATAACCGATAAACGCCAGTAACATAACGACCGAGATGACAGGCTTTATCATGGGTATCATTATTTTGACCATAACGCGGAAGTGCGACGCACCGTCCACAAAGGCAGCCTCGGCATAATCCCAAGGCAAGTTTTTGAAGGCGGAATAGAATATTAAATAATTCATTCCCAAAAAGTTAGCCTTCATTATAAACATACCCCACACCGTATCGTACAAGCCCAAATTGCGTGACATTTCCAATTCAGAGGGCAAGCTGCCCACTACCGGAAGTATCATCGTGATGATAACGATGCTGTACACCACCTTGGAAAAACGATAATTGTATTTGCTCGTAACATATGCCACAAGACATGTTACCGCAGTATTGACAATGGAGCAGCCCATCGAATAAATAAAGCTGTTAAGCAGCATTTCCGGCAAGTATACCTTGCGTGCCACGTCCCCGTCCATAACGGTTACGCTAAACTTTCGCAGTGCCGTCAGATAGTTGCTAAACTTCCATTCGCTCGGTATACCGAACGGATCGGTTTGAAATTCATACTGCGTTTTTACCGACGAAAACAACGCCCAGATAAACAGCGTCAGCATTGCCACGGAGTACGCCGCCATAAGCACAAAGGTCAGTATGGTTGCCGCATTTGGCTTACTTTTAACTCCGCCGACTTCGGTATTATCGGATTTGCGATTTGCGATTTTACCATTTAATAAAGCTCTCATATCCTCAATCCTCCGACGGTCCGAATTTTTCCATCGCCCACTTGACAAGCAGCGTTACGGGGGCAGCAACAAGCGTAAAGGCAATACCTGCCGCCGAGGCATAAGGATACTCCGTGTAACTACTACTATCTGTTGCCACCTTCAAAAACAGCCAATAGCCTATGGTATAGTTTTGCGGATCGGCACCTATACCGTAAAAACTGTACAGGGCGGCTTGACTTGTAAAAAACGTCGCTATGCCAAAAACCATCTGCATGGTTATGGTGGGATAAATGGATGGCAATATTATGTGCCAAATTTCCCGCCAAGCGTTTGCGCCATCCAGCTTGCAACTTTCGATAAGACTATTATCGATACGGGACATTGCTCCCGTGTAAAGCAGCATGCCCGTGCCGAAACCGGTCAACATCAAAAAGATAACTATCATCATCATTGCGGTATCGGGGTTGTACAACAGCCCCAGTACGCGCACGTTAAACCACTTTTCCAATAATGTAGGAATGCCGCCATCCACAAAGTATTTGTACATAAGTACCAAAACGATGCCGGGGATTATCGTCGGCAAAAACAGCATTACCTTAAAAAATCCGCTTATCGTGCGTTTTTTGTAGATATAGTAGGAAAATAATATACTTATCGGCGTAATTAACAGCACGGTAAATAGCCACACAACAAATGAGTTTTCAAAGCAGTACCTCAAAACCTCGTTGTTTGCCACATCCACAAAAAATTGTTTGTAGTTTGCAAACAGCTCGCCGAAATCCAGCCATTGAAAGCCGTCCGCCACGGTGTATTCCTTAAAGGACAACAACAGTGAGTTGACATTGACGCCAATATAAAAAATGCAAAACTGCAATAACGGCAACGCCAATACCGACCAATAAAATATCTTGGCGCCACGCTTCTTTTTTTTCTTGAGCAACTTTGCTCCGTTCGGCAACGCCGTCGAATTGTTTTTTGTGTTTTTCATAAAAATCTCTTTACAAACAACTGTATCAACTAATATATAGCGCAAAACGTCGAGAGGTTTTCGGGAAAACCCCCTTGCGCCTTCTCGACGTTTTATAAAGTCTTATTTATTTGAGTGTTGCCCACTTACCCTGCTGATACTTGAACATTCCGTTAAAGTAGTCATCTACTGAAAGCGTCGAATCTGCGGCAAATGCCTTGAACGGATTGTTGTACAGCTTACTGCCAATGCTGGTGCTCCACTCCCACTCGTCGCGGAAGTAGGTCATGTTAGCATTGCGCTTTGAGCAACGTGATACGTCGTGAACGACGCTTACGGCGTTTTCACCCTTATACATATCGTAGATGTATTGTGAAAAATACGTCAGTTTGTTGTACTGCTCGGTTGTGAGCGTGTACTTGTACGGACGGCACATGCCCGTGTAAGTGTTAAACACCTGCAAAGAGCTTTCCGTGTGCATAAACTGCAAAAAATCTTTTGCAAGCTCAAGCTTATCGCCGGAATTCGCATTGATAAACATACAGCAGGTGGATGACGTGCTTAGCACGGTTTCTCCCTCGGCGGAACCTTCCGTCTTGGGAATGGGCATATAGGCAAATCTGCGGTTGCCGTACGCCCACTTTTCTCCGTACATATTTGCCATATCGCCAAAGCCGGTGGTAAACTTTTGTGCCTCGTTTTCCCACCAGTCCGATTCCAAAAACATCGCAACCGGTTGCTCGCCGCGCGGATAGCTTATCAAATACTCGTACTGCGCGCCAAGATGGTCGTTTGTCGTTCCGCCGCTGGAAAGCGTATGGTTGCCTTGGTCGCTAACAAGATCTTTAACAAATTTAAGTGCGTATTTTTTACCGCTTTGCTTTTGCAACAGGTACGCATTGCTTGCGTCTATCGTTGTGGACACCTCGTCACCCTCAAATTTGTAACTTCCGTCAAGCGTGTAGTTAAGACTAAAATTATCGTAACCCTCGTAATCTACCCACCACGCAGTAGAAATCATTTGCTGATAAACGGAAATGCCGCCGCTCCAAATAAACGGAGTGCAGTTGCGCTTTTTGATTGTTTTTACAAGCTGTTGGAATTGCGCATAGGTTGCGGGCATACCGTCATCGCGCGTGCCCTTAACACCGTCCGGACCTGCGGATTTTTCCTTAGCACCTGCCAAGCCCGTGGTGTACTGAACAGACGTATCCGTGGAGCCATCGGCAATATAAAAGCCCTTTTCTTCCCACAAATCCACGTCGTAAATGATGCCGCAGTGGGACATATAGCTGGGAAGTGCATAATACTTGTTGTTTGTATTAACTCCGCCGTAGTATTCCTTCAATCCTTCGTCATCGATTTTATCCGCGATGGACATTGTTTCGTTGTATTTTGTTAACGGCTCGGTTACGATATCCGTTATGTCGGCGATTTTGCCGTCGTTGACCAAATCGTAGTAATACTGCTTTTCCGCAATATAAATCTGGTGCTTGTCCGTTTTGATGCTTGCTTTAAGCGTATCAGGGACAAATGACGGTTTGTCGTTTGTAATTAGTATTTGCACGTCGGGGTGCAATAGCTCATATTGTCTTTTAAGTTCTTGTAACCAACCGTCGCCCGCGCCGCCATAGTAATTACCTATACGCAGCTGGGTGCGGTTGGGATCAACCTCCTCCTGCTCCTCGCCTTCTACTTCACCAAAGCCGTCGCAACCGACAAGCGTTGCGCACACAGAGGTTAGCAGGCATAGCACAAGAATCCAAACCATCAACATAGAAATTTTTTTCATAGTGATTCTCCTAACCGTTATTTTTTATCGAAAATCACGCATTTTTGCCATTTTTTAGACGAAAAACAGCCGATTTTTACAATGCGTAAACTTTCCCAAAAATATTGTAACATATTCAAGCTGTCATCTCTATTCAACCTTTAGGTAAAATTATCCGTCCTGTTTTCAACATTTTGGAGACGTTATCAATTTTTTGTACTTCTGCCCCTGCTCAACTTTACTTTTTGCTTCCGAGATTTTTATTAAATACAAAAACTTCATTTGGATAAAATCGCACGCTATCCGACATAGGCAATGACGTTATTATTTGTCATCCTGAGCGAAGGGCGTTAGCGCGCGACTTATTTGTAATGTATTCACGGGAACAAAATTTGATATAGAGCATTACTCTTGTAAAAGAATAATGAGAATGTCCATGTGTCATCCTAAGTGGTAAGGCAAAGTATTCGTGAAAATGCAATCAACTTATAAAACATTCCCTTTGTAAAAAGCAATAGCACTTGGTAATGTGTCATCCTGAGCGAAGTGCGATAGCACGCAGTCGAACCCGTTAGGGCGATGCGTAAGCATCGGGATCTACTTCTTTATGTCAATTGCATTATCATTGTATCGCCCTCGAATTCTGCTCGCCTACGCCTCTCGCACTGCTACACACGAAAAAAGAGCCCTGCACACAAGCAAGGCTCCTTACGAACATTATTTGATTGTCATTATTATAGCTTGCGGAAAATCACCGAAGTTTTTTCCGTAAATATTGATTCCGCCGCGATGCTCGGCATCCTCCTTTATCTGCACCGTAAATTTTACTGTCCGCCCGTTTGCAATACCCAAATCCGCAAATTTAACGTTTTTGTGCATCAAGCGGTTATCGAGATACACACCGGTGGGACTGACGGTTATTTTTTTGAGCAAGCCGAACTGAGAGCTTGCGGTTGACCAGTATTTTGGCGTATAAATACCGCGCCTACCGCCAAAATCGCCGGGACTTGTCCATGAAAGCACCTCGATATCGTTTATCAAAAAGGTTATGTCGCTCGGCCAAACATCACGATAATAGGGTGCCTCGGAGCATATTTCCAACGAAAAGCTTATTTCAGTCGGATGGGATACACCCCCCCCCGTGACCAAATAAGGAAATCGATAGCTAACGTACCCGTACTCGAACCAAAGCAATTCCGCATCTTTGCGCTCAGGCAAATAAAAACAATCAGGCATATCGAACATTACAAGACGCTTTTCCGCGCCGACAATGCCGCACGGCGCATTTACGTTGCAATCGCAATACATGCCCACAGGCATTTCGATACTGTATTCGTTGCCTTGCTCGTGTGCACCCTGTAGCTTGTATTTGACCTCTGCAGAGGTCACCATGGCACTGCACATTTTTACATGTCCCTTTACGCTGGGCTGATAGGTTACAAGCACCAGCTCCGCCTCCGAAAGCGCATTGATATGGTTGGATACGGATGACACCGGTATATCCAACTCTTTGGATATTTCGTTTAGGTTCATTGCCCTCGTGCCCAAAAGCTCCAAAATGCGCACCCTATCCGGAATGGACAACGCTTTACCAAAAGCACAAATCTTATCTCGTTCGTTCGGCATATCGACATGTAGCGTAAGTTTTTTTTCGTCGGATAACATTGCTGATTGCTCCTTGTTGTTGCAAAGTGCCTCAACTATATATCAGCGCTTGCTTGCATTTTCAAGTTTTATATTAGCATTCCTGCATTTTGAATGTCAATGGTTTTTTGCAAAAATCCGTCAATAAAAAAAGTCGCCCATAAAGCAGTCTTGCCGCCATAACCTACACAACTGCGTTATTTTTGGGCAAACTTATCTTCAAACGCTTTTAATACTCCGCCAAGCCGCTCGTCCAAGTAGAGCGTTGCCCTATCGGCAATTTTTTGCGGAACACCGTAGTACGCACCGGCAACTGCGCCGGTGATTGCCGCAACAGTATCACTATCACCGCCGATAGATATTGCATTGCGTATTGCGTCCTCAAAATCAGTCGATTCAAAAAACGCGGTCAATGCTTGCGGAACAGTTTCCTGACAAGTCCCCTCAAATTTGTATGTTGGGCGTATTTCATCAAGCGAACGGCTGACGTCGTAGTAATTTTGTGCCACATATTGCCTTATAACATCCTTATCTGTGCCGTTTAATGCCAAAAATGTAGCAACAGCCGTGGCCTCCGCGCCGAGCACACCTTCAAGATGATTGTGCGAAATTGCCGTTACGGCAAAGGACATTCGCCTGACTTCTCGCAGACTTTTTGCAACATGCGCAACAGCACTCACTCGCATTGCCGAACCGTTTCCGCAGCTGTTGTACGGACGGTGGTCATTGCCGTACAACCACGAAAAAAAGCTCGTGCCGTAGCCGGAAGTGGGATACGGTCGCCCAATGGATACCATCGAGGCAATCGTATCGTCCCGTAGCTTATCATAATTGCCCTGCTTGTAATTCAACAACGCATTGGCAATAGCCAGCGTCATTATACTGTCGTCCGTGGCAAAGCAGTCCGGCGTAAACAACACAAAATCCTTCGTCTTGATGTTGTGCCACTCGAACCGCGAACCAACAATATCCCCTACAATTGCACCTAACATATTAAAATCTCCTTTTTGTTTATTACAACGAAACAACGTACCCAAATGTCCACAAACAGTTTGACGTTAACCCATTGACGTTTGATTTTTTTACGCAAAAACAGTCACATTTTTTACATTTGTTGCTCCGCCGCCCACGTTGCGCAGATATTATATACCCGTTTTTGATTTTGTCAAGGGGGGCAAGGAGTAAACTCAATCACAAAGCGCATTAGGCACTCCCCCATCTGTTTTGCCAACATCCGGCGCGCAAAATACTGCCGTAATCGCAAAATGAGTTTTTTTGTTTCTGTTTTGTCCATAGCTTTTTTGTTCCCACACCTTGCACAGTAATGATGTAAACCCAAAATTTTGACGCTTTAGAAGACGCATTTTATAAAGTACCCTTTTTCTCTTATCCATTCTCTATAAGGTTTTATCCAACGCCGCTTTTTCAGAGAATCATTAATCAAGAACAATAAAAAAGAACAAAAAAAGGCGACTTTCTTACGAAAATCGTCATTTTTTGTGTAGCATATCAGCACTAAAACAAATTATAGGTGTTGAACCCATATATTCATTTTTTCTACCTTTATTTAATATATTGATTCCGTAGATGTCCCTTTACTGATAGAAATAATATTCTTAGCAATGATATCTATAATTTTGGGTGGAACACTTTCTCCGATCGTATCCCTAATTAATCCATCATTTGTATATTCACCGTTAATTTTAAATGAATATGGATATTGCGCGATGGTGTGTATAATAAGCCCCTCCCATAAAGAAAGAACTCTTGTTTGAGATGGATGTACCTTATTATCAGAACAGGCATACTGAAAATTTTGAGTTAACGCACTTGCAGGCTCGTCCCAAGACATTCTTTTATATGCGCTTGTATAACCTTTCATTATGCGTTTGTTGCCGTGATCATCTTCGACGCATGGTCTCGGCAATAAAGCCCCACACTTTTGACAATATAATGGAGTATTATTATTCGCTTTATTAATCCCATCGGCATCGTGTTTTGCTCCATGCACAGGATTTTTTTGATATCTACAAGAAGGATTAACACATTGATTGTTAAATGCGGTGTTCCCTTCAGGCGTATTGTCTATCCACCACAATTTCTTTTCGTCAAGTATAGGAACTTTGTGAAGTGGATTATTTTTATCGATATTACAACCTTTTTCTGCTCTTAAGACAGGAATATCGCCTATTGCATCTTTAAGACTTATCCATTTTTTTGTAGTAGGTGTTTCTGCTTGTGTATGTGTCGGATGCGGAATAAAAGAATTGTTCATAGAAAAATAGTCTTTTCCTTTTTTTGTTCTAGTGAACACAGCAAGCAACCTAACTCTATGTTCAGGGATGCCGTAATCTGCACAATCAATAACTTTAGATTCTCCCACATATTCATTGCCCAACTCTTTATGGATATAATCAATAATATTAATAAGATTATTTTGCTCATCGTAAATATATGTATTGCCCGCATTCGCAACGTTTTCAAAAATCACCCAATCCGGCTGCAATTCTTTAATAATATTCAATGCTGGAATTATTAATCTGTTTCTTTCGTCAAACTTTGGACGTAACCCCTTCCTGTATTCACTCAGCATTTTTCCCATACCATTTGTAGACATACCTTGGCATGGGGGCGTTACCAGAATTATAAAAGGAGGTTCTACATATTTTTTTTTGTAGTATTCAATTATTTCATTTTGTAAAGACCAAATATCGCCGCAAAAACATTTTGTTTTGGGATTATTGTTTTGAAATAAATTCATCCTTTCTTTTAACAATTCGCAAGCAATAACAGTATCAATATCGTTTGCATGAAGTCCTAAATCTCCGATTCCTGAAGAAGAGAACAAACTTATAGCTTTTAATCTGTCAGTCATTAGATAAACTCCTATTTTCAGTTGATTGTATCATAACAGCAGAATATTGTCAACTATGAGTAACAATTTCATTTGACTCGATAACCTATCCACTTGTTTTTTGAAAGAGCCGCTATATATAATTCGTCATCAATAACAGCAATCCAGTTCTTACACATCTTTTTAATACCAACGCTGTTCATTATTGAAACACTTGTTGTGCGTCCGCCACCTTCTTTTGGTTGAACAATTTTCCCCCAATCGTCGATTGTTAAGCTATTACAATAAAATGCGGCAACAATAGTGGGAATCCCACGACAAAAATCCCATAAGATTCCTATTAAATTGTTTGTTGTTCGATGGTGTGCCTTCCAATCAAATGAATTTATTAATGTTATCCGTTGTTCTCCAATTAAAGGTTTTGGAATATTGCTTGCAGGCGGAGTACTACCGCAAGTTGCTTTAACCTCAATTCCTCCATATTTATATGGACTAAACGAGAATTTATCTTTAGGATATTTTTTTCCATCTACAATCGAATATAATGATGAGAAATATTCTTTTCTTTCCGGCGTATTTGTTAAAAGCAAATCGGGATATCCATCTTGATGAAGATTGGAATGAAGTGCATCATTTGAAAATCTTTGCAAACTTTTTCCCAAATATTCACCAACAATGCCACTCAAATTGCGCATTCCCATAGCCTCAAAAATATTGATATCAAAAGCTTTTGTTTGGTCATCTAGTGTTTTAATTGCGGCGTTCGCAAATTCAATTGCCGACACTACTTGCTGGTTGGTAATAATTAATTTTCCATCAATTTTAACCAAATCTTCATTTCTGACAATATAACTCATCTTTTTTTCCTCAAAAATCAAAAAACTCACTCATTGATACATTTAACGCTTTAACAATTTTTTCCAATGTTACAATGGATACATTACGTTTGCCGACCTCTAAACTAGCAATATAAGTTCTATGTACTCCCGATAGAAACCCTAATTCTTCTTGACTTATCCCAAGATTATTGCGCAGTTGTTTTATTCTATTTCCAACCTGTTTTTCAATCATAAAAACTCCAAAAAAAATTAATTTGAAATTATCATACGACACTGTTACTTATTTATCAACAGCCGATGAGTAACAAAAAAGTCAAAATGGCATTTTTGCCAAAAGCACCCCAAAATATAAATGCATTTACGCTGTTTATTTGTACTGCGGACTCCGTCCCGGTGAACTAAAAACCGTGCGTATCGAGGAACCGTTTTTAATATGTCAAAACACAAAACAAAAAGGACAAAAATACGTCGAAAAGAAAATACCGATAACCAAAAATTTACGAAAATATTTAGACGTCGAAGTGTTACAGAAAACGCCCAAAATTGACAAAATTCGTGCGGAATTCAACAAAATATTGCCCAATCACACGCTAAAAGACTGCCGACGCACCTTTAACAGCCACTGCAAAGAATGCGGTGTAAACGAGGACGTTCGCAAGCTTTTTATGGGGCATTCATTAGGTGGAAAAGTAGCTGTTGCATATACCGAATTTACTAACGAGTTTTTACTAAAAGAAGCGGAAAAATTAAACCAATAAAAAACCCCAAATCTTACCCCAAAATGCAAAATAAAAGGACATTTTGCCACTCAAAATGGTTAAATGTCCCTAAAAATTGCAATAAAAAGGGAACTTCAGCCATTGTTTTGGCTAAAATTCCCTGTTTTTGGTGGGGAGTACAGGGCTCGAACCTGTGACCCCCTGCTTGTAAGGCAGATGCTCTCCCAGCTGA
>CAZSIF010000010.1:0-74740 GCA_964607155.1 uncultured Oscillospiraceae bacterium
TGCCATAAAAAATGCACCTCCTAAAAGTGTCTAACTTTTGGGGTGCATTTCATAACTTTATTAAAAAAAGTCTTGAGTTTTTATTAAATTGTAATTTTTCCTCTCCCCATCGCCTTGCCGCTAAATTCTGTGGTACAACATAACAAAAGACATAAAAAAGCTTTATTTTTAAGTTGTTGGGTAAACAATCTTACAGAGTATTCTAATAGGATAAATAAATATATGGGCAACCAGTGCGGTTGCTCTTTTTATTGCGTTTTTGGGGTAAAACGGAGAATTAGGCATGGTGTGTTTTGGCTAAAATTTGAAGTTGGTTGTTATGTATATCTATGCAAACGGATACGGAAAAAAGGTCGTTGTCCCTGTTCTTGTATAAGGTTGTAGCGTGTGCTGCAACGTTCGATTATTATATGCGGTTTGGTGCAATCGTTCTTTGTTTTTGCGTTGCAGTATCCTTGCAATGGTAAAACGGATTGTTTACAAAAACGACTATAGTAAAAATATAGGATAAATTTATCCTAAAAAATATAAAATGAACAGAGTTTTTTATTGCAAAAGGGTATTGACAAAGCATCCTTTGTCCTTTATAATAAAAGGGATGGTGAAATTTGTCCGTTTGTAGCGGCAGGTCTTGCAAAAAAACGAGCAAGATTGTTTGGCGGAATGCCCTTGTGGCGAATTACCGACGGACGCAAAAAATGTAATTTAATATCGGAGGATAATATGGCAAGCTTACAACTCAATCACATCTACAAGGTATATCCAAATGGTGTAAAGGCAGTAAACGACTTTTGCATGGATATCGAGGACAAGGAATTTATCGTATTTGTCGGACCGTCCGGCTGCGGTAAATCCACAACGCTTCGTATGATTGCAGGTCTTGAAGAAATCACTGCAGGCGAACTTCGTATCGGCGACGTTGTTGTTAACGACATGGAGCCCAAGGATAGAGATATCGCAATGGTTTTCCAAAACTATGCGCTGTATCCGCATATGACCGTGTACGACAATATGGCGTTCGGACTTAAACTTCGTAAAGTACCCAAGGATGAAATCGACAAAAAGGTACGCGAGGCTGCGGAAATTTTGGGTATCACGGATTATCTTGACAGAAAGCCCAAGGCAATGTCCGGCGGACAACGTCAGCGTGTTGCGTTGGGACGTGCAATCGTTCGCGAGCCGAAAGTATTCCTTTTGGACGAACCGCTTAGTAACTTGGACGCAAAATTGCGTACGGCAATGCGCAGCGAAATCAGCAAACTGCACCACAAGCTGCAAACAACCTTTATTTACGTTACGCACGACCAAGTTGAGGCTATGACGATGGGTACCCGTATCGTTGTAATGAAGGATGGCTTCATTCAACAAATCGATACGCCGCGCAATCTGTATCGCTTCCCCTGCAATAAGTTTGTGGCAGGCTTTATCGGCACACCGCAAATGAACTTTTATAACGGCACGTTAAAGCTTCACGGTGATAAGGTGCTTGTTTCCTTCGATAACACCGGTATCGAAATCGACACGCCGTACAGCTTCTACACCAAAGCCGACCGTAAATATCTTGACGGCGTAAAGCCGGTTATTCTCGGTATCAGAGCGGAGCACATTTCCGTAGATCCGGAGCATTATCCGTTCAAGGCTAAGTGCCGTGTATTCCACATCGAGGAGCTAGGTACAGAGTGCCAAATCTACGCCGACCTTAACCTTAATAGTGAGGATACCGTTGCGGAAAGCCCCACGCGCATTATCATCAAGGCGCTTGCAGGCACCGAGTACGAAATTGGTCAAGTCATCGATATCTCCATCGGTATGGAGCATTTGAGAGTTTTCGATGCGGAAACGGAGCATACCATTGCGCCTCGTATTCCTGAGCAAATTATTGTTGACGGCGAAATTAAGGGCAGTACGCTCAATATGCTTAACGCAACTATCGCACTGCCTGCTGCAATTGCTGCAGATAGCGGCAAGTATCAAATCGTAATTCCCACTGCGGCTGTTACAATCGGCGGAAATATCCCCGCAACGGTAATCACGGAGGAAAAAATCAACGGTCAACGTCTTGTTCACTTGCGAGTTGCCGATAGAGTTCTGTTTACGCTCGCTGATAAGGATGCTGAGTTGGCAGCAGGACAAGCCGTTACAATCGGTATTGACCTCAAACAGATTGCAATCGAAACGGCTCTTAACGATGTTGTGGTTGCACCTCTCGCACTGGAAAACAGCCTTGGTGGCAAGCTCGTTAAGGAAAAGATTACTGTTGAAAAGGAAGTTAACGGTAAGGTTAAGTCGGTCAAAGACCTCAAATTCCACTTGGATATTGCCGGTCACAGCTTCGACTGCCCCGAAACACTTGCAGCTCGCATAATCAATGGCGGCGGCAACGGAATTTTCAACAGCCCGTTGGATATTCGTTTCAATCCGTATCAAGTGCACATTGCCGATGACGGCATTGACGCTATCGTTAAGGACGTTGTGGATTACGATAACGAAACATTTGCTGTTTGCACTGTATGTGACGAAGTTCCTGTTGCTAATCCGGAAAAGGGTGCGCCCAAAACAGAAATGGTGGAACGCGTCGTTAACGTGGCGGTGGAAAAGGGCTTTGATAAAACGAGCGTTAAGCTTGCACCGGAAATCGATAGCGTTGCGGTTATCGAGATTGCAAGAAGCATTCGCCTTGCATAACACACATAAATGCCGTTAAACAACCGATATAAACGCTTCAAATAGGCATTTTGTACAGTTAAATAAATTATTATAAGGAGCATCGTTTTATACGACGCTCCTTGTTTTATGTTTAGAATATAAAAACAGCCCTAAGATTTTGATAAACAATTCTTAGGGTTGTTTATTTATAAAGTGGTTGTAAATTTGATGAATAGAATGATACAATCGGACTATTCGCTACGAAGTGCTTCAACGGGATCCTTTCGTGCCGCAAGCGATGCGGGGATAAGTCCGGAAATAAGCGTCAATCCGATACTTACGCCGACCATAATAAGCGCAGTGGATACGGGCAGTATGGCGATGGTGCCTATTGCAAACAGTCCGTCCAAAATCAGGTTAAGCACAAGCACCAAGAGATAGGTGATGCCTATTCCGATAAGTCCGCTTATTCCGCCGATAATAAACGTTTCCGCATTGAACAGCGCGGATACGTCCCGTTTTCTGCCGCCGAGCGAGCGAATTACGCCAATTTCCTTGACGCGCTCGATTACCGAAACGTATGTGATAATTGCAATCATAACCGTCGATACCACCAGCGACAGTGCGGTAAACGCCACTAATGCCGCCGTTACGATATCTATCATGTTATTGATGATGCCAATTACGATGGAAAGATTATCCGTGTAGGTTATTTTTGCCCTATCCGATGCGGCAAGGGGTTGTCCGTTGACTGTGAGCGTATTGTCGCTGTTCCACTCCGATAGGTAATCGGTAACGTTATCTTTGTACTCAAAATTGGTGGGGTATATCAAAATCCGCGACGGCAATTCCTCTCCGCCCAAATCTCGCTTGGATAGGGTGTAGATGGTCGGCATTTCCTGTCCCGTTTGCCCCATTTGCGACATAAATAGGTTTAGCGTTTCCACTCCGCCCACAAAGCCGGTGTGCGTTTTTTCCGTGCCGTTTAGCCACGTTTTGTATTCGTAGGTTATGCCGATATTCATGCCATTATAGTTCATGCTGCTAAAGCCGCTTTCTCCGCTGTCGTTAAGGTGACTTACGATGGCGGATTTTTGGCTATCGGCAATAACTTCCTCTGCAAGGGCTTTTGTGTAGTAAAAGCCGCTTTGCATGCAGCCGTAGTTGGTATTTTCTTTCGGGCGAAGTATTGCTGTTATTTTGAGTTTTTTGCCTTGCCAATCGCTTTGCGCGTATGGCTGATAGGTAAAGGGCGATGCCTGAGCGGTTAAGCCGAGATTTTTTGTAAAGACGGTATCATTGGGGTACCACACGAATTCTTTGCCCATCAGTGCCTCGTAGGAAAGGCTGTCCTGCCAAATGGCTTCGTTGTAACTTTCGTCCTCGACCGCCTTGTAGAGTATGTTGAAGAATTCGTCTTGTGAAAAATATCCGTATTGTGCCAGCGTTAGGTCGGATAGCGAGCTTTTGCTGCTAACCACAATCATTATTTCGTCTGCTTCAGTGGCAATTTTGCTTGTTGCCGCGTCAGAAATTATGTCGTATTGCGAAAGAATAAAGTTTTCGTTATCAGGCGCCTGAGCAAAGCTTTCCGATACAAGGCTTATCATTGAGGAGTAGCTGCTGTAATCGCTTTCGCCAAGTAGCGAAGCATACGTCATGTTTGCCGCCGCAAGGGATACGGTTACTTTGTTGCCCTCAAAGTCAAAGTCGGTGTACAGATTGTTGGACATATTAACACCGTAATCTGTTGTGATGGCGGAGTAATACTCCGTGGGCATTGCCAAAACGTAGTCGAGGTACTTACGGGTGATGTCGTTGCTTACTTTGAAGGATGATAGGTTGCCGGCTCCGTCGACGATGGATTTGACCGTTTCCGACACGTTAACGTAGCCGTCCTTTATCAGCTGTTCGGCAACGTTCTTTTGCGAGGTTTTTTGGCTCGCATCTACCATTGCGCTCAAGTCGTACGCTTCCTGACTTATCGTTACGGGATTGCCGGAAAGCATATCGTCCTGCATGGCTTGTATGTAGCTTTGCACGCCTGTGGATATTGCCAGCACGCTTGCTACGCCTATGATGCCAATGGAACCGGCAAAGCACACAAGTCCAGTGCGTTTAAGCTTGGATATAAGGTTGCGCGCCGATAGCTTGAATGCTGTCCAAAACGAAAGCTTGGCTTTTTTGGGTGGCACTTTTTTGACGGGCTTTTGCAATTCGACTGTCGGTTCGGTTAACGGATCGTAAGGGTTTGTATCGTCTACGATGTTGCCGTCCAAAAGGCGCACTATGCGCGTGGAGTAGCGTTCGGCAAGTTCGGGGTTGTGCGTTACCATTATAACAAGGCACTCGCTTGCAATCTGCTTCATCAAATCCATGATTTGTGCAGAGGTTTTACTATCCAATGCCCCTGTTGGCTCATCCGCAAGCAGTATTTCCGGATTGTTTACCAACGCTCTTGCAATGGCAACACGTTGGCATTGTCCGCCGGAAAGTTGATTGGGCTTTTTGTGATATTGCCCAACAAGCCCGACTTTATCCAACGCTTCTTTGGCGCGGGTAATTCGCTCAGTGCGCTCCACGCCGGATATCGTCAATGCTAGCTCGACGTTTTCCAGCACGGTTTGGTGCGGAATGAGGTTGTAGCTTTGGAAAACAAACCCTATGCGATGGTTGCGGTAGGTATCCCAGTCACGGTCGGTATAGTTGCGCGTGCTGATACCGTCTATGCGTAGGTCGCCATCGGTGTAGTGATCCAAACCGCCAACGATGTTTAATAGCGTTGTTTTGCCGCAACCGCTCGGCCCCAAAACGGAAACGAATTCGCTGCGACGAAAGGCTATATCCACGCCTTTTAGTGCGTGTACCGTGCCGTCGCCTACGATATAATCTTTGGTTATTCCTTTTAGCTCTAACATTTAGTATTCTCCTAATATCCGTTGCGACTTAGCCGAACGGTATGCTGTGCCGATATGCAGTGACGCACCAAGCGTGCTATGCTTGCCTTTGCACAAGCTGTGCTTTTGGGATTCCGTGGGGGCAAATGCGATTTTCAAGTTATTTTAATTTTTCGAGCATTTTTGTCGAAAATCAAAGAATTTTGCGTAAAAAAAACGTTTTCGTGGCATCTGCCGACACTATTACACCTATCATAATACGCACAACTTAAAAAATACTTGATAGCTTTTGCATGATTGGTTATTGTCTGTTTGCAACCGTGTCGTTGTAGGCAGAGGCAATTTTTTCAATAATCTCGGCGTGGTCAAATGTCTTGTGGTAAACGATGGTTGTTTCCCGTATCATGCTAAGGTTTTCAATGGGTAGCGCAACAAGCGTGCGCTTTTTTATTTCCTTGTAGCAGGTGCTGCGCGCAAGTACGGTCACACCGATATCCTTTTTTACAAGGTTTTTGATGGTTGCAATGCTATCTGCTTCGATGATGACGTCAAACGAATCGATGCTTTCGCCTATCGCTTGCAATGAGCTTTCCAACTTGGCGCGCGTTGAGGAGGAGGGCAACCGCAAAATGAGGTGCTGTCGCTTTAGTTCACCCAGCGTTATGGCAGTTTTTTTTGCAAGCGGATTATCGGCGGAAACCACGCACATCAGCGAGTCAGTATCGATAACCACAAAATTAAGCTCGCTGCCTGTGGGCTTGCCCTCGATTATCGCCATGTCAATCTCAAAATTTTCCAGCATTGCATAAAGATTTTTTATGGTATCAGTAATAAACGTGATACTAAAATTATCTATTCCGCCGGTTAGCTTGGATAGCGCTTCTACCACAAATCCGCTTTCTTGCGTGTGTGTGATGCCAATGCGTATTTTGCGTAGGTTATTGTGCGCATTTCGCACTGTGGCTTGCATTGTTTCGCAAAGGGCACGCAAACGCTTGGCGTATAATAGCGCAATTTCGCCCTCGGTAGATAAAACAAGCTCCCCTTTTTTGCGTAAAAACAGCGGTGCGCCCAATTCTTCCTCCAATTTTTTAATGTGATGGCTAACCGCAGGCTGAGTCAAGCCCAAAAGCTCGCCCGCTTTTGTAAAGTTTTGCGTTTCGCACACTGTAATCAGAGTATCCAACTTGTCATCCAAAAACGACATATTCCCGCTCCTCATTATGAAAATTTATTATTACATAAACAATCATAATTTGACTTTATGATTTTGATAGTATATCATATATCAAAAACTTTTTCAATATAATCAAGGATAATTTACTATTATTTTTGTGTTGCTAAATTATCGCGAGTGCAGCGGTGTCGATTCAGACTGTGTGTGTTTGCGGAATTGGCGTTATGTTGTATCGAGGGAGAACGCAGATGCTTGAAGGGTTTGCTGCCGCGCCGCAAACAATAATATCCGTTGCCGTAATGTTAATTGCGGGATTTTTGCTTACAAGGATAACAAAGCTACTAAGGCTGCCAAATGTGACGGGATATATTGTTGCGGGTATTTTGATAGGTCCGTATTGCTTTAATATTGTTCCGCAGAGTGTAATCGACGGAATGAGTTTTTTGGCGGATATTGCGCTGGCATTTATTGCATTTGGCACGGGCGAGTTTTTCAAGCTATCCGTTTTGAAGCGGAACGGAGCCAAAAATATTATCATTACGCTGTTCGAGTCCCTTGTGGCAAGCCTTGTGGTGTTTTTGGTTACCTATTGGATAATGGATTTGGGCATGGCGTTTTCGATAGTGCTTGCGTCGCTTGCTGCGGCAACTGCGCCTGCGTCCACGATGATGACCATTCGGCAAACAGGCTCCAAGGGTGATTTTGTCGATACGTTGCTGCAAGTAGTTGCGCTGGACGACGTTGTGGGGTTGGTTGCGTTTTCCGTTGCCATAGCCGTTGCAACGGCAGTGATATCCAACACGATATCCGTTGCAGGCATTTTGCTGCCCGTGTTGTATAATTTGTGCATGCTGGTTTTGGGCGGCTTGTGTGGCTTTTTGCTAAAGCTGTTAATGTCCCGCCATTCGACGGATAACAGACTGATAATTGCAATTGCGGTGTTGTTCGGGTTTTGTGGTGCTTCCGCCTTTTTGGACGTATCACCGCTGCTCGGCTGCATGGTGATGGGCACGGTATATATGAACACCACAAACGACGATAAGCTTTTCAAGCAGCTAAACTACTTTTCCCCTCCGGTGCTATTGCTGTTTTTTGTGCGGTCGGGTGCAAACTTCAAGCTGGATGCTCTACTAAGCACGGGCGATGCAGTGGCAGGCGTTCCGCTGTTGGTTATCGGCGCGGTGTATTTTGTGGTGCGCATTTTGGGTAAATATCTTGGCGCATTTGTGGGCTGTCAAGTTACTAAAAAGGATAAGCTTGTGCGCAACTATTTGGGACTTGCGCTTGTTCCGCAGGCAGGCGTCGCAATAGGTCTGGCGGCGTTGGCGGCACGAACTGTCGGTGGCGAAACCGGCGCGGCTATGGAAACGATTATTCTCGCATCAAGCGTGCTGTATGAGCTTATCGGTCCTGCACTGGCAAAAATGTCGTTGTATTTTTCAAAATCGTATATCCCGGGGCAGCCTGCCGAGGCTACGACGGTTGTGGAACAGGCACAGAATAACGTGCACGTTGCTTCGCGTGAGCGTGTTGATAACCAAAACAATGTTGATAGGCTGATAGATAGAATAAAGGAAATTCAACAGGAGTTGCCCCATTCCGATGAACAAGCTGCGGAGCAAGCTTTTACGCAAGCTGCGGAGGAATACTATTTGATTAACTCTCGTAAGCGCACAAAGCGTTGACGCGCGGTACAGCTTTTCGGTTGGGGGCGTACTTATCGATTTGCTTAAAAGTTTATGCTTAATGTCACTTGAATGTATGATACGAACTGTGGTTCGAAAATGACTGCGAGTGCCTGTAATGGTATTTAAATTGAACATTAAACTGGTTTTAAGCGCATAAAGTTGCAGATAAAACGAAAGGACAATAAAAAAAGAATATAACAATGAAGGAGATATAATAATGAACGACCCTATTGCAAAATTGTTGGGAGAATGGTCGCAGGGCATAACGGTGGGATCGGTATTGCTTCGCGTGGCGTTGGCGCTGATTTTTGCGTTCTTTATCGGGTGCGAGCGTTCGCAAAAGGGGCACACGGCAGGATTGAAAACATTTTTGCTGCTGTCGCTAACATCGGCGTGTTGTATGATAATCGATACTGCACTTGGCTTGACGGTGCCTGCCTGTTCGATAGGTGCAATTATCGGTTCGGCAATGTTGGGCGGCAACTCCATTTTGTTTGGTGCAAAAAATCAAATAAAGGGTTTAACAACATCGGCTTGGCTGTGGACGTGCAGTATTTTTGGACTGCTTGCAGGCGCAGGATTGTACACGACTTCCGTCATTTTGATGGCGGCGTATGCCATTATTCTTGCACTGCTCCCAAAGGTGGAGCGGATGTTAAAAAAACGCTCAAATCATTTTGAAATTCATGTCGAGTTGCTAAATAAGAACAATTTGTCCGGTTTCATGTCAACGTTACGCGGACTTGGCTTGCGGATTGACGATGTGGAAATGAACTCTGCCTTTATCAACTCCGGCTTGAGCGTGTACTCTATGCGTCTAATCATCGTTAGCGAGGAGCTAAAAAAGCAAAAAACTCACGATGACCTTATCGAAGCTTTGCGTAGCATTGAGTACGTTCAGTATATTGAGGAAATTTAGCGACGAGATAAGCTTGCAAATTGCAAGAATCAAATTGAATTAAAAAAATCCCTTGCTGTCGGCAAGGAATTTATAAAGCGTTATCTTTATTTGTAAGAGTGTGAAAGCTTGCACTTTCAATCGGAAATGCGGCTGCTTGCATTTTTGGCGGACGAGGCACAATGTTTTGTGTTGAAACAATAATGCCCCCACAAGGGACAAAACGCCACCTAAGTCGATATGCATTCCAAACAATTTTTGGGATGCATATTTTCTTTGAGAGGGAGCGAAATACGCGATGGTTTTATAATTAAAAGTGGCAATCGAAAGTAATTAAGACGTAGGTTTTTATTGCTGCCAAAGCCATTCTTGTACTAATTTGCGGTTTGCCGATGCTTTGTAAGGTGGATTTATAGGCATAAACTCAAAAAACAATATTTGTAGGCAAGTTTTTGTGCTAATAACCATACAAACTAATTGGCTTCAATATTATGACTATAAAGTGCCGCTATCGTAAGCTTTGGGAATGTTTATAACCAACGTGCCTTGGATATTTCCTTTTTGGCAGCCTTGTCGAGGTGCTCGTCGGAGGCGGGCAGTGATATTTTCATTGCGTCGATGTCCATTAATATATACTTTGGCTTATTGTTTTTGAAAATGACCACGCAGCCGTTTTGTTCGGCTTGGTGAACCACCTGCGAAAAATTTTGGTTTGCCTCGGTCATGGATACGATTTGATTGCTATCTATTAACATATAAAAGATCTCCTTCTTTAATCGTATTATATCACAGTTTTTGCACTCTTTCAATAAAATGCAGCAAAAAGTTGTTGGTTGCCATTCGCATTATATTATCGTTGTGCAAAATTAAAAAAAATGGGTTCGGATAAAAGTTGACCTTGAAATAAAAAACGCGCATCGGTTTGATGTGAGCCACAAATATTTGCGTGTGGCTTTCGTCGTTGATAGATAAAATATTGAAAAATAATTTATATTCCTCGATGAATTTATTAACGGCTTTCTTGTAATTGAATAATAAATAATCTGCAAAATAAAAACCATACCCTTGAGCGATTAAACTCTTGAGTATGGTTTTTTTGCCCTTAAAGACGCTTATTAGAAAAATCCTTAATTAAACACATCTAAAGTGTCTAACTTTTGGGGTACATATCAGTTTGCGTTTTAGCTTATTTTTTAGTGGTTGCCATTACCTAAATGCTTGCTTTTTTGAATGGGGTTGTCGGTTGGCGGATTATTTGGTGTTAGTAATCGGGCTTATTGTCCGATTCCGACAAGGCGATTGACATAGCTCCAGTTGAATTCGTCGGTGTCTAACAAAACAAATAAATCCACACTGCCAAACTCTCTGTCGATAAACGTCTGCGTGGATAGCTTGCCGCCAAAGGAAGTGTATGCTTTAACAAGTGCGGGTAGGCTGCGTTTTACGGCTCTTGCGTCGTATTGGCTTTCGTCCAGCAGCTGCATGGGAGGCAAAGTGTCCTTGGAGGGGATATCAAATTTGTCTATTGCAAAGTGGTGTGCGACGTAGGATATTTGTTCGATGTATTGTTCTCGGTCTGTTCCGGCAAAACTGACGTCGCCGATAAGGTAGCGACAGTTGTTTTTCATAACGTAGTCCAAAATAAACCGCCACAACAATATCAGCGTGGAGCCGTTGCGATACTCCTTTTTGACAACGGCACGACTAAACTCGCACAGTTTCAATCCTGTTTGCTTTACTTGAGTTATATCAAACTCGTCTTCGCAAACAAAAAGGTCGCGTTCGTCGCAGTGCTTGGAAAGGAGCATACGGTAGTAACCTATCACTTCGCCTGTGTCGTTATCTTTCACAATCAGATGCTTTGCGTCCTTGTCCCAGTCCGATAGGTCGCTTTCTATATTGGCTTTGGATGCGTCAAACTCCACAAGCATTTCTAACCTAAGTTTCATTGCGGATGCAAATTCTTGCTCTGTTTCTGCAAATTTTACAATAAATTTTTGTTCGTTCATTTTTTCTGTTCTCTTTGTATTTTATTTGCGGCAAGCTTTGTGATGTGACGCGTTGTGCGCCACTTTGCAATGCATTAAACGATATAAAGTGCCCTTTAATGGCCTTAATGGCACATTATATGTCGGAGCGTCCTAACAAATAATCTGCAGAAACGTCAAATAAATCTGCAAGACGCGCAAGATTTTCCAATGACGGCTCGGAGTCGCCTTTTTCGTAACGAATATACGACGGTTGGGATATACCAAGGTACTCCGCCACTTTTTGTTGCGTAAGCTTATTGTACTTACGTTGCTCTACAAGCCTTTCCTGAAAAATTTTCATTGCCTCACCGCTCAGCGCGCCGTCTATTGTTCGCTATCCGTATAACGTAGCTCGCACTACACTCAGTATAGCAAACGGCTATTATTGCGGAGAATTTTATAGCCTGTCGCTATAATTTTGACGGCGTGCAATAATCGCGGTTATGTTGTGCGCAGTTGCTTTTGGGGTGGTATTGCATTTTTTTGCTTATGCTGATAACTGCAACGCCACGCGGAGCATAATGATACGACGCTTTTTGTGTCGATGAGGCAGCAGGGTTTGTCGTTTTTTGCAAAAAAATGTTCTTTTTTATTTATTTTTTTTGACAACGCAACAGTGGTGTGCTATTATTTTTTTACTGGGTGGCGGCATATGGCGGCAGCTCGGTTAAATAGGTAAAAGGAGAATATACCAATGGAGCAAAAGGAAAGTATTAGGCAGCGTGCAAAGAATTTGTGGAATTATTTTTCCACCTACGAAAAGATTTGGTTTTTTGGAATACTGGTTTTATCGATAATTTTTGCATTCGTTTTTCCGGAAGAGGACATGAACGGTGTTAATGGCGAAATTATCATGGCACTGTATCTTGCGGACATCTTTTTGAACATTCTTTGCGAGCTTTTGATTTCAAAGCAGAGTAAGTGGAATTTTATCGTGTCGGTGTTCGTGGAATTAACCGAAATAGCAACGCTAATCGTGCTTGCTGCGCGTTTTGCGACTATGGCGGTTACGCTGTTCTTTTGGCTGCCGATAGATATTATCAGCTTTGTCGTGTGGCACAAACATCCCGATTCTGAAAAGGAAGAGCTTACCGTTGTAAAAAAGCTTAGCGGCTTAGCGGCGTTTCTTGTTATTGCCGGCATCGTTGTGTGGACGGTGGTTGTGGGGTATTTCCTTAGTGGCTTGGATATTGCCACTGACCTTTTTGGCGGTAACGAGGTTTTGGAAAACGTCGTATGTTATCTTGACGCTTGTGTTTCCGCTGTGGGAATTGCCAACGGCTTGTTTATTTTGCTTCGTTATCGTGAGCAATGGATTGCTTGGTACATCTGTGCAGCATTGGAAACGGTAATAAATATTTTGTCTGGTCAGTGGGTGCTGCTGATATTAAAGGCGGGCTACTTTACCAACACCACTTATGGATACATCAAGTGGACGCGCTACATCAAGGGGCACAAGTCGAAACAATCAACTGCAACAACGCTTACTTCCGATTTAAATGTGGGTGAGTAATTTTTAAATGGGGTACGTTTGCATTGCTACGGAAAGCATAATGTGGCGGAGCAAAATGTTTGATATCCGCTTGTGTGGTTGTTGGCGCATAACGTTCCAAAGTTTTTATGGCATAAGCCGACTTATTTTTGCACGGATAAAGTTGCAAAAACGTCGGCTTTTTGCTGTCTGTAACGCTTGCAAAAAGCGTCAAAAAAGTATATAATATATGCACTATGCTAAACTTAAATCAGATATGGAATAATATTTTGTTGGAAACCGAGGCAAAGGTGCCCACGCTGACGTACGACCTGTACATTAACACGCTACAACCCGTTGGCGTGTACAAGGACAGGCTCATTTTGCTTGCCGAAACAAAGGCGTTGCGCAACATCGTCAACAATAAGTACAAGGATGTAATCAAAAAAAGCACAAATTTGGTGTTCCCGTCCATTATCGATATCGAAATCATCACCGAGGATGACCTTCCGCATCTGGGCAGTGTGGAGCAGGAAGTGGACATACCTGTGAGCAACAATTATGTGTCGGAAGTTAACGAGCAACCGAATTTTGTATCGCAATATACTTTTGATAGTTTTGTTGTGGGCAAAAGCAACGAGTATGCCGTGGCGATTGCCAAAGCCGTGGCGGAAAACCCCGGCAATACCTATAACCCCGTGTTTTTGTGGGGCGGTGTGGGGCTTGGCAAAACGCACCTTATGCACGCAATTGGCAACAGTTTGCAGCGTAATTGCCCCGATAAAAAAATCGTGTACGTTGCTTGCGACCAATTTGTTAACGAGTTTATCGAATCCATTCACAACAATACGGATGCCAACGCAACCAAGAATTTTAGGGACAAGTATCGTAAGGTAGACGTGTTAATGATGGACGACGTGCAATTCCTTGCCAACAAGGAGGGCACGCAAGAGGAAATGTTCCACACCTTTAACGAGCTATACCTTGCGGGTAAGCAGATAATACTAAGCAGCGACCGTCCGCCCAAGGAAATCAAAATAGCCGATAGATTAAAAACGCGCTTTGCCTTTGGCGTTATAGCGGATATTCAGCCCCCTAATTTGGAAACGAGAATTGCCATTTTGCAAAAAAAGTGTAATGCCAAGGGGTACAATATCAGCATCAACGTGCTGGAGCTTATTGCCGAGCGCATCACAACCAACATTCGTGAGATGGAAGGCATGCTCAACCGTATAATAAGCTATTCCACGCTTGTGGGCGGCGATCCTAACGATATGAGTATCGTCAACGACGCCCTGCGCGACTATGCCGATTCGGATAACGACATTATTACCATTGACCGCATCGTGGAGGCGGTGTGCGAGTATTTTGGCGTAACCAAAGATGCACTTATCGGTAAAAAGAAAAATAAGGAAATTGTCGTTCCCAGACAGGTGTGCATTTACTTGATTTGCGATATTCTCGGACAAAGCATGCCGCTTGCGTCCATAGGCGAGTATTTTGGCGGCAGAGATCACACAACGGTTATGCACGCGCGGGATAAAATCAGCGAGGACTGCAAAAACAACGACGTTATTGCCGGCAAGGTTAAGGACGTTAAGGATAAAATATATAATAGATAATACTGAGCGGAAAGGTCTGTGTGTGCCTTTCCGCTTTTTCGCGGCATGTTGTTTTTTTGTGTAGGCATTCGGTTATTGTATTTTTTGTGTGAGTGCTTTTTGTGGCATGCGGGTTTTGCTTTTGCATAAGGACGATTTAACGATACACTAAAAGCAATTAAAATAGGGTTTGTGGGACATAGTGGCGATATAACTATCTTGATTGGCATACACCTAAGCACTGCGTGGCATAGAAACGCAAGCGTCAAAATAGGTATTTGGTAATGTGTGATTTAACAAAAAAAAACACTTGAATCTTTTGTGCTGTATTAGTTTGGTCAGCGATTGCTTTGTGTTAAAGCGCAGATTTGCGTGTGAAGCTTAGAGCTGTGCATGCAATGCTGATTGTCTTAAAGATGTAAGTTTAAGTGTCACGTTGTGTAACAACGCACACATTTTTAGATGTGTTTAATTAGGGATTTTTCTAATAAGCATCTTTGAGGGTAAAAAAAGAAACCATACTCAAGAGTTTAATCGCTCAAGGGTATGATTTTTTTCGTTGTTAGTTTAGTTTTTAATCATTTAATTGTAAGAAATCCGTTAATAAATGCATCAGGGGTGTGTGATGGAGCAAAAGCAATCAAAACATTACGATTAGCGATATTACCAGCGGAAAGGCAAGATACAGCGCAAACCACGTCCAACGGTTGCGCTTTACGGCACGCATTACCATATATACGGATACTGTTCCGGATAAAAATGCGGCGGCTATTCCTGCGCAAATTGCTCCCCATGGCAGCACTTGTGGGGCGCGCACTGCCTCAAACAGCTCCACTATTGCGCTTGCGGCAATTACCGGAACGGACAGCAAAAAGGAAAACTCTGCACTGTCACTGCCATTAATTCCCAAAAGCTTCATTGTGGAAATCGTGCTTCCGCTGCGAGATAGCCCCGGCAAAACGGCAACGCCTTGAACAACGCCCGTTATTGCAACGGGCAGTAATCCGCCTTGCGTCAATCGGAGCTTTGGCTTGGCAAGCCTATCGGAAAGCACGATAAGCACTATGGTTGCGGCAAACCCGATTGGTAGCAGTTTGTTCATTAGCTCCTCCGGCACGAACAGTTTTACCACAAGTGCGATGGCAAATGTCGGCACGCTTGCAACGGTAACGTACAGCAGGCGTTTATCCGCAATCGGGTGGCGCACGGCTTGCCAAACTGACTTGCGCATGGCAATCAAAACGGCAACGAGGGTGCCAAGGTGGAGCATTACGTCCACAAACAGATTGGCTTGGATATTAAATATTTTTTGTGCAAGCAACAGGTGTCCGCTGCTGGAAACGGGCAAAAATTCCGTAAATCCCTGCAAAAGTCCCAAAAAAATTCCTTCAAGAATTGTCATAGCGTCCCTTTTAGTATTTACTTTTTTGTTAATATATAGTAAAATATAATAGTATGCGATATTGCGTGTTGTGCGTTGTCGATGCGCTTGATAGCGTTCAACGGTAATTATACGCAAAATATTTGGTTTTTAGACGAGGTTTACTTATGAAATTAGGTGTTGTGGGCTTGCCAAACGTGGGCAAAAGCACGCTTTTCAATGCAATAACGCAAGCGGGGGCGGAAATTGCCAACTATCCGTTTTGCACAATAGAGCCGAACGTGGGCGTGGTGGCTGTTCCTGACGAACGCTTGGATAAGCTTGCCGCTTTGTACGATAGCAAAAAAATCACCCCAACGTACTTGCGCTTTGTGGATATTGCAGGTCTGGTAAAGGGCGCAAGTCGCGGTGAAGGCTTGGGCAACAAGTTTTTGTCGCACATTCGTGAGGTGGACGCAATCGTGCACGTTGTGCGCTGCTTTGCGGATAGTAACATCACGCACGTTTCCGATACCATTGACCCCGTGGCGGATATGGACACAATAAATCTGGAGCTTATTCTCGCCGATATGGAAACGGTTGGCGCGCGCCTTAACAAGGCAATTACCATGCAAAAAACGGGTGATAAAAAATATAAAATCGAGGCGGAGCTGTTGCAGCGCATTCAGGCGTGGTTGGAAAGCGAAAAACCGGTGCGCACTATGACGCTCGACGAGGACGAAGCCGCGCTTGTGGACGATATGTTTTTGCTTACTTCCAAGCCTGTTATATACGCGGCAAACATTGCAGAGGCGGATTTGGGCAAGCCGCAAAACGAGCTTGTAGCCAAGGTGGAAGCCAAAGCCGCTGAGGAAAACGCCGAGGTGCTTGTTATTTGCGCCAAAGTGGAGGAGGAACTTTCTCGCCTTGAACCGGACGAAAAGGCAATGTTCCTTGCCGAGTACGGCATAGAGGAAAGCGGACTTAATCGGCTGGTTAAAAAGTGCTACAAGCTGTTGCATTTGGTTAGCTATCTCACTGCGGGGGAAAAAGAAACGCGCGCTTGGACGGTTACCGAGGGTACTAAGGCACCGCAAGCCGCAGGCAAAATCCACACCGATTTTGAAAAGGGATTTATCCGTGCTGAAATTGTACCGTACGAAACCATGTTAGAAATGGGCGGCTACAACCAAGCTAAGGAGCACGGCAAGGTGCGCAGTGAGGGCAAGGATTACGTCATCAAAGATGGCGACGTGGTACTGTTCCGTTTTAACGTGTAACGCGCAAGGCGCAAAAAATATCGCAAACCGCACTTAAACAGTCGATAAAGACGCGTTAAAGTGCTATTACGGAGGATAACTATGGAAAAAGCATCTGCTAACGGCAAGGTTAGCTTAAAAAATAAATTGGCTTTTGCCGCGGCGGATATCTTTGGCGGCGGTAGCTTTAACGTTATCAACTTTTTGTTTGTTGAGTTCCTAACGCTGGTTGTGGGTTTGCCCATGACGGGGCTTGCCGTGGTGCTGTTGTTTACCAAAATTTGGGACGGAATAATCGATCCGTTTATAGGCAAGCTGACGGACGCAAAAACACCCGGTCGGTTTGGTAAGCGTAGATTTTTTATGCTGGTTGCCGCACCTTTTGTGCTTATCGGCTTTGTGTTGTTGTTCTTTCCATGGAATATAATTCCGTCGATAGCCGATAACACCGTTGTCAAAATGCTGTTGGTAATTATCAGCTACGTTTTTTATGCCACGGCGCAAAGCTTGGTGCTTATCCCATACTACTCGCATGCAAGCGAAATGACGGAGGATTACACCGAACGTACCAAGGTCAACGCCGTGCGGCTGTGTTTTTCGCTTATATCCTCGCTACTGTGCGTGGTTTTGCCACAATACATAGCAGGTCCTACCAAGGCAGGCAACGGCATTAGTTATATATACATGGCGTTAGCGTTCGGTACCGTTTTTGTGCTTGCAATACTAATAACGGTATTTTTCAGCCACGAGCAGGTTGTTTATCCTGCCGTTAAGTCAAAGCTTTCGTTCAAGGAATTTGTAAAGCCGCTAAAGCTAAAGACATACAGGCAATATCTTGCAATGCAGATGTGTGCAAGCATGTCCATGGCGATAATGTCCAGCTTTTTTTACACGCTGTTCAACTTTTATTTGCGCAACCGCTCGTACGTTGAGGTTATGAACGTGGAAAACGGAAGCTTTGCCGTTCCGGCGGCAACCATTGCTGCCGCATTGATGTTTGTTGCGCAAGTTGTAGCAATGCCGTTTTATCTCAAACTTATTCGCAAAAAGGGCAAGCGTTTTGCCTATATTACGGGCGCGGTTATTTGGATAGGTATTACCGCCACGATGTTGTTTCTCCCGCAGGAAACAGCTGCGCCGAACGTTAACGGTAGCGTGGTTACCGCAACAAGCGGCACGCCCGATTGGCTGATTATGCTGTACGGATTGCTGCTCGGTTTTGGTATAGCCGGCACAGTGTTTGTGCCGCACAGTAGTTTTGGTGACGTGTGCGACGTTGGCGAGCTGTATTTCGGCGTGCGTACCGAGGGCAGCTTTTCCGGTTTGACAAACTTCCTTAATACCACGGCACAAGCCATCGGGCTGTTTATTGCTCCGCTTATCGTCGGCATTGCCGGATATACGGAAACGGACTACAAAACCCTTGAAGAGTGTTTGAGCTTGGTGGAGCAATGCGGCGGCTGGATTGTGGGCGAAGGCGGCAGCAGGTGGATTATTTCAGATAATCTGCGATACACACTTTACGGAGATATGGTGCAGGTTCAACCGGTTGCACAGCCACAGGCGGCACAGACAGGTATTTTGCTTACCTTTACGTTGGTGCCCATTGCCATATTGATTATTGGCATAGCGGTCGCGGCTCGCTTTAAGCTCAACGAGCAGCTGCAAAAAAGAATAATTGCGGCAAACGCAACAGAGGATAAAACAACTGCCGAATTTGCCGCTCTGCGCGAGGAGCTACTTGCGCAACTGTAAAAGCAAGGTCGGTTGCAAATGATTTCGATAACTCCGCTATTTTCCGGCAGCAAGGGTAATTGTACGCTTGTTCGCTCGGATAATACAAATATTTTGATAGATATAGGCTATGGATATAAGGGTACCGTTGATGCGTTAGGGGCACTGGGTGTTTCTCCCACGGAAATATCGGCTATAATTATAACGCACGAGCACTCCGACCATATTGGCGGTTTACCTTTGTGGACAAGGCATTGCGCCACCACGGTGTTTGCTCCAAGCGGCATTGTGGACGAGGTTTGTCAGCGTAGCTATTGCAGCGACGTGGTGGAAATAGACGGCGAGTTTTCCGTTGGCGATATCCGCGTTATTCCCTACGAATGCAGTCACGACTCAAAATGCTGTTTTGGTTACAAACTAACGTGTCAGGGCGAAAGTGTTGCCAGCGTTACCGATACGGGTTTTGCCTCACCGCTGCTAGTACCGTTTTTATCCGATTGCCGCACAGTACAGATAGAAAGTAATCACGACGTGGATATGCTGCGCAACGGAGCTTATCCGTACAAGCTAAAACAGCGGATACTATCCGATTTTGGGCACCTATCCAACGCTCAGGCGGCGGACGTGTTAAGCAGGCTTATCGGCAGCAGTGTGCAAAACGTCATTTTGGCGCACCTTTCAGAAAACAATAATACGGCGGAAATGGCTTTTGCTCAAACGGTAACTATGTACGCCGAGCACGGGCTGATAGAGGGGCGAGATATTAGGGTGTACGTTGCAAAGCAACATTTCGATGCCGATTGCGTTATTGTGGGGTAGCGGCATTAGTTTGCATCGGTGTGTTCGACGAGGTTAATTGCGTATGAAAAAATCAACACGCGCATTTTCAATAAACGAATCGTTTGCGTGTTATGCGGCGGCAACTGTTATTTATCTTGCGGCAGGCGTGGTGAGCGGTGCCGTCAGGGGGCATTTCGATGACGGCTCGGTAGGATATTGGCTTTGCATTGCCCTTACAAACGCCGTTCTTGGAGTTGTGGCTTTGGCGTTTGCATACACTCGGCGCAAGGACGAGTTGTTTGCCGCATTAAAAATCAATAAGCCGTCGATGGGGCTGCTTTTGTGCGGCTTTGCTGTAATTATCGGGTTAATGTTTTTTATGACGCCTATAATAAACTGGTTGTACGACCTTATCGAGGCTGTGGGCTTGCCTCGCCCGACCGTGGCGTTGGAGCGAGAGTTTGTTCCTTTGCTATTGACGGCAACGGCGGTGCCTGCCTTTTCAGAAGAATTGCTGTTTAGGGGCGTTATCGGTAATGGCTTTACATATCACTACGGTAGAATAAAAGGTTCGTTGCTATGTGGCGCGCTGTTTGCTCTTTTCCATGCAAATCCTGCTCAAACGGTATATCAGTTTGCATTGGGTAGTTTTTTGACGTTGATTGTTTACGATACCGACAGCCTGTGGATGTCCATTATTCTGCATTTTGCAAATAACCTGATTTCCGTAATAGGGGAGTTTGCTATTCCGCAGGATGTGTACGAGCACCCATTGACCTGTGCTTGTGGCGCTGTTGTTTGCGGTATCGCACTGTTTGTGTACTTTAAGTACACGCAAAAAGATGCTAAAACGGCAAAAGAGGCGCAAAACGACGGCGAGAAAGAAACTTTGCGCGCGGATGTGGCGACTTACGCAACGGTTTGTGCGGTTGTTTTTATCGTGTTGTGGATGGCCACGCTTTTGGGCTAAACGGGAGGTTTTTTGTGCGATTTAAGCTGTGCGCCGTGGGCAAAATTAAAGAGGCGTATTTTCGTCAGGCGATAGATGAGTACACCAAAAGACTTTCTCGATTTGCCACTGTGGAAGTAGTAGAAGTGGACGAGTGTCTTTTTAGGGGCACGCCCTCCGAGGCGGAAATAAAAAAAATCGTCGATGACGAGGGAGCAAGGCTATTGCGCGTCGTCGAAGGGTGTGTTGTTGTGCTGGATATAGGCGGCAAACAGATGGATAGCGAGGAGCTATCGGAGGGGCTGTTCAGGCGGACGCAAAATTACTCCACTTTTTCGTTTGTGATTGGTGGCAGCTATGGGCTTAGCCCGGCGGTAAAGGCAAGGGCGGATATGCGTGTGTCGTTCGGTAAAATCACTTTGCCGCATCAGCTGTGCAGGGTGGTACTGTGCGAGCAGCTGTACCGTGCGTGCTGTATTCACGGAAACGTGCCTTATCACAAATAGATGGTGTGAGTGGCGGATTTAGAGTAAAAAAATCGAGGCGGCAGTTCCGCTCGAACAAATATAAAGGATTTTTTATGGAAATTTTAACACCAAACGTGCTGTGGGCGGATCAGAACCCCGCAGCCGAGCCGCTGGATGTTACGGTCGTTAGCCAACGTCAGCAGGCGGATATTGTTATTAAAAGAATATATTTTACAGGTCGTCGATTTGCCTCTGGGCGAAGCTCGCGTATTTTTGCTACGGTGTGCATTCCAAACCGTAGAGACAAGCGTGCCATGTTGGTTATCGACGACTACAAAAAGCCCGTGTCGGAAAGTAATTTGGAGGCAATGGCTAAAAACGGTTTTACGGTGATGTCTATCGATTACGCAGGCAGGCGTGAGCACGGCTTGCACACGATTTATCCGCCCGAGTTGGAGCATTGCAACGCCGATGTTGCCGAAGGGCTGTTTTACGTCGCGGATAGCGTTAAAGATAACAAACTGTTCGAGTACGCTTTTAACAGCATGCGCGCCGTAACTTATCTACTCGAGGAGGAGCAGACAAGTAGTATATCCGTTGTAACTGTGGGGCGTGGCTCCTATGCAGGTACAATCGTGCTTGGCGTAGATAAGCGCGTGGAGCGCGGCGTAGTCGTATTCGGCTCGTTGCATCGTGATTACAAGAGTGATTACACCCGCATCGAAGATTTGTCGGAGCGGCTCGAAGAGGAAGATAAAGCTCAGGCTTGGACGATGGGGCTTGCTCCACAAAGCTACGTTTTGCAAATAACTGCGCCAGTGTACGTTATCAGTTCTGCAAACAGTGCCGCAGTGGACGTTACGGAAACGGACAAGGTGTACTATCGCGTCAATGACGATAGTCGCTTTCTCATTTTGCCGCAGACGTTGGATTACTTGCCGCAAGCCTATGCGGAAAGCGTCGTGCGTTGGTGCAAGGGGGAAACGGTATCCGAGGACTATGAATTGTCGTCCTTTGTTGATGCCGACGGCGACTATTGCGTTAAAGTTAAAACTTCTAACGACGAACAGTTAACATCAATTTGGTACTGCACCGCGCCTGCCAACAGGGCGAGGCATTGGTTTAGGGCGGATAAGGTTGCCACCGAGGACGGTTTTGTTGCCAAGTTGGAGGTGTACGAGGCTGATTGCGACGTGGTTGCCTTTGCATTGTTGGATGGCAAGGTGGCAATTTCGTCGTCGCTGTTGCAAATAAAGGTGCAAAACGCCGCTCATGTTGGCATTGCCGGCAACGTTGTGTTCAGTGGCGACGGCAACAAGCTGCTCATTCCGCTAAGCAACGGCTCGTGTTGGTGGGGCAAAGAGCTTTACGGACGAGAGGCCAAAGGATATTTGGGCATTGTCGGCATGGAGGGTAGGCGCTTTGCTACTTTTGCGATACACGATCCGTCGGTAAAGCAATCAAAATCTTTCACGTTGAGTTTTGATGTGTGTTGCAAAGTACGGCAGCCGTTAAATGTGTACGTCGTGTGCGGCTACGGCACGCAAAACGTAACGTACGCCCAACAGGTAAGACTTATCGGCGACGGCAAATGGCAACGCGTAACGGTGGATACTCAAAGCTTGCACCGCTTGGAGGACGGTAGACAGATGTCCGAGGACGAGCAAGCCGATTGCTTGGAAATTTTTGCGGACGAAAAATTTATTGTAAATAATATTATCGTAGTGTAAGCGTTGCTAAGACTTGGCAACAATAAAAGGTATAAGTTCTTGCGCGGGCTGCAAATCAGTGTCGTCGCAAGTGTGTATATGCGTAAAACGCTTTGGAGAAGCTATGTGTTTTGATGAGCAAAATTCAATAAACAATGCGGAAGCGGTAACGAGTGACTCGATAACGACTGATGTCGGGGTTGCCGAACAAACCGAGCCTTGTCATGAGGATAAACATGGCAAGCCTGCTTGGGATGAACCGTTGGACGAGGCTTGGGGTAGAGCAATAACGGTCAACTGCGATGACGATGAGGAGCTTGGCGGTGCTGCAACGGACGTTGCGGAGCAAACTGCGCCCAAGGCACGCAAAAAGCTGGAACGTACCTTTAACATTGTTTTAATTGTTGTTATTGGTGTGTTGGTTTTGCTTAACTTGTGCAAAATATTCGTTTTGTCGCAAGTTGGCATAGAACAAAGCTCTATGGAACCCACCTACGATCCGGGAGAGGTTGTACTTATCAATAAGTTGATAACGCCAAATAACGGCGACGTTGTTGTTGTGTACAAGCAGGATATCGATAGCCGTTTTAAGGCTTATTTTGCTTCCTCGGCGGATAAATCTGCAAACGGAAAATACGCCCTGCTTATAAAGCGTGCGGTTGCCGTGGGCGGAAATCAGGTTTGGACGGAGCAAGTCGGCGACCAGTACGCATTGGCGGTATGTATCGACGGCATAACGTACTATGAGTTTTACGCTTGGAGCTCACCGCAAGGCGACAAGAACTATGCCGATAGAGACAAAGGCAAATACGTTTTGGCAGAGGGGATTGAGCAAGCCAAGCAAAATTATGGTGAAAACGTCACGCAGTTATTGATGACAGATATCGGCTGGCTTGCCGATTACACACGGGCTAATCCATATACGCTAAAGGAAAACGAACTTTTGCTACTGGGCGATAACCGCGAGGTCAGCAAGGATAGTCGCCAAAGCGGAGTGTCCAATTTGGGACGCTTGCTTGGCGTTGTGGTAAAGTAACGGTCGAGTGCTTTAATTGAAAATATTATTTTGAAACGATGTACTATAATCTTATAATGAAAAAACATCAAGATAGAAAAATATATTGAAATAAAAATATATTGAGATATAAAAACAGCCGCGATAGATTGAACTATCGTGGCTGTTTTGGTTAATCTTTTTATTGTGCCTGCGCGGCTGTGTTATCTGCGCCTTTTTTTATCGCTGCGGTACACAAAGTTAAGCGTTTTGCGCGGAGCGTTAGGAGCGTTTAGCACGTTGCCTTTTGCAATAGGGCTAATAACAACGTGGCGCATTTTGCCTTGTCCGTCGCTTGCGGTGGTCACATACTTGCTGTTTTGCAGTGTGGTGTGTATAATGCGTCTTTCGTAGGGATTCATCGGTTCAAGATTGACAGCTTTGCCTGTGCGCTTAACCTTTTGTTCAAGGTTGCTTGCAAGTTTTTGCAAGGTTTTTTCGCGCTTGGCGCGGTAACCTTCTGCATCAAGTGTAACTCTACGGAAGCCGCTGCTCTTTTCGTTAACAAGCAGACTGCACAAATATTGCAGTGCGTCCAGTACCTCACCGCGATGTCCTATTGCGTGCGCGGTATCCTCGCCGGCAATGTTCAGCAAAACTGTGTCGTCCTCTTGGGAAGCTTCTACCAAACAGTTTGTAAAGCCCATTTTGATTAAAACGTTTTGCAAAAAGTCCCTAATCACGTCGGTCTGATTTTTTTCAGTAACCTCTACCTTAAACTTTCTAAGAAAACCACCCTCTTGCAGCACTTTGACGTCAACTTGCTCCTTTGTCAGGTTAAGCTCGGTCAGCGCGTTGTTTACTGCAAGCTCCAGTGTTTTCCCTTCGGATATTGTCGATTTCATTTACAATTTTACCTCATATAGCTTGCCTTGCCGGACTTTTCTTCGGCTTCCAACTTGGTCATGTACTTTATCACGGATTTTTCAATCGGAGCGGCAAGCAGAACTGTTGAAAGAATGCTTAGCATATAGTTTACAACCATATAGATTGCAAACGCGCCCGTGTACATAAAGCCGAAAAATGCCATCATCAAAGGCATCATAATCATCATTGTTTTGTTGGTTGCGGCTTGCTGCTGATTTTGCTCGGACGGTGTTGCGTTAGCGTCTGTGCGGTTGCGATTTTCTGTCTTTTGAGATATCCAAATAGACAAAAACGACAACGCAATGGACATAAACGGCAAAACCATCAAACCGTTCCATTTACCTTCGGAACCGCGTGTGCCGGTTTCAAGCACGGCGTTGCGGATATCGTTGTACAAAGTTTTTGCGTTAAAGCCCTGTCCTTCGGGGAAGTTGCTCATATCGATGTAGGTGGTAAAGCTGTTGCTTCCGCCCTCGTACTCCGGCATGATGCTATCCCAAGTATCGGGTTGCCAAACGTTCTGTATCCACAGCCAACTCTGCTTGGTAACGGTGTAGCGTAGCTTGACCGATTCCAGTGCCTCGGTTTTAATTTCGTCTATCTGCTGTGACATGGTCGAATTGAAATCCTGAAAAACCATATTCACGGCAGCTATGCGTTTTGATGAAGCGACCGTGGCAAGTGTTTGGTCGGATAGCGTTTCGCCATCTCCCAGTTTACTTGTCAAGTCGGCAATTTCAGCATCGTATAATCTGTTGTAGTGCTCCGTGTACGAGGCGTTTAGCTGCTCGTCTTTGGCAAACTCCGATACGCAAGTGGTAAAGTAGGTATCGGACAAATCCTTGAAGGACTGTATGCTGCTGTAGGTGGAGTAGTCGCGCAGACCGCCGAACATAACAAAGAATATCACCATGGATACAATCATCGGCAGGCATGTAGACATCACCGAGTAGCCTTGCTTTTTGTAAAGCTTTTGCTTTTCCTCGTTGGAGCGTTGAGTGTTTGCGCCGTAACGCTTGTCGATTTCTTCCAGCAGGGGCTGGATTTTTTTCATTTTAAGCGTGCTTTTGCGCGACGAATAGCGTTGCCAAAAGTCTAGCGGTAGCATTACGAGCTTCAAACAGACTGTAAACACAACGACTGTCCAGCCGTAATTGCCAATCCAGCCGTGCATTGCCTTTACAAGCTTGCCCACCAAGCCTAAGGTATCATCGGAGTACTCAAAGTAATCGACCTTTTCAGTGGAGCATGCCGTAAACAAGCACACGCAAAAAACAAGCGTAAGCGCAAGTATAAGTACGGATTTAATTTTTTTGTTCATCATTTCTCCCGTCAACGATGGACTTGTTTTGTGCAAACCAGCCAATCGTCACAGTATGTTTTGGTAAATTCAAAACAAACCAACTATCTACACAAACCACTTGGCATTGCCCCTAAGGTTTTGCGGCGCAGGGTCAAAGCCGCCCTTGCCCCAAGGCGCGCACCTAAGCAAACGTTTTAGCGTAAGCCAGCTGCCTTTAACAAACCCAAACTCCCTGTATACTTCCATCGAGTACACCGAGCAACTTGGCGTGTATATGCACCTTTTGCCCCCTTTCCATTTGGATAGGGTTGCTTTGTACAATCTTAGTAGCAAAATGGCGACGTATTTCATTGCAACAAATCCGCCTTTTTTAGTAGGCGCAAAAAGCTTTGCATAATTTCGTCGTATTCGTAGGGGGTGCTTCTACGCGGAATAAAAATAGCGTTGTAGCCGCACTTCACGTCGCACACAATCTCGGATATGGCAGCTTTCATTTGCCTGCGAATACGATTTCTCTGTACTGCGTGCCCGAATTTTTTGCTTACCGAAAATCCGAATTTTGTCTGCTTAACGTTGCTTTTGCAAAAAAGCAACACGAAGTTGTTGTCCGCAACGCTTTGGGAATGTTTGTAGACGTAGTTGTATTGGTAGTTCTTTTTAAGTCTGTAAATAGACTTCAAGCCATGCCTCTATTAAGCGGAAATCTTTTTGCGACCCTTGTTTCTGCGTCTTTGGAGAGTTCTTCTGCCGCCGGTGGTCTTCATTCTTGCTCTAAAACCGTGCACTTTGCTTCTTTGTCTTTTCTTGGGTTGGTAAGTTCTTTTCATGATATGTCTCCTTATTTGGCGCGTAACGCTTGCTTTAACGCAACGTAGCGCGAAGTATTGTTGTGTTTTTTTGCACATCGTTAGCCAAAACGCCACGACATACGGCTGTATTTTATCAAAAAAAAACAAGTACGTCAAGTGTTTGCGATAATTCAGTAAATTCAATTTGGTTTAATGCTTCAATATCTAATGCTCAAAGTGTGCAGTGGTGTGCTGCGCTTGCGTGTGGTTCACCGTTACGGTTGCAGATGTGCGTTTTGGGGTTAAGGCATGGATGTAATATGCCTGTGTTTGGCGGTGCAAACTTGTTTGATTGTAAAATGTTTAATAATATTTGTGCTTCAAATGGTTGACATTTCCGTAGGGGGGGGGGGGTAGAATAATGTTATCAAAAAAAAGAGAAGGTTGCAAATGAAAAAGTTTCTTAAAGTTTTGCTGATTGTTGTATGCATATTTATCGGAGTGTGTTTGATATCTGGAATTATAGCTGGTATTGTTGCTGGGATTGACGGTCTACCTACCGTCGACGGCGACTACGAAGCAAAATGGTTGTGGGATTGGGTTGTTCTCGATTCAAATGATTTTGATGCAGGCAAACTTTTGGGTAATAGCGGAGAAGGTGAAATAATTAGTGACTATGCCTTAGAAAAAGATGCCTCTTTTCTCCAAGCAAATAAACAATATTATTTGGCAAGTACTTATTGGGTAGGATTGACGGATGATAAAATTCTTAATCCGAACAGATGGAATCAATATTATGAAATGGATGATTTGGTGAAGTTGATTAATTATGCGTCTAAAAATTTAAGATTTATTCTTGTGCTCGATGATGGCACAGTACTTCACGATGAACAAGCGGTAGAGGTCAACGATAGTAGAGTGAATTTAAATGCTCCTATGGGACACAAATTTGATTTTTCGTTGGATGACGATGACGTCAATAACGATAGGTATGAGTACTTTTGGGTTAACGGTTCTTATTGTGTATCGTTTGTTCCAAAGCAAGACGGAACGCTTTTTGTGGAATTCAATGTCACTCCGAATGATATAGTAGGTTATGTAAAGGAATCCGCGGTGTATCATGTCGGTTCTGAATTTTCAGCTAACGTAACGGCGAAAATAAATAACGTATCTATCGGGTTCCTTACCGAGGAAAAATACAAGTCAGCATCGGGATATAACGATAATGATTTGACCGACCAACCTTCCTTTGATGACGGCAACGCCTATATGGTCGTGGACTTCGATTTTAACGCATTGAGTGATAATGACGGACGTTCCTCAATAAACGCTGTTGTTGATGTATATGGAACCGGTTCAAGAATTCAGGCAAAAATAGAAGAGGTTTCATCTGGAAATATATTCGAATCAACTGAAGATGGTGCGACAAAAATGTACGCAAACTTCAAGGTTCCTACGAAAGCTGACGAAAACAAAGCTATTCGTATGATTGTGTGTTTAACGTCATCGTATAATGAAAATGATTTTTTGTCATCATTTGATTTTGACGTATTGTTTGTCGGCAAGGACGATGTTGCAGTTACAGGTAAAAATTATAATGCGCACACGGCAAATATAAAATCGTTTTTGGGGTTTAATTATAATGACGAATTGAGGGGTTACTATGTATACGGAACAGGGACAGAGGACGAAAGAGAAAATATTAAACAAATCGTTATTCCTGAGCAGTGTAATGGTTTGCCCGTGTGCGCAATAAGTAGCTACGCTTTTGCGGGGTATAGCAACTTGTCGAGTATAGTGATACCAAATACTATTGAAAAGATAGGTGCATATGCATTTTATAATTGTGGTAGCCTGAAAAACGTAACGATACCGTCTAGCGTTACTACGATATATAATGGGGCATTCTATGGTTGCAGTGCCTTGACAAGCATAGAGATATCGTCAAATGTCACGTCGATAGGAGAAAAAGTGTTTGCTTTCTGTGATAGTTTGGCTGAAATAACAGTGGATGACGGAAATCCTATATATCATAGCAGTGGTAATTGTTTGATTGAAACAGAAAGTAAGAAGTTAATTGCTGGTTGCAAAAACAGTGCAATACCGACAGATGGCAGTGTCGTATCGATAGGAGATGGGGCGTTTCACGGATTTTGTGATTTAACAAGTATTGTAATACCGGTAAGTGTCACATCAATAGGTGCAGATGCGCTTTGGGCATGGGATAGCAAGCCTGACGTATCATATAACAGTTTGGTAAGTATAACGTACACTGGCACAATGGAACAGTGGCGCAAAATAAGAAAATCTACCGGTTGGTCCAATAATATGCCAAATGGCTTAAAAATCTATTGCACGGATGGCACTCTTGATAATAATGGTATAATGGTTAGCGAGTAGCCAAAAAAAATAAAGACAATAATTGAGGCAAGTCGGCAAATTGCGGCTTGCCCCTTTGTTTTTGCGTTGTGGTTTATAATTTAGTGTGTGAATGTTATGTTGTGATGTAATGTATTTTTCGTGCGTTTTGCAATATGTTTGTGCGTGGCAGGTGGTGGGCGGTTGAAAAATGGCAATCTGTTAATAAATCATACAAAAAGGTGCATTTACCCCAAACAGCGTTCCAACCGTAAATCTCATAACAGTGCAAACCACAAGCGGTGCGGTTAAGTTGTGCAAGCATTTTGCTCCGTTTGCGGTAATGCGATAAATATTCGGCGGTACAACAAATGTTGTGTTGGCTTATTTGCAAATTGGCTATTGACAACGGCGGCGGTTGCGGATATAATTAAAGTGTCTAAATATGGCTTGGAGCGCAACTGCGGCAACCGAGCAAAAACAAACAAGGAGATATTTTTATGGCAATACCAACTCCCCACATTTCGGCTAAAAAAGGAGATTTTGCGCCAACCGTGCTTATGCCGGGCGATCCGCTGCGCGCAAAGTACATTGCAGAGCATTATCTTGAAAACCCCGTGTTGGTAAACAACGTGCGTGGCGTGCAAGGCTGCACCGGCACTTACAATGGCAAGCGCATTTCAGTTATGGCAAGCGGCATGGGCATTCCGTCCATAGGCATTTATAGCTACGAGCTGTTTAACTTTTACGGCGTGGAAAACATCATTCGCATAGGTTCGGCAGGGGCAATTCATCCCGATTTGAAGTTGCGCAACTTGGTGTTCGGTCAGGGCGCATGCACAAACAGTAATTTTGCACATCAATTTGGCATGCCGGGGACGATTGCTCCCATTTGCAGCTATGAGCTTTTGGAAAAAGCCGTTGCCAAGGCAAAGGAAATGGGCGTGGCGTACAAGGTGGGCAATATTTTGTCATCGGATACGTTCTACGACGATGGCGCAGGCAGTGCCGTTTGGGGCAAAATGGGCGTGTTGGCGGTCGAAATGGAAGCCGCCGCGCTGTATCTTAACGCCGCCCGCGCAGGCAAAAATGCGCTGTGCGTTTGCACTATATCCGACCACTTGCTTACCGGCGAGGAGCTTTCCAGCGACGACAGACAAAACTCCTTCCACGAAATGATGAAACTTGCGTTGGAAATCGGCACGAATTACTAAAATGCACGCTTGGCGCAACACTAACGTGTATTTAATGGCGTTAAGTGTGCGCTTTGGATTACATTGTATATTTTAATAGAAAACGCCACGGGGGGACAAGCCGCAGACGGTTTGTTCCCTTTTTGTTTTTCGTTGACGGGCATAGATGTGTTGTTGTGAATGTTCGCTGAGGCGTAGCTGTTGATAGCCTAAAATGCGTTTCGTTTATTTTTAAAAACAAGTGCCGTCGGCATAGTTGTGTTGACTTGGTACAAACAGAAGGAGGAATTATGGAGTTTAACAGACGATACAAAATTTCGCGAATAGTTTTGCTGTTTTGGACGATTTTTATCGGAATCGGAGCGGTGTGGGGTGCGGCATGTATGCTAATTGCGCCCGATGGCAGCTTGTTGCAAATGGAGCAGATGTTGCCGTATTTTGAGGTGTTGCCCTTTGCCGACGTGCTGTTTACAAACTACGTTTTTTCCGGCATTGCGCTGTTGATAGTAAATGGCATAACCAATCTAATCGCGGCGGTGCTGTTGCTAAAAAACAAACGGCTCGGTGTGGAGTTGGGTGCGGCGTTTGGCGTAACGCTTATGCTGTGGATAATCATTCAGTTTGTAATTTTTCCGTCAAATTGGCTTTCCGTATCTTATTTTATTTTTGGATTTTTGCAAGCTGTAACGGGTGCATTTTGCAAGGTGGGCTACGAGCAGAGCCAATTTAAGTTTGACGTAAATGATTACACGCATATCGGCACGGATAAAAGCAAGGTTGTGGTTTATTTTTCTCGCAGCGGCTACACGCAAAAGGTTGCTTACCAAATTGCCGATGAGCAGGGGGCAGATATCGTGCGCATAACAACCACGGAGCGGACGCGCGGAAACCTTGGCTTTTGGTGGTGCGGACGTTTTGCAATGCATCGTTGGGGCATGTCGTTATCCGAGCTGCCCGAGCTTGATAAATACGAACAGGTCATGCTATGCTTTCCCGTGTGGGTTTTTGGCATGTGCTCGCCCATGATAGAACTATGCAAACAGTATAACGGCAAGCTCAAAAACGTTTCGTATGCGTACACGCATTTTATGTCATCGCGGCTGGATTACATAGCCGATAAGGCAGACGAATACTTGGGCGTTAAGCACAATGAGGCTCGTTCTTTCCGCTCGCAGCTTGGCACGATAGAGGAAATCAAACAAAGGTAACACTAAAAGTGTTTTAAGTGCCATTGTTGGCGCAGTTGCGGCGTTTAACGGCGGTGTTGCGGCTATACACGTCGCTTTGCGTTCGCTTGAAACATGGCGTTTGTTTTGCGGTGCGCCTTGTGCCTTTTTGCGCATAGCATGTTTTGCGGATATTTGCTTGTGTGCACGGTATTTGTTGCATTTGTGCCCGTGGTTCATTGTTTTTGCATTTGATTTGCACGTTTAAGCATGCTTAATCCGTTGTGTTGTTGAACGCTTGTGGTTTTTTATTTGGTAGGCGTGCGGTTTTTTGTCGTTTGCAAGTCGTAAAATATAGCATAAAAGCTAAATTTTTGTTAAATTTTCAAGCACGCTATGCGCATAAGCTATTGACATGACTAAATATTTGTATTATAATACTATACGATGGGGCGGAGCGCACTCGTTTGGGATAGCTCCGCATTTACACAAAATCAACTGATTTAAGGAGAAAAACACAGTGAAATGTTCTTGTTGTGGTGAGGAGGTTGGCAATACCTCCGTTTGTCCGATTTGCGGCGCCTCGGTAACAAAGCCCGTACCTGTTGCTTCGGGAGCGGTGGCGGCTACGGCCGTTGGCGAATCGCATATCAGCGGCGCGGATTTGTTCGAGCAAAACAAAAACGGCGTGCTGGAAATTAACGTTAAGATAGGCGACTCGTTCTTTTGCGGTTCGGGGTATCTTGTCAACAAGGAGGGCTACGCCGTTACCAACAGCCACGTCGTGCTGGAAAAGGGCAAGCTGTGCTCGCAAATCGCGGTGGCTATCGCAAACGAAATTGTTCCTGCAAGCGTGGTTGCGCTTGGTACCAAGGACGACGACGAGTTTTGCAGCAATCTTGATCTTGCCGTGATAAAATTGCACAGCGTTCCGCAAAAAGCCACGCCTATTACTTTTGGCGATTCCAAAAAGGTTCGCACCGGTGAGCGCATTTATATAATCGGCAATTCGTTGGGCGAGGGCACTTGCATAACCAGTGGCATTATCAGCGATAACGATAGGGACGGTCAGTTTATGTACGATAGCGCAACAAACGGCGGCAACTCGGGCGGTCCGGTGTTCAACGAGGATGGCTATGTTGTTGCCACGCACGTCAAGGGCGGCAGGCGCGATAACTTTGGCGGCAAAGCACAAGGCATGAACGGCGGTATTCCGTGCGAATACGCAAAAAAGCTGCTGGACGTAGCAAAAGTCAAATATAAAACGAAATAATTTTTGGGAGAATTTTTTATGAAAAAAGCGATATCTAAGGTCGGTTTGTTAAGTCAGGATATTACACTTGGTTTGTCCGACGGCGATTATCTTGTTGAGCAGGTAGAGTTGCCTGCAATTGCAAGAGAAAAAGTAAACGTAACGGTACTGCCCGGCACGGTTGCCATTTTGGGCGGCGTAAAGTACAAGGGGAGTGAAGTGCCCTACAAACTTACTCGTGCCATTGTTGGCAGCAAGGGCGCGGCAGTTTCCGTATATCTTGTGCCGGATAAGCTTGTGGATAGCATCACGGTGTCCTTCTTTGGCGGACAGCACATGGTTTCCATTAGCTCTCTGCCCACGGCAAAGGCAAAGTTCTCCATTGTCGGTTCCGCCACGGTGGAAATTGGCGATTTCAAGGAGCTTGCCAACTACTTTAAGCGTTCTATTACCAAGGACGAATTGGTTGAGGAAATTAACGCTACGTTGCGTCCGCACCTTTCCAACGAGGTTCAAACGGCAGCAAGTCAGTTTATAACGACGGATACCACCGAAATCGGCTTGAAGGCGGCATTGAACGACGTTTCCAAGGCGGTTATCAGCAGCAAAAAGACGGCGTCTGCCCTTATGAACATGGGTTTGATGCTTTCCGCACGCGGCATTTCCATGCACCTTAACGCACTGGACGATACCGAGGATAAGATTAAGCTTATCAGCGACGCACTTACCGATAAGGCAATTGCCTCTCTCGATAACGACTTGCTGGATCGCGCCGCTAACGATGTGGCGGCTGCTCGCAAGCACGAAGTGGACATGGCTCTTGCCAAAAACACGTCCACGCACAACACCAACACCAACGTGTCAACCAACGGCAACGGAAATGTGGTCATCAATAATGGCAGCAAAAGCGGTAATAGTGATGACAAGGACGATAAAGGTAGCTTTTGTCCTCACTGCGGCAAAAAAGTAAGCGGTAGCGACGTGAAATATTGCGCTCATTGCGGCAAAAAACTGTAAAAATAAATTTAGGAGATAAACAATCATGTCACTTTTCGGAAAAAAGAAAAAGACCGTTGATCCCGTATCTATTTTGGAGCAAAACGGATACACAATGAATGACGGCACCGCGCCGGAAAATAAATCTCGCAAGGATCGTGTTGCCGATGCAGCTGCGGCACGTCAAAGCGAAGTCAAAAAGGATAATATTATCGAGGCGTTTACTGCACTTCGTCGCGAACTTATGCTGAACGACGGATACGAGGGACGTGTTGATCAGATGGAGGATATGATTGCCAGACTTCGCCGCATGGACGAAATAAACGACAAAACGGCAATGCGTGCCATCGATGCGCTTATTTTGCGTACAGCCAAAGCCGTTTTGGATCAATGCCATCGTAAAAATTATCTCGGCGTGGGCGAATATGTCGATGTTTTAGAGGGCTATCTTAACGATAGAGCTTCCGACGAAACTTGTTATTACTACAAAGACGAACGGTTTTTGAAGTTTATCGCCGAAAAGAATCGTTACGATGTGTTGCTTAGCGTACAGGAAGCTGCGCTTATGCAAAAGCATCGTGAGATGGAGCAACTGCAAGCCGACGCCAAAAACCCTGCATTGCATTTGCCAACCGATATGGTTGTTCGCAAAGCAAGCAAAATCAAGGCGGAAGCGGAAGCAATTAAAGCGCGTATTGCCGATGCGGAAAACAAGGCGGCAATGCTAAGGAAATCTCTGGAGCAAATTAAGACGAATCTTGACCATACCGCCAATAAGGACAACTTCGACATAATGACGGATATGGAAGACGTCTTTGCCCTCAAACACGAAAACGATGCCGATTCCACAATGACGGATAAGTTTAACACCAAGCTGGATCAGGTAAACAAAAAGGTGCTCAGCTCCACGCTTGTGGTGGATAACAGCGCATTCAATTCCACATCGTCGGCACCCGTTGAGCTTAACGACGATTTGTTCAAGCTGTAAGGAGATTCGCGATGAAAAAAGAAGAAAAAAACGTAAAGCCGAGCAAGATAAAAATTGAGATGGCGTTTGATAACTGCCGTGAGGCGGTGCAAGATTTGCTGGATCAATATCAAGCCACGATAGATAGTTATCTTGCAAAAATGGTTGCGTTAAAGCGTGAAGGCAGCATTACAGAAGCCAATCGCTACAAGCAAAAGCTAAAGCTCGTTTTGGGCAGACAAGCTAAAATGAACGACCTTATGGATCAAATTGAGCAATTCCAGTATATGATTGACGAAGCGTTTGCCAAAAACGCCGTGTACGATGCGTTGGGCTCGGTTATGAACGAAACCAACAAAATCAACATGTCGCCGGAAATCAAAAAAATGCTCAAACAGGTTAACGAGTTCGACGATATTTTCAGCAAGGGACTTAACAAAATGGATTCCATTTTCGGCAAGGTATCTCGCAAAATATCCGATATCGATAGCGATATGTCCGGTGTACAGGATAGCGAAATCGATGCTGCCGTATCGCGCAGGTTGGAGCAGTACGATAAACAAACCACCATCGAAGCAGAGGCGGATTCCGCTTTGTTTAACCTTGATTAACCACTTGGAGGAATAACCAAAATGGCATATGATTCCACCCTTGAGGTGAAATTTGTTCAGCTGCGCAAGGATATCGATAACTATGTTGGGTTTGGCGATTATTCGCACGCCAAAACGCTTATCGAGCAGGCGATGGGGCTTTGTACTAAGATTTACGAAATCACTCCCGATGCGCAAAAAAAGCAAATAATGCGCGATAACGCCGTCAAGCTAAAACAAATGCACGAGGAGTGTAAGCGCAGGCTGGGTGAAGCGGACGAGCTTACTTACGATACGCCGAACAATGCGACTACTGCTCGTAAGCAGCCCACGGCAAGCGGAAGTAGTAAGCCTGTCGCAAAAAAAGCCGATGACGCCCAAGCCAAGGACGGCAACGGTGAGATAAATTACGTTATCAACGGCGTTAACGTGGAGGAGTTCCTTGCAAAGGACTCCAACGACGTGGTTACTTTTGACGACGTTAAGGGAATGGATAAGGAAAAGGCACTTATCAAGCGTGAGTTCTTTCTTACGGACGAACAGCGTGCCTTTAACGCGCGCATAGGCAAAAAGCCCAAGACGTTTATTTTGCTGTACGGCGTTCCGGGAACGGGTAAAACATTTTTTGCCAAAGCCATTTCGGAAGAGTTAAAACGCAGTTCGGGTAACGATACGCCTTTCTTTTCCATTGTCGGCTCGCAGTTATCCGATTGCAAAGTGGGTGCAACGGAAAAGAACATTCAAGCCGTATTTGAGTTTTGCAAGCAGTTCGAGCATTGCGTGTTGTTTATCGACGAGTTTGATACAATCGCACCCGACCGCAAGCAAGCCAATGGCGATCCTACTGCCGGCTCTCGCGTGACAACGCTTTTGCAAATGATGGACGGATTTTCGTCTGCAAAAGGCACACTGGTAATTGCGGCAACAAACTGTCCGTACAATTTGGACGGCGCAGTGCTTTCTCGTGCCAATGCTCGTATCGAAATTCCTCTGCCAACCTACGAGGTTATTTATGCGGTGCTTCATAGCAAAATCGGCGATATGCTGGATGCGAGCGTAGATATGGCAAGACTGTCCGCCAAGTTGGAAAAGCTTGGATATTCCAACCGCGATATCAAAAACTTTATCGGCAGTTTGCAGGATTCGCTTTCGGACGAGTTCTCTCGCAGCATGGAGCTGGGCGAAAATCGCTCGCCGGAGGACTTTAGGTATACTGCTACAATGGTGGACAAAGCGTTTAATGAAATTGTGCCCACCACCAAGCAAAGCGATATTAGGCGTATCGAGCAGTTCAAGCAGATGGGTGAGTAAGGAGATTTACAATGGCAAGTATCAGAAGTGAAATGAAAAAGATGCAGGCGCAACAGGACGCGCAGGACCAGCTTAAGGAATTGATTTCCACCGAGCAAAGCATCGACAAAATGATTAACGAATTTTTTGCAGACGCAAAAGCTCGCTTGTTGGACGACGACGAGGCGGGGTTCGAGTTGATTGCCAATTCTATCTTTTATTTTCAAGATATCAAAAAAGTTGTGCAAACAATAAGGGTGCAGTTTCAAACCTACGTTAAAACCGCACAGTTTATGGATACGATAAACGGTATTCGTCCTGTTTTGCGCAAGGCTGCGGATATGATGACTTCGATGCCCAGCATGAACCGTAGCAACAAGGATTTTATGAAGCTCAAAAAAGGGCTTATGCGCGGACAGCTGAATATGAAGGCAATGTCATCTATGATGACCTCAATAAATCCTGCAACCATTACGACGCGTAACAAGTCGGAGTTCGACGCGTTAAAGGACAGATTGCTTATGGGCGAGGGGCGCACCGCGCGCGTAGAGCAGCCTGTTAGCAGCTCGGTTACATCGGATAACGAGGACTTTTTTGCAGCAATAAACGGCGATTAAGCCGTTTTTTTGCCTTTACGCCACTTTTGCAGGCGAGCTCGTAAGCGTTGCAAACAACGCCTTTGAGTAAAGGATATTGACGTCATGGCAGGTTTTAATTTTACAATCAAAAAACAAACCTACGATATCGCTGTGCGCCGTACCGGCGAGGAGTTGCGTGCGGGTAACGTATCGGAGGGTAAATATTTTCTCGGCAAGGCGCTCGAGTTATCGCAAGAGCTTGTGGCTAATTGCACGGTGGAGCAAATTCGCGCCAATTACGTTGCGGAAAACCGCAAGCTAAAATCGCTTTCTGCCGCATTGGAGCGTGGCGAAAACCCGTTTATCGGCAAAGCCACTTCAAGCGGTATGTCGGGCGCAAAGCCCGTTGCTCCTCAGCAGCCGACGGCAAGTAATCCGTCGAGTGCGGATTCACAGCCTGCAGCGTCGGCAAGACCAAGTGCAGCGACTGCTGCGCCATCGGCAAAGAGTGCGCAGGGTAGCGCGGATGAAAACAAGCAGTATGAGTTTTTCCGTTCCGAGCCGCCTCGTGTTACGTTAGATGACGTCGCCGGCTTGGACGACGTAAAGAGGCAAATTCGTCTGAACGTGCTTGCCCCCATGAGGCAACCCGATTTGTACAGCAGGTATTTGGACGAAACGGGGTGTCGTATACTTATGTACGGACCTCCGGGGTGCGGAAAGTCTTTCGTTGCGGAGGCTATTGCCGGCGAACTGGGGTGTGCGTATGCTATTCTTAACGCCGCCGAGTTGTTGGATAAATACGTCGGCGAGGGTTCAAAGCGACTAAGACGCATTTTTGACGAGGCAGAGCGTTTTGATAACTGTTTGATATTTTTCGACGAGTTGGATAGCGTTTTTGCTTCACGCGATAGCGATGATTCCAAGCATACAAAGGACGTGTTAACTACCTTTTTGACCTGTCTATCCGGCTTTGGAACAAGTGGCAAAAGGGACACAAAGGTGATAATAGGCGCAACTAACCGTCCGTGGGCGTTGGATTCTGCACTGGTCAGGGGCAAACGCTTCGATACGCAAGTGTACGTCGGCTTGCCGGATAATGAGGCAAGGCGTTTTCTTGTTGCCAAGGCGTTCAAGGGCAAGGACGGGCTGCTTGACGGCTCGGACGTAACGGTAGATGAGCTTGCGGATATGTTTGACGGCTATTCCGGAGCGGATATTTCCGCAGTAATGGATAAAGTCAAAGTGCGTGCGTTGGAGCGTGCGCTTTCACGCCGAGCCAACAGCGAGGACGATAACGTGCCCGTCACTCGTGCGGATGTTGCCGCCGTGCTTGCCGATTACCGCAATTCGGTCAATACCGATATGCTGATGATGTTTGAAGCTTTCAAAAACGGAGATTTGTAATGGGAGAATATATGTCCCTGCTTACGCAGGTTAAACAACGCATAAACGAAGGCGATGCAGCAACGGCTTGCAGCACCCTCAAAAAGTTGCTCAACATGCTCAATGACGATTATATTCACGCCGCCATTCCTGCCGAGCGTGAAAAGGTCAAAGGCGCAATAAAACGTTTGTTGCCCGTGTTGGAGGACTTGAAAAACGCCCGACTTTCGTACCAATCGGCGGCATTGCTCGGCGTAAGCGTGGATGCGCTTCGTCCGCGTCCCGCAGAACCGCTTAACATTCCGCCCAGACCGAGCTTGGACGAACCCGTAGCTCCTGCTCGCAGCAAGCCTGCTAACGACTATGGCTACGCTCCACCAAAACCGTCTGTCGAGCCTAAGTCTGCACCTGCAACTCCTATTGCAAACGGAAAGCCTGCGGCAAAACCGTTCAAGGCAACCACTGGGCGTGCTAATAATGCAATGATTCCGCTCACTTTCGATGACTATATTGGGCAGGAAAAGGCAAAAAAGAGCTTGACCGTTTCCGTAACGGCGGCAAAAAAGACGGGCAGACCGCTTGCCCACACGCTAATTTGCTCATCGTACGGTTTGGGTAAAACCACCTTGGCAAACATAGTTGCCAATATGATGGATATGCCCTTTTTCAACGTCAATGCAACAAACTTAAAGGACGTAAAGGCACTTTCGCTGTATTTTAGCAAAATCGAGCAAAGTTGCATTATTTTTATAGACGAAATTCACTCTCTCAAAAAAGACGTGCAAACGGTATTGCTTTCCATAATCACCGATTTTGCGGTAAGCTATTTGGACGAAAACGGCGAAAGCGTGCGTGTGGAGTTGCCTCCCTTTACGCTTATCGGCGCAACCACGCAAGCGGGCGAATTGTTAAAACCGTTTTTGAATCGTTTTGCCGTTATCGAGTTGGAGGACTATACAGAAGAGGAAAAACAGCTTCTTGTGCGTACCAAGCTGGATAAGCTGGGTTATCAAGCCACCGATGGCGCAATTGACGATATTGCTCGTCGTTGCAGAGGCGTGCCACGCACGATAGAAACTTTTGTTCGTGGCGTTAATGATTTGGCACTGGTTGCCGATTCAAAAATCATCACAGACGAAATGACTGCGGAATACTTTGACATGATGGAAATAGATCCGCTGGGACTTACCAAAAACGACCGCAGATTGCTATCAATTTTGGCAGACGCGGAGCGCCCGATGGCATTGGTTACGTTGGAGTCCAAAAGCGGCATTCAGCACGAGGATTTGGAATTACGTTACGAGCCCTACCTCATCAAGCTGGGTTTTGTGGATAAAACCGATCGCGGTAGGATTATAACTGCTCGCGGTATGGCGTATATCAACGGCGATGAGCCTGCGCCCGAGCCTGCAAAGCCGATTGCTTCAGGCAATGGTGGCAAAGCGGTTGCGGACGACGCGGCGGAACCAGTTGTGTCCGATGACGACGACTTTGCGTTGTTCCCCGACGACAGCTTTGCAATGTCGGTTGAGGACAACGGTGCACGGGCACAGACGGATGGTCAAATTTTGCCCGCCAACGACGGAACGGATGTTACGGATAGAAACGCCGCTCTCGACGACATACTTGGCGGAGCGGACGACGAATAAACTCCCTTGCATGAATACATAACGACAGGGTTTGATATACAAGCGAGCTTTTGGCAGCTTGTTAAGCTCGGTTGTGTGCGGCGGAGTGGGGAATATCGTGCCATATGGCGCAGAATGCGCTCGCTTGATGAGTGCGGCAAAAACAGTTAAGGATAAGTATAATAATGAATTATAAATGTAAAAAATGCGGTGAGCAGTTTGTTGTGGACGAAAAAACAAAAGTATGTCCCCATTGCGGTACGCCCATCTGCGAGGAAAACGATGCGTCCGGCGCAATAAAAGCCGCGCACGAAAATAAAATCAAAAAAGAAGCCGACCTCAAAGCACTTGTTGCCGAATATGGCAAAACAGGCTCGAGCAAGGATATCAACACCACGGTGCAGGCATGGGACGAGCTTACGCAATTGCCCGATTTCAACCGTGTTTGGCGTGATTTTATTATCAACGCCGCAGGCGAGGCGGTTGCCAAAAGGGATAAGGACTTGCAACTGTTCCTTAAAAATCACGCTCGCGATTTTGACAGCAAGCGCACGGATAGCAATTTGTACCTTTCGTTACTGCAAGCATACCCCAAAGTGGGCAGCAATAACGACTGGGATGAACTTATTCGTAGCACGCAGGGAAATCAGACGCAGTTTGCCGTGTTGTGCGATTCAATTATTAGCTATATCGTAAAGGCTAACGACAAGGCTTTTGCAATTGATATTTTCAACCTGATAAAAGCTAAGGGCGTAGAGTGGGTTGATGCCGGCAGAATTTATATCAGAGCGTTGCTTTCAAGCGAAGAAGTTGCGGCAAAAGTATTTTCGGTTCAGGCAATCACCGCGTCGGTATCACGCTTTGTTGAGGCGTTAAAGGCGTACTGCAAAAAGTATTTGGAAAAAGACCAAAGCATTGCTGTCGAGCAAACCAAAGTGTGGGAAAATCACATCGTTGCCGTCAAAAAGCGCAAAAAGCGCACAACGATTATTGCCCTTGCTACTCTTGCCGCGATAGTTGTTGCGGCTGTGGCGGTGCTTATATTCCTTAACTCTGTTAACGGTGATACAATCGAGTTTGTTTGCGGTAGCGAAACGCTTACCGACGGTAACACCGTAAAGTTGCCCATCGAGGTTATTTACGGACAGGATAAGCGTGACTTTTTGCAAGGCTTTACAGTTACCTACAAAAAGAACTCCGGCGAAACGGTTACGGAAAAGTTGGAGGACAAACTTGTTGGCTACAAGCCGGACGTGCTTGGCGAACAGCACGTTACGTTTGAGTTTAACGGTGCAAAAATAAAAGCAACCATTATAGTTAAAAACGCACAACTATCCGCGCCCGTGCTTGGTCAAAACGGCAACTACGTCACTTGGGATACAGTTCCCAATGCAAGCACCTATCAGGTGTACGTCAACAACACGGCGGTCACGGAAAAAATAACCGCACTTAGCTACGACCTTAGCGATTACACCGGTCATGGCAACCTTAGCGTTACCGTAAGGGCGTATTCGGTAGATAGCAAGTACAGCCCGGAGTTCTCGCAGCCGCTGGCGGTAACAAAGCTGCAAGCTCCAAATAACGTTGCTTACTCCAACGGTAAGCTTACTTGGAACGTTGTGGACGGCGCAGATTACTACGAACTTGTAATTAACAATGCAGCAACACCTATTAGGGTGGAAAGCAAAGATTATTTGCAAAACGGCGGATACGTTGTAACGCTTGTTAGCGGCGATAATACCGTGTCGATAACGGCTGTAAGCAATATTAGCAGCACTGTTCACGGCAAAAGTACAGCAACTGTTAAGTACAACAAGCTTGCAGCTGTAGATATCAGCACTGTAAAATATCAGGACGGCAAAATTAGTTGGGGCAAAGTGTCTAATGCTCAATCTTACGAAATATTTGTTAACGGCACTTCTTGGAAAACGCTTGATCGTAACAATATCAACGTGCAAAGCGATGGCTTTGATAAGCTTATCACAGACGGCGAACCGCCGAAAATCACGATAATAAGCAAAACCAATCAAAGCGGATTTGAACAGTCAGTGCTTAGTAACGAGTTCCGTGTTGCAACGTCGGTCAAGGTGCAAATGAACACCGATGGCGACGCACTTGTTTGGAATAGCCTTGGCGAAGGCTTTACCTATAACGTTACCGTTAACGGCACATCGTTTACGGGCTATAACGAAAGTCGCTTTAGTCTTGAGCAAGAGTGGAACGTTGGTCAAAACACCGTTTCCGTAAGCGCAAGTAAGGGCGGCGTGCCGTATATTTGCGAAACGGTAATCGTTTCCAAACTTGCCGCTCCGGATGTAACAAGCGTATCGGATGACGGCATTAAAATTACAGGCTCGGCAAAGCTTAACCTACAATACAAACTTGATGACGGCGATTGGACAGCTGTCGCTCCAACAATAAGTGGGTTTGCCGATGGTGAGTACATCGTGCTTGTAAGGTCAATTCCGTCGGATACGGCAATCTTAACACTGCCCTCGGACGAAACGGAAATAAAAATCGTGCGTGCCCCCACGCCGAGCATAGAGGTCAAGGGCGGCAAGCTGGTGTGCGATTACGACTCGTCAAAATACACACTTGTTTTGGAGTATGCAAAGGACGGCGATGCAAGCGGTTGGAAAACAATAACATCTGTGGATAGCCTTACGGGCGGCGCATCGTACAATCTGCGTGCACACCTTGTTCCGAACGACGTGGCATTTGTAGGCTACAAAGGTTTGCTTAGCTCGGCAAACAGCAGAGAGATAAGCGTAGAAAAGCCCGCCGCACCGGATGTGAGCTATGATAAGGAAAATCACAAGTTAAGTTCAACCAGTGTAGGTGCACAGTTTTATTATGTGGACGAAAGCGGCGAACAAGAAATACTGGACGGCGACACAACAAAGTTGCAAAGCGGTACATTTACAGTTTATGCGCGTATCAATAGCACTCAGGACGGCGTGTTGAACTCGGAAAATACTCCTGCGGATAAGCGCGTGAGTGTTGTTACTATTGATATTACCTTACGGCTTTCAGTTACGCCAAGCAATTACAGTTGTACCCTTATGTTTATTGGCAGCGAAGATATGGCAGAGTTGACGTACACATATAAGGTGGAGTACTACGATGCAAACGGCAATCTAATAGGTCAGTTATCGCAGAATAACGCTTTAACATCAAGCAGCAAGGATAACAATAATAATATTGTCCAAAAGGTTCCGTATTACAACAAAAGTTCTCAAATGGACGCCAAAGCTGATGGTAATAAATACGTTTTGAGGGATATTGCTTCAATCAAGGTGCTCGTTTATATCGGAGAGGGCACTGAGCCGATAAGCGCAACGGCGACTATTTAGAAATTGAGGAAAAACAAAATGAAAAGAATTATTAAAAGTATCACGATGCTGTTGTTGGTTGCTTCTATTGCGTGCAGTTTTGTCGGGTGCGATAGCGGGCATAACCGCGGCGGTACTGCAACAGGCTCATCGGATGTGGACGTTTCCACTCCGCAATTTGCTTTCGTGGCGGAGGAGGACTACGATCCCAACTCTACCGTGATAGATTACAGCAAAAAGTGGAATGACCTTAGGGTAGATACAAGCTACTATTTGTATGTAAAGTTCAAAATCACATCCGCTCGTGATAACGACGGACAAAGCTTGATTGACCTAAACATCACGTTTAGTTCAATAGATATTATGGACGGCACCATCGAGGAAGTTGGCACGGGTAACGTGCAAACGCTTACCTTCAAGGATGCTCAAACGGGTAACATGGGCAAAACAACCACGGCGTCTTTCAAAATACCTGCATGGAGCGATGAAAGCAAGGAAATATCCATGACAGTCAAACTTCGTCCGGTAACAGTTGGTGAGTCGCAAATTCGTATTGGCTACGATTACGATCCCGATGGAAGGGGCACTTACAAGCTTTTGGGCAGTGACGGTCATACAAAGAATTTGCTGATAAAGGAAGTTCAAATAGATGCTCCTGTTTTGTCGGTGGATGAAGCTAACGGCAATTTGGTGTGGAATCACGTTAAAAATGCCGATTATTACATGTTCTTTATCGACGGTGAACCTATTACCGATTTCAACGAAGAGCCGTTGGTGTGTTCCGCAGAGGGCTATACCGTGGGCGGAGACATTGTATATTCCATTGCTCAATATCTGTATGGCGGATACCAAACAATAAGCATTCGTGCATATAGCCAAAACGCAAACATCAAGCAATCCAACTATTCCAATGCGGTAAGCTACACATGGTAATAATATGAATATTAAATCCTATATCAAAAACATAATTTTAGCGGTGGTACTTATTGTCGCACTTAGCGTTATCGGTGTGTCGCTTATCAACGATACGTCCGATATGGAGCTATCACAAAGCACCTATACCCGCACCAGCTTCGATTACTATGTTGGCTCACCAAGCAAGCAACAGATGAGCGAGCTTAACGCAAGCGGTACGGTGCAAAGCAGTTTTCCGTTCTATGCGCAAAAGTTCACTCGCTCCAAAAGCGACAAGGTGACGGTGTTAATTTCCGATAAGATGGATAACCTTTCCGCATCGGTGTTTACGCAAGATACGCTTGTTGAGGGCGAACCGAGTAGCACGGGCATCATGTTGGATGTTACCGCTGCGGAAGCGTGGAACGTGAGCGTTGGCGATAGCATTACTATTTCCGTTTTGGGTGTAAAGTGTACCAAGCGTGTGGCGGCAATCTATTTGCCCTGCACCCTTGCCGTGATGGATAAGGGAGTCGCCGTTGTTAGCACGGACGGGCTAAGCGAGAATGAGCTTGGCGATAACTATGACGGAGCGTTTGTGGTTGCAAACGACCGTGATGCGCTCGGAGATATGTTAACAGATTTCGTCGGCGAGGGCTACGTTACTTTGACGTTGGAAGAGTATATCGAAAGTAAATGCAGTACCAAACTGCCCAATCAAACCGACGAAGATTATATGCAGCAGTGCACTGCAAAATACGAGCAGTACCGTCAAGAAGCGCTTGCCTCTGCCAAAAAGGACGCCGGTAGGGTTGTGGATAAGCAGGAAGCCTACAAGCTAATCCAAGACAGATTGGCTACTACACAAAAAGGCATTGCTCGACTAAAATTGCTCGGTGCAATTGCCGGCGTTGTAGTGTTTGTTGTTGTGAGTGTGATATTTGTGGTCACAAACGCAGCCAACGACCGTATTCGTCGCGATAACGGACTAAGTGCAACCAAAATGACGTTGCAATATGTTGCGATCACAGCGATAACGGCGGTGGTTATTGTCGCTTTTGTGGCATTTGTGCTTGGCATTGTTGCGAGCGGCACCTATTTTGCTGCAGAGTGCATTGGTATCATTCTGGCACTGTCGTTGCCCGTTTTAGCAGGGATAATTCCCGTTGCGGTAGTCTGCTTGATTTACGTTAGTATACTGTACGGAAATAGCGCAAAATGAGTACTAAACAATACGGCGTTCCCATTGCGGTGCGCCTACGGACATATATTCCACATGCGCTTTGTGCGCTTTGTGCGCTTGCCGTGTACGTTATTTTGTTGCTGTTTGTGGCGCAAAATGCGGCGAGCGATTGCGCTCAAATAAAGCGCGTCAATACTTCTCCCGTGAACGAAATAGTGTATTCCTATGCGCGAAACGAGGGCGAAACATTTTACTATCTGCGCGAAACTGCCGTTGCAGGAGCAAACGGAAATGCCGTAAGCGATGTTTTTATGACCTTGCCATCCGTGGAATACGGCAGCAATTGTATCTATTTTAGCGGCAGCTTGCAAAGTGGCACCTGTGCCGTAAGTGAAAACGTTGCCGAAAGGTACGGTCTGCGTGTTGGCGATACTGCAAAGGTTATCGGCACGGATGTGGTGTTGTGGGTGGCGAGTGTTTTGCCTGCGCAGAAAGGTTTGGACGAGGACTACAAGCACGAAGGAATAATTGTGCTGGCTTACGATGCGGAGTTGCTTGATGGCGGTTGGCGGTATGTATCCTTCGGCACGGATGGCGACGCATACTACGGACTGGATCGGCTGTTATATGTGGACGATTTGGACGATGGTTGTGCAACAAGGCTTTGTGCGTATGCCGCCATTGCCGTTGCCGTTGTTGCGGCTGTCGTGGCGCTGTGCGAGGTGTTTTTGTTCAAGGCAAGGCGTGCCGATTACAGCGTGCTTGTTTCGGCGGGAATGCGTTCATGTCGTCTGTTTGCGACTGTTTTGGCGGATAATTTTATAAAATATCTTTTCCCGTCCGTGGTAGTATCGGAGGCGTTCGGCATTGCATTGGAATATTACAGAATATGTATTTCGCTGCCGCTGGCATTTTTTGTTGCAGTCAACGCACTTGTTTGTGTGGTATATTCGGCGGTAAAGGTAAGGAGTTTGTATTATGTCGCAAAATAACACCGTCGTTAGCGTCAATGAATTAAAGCTGGGCGTAAAAAGCGACGTCGGCGATAGCGAGGCGTTTAAGTTTTTTATCGACTACGGCTCGTTTGATATCAATGTGGGCGACTTTATTCTTGTAAAGGGGCGCAACGGTTGCGGAAAATCTACTTTTTTGCGGCTGTTCCATTTGCAGGGACAAAATTACTTCAAGGTGGTGGATGGCGGCATTTTTTACCGTGCGCAGGGTTTTGCCGATAAAAGCATACACGAGTACTCCACGCAGGAGCTAACTCATCTTAACTGTGCCGTGGCATTTATAGGTCAGGACGAGCGTTTTTTGTCGTCGGACTCCGCCTATTCGTACATATACAACGCTTGCCGCATTGCCTTGGATTACGACAAGGAGCTTTCGCCATCGGAGCGCAAGCAACGTCTTTGTGAAGTGGACGTCGCTATACGCGAGTATTACGATAAATATCTTGCCGATAGCTTTTTGTGCAAAAACTACAAAGTTTTCAAGAATAAAAGTGTGCGTGCGTGGAGCGGCGGACAGCAAAAAATGATAAACGTGCTTGCCGGCATTATCAAGGCGCGTGTGTGCGGCTCTCGTCTGGTGGTAATGGACGAGCCGCTAAACAATCTTGACGGCAAAAATAAGAACATACTCAACAAGCTGGTTGCCGATTTGCGTCAAAACGAGCTTGCCGTGGTGGCAATTACACACTGCCAAATTTTTGACGGTGTAAACAAGGTGCTGTATATTGAGGAAAAGGACGGCATGCGCCGCGCCACGATGAGTACGGTTGTTGAGCCTGCTCACATCGAGTGCCTTGAAAGTTTCAATTGACCGTTGTGGCGCGCTGTGTAAGGAGCAACGGCTACGGACGGCGTTTTTGCGTCGTCCATTTTTTGTTTATAATGGATCGTGTGCCACTAAGTATTGCTAAATTGCAAAAAATGTCGCATTAAAATGCGTAAAATGGTGGCATTGATGTGGAGTGAGGATTATGAAAAAAACATTTATCGGCTTATTAACAGTGCTAATGTGCTTGGTTTTGTCGCTTGCTTTGTTTGCTTGCGATAGCGAAAACGACGATAATATCAACAATGGCTTGGTTGACGACGGGTACGGCAATTTGCGCCCTTCGGAGTGTTGGCTTAGCGATTGTGTTTTTAGTAAAAGCAGCCCGTCGGAATATTTTCTCAAATCTTGGTTTGGCAATCTTGGGGATGCAGGCTTGCTTAGCGAAAGTGCATTGGAATTCGGCAACGAAACAATCAGTGTTAATTCCAGTCATTATTTGGTATGTTTGTTTTACGGTAACATTGCCGATATATCGGATTTGAGCGTATATTTGCAATTTATGTTTGTAAGCGGCAAGGATGTGCTGTACGATAACGATTGCGTAAACGTGCAAAGCGTGGATATTTATTCCGACAGTGCAAATTTTGATGTGATATACGATATGCGCAAGAACGCAAGCGCAAGGGCTTCAATCACCTTAAAGCATTCGGCGTATGGAGAAAACGAGTTGTCGTCGAACGTAGTCAGCGGTTGCTTGGTTGTTAAATTTAAAACCGTTGTCGATATTTACGGCACGATGTACGGTTGTTTGAGTGTGGATAACGCAAACGCTTCGCAAACCAACCACACGGTGGATATCTTTACAACGACGGCTGTGGGCACAAGAACAAATGCCGAAAAGGAAATACGAGTGACGGATTTTTCGACGGGTTATTTGTCGGAATGGGCGTATAACGACGGAAATTTTAGTGATAGATATCTTACCGACGAGCCTGATTACGAAAATGACTCAAAGTGCTATATGGTGTTGGATTTTACTTTTGAATCCAATCACAATGCGGATAAGGTCGAATATGTGTATTTGCTTGCAAGTGTTCCGCAAGAGGACGTGCTAACCGCTACGATAGATGAAGCCCCTACGGGCGATATTTACGAACACGTTGTTAACAACACAACGCTTATTTTTGCCAGATATGCCGTGCCGATTAATGCCGGCGAATCAAAAACGGTGCGCATGGTGTTAAAGTTGGTTTCGGTTGCAAGCGGCGCATCTAACGTTAACGTACTTGTGGTAAGCGATGACGGTATCGTTACAGGCAAGGGCTTTGTGTCAAAACGGATGAATTTTGGCAAACAAAGCCTTAAATATACGCTTAGCGACGATGGCACATATTATATTGCAAGCGACTTGTGGGATCACAACGTGGACGAAATTATAATACCGGATAACTACTTGGGTTTGCCCGTAAAGCAGGTTGCCAATAGTTTGTTTGTTAACAACACAAAGGTGCAAACTGTTGTGTTCGGTAATAACGTGCAATGGGTTGCCGAGTCGGCGTTTGCTAATTGCTTGGCATTGCAAAACGTGACGTTTGGCAGCAGTATAACGGCGTTGCCCAACAAATTGTTTAAGGGTTGCGAAAAGTTGCGGCATGTAGTTGTTACCGCAACGGAGATATCGGCTATTGGTGAAAGTTGCTTCGAGGGCTGCACGTCTCTTGCGGAGATTAGCGGCATCGAGTCGGTTACTCGTATCGACAGCAGAGCTTTTTACGATTGTTCGTCCCTTGCGCAACTGGATTTTGTTGGCGTAGCGGATATCGGTTCGCATTCGTTCCACGGCTGTTCGTCACTTGAAAGCGTGGGCAATATCACCGGAACGTCAATAGCGGATTATGCGTTTTATGACTGTTCAAAGCTTGTATCGGTGTCTTGCCCGAATGCAATCGTAATAGGTGATTATTCGTTCGCATATTGTTCCTCGCTTGCCGAGTTCGATTTTTCCGTCGTTACCAAGCGCATAGGGAAGGGGGCGTTCTTGAACTGTTCCTCGCTAACAAGTATAGACTTGGCAGAGTCGTATGTGCTGTTGTATGAATATGCCTTTGCGGGCACAAGCGGCGTGCGTGCATTAAATCTTGGCGGAGCGTATTTTGATAGACCTCAATGGTTATATGATTATTTCGATTTGACTTCGGTGGAAAGCATCTCTGTCAGCGAAAACAGCACGTTTAAGGTTGAAAACAACTGTTTGCTTGCAAGGAGTGAGGGCGAATATACAATTGTCAAGCTTGGTTGCAAAAACAGTGTCATTCCGCAAAACACAAAGTATATCGGCAGGGGCGCTTTCTATGGCTGCGTGGGGCTAACGGAAATTACTATACCAAGCAGCGTGCAGGAAATCGACATCGATGCGTTTAACGGCTGCACAGGCTTGGAAACCGTCTACATATCCGTAGACGTGCATGTGAACGACACAGCGTTTGCAAATTGTGGCAACTATAAGATGGTGCGCCCGTAAAAGCGGAAAAAAGCAAAATAAGGGATAAAATAAAATTTGATTGGCGGGTTTACTTTGTTAAAGCTCGTTGTATAATTTTGCCAATACAGGGGTGATTTTATGGATTGGAAAAAAGAACTTTTTGATGAAAACGAGCAGCCATTGGATAGGCTTGTGAGCGGATATAGTAATACGGCGGTTTTTCGTACTATTGCTTTTGTAGGAGATAGTTTGTCGTCAGGCGAGTTTGAATATATAGATAAAGACGGGCAAAAAAGCTTTCATGATATGTTCGATTACTCTTGGGGGCAATATATTGCGCGTCACAATGGGCTAAGGGCGTACAACTTTTCTCGCGGAGGCATGACGGCTAAGGAGTACATCGAGAGCTTTGCCGACGAAATGGATTTTTGGGATAAAAGCAAGCGTGCGCAAGCATACGTTATTGCGCTTGGCGTAAACGATATTGTAAATCTCGATGCACCCACGGACGAGCTGCTAAAAAGACTGGGCGATTTATCGGATATAGACGATGTGGATTATCGCAACAACAAACCGACGTTTGTTGGGTATTACGCGCAAATTATCAGCCGTTACAAGCAAATTGCGCCGAATGCAAAATTCTTTTTTGTAACAGTGCCCAACGAACCGTTGCGCAGTGACGTGTTGCCATTGGCTGTCCGTGACGCACTGTACGGCTTGGCAAAGCACTTTGATAATTCGTACGTTATCGATTTGTATAAATACGGCCCGCCGTGCGATAAGGAGTTTAAGGATAAATTCTATTTGCACAATCACCTTAATCCGAGCGGATATATTTTGACGGCAAGGTTGGTTGACTCATATATAGACTACATCGTTAGGCACAACCCCGATGATTTCAAACAAATTGCTTTTGTCGGCAAAAACGTCGAACAACGTAAGCTTGGCGATATGCTAATTGAATATGTGACGGAAAATAATGGCTAAAGTGACACATTCTGTACTTTAAGCTGTATTTGTGGGCGTTATTGCGTTTAAGTAAAACAGTTGCGTCTGTTTGATGTGTAAATTTTTTTTGCAGGAGGGTAGTTGTGAATAGGTCGTATGTTGTATGCCATATGGTAACGTCAATTGACGGTAAGGTTACGGGCGACTTTTTGTTTCGCGAACAGTGCAATGCCGCCACGGAAGTTTATTATGGAATAAACCGCGATTATCACAAAAGTGGGTTTAACGGATTTGTTTGCGGAAGAGTTACCATGGAGCAAAGTTTTACTAATGGTGGGTATCTGGATCTATCGAGCTGTGCCGCGGTTACCGATTGGCAGGATTATGTTCCAAACAATCTGACGGGTTTTTATGCCGTGGCGTTTGATCCCAAAGGAAAATTGGGCTGGAAAACTAATCGCATTGTTGATCCGGACGGCGACGAAGGCTATAATGGTGCGCAAATTGTTGAGGTGGTAACAAAACAAGCAGATCCGCGCTATTTGGGGTATTTGCAATCTATCAACATTCCGTACATTGTTGCCGGCACCGACGTGGTTGATGTCGCTTACGCTTTGGAAGTGTTGCGTAAACGTTTTGGCGCGGAAAAGCTTTTGTTGGAAGGCGGTAGCGTTATAGACGGATATTTTTTGCGCGCAAATTGCGTTGACGAACTGTCGTTGGTGGTGTCGCCGACGGTTGCCGATGCGAATAGCAAACCGCTGTTTGATGGCGCAATCGTTGCGGATTTTTCGCTGTGCAATGTTAAACAATATCCAAACGGTGTGTTGTGGCTTAATTATAAACGTTAGTTGGTGCTCGCGCGGCACACGTTGGGGAACGTAATAAAATAACGATGATTTTAGAAAATAATTAATTGTAAAAAGCAAATATAAAGCAAATATAAAGTAAAATAAAAAAACGACGACTTTCTCGCGAAAATCGTCGTTTTTTCTGGTCTGAGTGACAGGACTTGAACCTGCGACACCTAGACCCCCAGTCTAGTGCGCTACCAAACTGCGCTACACCCAGATGCCTAAATATAATACTACATATGCGAAAAAAAAGCAACTGCTTGGCGCAAATTAGTAAAAAAACTTTGCGGCATGCGGATAAACCAAGTTTTTTGTGAAAAAGCTTATATTTTTAAGGGGCAGGCAATGCCCCTTTTTTGATGGAGCGGGCTTTTAACAACCGTTGGCGGAAGTTTACTGCACTGCAAACGCACGTCGTAATAGAAAACGGACGTTTTACAAGTCAAGTGTGGCGCATTTCGTGGTGTGTTGCTTGGTCAAATGCACATTTTTGTTGTTTTTTATCTGTTTTTTGTAGCTTTTTATTTGTTTTGTCACTTTTTTGCTTGACACGATTAGACGGGGGGGGGGTATAATAAACTTGAATAGGAATATAATACACCGAGAACGCACCTTTTTTGCAGGGAATGTGAACGCCCCGACGGATGGAATGGATAAGATTTTCTATCAAGTGTCATCCTGAGCGGAGTGCGTAGCACGCAGTCGAACCCGTTAGGGCGATGCGAAGCATCGGGATCTATTCTTTATGCTCAATTGTATTGTCCCTGTACCGCCCTTAGATTCTGCTCGGTTAGCACCTCGCACTGCTACGCAGTTCGACTTCGCTGCGCTCCGCTCAGAATGACATTCGGGCGGTTAGTGCAAAAAAGTGGATTTATACATAAACGACTTAACGTAGTCGCTAACTCTGCATACCGAGCATAAGAATGACATTCGGGAGGCAGTAATAGCCTACATCTTAACAATCATTACGGTACAAACACGCATTGCGTGAGTGTATATATAAAAATAAAAAAAAATTAAACAAGGAGAAAACAAAAAAATGACAAAGAAGTTAAACAAGCGTGGCTTTACGATTGTTGAGCTGGTAGTGGTCATAGTAGTTATTGCCATTCTTGCGGCAGTGCTCATTCCTACCGTTAGTAGCTTGGTAAGCAAGGCCAATCAATCGGCAGATACATCGGCAGTTCGTCAAATGAATGAACAACTTGCCATTACAGAGGTTGAGGAAAAGCCCGCAAACATCGGTGAAGCAATCAAGGCATTGCTTGGCGTTAACATCAAATTGGAAAACTACACTCCGTTGGCAACCAATACGCAGTTTTATTGGGTAAAAAGCCTTAACCGTGTTGTTTACGTTAATATTGAAGGCGGCAAAGAGGAAATTATTTATCCGACGGACTTGAAAGATTTAACGCATACGGCAGGAGATTGGTATTCGCTTAATGGTGATATCGAGTTCAAGAATTATTCTGTTGGCACTGATAATTCTGTTAGTATTGCAAGCGCAGGGCAATTTGCTCAATTGATTGATGATATAAATAATAAAAAAGAAACTAATATTTCCACAATCACGCTTACGGACGATATCGATTTGGCAGGTGCTACAGCTAAAATTACGGCAACTGGCACAGATAAGAATGACGGTTTTGCTCAAAATATTACCATTGACGGTAGCGGTAAAACGGTATATGGCTTGAGGGACGATACGCAAACGGCGTTTGGTTCTGGCGAATTTGCAAACAAGGGCTACGGTTACGGCTTGTTTGGAAACATTGGCACAAATGGTAACGTCACAATCAAAAATGTGGTATTCGATGGCATTACGGTAGAGGATACTGTGAACGAGGCAAGCGGCACGGCAGGCTTGATTGCTGGCTGCATTTACGGAACACTTAAGTTGGACAATGTAACATTCAAAAACTGTTCTGTTGCAGCAAATCAAAAAGTTGGAGCAATTTGCGGTTGGCTTCGTGAAACTGGAACAGTAAATTTAACTAATGTTAGCTTTACAAACACTATCGTAAGTGGCGGTTGTGAAGTGGCTAAGCTGATAGGTTTCTTAGATTGCGGAAAAGAAAATGGGCAATATAATAATCAAGGTGCCAATTTGACCGTTTCTGGTAATACTGACTTTAGTGGAATTTCAGTTCAGGCGACGACAGCTACAGTTTTTTCAAGCTCTGCATTTACATTTAATAATAATGGATGGTCATTAAGCAGTGATTCGTCCACAAATACATTTAAGGTCAAAGATGATCCTAAAGAAAAACGAATCAACAATGTTACAACGGAAGATTGGGCTTGGTACAACAATAGAATTGTAATTAGTGACTGGAATTTTGAAAATGCAGTTAAATACAATGGGGTTGACTATAACCTTAACGCATCCTCCTGTTCCGCAAGTAGAAATTTCAAAGATGGTAAACCAGTTGACAATGCGCAAGGCGAATAAAACGTCTATCAAGTAAGTGGATTTTAGGGCAAGCAAGCTTTAATTGCCGTGAATGGTTCACACGATTGCTTGCCCGACAAGTGAATTTATCTAAATAAAAAAAGTGTGCAGCAATCGTTGCACACTTTTTGCATTTTTTATTAGTTTTATTTTTATAAGCACTGCTAACGCAGTCTGCTTTGCGTGTGTTCTATTCCGCATCGGGCATGGCTTCTGTCAAGTCGGTCGGTTTGATATCACCGTGTTTTACAAACAGCATTGTTACAAACGAAAGCGCGACAAAAATTGTTCCGTACGGAAACAGAATGTTCATGCTGTTGAATGCTTGCATTAGGTATTCGGATAGTATCGGTGTTATTATTTGCGCCGCCATACTTGCCGTGTAGTAGTAGCTGGTGTATTTGCCGGTGTCGTTGCCCGTTGCAAGCTCTACCACCATGTGGAAGCTATTTACGTTTATGGTTGCCCAAGCAATGCCCGCCAAAAAGCACAAATAAGAAAGAACGCAAAGCCCACAAGTATCGTCCGTTTGTAGTTGAGCTTCATGATGTAACTCCTTTTTGCGTTGTTTCACGTTTATTATATGGGAAAAATCGACAAAAGTAAATACCCAATTTTGTATAGGCGCGTTTGCTGCTATTTTGATGCGTCGGCGCATACCGTATAATACGTTTAACGAGCGGCGGAGGTGTGTGTGAAAAAGCAATATATTGTTGTAAACGGGCGACGTGTGCGACGTGGCAGAACAAAGCGGAGAACGTGTGGCAATAGCAAGGGGACTATTGCGGCTGTGTTGTTGGTGTTAGCGTGTATCGCCATGCTTGTGTGGGTGCTGCCCAAGCTACCGCAGCGACCTTTGGTGGAGCAATCGCAGGCGTACGAGGGGGTAATGACCGTGTGGAACGTTGAGGCGTTTGAGGGCGGCAGCGGAAGTCGCACGGATTGGTTGACCTATGCGGCAAGCAAATTTGAGCAAAAGCACAAGGGCGTGTATTTCCACATTGAGGCAATATCCGTTGAGCAAATGCTGCAACGGCTTGCAGATGGGCAGGCGTTCGATATGGTGTGTTTTTCACGCGGGGCAGGGGCGGAGCTGTTGCCACGGCTTGCGCCGATTGCCACGTCGGCGGAATTGTTAGAGGGCTTGGAGCTATCCTGTAAAATTAACGGAAAAACGTACGCCGTGCCGATTTTCTGTGGCGCGTATTGCCTGTTTGCAAGGAGCATGCGTCTTTCTTCCGAGCGGTTGCTTGACGATTGCCTTACTGCTACTTACACTCGCAGGGTGGGCAAAAACACATTTGAGCTACAGCCGTTGGTTTGCGGTTTTACGGAATTCAACAGTCCGCTTACTGCGCTGGCAATGAGCGGCGTTAAGGGCGCGGCGCAGGTGGACGTCGGTGTGTCGCAATATGAGGCTTACGAGCGATTTGTGGCGGATAAAACCGCCGTGTGTCTGCTGGGTACGCAACGCGATTTGTACAGGCTGGAAAGAAAGCTTCAGGCAGGTAAAATAGAACCGCTTTCTTTTGCGGCGGTGGGCGGATATACCGATATTGTGCAATACGTTGGCATTGCTTCGGATTGCGGTGTGGGGAGAGCGGCATGTGAGGCGTTTGTGGAACATCTGCTTTCGACGGAAATACAGTGTACGTTAACTAAAATCAGTATGTTTTCCGTTTTGAGTGGGGCAAGGTTGTATTCTACGGAGTGGTATGCGGCATGCGAAAAAGCAATCGAGAACGCATACGTTCCCAACGTGTTTGCCGACGCTGCCTCGGTTGAGCTTCAGCGGCGGACGGCGATATCCACGCTTGCGGAGTAAATGTGTGGAAATGCGGATATAATGCAGGAGTAAACGCATATGAATGATATCCAAACTGCCGCTTTGGCAAAAATGAAAAAATATTGTAAAATAACTTCGTCCGATATGGCGTTTTCGGGGTTGACAACTTTGGGCTGTGGGGGTAAAATCAAACTGACGGTTTTTCCGCAGACTCGGGTGGAGTTGGTGCGGTGCCTTTGCGTGGCGCGACAATACGGAGTAAAGTATGTCATTCTGGGCAACGGCAGTAACGTGCTTGCCGGAGATGGCGACTTTGACGGCGTGGTTTTTGTTACCAAGGGGCTGCGCGCTATGGTGGTTAATGGTTGTTGCGTGCGGGTGGATTGCGGCGCATTGACAACAAGTGTGGCAAGGTTGCTTGCTCAAAACGGTTTGAGCGGCGGTGAGTTTTTGGCTTGTCTGCCGGGCACAATCGGCGGTGCGGTGGTTACGAATGCCGGCTGTTACGGGCAGACGATGTCGCAGGTGGTCGAAGGTGTTGAAGTGCTTGTAAATGACCGAAAACGACATTTAACGGCTGAAAGGTGTGCGTTTGAACATCGCAAGAGTGCGTTTTGTGACAATTCTGCCGTTATTATTTCTGTCAAGCTGCGACTAAAACGAGGAAATCCAAAGCAGATATGGCAGCTGCAACGAGAAATGCTTTTGCGCAAAAAGCAAACACAGCCGTTAGATATGCAATCGGCAGGTAGCGTGTTTTTTCACGACAGAGTGCCTGTATCCAAATATATAGATAGACTTGGGCTAAAAGGCTATTGTGTGGGCGGAGCTGCCGTTTCGGCAAAGCACGCCGGTTTTATAGTTAACCTTGGCGGTGCAAAAGCAGCAGATGTTTTGGCTGTGGCGGAACATGTTGAGGCTCGTCTTTTAGCTGCTTACGGAATTGTGCCGCAAAGGGAGCTTAGGCTTGTAAACTTTTTAGAAGGAGGCGACGTGGAAAAATGACTTTTTCGCAAACGGTTAAGGGTGAAATATTAAAAAGCGTTCGCAGACTTAATGGCTGTTGCGCGACGTCCTTTCTTACTGCAGTGATAAAGAGCATTGGTTCCTTGGAACTGAGCTTTGACGGCGGCTTTTCCTTTTCGATACAAAGCGATAATCACGATTTGCTTACATTTTGCAAGGCGCTTGCCGATGAACAGTTGCACGTCGGAGGGGAAATTGAGTCCACCAACTCCAATGCAAAGGGAACGCCCGTGTATGTTTGCACTTTTCAAAACAACATCGGGCAGAAACTGGGCTTGTGCAGACGCGATGCGGACGGCGCCGTTTCTCTCTGTGATGACGTGCAATCGCTTTTACCGAAAAAGGCTTGCTGTAAGCGCACTTTTTTGCAAGGGCTTATGGTTGCGTGTGGCTCGGTGGTCATTCCCGCAACGGAGGACGACCTTGGCGAAAATAAGTCGGGCGCAAAATATCATGCGGAGCTGCGTTTTTCCGACGAACAATTTGCCCGCGCGGTCAAGGAACTTTATGCAGAGCTTCCGTTTAGACAAGCGGCGCGCAAAAGCTGCACCATTTTGTACATCAAGGATAGTGAGGCGATTGCCGACCTGCTTGTTTATTTGAATGCAATGCGAGCAAAGCTCAAATTGGAAAATGTTATTATAGGGCGCAGCTTGCGCAACACTGCAAACCGTCAGCGCAATTGCATTTCTGCCAATATTGATAAAAGCGTCAACGCCGGCATTCGTCAGTTGGAGGCAATCTCAACTCTGCGCAAAAACGGCGGTTTGGAACAGTTACCGCAGGGGCTTAAGGAGGCGGCAGAGCTAAGAGAACAACTGCCGGAGGCGACGCTCGACGAGCTTGCCGTAAGGCTTGGTATATCCAAAAGCGGAATTAATCACAGGTTATCCAAAATCGTGGAGCTTGCCGAGCGATACGAAAAAGATAAAGCAACAAAAAGTGACACAAACGGCAATTAAAACGCGCAATATATGCAGTTTAATTGCGTAATTTGCCATAAAACTAAAAACAATGGTGCATTGCATCGATATTATTTATACGGAGAACAAATGAAGCCTTTTGTACATTTGCATTTACACACCGAATACAGCCTTTTGGACGGAGCAACGCGTATTGACGAGTTGCTTGTTCGTTGTAAGGAACTAAACATGCCTGCCGTTGCCGTTACCGACCACGGAAATATGTATTGCGCGTGGAAGTTTTTGAAGGCGGCAAAGGCGGCGGGAATAAAGCCGATTATCGGCTGCGAGTTTTACATGTGCGAAAATTTGCACAACGTCGGCTACGAAAACAAGGAGTATTTCCACCTTATTTTACTTGCCAAAAACAACACGGGGTACTATAACCTTTGCAGACTTAATTCCATAGCTTTTGTCGATGGCTTTTATTACAAACCGCGTATCGATTTTGAAACGTTAAAAAAATACAGCGAGGGGTTAATTTGCCTTTCGGCATGTATAGCAGGACAGTTGCCAAGACTGCTTCTTGCCGACCGTCCGCAAGAAGCAAAGGAGCTTGCGCTGCAGTACAAGCAGCTTTTTGGCGAGGACTACTATATTGAAATTCAAAAGCACGGCATCGACGACGAAGATGCTGTTATGCCGCAACTCGTTGCGCTTGCAAGAGAGTTGGATATAAAAATTGTTGTCACCAACGACGTGCACTATCTCAATCGAGAAGATGCAGAAATTCAGGATATAATGCTGTGCGTGCAAACGGGCAAGTACTACGACGATCCCGACCGTATGCGCTTTCACGGCGACGCGTTTTATTTAAAGGATTACGACGAAATGGCGCAGTTGTTTCCCAATCTGCCGGACGCAATGGAAACAACGTTGGAGATTGCAGAAAAATGCAACGTCGATTTCGGCAAAGAAAAGCTGCTGCCGTTGTACACTCCGCCTGACGGAATGTCCTCGCCGGAATATCTGCGTTTTTTGCTGGAAAAGGGCTTGAAAGAAAAATATCCAAACTGCACGGAGGAAATACGCGAGCGTATTGAGTACGAGTACGGTGTAATTTGCGATATGGGCTTTGTGGATTATTATCTTATCGTTTGGGACTTTATCAACTACGCCAAAACCAATGGCATACCGGTAGGTCCGGGGCGAGGTAGTGGCGCAGGTAGTGTTATTGCCTATTTGATAGGTATAACCGAGGTTGAGCCTTTCCGTTTCAATTTGATGTTCGAGCGGTTTCTTAATCCGCAACGTAAGTCGATGCCGGATTTCGACGTGGACTTCTGCATGGATAGGCGCGGCGAGGTTATTGATTACGTTCACCGCAAGTACGGCAACGACAACGTTTGCCAAATTGTAACCTTTGGCACGATGGCGACCAAAAATGCAATTAAAGATGTTGCTCGCGTGCTGCGTTTTTCCGTTGCGGAAGCCAATCGATTGGCAAAAATGGTGCCGGATAACTTTAAGTATACGCTAAAGCATCTTTTGGGATTAAAACCCTACAAAAAGGAAGCCGATACCTATATATCCGATGAGCTCAAGCAAGCTTACGATGATCCGGCAACGCACAAACTTATCGATATCGCAATGCGTATTGAGGGTTCGCCTCGCCAAACGGGCATGCACGCGGCAGGTGTGGTTATCTGTCGAGAAAAGGTTTCTGACCACGTTCCTCTGCAAACAAACGGCGGTGCGCTTGCCAAGGGCGGTATCGTAACCACGCAGTACAACATGATTGAGGTGGAGGAGCTGGGATTGCTCAAAATGGACTTTTTGGGCTTGCGCACTCTTACCGATATCAAAAAAGCTTGCGATTATGTTTACGAGGATTATGGCGTTAAAGTAGATTTTTCCAAGGATGATTATAGCGATCCCAATGTATTCGAGTTGATTTCTTCAGGCGACACAATGTGCATATTCCAGCTGGAAAGCGGCGGCATGTGTGACCTTATGCGCAAAATGAAGCCGGAGGGCTTGGAAGAAATTATCGCAGGAATAAGCCTGTATCGTCCCGGACCGATGCAGTATATCGGTGAATTTATCGATTGCAAGTTTGATAAATCCAAAATACATTATTTGCACCCATCTATGGAATCGATACTATCCGTTACAAACGGCTGTATTGTATATCAGGAGCAGGTAATGCAGTTGGTAAAAAAGCTTGCCGGCTTTTCCACCGCGCTCGCGGATAACGTTCGCTACGCCATGAGTAAAAAGAAGGCGCAAATGATGAAGGATTTGGGTGAACTGTTTGTCCACGGCGGTACTTGGACCAACGGCGAAACCGTCCCCGGATGCGTAAATAACGGCATTCCGGAGGAAACTGCGCTAAAAATCTACAAACAGTTGGATGACTTTTCGCAATATGCCTTTAACAAATCACACGCCACTTGTTACGCGTACGTTACCTATCAAACGGCATGGCTCAAAAACTACTATCCTGCCGAGTTTATTTGCGCATTGCTGAACAATCGAATTACCGATATCGCGCAAATCAAAAAGTATATGGAATATGCCAAAACTATAGGTATAGACGTGCTTCCGCCTTGTATCAACAAGAGTCGCGACGAATTCCGCGTGGAAAACGGTGCGTTGCGTTTTGGTTTGGGCGGCATCAAGAACATCGGCGTGGGCGTTGTAAAACAGATAGTGGACGAGCGCACGGCACATGGTGAATTTGCCGACATGACAGATTTCTTTGAGCGTTGCTGCGAATTTGTAAACAAGCGCATGATCGAAAATATGATAAAGGGCGGCGCCTTCGATTGCTTTGGCAGAACAAGGGCGGATATGCTGCAATGGTACAACGAGGAGTTTACCGAAGTGCAGGAAAGCGTCAAAAAGCGTGCAACGGGGCAGATGTCCATTTTCGATATGTTGCCCGATCTTAAAACGACAGTTCGTCCAGAGCGCACCCAGATAAAGGAATTCCCCAAGCAAGTGATGTACAACTTTGAAAAGGAAGTGTTGGGGCTGTATATGTCCGGTTCGCCATTGGACGACTACGACGATATAAACAAGAGGTATTTGTTTGATTTTAACACGTCCATGGTAATGGCTTATGTTCCGGATGGCTCGGAGGATGGAGAGCTTGTTCGTCCAGAGGTTCCAAAGCGTTTTGTTACAACCGGCGGAATTTTACACGATGTGCGCATTGTTGTCGGTAAAGACAATAATCGTATGGCGTTTGGCGTGTTAGAGGATAAGTACGATAGCATTGAGGTTTCTATATACGGCTCCGTGTACGAAAAATACAAAACGCTTGTTGCCGATGACGCATTCGTGGTGGTAAAGGGTATGCTCGGCGATGCTCGCGACGGCTACAAAATAAACGTGCGTGAAATTATCAATCCAAAAATAGAAACGCCGGTTGTGGCGGTGGATAACAAAAGCGGTGTTACTTTATGGCTCAAAATGGACGAGCGTGACGATGCCGCATACAATAAGATTTACGAGATTTTGGCTCAATACGAGGGCGATATTCCTGTCAAAATAAAACTTGAGGGAAAGGCATACGCAATGTCCGCAAAAGTTCGTCGCTGTCCCGGCATCGAGTACGAATTGCAAGAATTGTTGGGAGCGAAAAACGTGGTGTTTTTTGAAAAATAGCCCATTAAACGCAACAGTTGCGACTTTTTGGAGAACAAAAAGATTAAAAGCAACTTGCGGTTGCGTAATTGTAAATTAAAATTGGTGGTACGTTTTTGCTGTTGGTGGTATGATTATCTCATACGATAAAGGCAACGTCGTATAACGCAGGAGCTTTGCGTTTGCTGTGTGCCTCAAATATTCGGAGGAGAAAAATGAAACTTTCTGAAAAAATTACCGAGCTTCGCAAAAAGAACGGCTGGTCGCAGGAAGAGTTGGCTTTTAGGTTGGGTATATCCCGTCAGTCCGTATCCAAATGGGAAAGCGGCGCAGCTTTGCCTGAAATGGAAAAGATTGTGCAACTGGCGGAACTGTTTGATGTGTCGTGCGACTATTTGATGCGTGAACAACTTACCTCTGCGGATTTGCCCAAAAAAGCGTCTGTCGTCACGGCTATCGAGGAGCCGAGTGTGTTGCCAGATGATGATGGCTTTGCTGTCGACGTTGAGCCGACGCCTGTTAACGATAAAGTGGATATAACCGAAATTATTGCACGCATGCGTAAGGCGGCGGTGCTAAACGCAATCGGCGGGATGCTGTGCGTGCTTTGTCCGGTGTTGCTTATCATACTTGCTGCTCGTGCCGATGTCGGGTTGGTATCCGATGGCGTTGCCGTGGGCGTAGGGCTTAGCGTGTTGCTGGTGTTGGTTGCCATAGGTGTAGTGTTGTTTGTGCTTGCAAGTCGTTTCCGTTTTGAGAGTGAAGGTGACGCGTCGGTGCGTGCGGCAATAAAAAACTGGGTTAACGTAAACACTCGCTTTCACGTTGCAATAATTGCCGTGGCAGCCGCTCTGTGCGTGATATCGGCAGTGCCGCTGTTTGTTGCAATAGCAACCGATGCGGAAAATGCAATCGCCGTGTGTAATGCTGTTGCCTGCTTGCTTGCGATTGTATCTGTTGGCGTTGCGCTGTTTGTCTACGCCGGAGTGATAAAGGAATCAGTTGCTCGCATGCTTGCATGCAACGAACTTTCCGCCAAGCAACAACAAAAAAAGCAGCTGTTCGATAACATCAGCAGCCTGTATTGGGCTTTGGCACTTGCGGTGTATTTAATTTGGTCGTTCTTATCCCAAGGCTGGGGCTACACTTGGATTGTTTGGCCCATTGCCGGCGTTGTTTGGGCTGTGGTTAGTGCAGTGCTCAAATTCTTTAACGTCAAGGACGATGACGAATAAGTTTTCTGTTGTAACGTATGTTATTGAATTGAAATATAGTATATAAAAATAATCCAATATAAAATGCCGTTTTAGCAAGATAAAAAGCAAACGGCATTTTTTAATTATTGGAAACACGGCGTTATTAAGTAAGAAAATTGATTAAACAAAAATCTATAAGATGATTCGACTGTACAAAATGTGGTATTGACAGCGAGTGTTTTCAGATGTATAATTTTATTGGATAAAATAAGTAAGGTGTTTTTGGCATTGTGGATATCTTAACGCGTTAAAGGGGAGCACAATATGACCAAGCTAAGCAAAAAACACAAAAGGGTCGTTATAGTAGTATTGTGTATGGTGATTATACCGCTGTTAGTGTGGGGTATACCTAAGCTTTTTCAAATATATATGTTCCGTGCAACAAACACCATAGAGTTTAACGACGGCGTTTATTATTACGAGGGCGTGGCTGTACCGTTTGCCGATGGTCAAATAGATAAAATAACTGTAACGCTTGCCACGTCCACTCGTGCGGAATACAACAGTCGGCAGGGCGTTAATATGGTGCGCAATAGCTGTAATAACAAGTATTACACGATGGAAATGTGTGTTCGTTTTGTCGGAACGAGTGATATGGTGTTATTGAATTGCATTGCGTGCAAGAGTGGTCCGCATAATTTTTACGACCTTACTATTACTCACGGCGAGCAACAATTTGTTGTGAATACTGCATTTGCGCTTGGTGGTGAGCAGATGGCGGTTATGGCAACGTGTCCTATCGTGGACGGAACGACAGACCTTGACCGTTATCAAGAAACGAATATCGAGCTTATGTTTAAGAAATAGCTGCATAATCAAGTAACGTAATATATTTGCGGACGGCAATTTTGCCGTCCGTTTTGTTAAAGTGGGAGAGATGTAATATATTATTTAAACATAAAGCATTTTTTTGCAAGATAAAAAGCAAACGGCTTTTTTGTTACGGCGGGATTCGTTTGTTGAGCTAACATCTGCATTCTTATGCTTTATGTGAGCAAAGTGCATTTGCGTTTTTTTGCGTTAAGGCAAAGCTTAGCAAAAACTGAATTAATTTTGTGTGCAATATTTGTTGACAAAAAAACGCATTGCTCATATAATAAGTAGCATGCTACGTTTTAAGGGAGAATACTATGTACAAGCATACCATCAACGGTATGATAAAGCGGATTTCCGATAAAATCAAGTGCCGAGCCGATAACAACTTGAAAGAACACGACCTTACGTTTGTTCAAAGCAGGGTTTTGCGATATTTGGCGTGTTATTGCGGCGGAAGTTGCACGCAAAAGGAGATAGGCGAGTATTTGCAGGTATCGCATCCGACGGTTGTGGGAATTATTGCACGCATGGAGCAAAGCGGTTTTGTTCGCACGGAGACAATGCCAAGCGATAAACGCAACACGCTGGTTATTGCTACGCAAAAAGCCATCGACGCATCGCAGCAGCTGCAAGAGTACATGAAAAAGATGGAAGCGAAAATGTTAACGGGGTTATCGGAGCAGCAGCAGTCGGAGCTTTTGCAAATGTTGCAACAAATTTACGCAAACATAGATTGACGATGCTGCGGTGTACGATATGACCTTGTTAGATAAGCGCAACGTACACGTTGCATGCCTAAGGGCAAAGGATAGGATATGATAAAAAAGTTATTAACACATGCAAAAGGATACGAAAGACAGTCGATTTTGACTATTCTTTTTGTATTGCTGGAAACGGCGTTGGAGGTTATCCTTCCGCTGTTTATGTCCAACATTCTCAACACAATGGAGCTGTACGGTCAGGGCAAACCGCTTGCCGAGGCATTGACTTACTTTGATTGGAGTGCCTTTGGCATGGTAACGGCGGCTGCAGGGGCGGAGGTTACTAACACGTTGCTTATAAACACCGTGGTGACTTACGGTATTTTGATGGTACTTTCCGCTGTAGTATCGCTCACGTTCGGCTCGCTTGCGGGCAGATTTTGTGCTGTCGCAGGCGCGGGATTTTCCAAAAACCTGCGCAAGAGTATTTTTGAAAAGGTGCAAGACTTTTCGTTTGCAAACGTGGACGAGTTTTCCACGGCAGGATTGGTCACTCGTACTACAACCGACGTAAACAATGCGCAACAGGCGTTTATGATGCTCATCCGCACGGTAATTCGCGCACCGGCAATGCTTATTTTTTCCACAATAATGGCATTTGTCAATCAGCCGGATATGGCGTGGATTTTCCTGCTGGCAATTCCTCTGTTGGGTTTTGTAATGGCGTTTTTGTCCATCAAGGTGCATCCGATGTTCGAAAGCATGTTGCACAGATACGACGATATGAACGCATCCGTGCAAGAAAACCTTGTGGGTATCCGCGTTGTTAAAGCGTTTGTGCGTGAAGACTACGAGGAGGAAAAATTCCACCGCGCAACCGAAGCTGTCCGTTCCGCACAGTACAAGGCGGAAAAGCTGATGGTTTTGATGAATCCTCTTTCCAGCACGGTCGTGTATGGCACGATAATTGCTCTGCTCACGGTTGGCGGCATAGATATCGCGCATGGCAGAATGGGTTCCGGCACGCTTACGGCAATGATGAGCTACTGCTCACAAATATTGTCATCGGTGATGATGCTGTGCTTTATCGGCGTGCAATTGGTGCTATCAAGAGCTTCACTTGAGCGTATTTACGCTGTTTTGGAAACCACTCCCGATATTCAGGGCACAGATGCCGATTATACAGTGCAAGACGGCTCAATCGTGTTCGATCACGTTAACTTTTCCTATTCCAAGGACGAAAACAACCTTACGCTTACGGATATCGACCTGACCATTAACTCGGGCGAAACAGTTGGCATTATCGGCGGCACGGGCGACGGCAAAAGCAGTTTGGTGCAGTTGATCCCTCGTTTTTATGATGCGCTTAGCGGCAACGTGCTTGTTGGCGGTCGTAACGTTAAGGAATATTCTCTGTTCAATCTGCGCGAAGGTGTATCCATGGTTTTGCAAAAGAACGTGCTGTTTAGCGGAACCATAAAGGAAAATCTTTTGTGGGGCAACAAGGACGCTACGGATGAACAAATCAAGGAAGCTTGCAAAGCGGCTTGCGCCGACGAGTTTATTGAATCCTTCCCCGATGGCTATCAAACCGATTTGGGGCAAGGCGGAGTTAACGTTTCCGGCGGACAAAAACAGCGGCTTTGCATTGCAAGAGCTTTGCTTAAAAAACCCAAAATAATGATTTTGGACGACTCTACAAGTGCGGTTGATACGGCAACGGATGCAAAAATTCGTGACGGACTTAAAAAACTGGATAAGGATATGACGACGATAATCATTGCTCAACGTATTTCGTCGGTGGAGCAATGTGATAAAATCGTGGTGCTTGACGACGGTAAAATTAACGCCGTAGGCACGCACGAACAGCTGTTACAGACCTGCTCGATTTATCAAGAAGTGTACAATTCGCAGCAGAAGGGTACCGCAGAACAACAGGAAGGAGGTGATAACTGATGGCAGGCAAAAAATTTCACGGCGCACCTCGCCCCAAGAATTTGAAGGGTACAACCCTCCGCATCATTGGTTATCTCAAGCCCTATGCTGCACGAATGATACTTGTTTTGGTGCTTATAGCATTGCAAGTTGCTTGCAATATTGCCGGCACGGCGTTGCTTTCGCCCATGCTAACGGGGCTTGCCGTCGGTGCGGACTACACCGAGTCGCTCACTGGCATCGGATTTATCGATAAATTTGCAATCAGTGCGGCGGTGGAGGATAAGCTGACCTATTTGCTTATCATGATATTGCTCATCGCTTTTGTGTACGCTTGCAACGTGCTGTGCAACTATTTTGCAAACAAGTTGTTGGTAAAAATTTCCACGGAAACGATGAAAACCATGCGTGACGAACTGTTTGAGCATATGCAGGGGTTGCCCATCAAGGTGTTCGATACCAACACGCACGGCGAGCTGATGAGCCGCTTTACCAACGATATCGATATGATGAACGAGTTTATTGCTCGTTGCATTCCGCAGATAGTAAGCAGCGGATTGACTATTATCGGCGTGTTTTGCGTTATGATAGTGCTTTCGTGGCAGTTGACGTTGGTTATTGTGGGCATGCTTATTGCAATGTTCCTTATCGTCAAGATTATCGGCGGCAAATCCAAAAACAACTTTGTTGCACAGCAGACGGCTATCGGTAAGCTTAACGGTTACATCGAGGAAATGGTAGAGGGGCAAAAGGTTGTAAAGGCATTCAATCACGAGCAACTGACCGTTGAGGGGTTCGATAAAATCAACGATTATTGGTGCGAGGTTTCCGCAAGGGCAAACAGCTATGCCAATATTATGGGTCCCATCGTTAACAATATTTCGCACTTCTTTTACGCGGGCATTGCCGTGGTGGGTGCGTTTGTGGCTATAAGCTCGGCTAATCCGATAGGTTATGTTGGCATAGTTGCTGCATTTTTGCTGTATATACGCAAAATTACGCAACCGATACAACAAATATCCCAGCAAATAAACCTTCTGTTTATGGCTGTTGCCGGTGGTGAGCGCGTATTCTCACTGTTGGATATAACTCCCGAAGTGGACGACGGATACGTTAAACTTGTAAATGCGTCGATAGACGAAAACGGCAATATTACCGAAAGCGCAGCTCGCACGGGACGTTGGGCGTGGAAACATCCACATCACGACGGAACGGTTACTTACACAGAGCTTAAAGGCGACGTTCGCTTTGAAGAAGTTACTTTCGGCTATGAAGACAATAAGACCGTATTGCACGACGTTTCGTTGTATGCCGAACCGGGGCAAAAGATTGCGTTTGTCGGCTCAACGGGCGCAGGTAAAACGACAATAACCAATCTTATCAACCGCTTTTACGACGTTCCGGACGGAAAAATTCGTTACGACGGCATTAACATCAATAAAATCAAAAAGGATGACCTTCGTCGTTCGCTTGGAATGGTTTTGCAAGATACGCACCTGTTTACCGGCACTGTTATGGATAACATTCGCTACGGCAGGTTGGATGCAACCGACGAGGAGTGTATCGCGGCTGCAAAGTCGGCAAATGCGCATCAGTTCATTAAACACTTGCCGGACGGCTACAACACTTGGTTGACTCGCGATGGTGAAAATCTTTCGCAAGGACAACGTCAGTTGCTGGCAATAGCCCGTGCCGCTGTTGCAGATCCACCGGTGCTTATTTTGGACGAAGCAACAAGCAGTATTGACACTCGCACTGAGTGGCTTATTGAAAAGGGTATGGACGCACTTATGGAAGGGCGCACAACATTTGTTATCGCACACAGACTTTCTACGGTGCGCAACGCAGATGCAATAATGGTTTTGGAACACGGTCGCATTATTGAACGCGGCAACCACGATTCGCTTATCGAGCAGCGTGGCAAGTACTACCAGTTGTACACCGGAATGTTCGAGCTTAGCTGATAACGGTAAGCGTTGAATACGGACGAATTTTAGCTATAAAATAAAATGACTAACGAACGTACTGTCGTTAGTCATTTTTTTGTTGTGTGTTTACGCTAAGTGCTTGGCACGGCGTTATTCGACGGGCTTGTTATCGGTAACTTCTTTGCCCAAGCAGTAAATGGAAAGGGTTCCCGGACCTGCGCTTGCTCCGATGATGGGACCAATTCTGTCGCGCATCACCTCGACACTTTTGTTAGGAATGTAAGCCTTTACCTTTTCGTAAAGCTCGTCCCCCTCCTCGGGGCAATCGGCATCGGCAACCACAACTACTTGATACGGATCATCCTCGTAGACTTCCAAAAACTTTGAAAGCAAACGCTTTACAGACATTTTTCTGCCCTTGACCTTTTCGACGGCGGCGTTTTGTCCTATCGCGTCGGAAATGATTATCGGCTTGATGTCCAGTAGTCCGCCGAAAATCGCGCTTGTTGCGGCAACTCTGCCTGCACGGCGGAGGTAGTTCAATGAATCAACTGTGGCAATTTGATTGGAGCGCAGCTTGTTTGCTTCTAACCAGGCTGCTACCTCATCTATCGTTTTTCCCTCTGCGCGCATTTTGGATGCCGCCATCACAAGAATGCCTAAGCCAAAGCCGCTGTTAAGGCTATCTATGCAGCGGATTTGTGCCTGCGGATATTTTTGCAGCAATTCTTCGGCTGCAATGCGGCTCATATTTATTGAGCCGGACAGTGCAGATGAGCAGGAAATTGACAAAATGTCGTAGCCATCGGCAAGGATCTTTTCAAACTCCTCAAGGTAGGTCGGCGTATTGATTTGTGCCGTGCGGTAGCGTATGCCCTTGCGCATGTTGTCGTAAAACACTTTGTAGGGGATGTATTCCCAATCCAAGCTGGAGGGCGTATCTCCGTCGTCGGCAATGTTGCGCATTGGTATGTAGCTTACGTCGTATTTGTCGCGTAGTGCCTTGTGTAGGTCGCAGCACGAATCGGACACGATAACATATTTTCTTTCACTCATATTTTTTCTTCCTTTTTTGCTTTTATTTATTGTGATGTATTTGTGAACGCTAAAGTGCAGTATGTGTACGCTTTAACGCGCCTTAGTGTGCAAAAAAAATTGTTTGTCGTTTTATATTTTGCTGCCAGTAAGTGCGGTGATTGCTTGTTTTACGCAGCTTGCAAGCGTGGCGGAGTTGGCTGCTCCGTGGGCTTTTATTACAAGCTTATTTACACCAAGTAGCACTGCGCCGCCTTGCGAAGTAAAATCGAAGGTGTTTGTAAGCTGTTGTAACGATTTTGTAATAAAACTTTTATCTGTTCCGTCGGGCAAGTTGCTAACCAGCAGTCGAGTGTACTTTTCGGCAACGAACTTTGCCGTACCCTCGATGCTTTTAAGCAAAATGTTGCCGTCAAAGCCGTCGCAAACAACAACGTCCACATCGCCGTCCAACACAGTTTTTGCCTCAATATTGCCGATAAAATTAAGGTCGGTTTGTTTTAGTAACTCAAAGGTTGCTTTGGATAGTGCATTGCCCTTTTTGTCCTCCGTGCCAACGGATAGCGTTGCAACAATCGGTTTGTGGTCGGTAAAGCTGTTCATATAGTACGCCGCAAGCTCCGCAAAGCGAACAAGCTGTTCGGGGCGGCAATCCACGTTTGCTCCGCAATCGGCAATGCAGGTAAAACCGCCTTTTTTATTGGGCAACGTCGTTGCTAACGACGGGCGGTCGGCAGTTTTTTGTAGCATAATGCTTGCCGCGCACAGCACTGCGCCTGTACTTCCTGCGGATATCAAGGCTTGGCATGAGGTATCCTCTGCAAGACGTTTCATTGCAAGTGTGAGCGAAGCATTTTTCTTGCGTATAACAGCTTTCACGGGCGATTCGTCGTTAGTGATAACCTCGTTTGCGCACACGATTTCCAGTCGCGCTCTGTCAAATTGTTTATCGGCAAGAGAGCTTTCAATGGTGCTTTCGTCGCCGTAAACAATAATAAAAGCGTCCGTTTGGTTGATTGCTTCTGCAATGCCTGCGGCAAACGCCGACGGATTATCGCAACCTGCCGCATCAACTATAATTTTCATTTTTTCTCTTCCTTTGGTCGGTGCTCGACATGAAATATGGTAATATAGCTTTATTAACTTTTTGTAAACTTTGTGTTTTTGTGTCGTAAATTGTCCAAAAAGTTGTAATATGTTAAAATGTCTATAAGTTATTGACAAGTTTTTAATATTGGTTGTTTTCGGTGCAGGGGGGGCGTTGCTTAATTGAAAGGATAAAATGATAGTCACGTCATTTTCAAAAAAAAACGATATTATTTGCAAAACCATTTACCAAACAGAAGTTTTGGAGTATAATTAGGATAATATTGTTTTTGTTGCCTTAAAGTTTAACATTTAGCTAAAAGATAAAAGTTTGCATTATTATGCAAGCGGTGGAGGTAATATGTTTAATATTTTGGTAGTAGAGGACGATAAACATACTCGCAAGCTGTTGACAACAATTTTGACCAACGGCGGTTACAATGCAATTTCTGCGGAAAACGGCGAGCAAGCTTTGGAAATGTTGGAGCACAACCATGTTGATTTGATGATTATCGACGTAATGATGCCTGTTATGGACGGCTACACTCTAACTCAAACCCTGCGCGAGGCGGAAAGCCAGTTGCCCATGCTTATGCTTTCGGCAAAGGGTAGCGTAGATGACAAAAAACGGGGCTTTTTGGTTGGCATTGACGACTATATGACCAAGCCTTTCGATTTTGAAGAACTGTTGCTGCGGATAAAGGCGTTGCTGCGACGTTCAAAAATCGTATCGGAACACAAGCTTGTTGTTGGTAACGTAACGTTAGACTATCGTTCGTATAAAGTAATAACGCCCGATGGTGAAGAAACGCTGCCGCAAAAGGAATTTTTGCTGTTGTTCAAGCTGCTTTCGTATCCGGAGGTGGTTTTCACTCGCTTGCAGCTTATGGATGAAATTTGGGGCATGGATGCGGAAAGCGATGAGCATACCGTAAACGTACATATTAACAGATTGCGCACAAGATTCCAAAATACGCCGGATTTTGAGATTGTAACAGTGCGTGGATTGGGCTACAAGGCGGTGCGACATGACGAATAAGTTGGAAAAAAAACTAAAAAACAAGCTTAACAAAGTGTCCGGTAAAATGATGCGTGTTTTTGTTGGCGGAGTTTTTTTGGTATTTGTCGGCTCGTTGATAGCCGCATTGGGCATCGGAGCAATTATCAGCAACAATTGGACGCTGGATGATTACGGTAGCGTTATTATGTACACGCTTATCATTCTTGCGATAAGCCTTGTTGTCGGAATGAGCCTTGCCGTTGGTTTTTCGCAGATACTGATAAAGACAACAAAACCTTATATGCAGGCATTGCAGCGCATTGGCGGATGCGATTTTTCTGTGCGTGTGGAGGATAATAGGTTTACTGCCGACATTGAGTTGGCAAAAAACTTTAACGAGGCAGTTTCGCGCCTTGAAAAAATCGAAACGTTGCGTGAAAACTTTATTTCGGATTTTTCGCATGAATTCAAAACGCCCATTGTGTCTATTTCCGGCTTTGCGTCGTTGCTAAAAAACCCAAACTTGTCCGCAGCGGAGCGCAACGAGTATTTGGACGTTATCATCGACGAATCCAATCGGTTGGTAAAGCTTTCGGAAAGCGTGCTGTTGCTATCTCGCTTGGACGGACAAGCCGTTGTAAAAAACAAATACCGCTTGGACGAACAACTTAGGCAGTGTGTTTTGCTTTTCGATAATGAATGCAAACAACGGCGCATTGAGTTGGACCTTGATTTGCAATGTGACTATATCATCGGTAGCGTCGACCTTAACAGTCAAATTTGGATAAATTTGTTGTCTAATGCGGTAAAATTTACGCCCGATGGCGGCAAAATAACGATATCCGCCAAGGACGACGGCAACAATGTTACTGTGTCGGTTGCCGATACGGGACTTGGCATGGACGACGAAGTGCTGCAAAATATATTCAATAAGTTTTATCAGGGCGATAAGTCCCATACCACCCCCGGCAACGGATTGGGGTTACCCATCGTAAAAAAAATAGTGGAATTGCAAAACGGCAAAATCGATGTTGAAAGTTGCGTGGGCAAAGGCAGTGTGTTTACCATAACGTTGGATAGTTAACGGAGTTTTTTGGCGGCGTTGCAATAACTTGTCGTCGAAATGCGTGGTAGTCTTTTATAGAGTGGCACGTTGTCGTCAAAATTGCTTAAATGCGATACGGAGTGAAATGGAAAAATTACAACAGCTAAAAGAGATAGTGGATCGCGCCAAAAGAATTGTGTTTTTTGGTGGCGCAGGGGTTAGCACGGAAAGCGGCATTCCGGATTTTCGTGGTGTTGACGGAATATATCACACTAAATATAAATATCCGCCCGAGGTTATTTTGTCGAGCGATTTCTTTTTTGCGCACACTAGCGAGTTTTACGACTTTTATCGCAGCAAAATGCTGTACTTAAACGCCGCGCCAAACGTAACGCATTTGAGCCTTGCCGCATTGGAGCAATCCGGTAAACTTGCGGCGGTCGTAACGCAAAACATTGACGGCTTGCACGAAAAAGCCGGTAGTCGTAACGTGTATAATTTGCATGGTAGCGTGGACCACAATCACTGCTTAAAATGCCACAAGTGGTACTCGGCGGATTATGTTGCAAAAAGTGACGGGGTGCCGATGTGTGAGTGCGGAGGGGTAATTAAGCCGGACGTTGTGCTGTACGGAGAGGCTTTGCCCGAAGATGTGGTGGACGGTGCGATCGATGCAATTTCCGCATGCGATTGTCTTATTGTGGGCGGCACATCACTAACAGTGTATCCCGCTGCAAGTTTTGTTAGATATTTTAACGGTAGCAAGCTTGTGCTTATCAACAAGCAACCTATCTCGTTCGATGCAAGTGCGGACCTTGTACTGCATTGCGGCTTGGGCGAGGCTTTTTCTGTATTAGATTATGTTAAAAGTAAATGATATAATAAAATTTCATGCCGATGCGTATACCGATTCGGAAGTTGTTGGCGAATTCGATGGCTATAAGGTTTTCGTGCGAGGGCTTATCGTCGGCGAAACGGCAGATGTCAAAATAAATTACATTAAGCGAAACGTTGCTTATGGCGATTTGATAAAAGTCACTGCCCCTTCGCCCCAAAGGGTTAATGCAATATGTCCGCATTACGGTGTTTGCGGCGGGTGCAGCCTTATGCATATGTCTTACGACGAACAGCTTGTGTTCAAGCGCAACAAGGTAGAACGTAATCTTTGTAAAATCGGCGGAATAGCTGCCAAAGTATTGCCCTGTGTTACTTCTCCGTTACAAATGGGCTATCGCAACAAGCTCAGCCTGCCTGTTTCAGGTAAAAAGGGGCGTGTTAAAATTGGTATGTATCAGCGCGCCTCGCACGACGTGGTGGATATGTGTGATTGCAAGCTTGGTGGCGATTGGTCGTTGCAACTTGTGGAGGTTTTTCGGAAATATTTTAATGAAGTTGGCGTTGAACCGTATAACGAAAAAACTTTTAATGGTGATGTGAGGCATATTGTCGCACGTTATGTGGATGGACAGCTGCTTGCGGTTATAGTTAGCAATGGTGCTTATAAACGCACTTTAACTCCGCTAATTGAGCTGTTAAATGCTCGTTTTGAGCATTTTGGTTTGTTTATTAACGAAAACACATTGCGCAATAACGTTATTATGGGCAATAAAACAACGCATGTGTATGGTATCGAATGTATTGAAGGCGTGCATTTTGGGATTAAATATAGGCTGCGCCCAAATAGCTTTTTTCAAGTTAACGATGACGTTAAAAATCTTATTTATGCCAAGGCAAAGCAGCTGTTGGATGTATCTCGCACGGAATTGGTTGTGGATTTGTTTTCCGGCATAGGAATTTTGACAAACGCGCTTTGTTCGGATAACTACGATACCATTGCTGTGGAAATCGAGCCGTCGGCGGTGACCGATGCCAACGAAATGGCGCGTATAAACAATGCTCCTCGTTTGACAAATTTGCAAGGCGACGCACACAAGCTGTTGCCGAAAATAACGGCGGAGCACAAAGGCAAGCGTATGTCGTTGGTGGTCGATCCCCCACGCAAAGGATTGGGCGAAGATATTTGCAAAACTGTTGTCGACGCTGGTTTTGATAATATTGTGTATATTTCGTGCGACTCTGCCACGCTTGCGCGCGACCTTGCGTTGCTTGCGGATAGTTACGACGTACGCTACGTTCAGCCATACGATATGTTTCCAAACACAGATCAGGTGGAGTGTGTCTGTTTGCTCACAAAAGTACAGAACTGAATACCGAAAGTGACTCCAATGGTGACACAATCGTAAAATGAAGGAGGAATTCCTGGAGTAGTTAAGATAGGCCCATATTGGGCAATACCAGCAGATGCTGAAAAACCAACTGACTTAAGAATAAAAAGTGGTAAGTATATTAAAAAGGATATAGGATTAGAGTAAACGATAAATCGAAATTTGTAGAGGAGAAATAACGATGAATATAAAACAGCAAAAACAAATAAAATCATTTCTGGTCGAAGAGTTCGGAAAAGAAAAGGGGAACGTATTATTTGACAGACAGGAGAAAACGCTGAACACACTTATCGAAAATACAACAAATAAGTCAAAAAATCAGATAAAAACACTTGT
>CAZSIF010000011.1:0-74714 GCA_964607155.1 uncultured Oscillospiraceae bacterium
AACGCTGTGGCTCTTTCCCAAACCAATTCTCTTGTAGATTGAGCCACGCTAATTCTGGTTCCGGAACACATCCATTTGGCGGAAACCATGGTGCATTGTAAGCCATTGTTTCCGGGTCAGACATCATTTTTACATAAAACCAACTGTCTGCTTGCTTTGGAATGTATAACTGTAAATCGTTTGTCATTCTATTGTTCCGCCCTTTCAACATTCAGAGAAGAAGCCTCCCTTGCTCAAAAGATTTGCTCAATTCAAGTTTAAGTTGTATTTAACCTTTATTATATATAACAAAACGCTTTGTGTACTGTTTAAGATACGTCGGTAACTGTACTTACACTTGCTTTCAGTATATATCCTAAGTATTTTTTTAGCAAATTAAGAAATCTTAATCTTTTTTCAATAAAAAACTTGTTTATAACGACAAGGAGTCCGATTTTTAGGACTTCTTTAACGAACTCGCTATTTGCTTTTTTAATTTTTAATTTTTACTTAATTCCCCGCGAGTATCTAACTTTGATGTGAACCCCAAAAATTATTCTTTACTTTGTCGATTACGACTCTAATTTTAAATTCTGCGCTATAATTATTATTTTTTCTATTTCCATTATACATAAAAACACCCCGAATGTCCAACTTTCTGGGTGCATATTATTTTTTATAGAAAGGGCTTTATTTTTATTATTATGCACTTTATTCTTTCAATAAGGTGCATTTTATTGTTGCTGCTGTGATTTTAGTAAATCGATAATTTCTTGCAGCAGCTCCTCCTGCGTTTTGGGGGCGTTTGCTTTAGCCTCCTCCTCTGCTTTGCGTGCTTGCTCCTCGAGCTCGGCTTGCTTGGCTTGCTCGATAGCCTTTATTTGCTTGCGTTTGAGTCCCTGCTTGCGTAGCTGATGGCGTTCCTGCAGGGTTAGCGGAGAGTAGGTCGCCTTTTTGAACTCGTCGTTAGCAAAGTTGATTGCCTTGATTATGCAAAACAGCACCATGGCGATAATCAAAAAGTCCAAAACTGTTTGGATAAAGTTGCCGTAGTTCCACAGAATTGCTTCGCTGTTGAGTACCCAAGTGTTGGTGGAGCTATCCAAAACGTATTTGTCCACGCCGTTGAGCACAATGGACATGCCCTCTACGCCGCCTTTTACGCCGAATATGCCAAAAATTGCTGTGATTAGCGGCATGATTATATCGTTGACAAGGCTGGAGGTTATTTTGCTGAACGCTCCGCCAATAATGACGCCGACGGCAAGGTCGATAACGTTACCGCGTTGTATAAATTTTTTAAATTCCTCAAAAAACTTTTTCATAGGTTTCTCCGTAGAAGGTAGCGAGATAGCTTTTGGTAAAAGCCATTCGCACCCCCTTGCAATAATTTAATATTAACAAATATAGTTAACGCCGCCCAAAAAATCGCCGACGGCTATAGATATAGGCGTAGGATACACTCTGTCGATAGGGGGTTGATTCAATTATCCGTTTTGCGTCCCGCCTCTTTCAATTAAACGCGCTAATTGCCTTTTAAATGCAATATGTGTGCTGTTAAACGGTGGTTTATTTACTTATTCGGTTTATATTGTTTTGTTTAAAAGATATATTTACCGTCTAAATTATATTGTTTTTTCCGCAAAAGTCGTTTGCCATTTAAGTTTTGGTTTTAGTTTAACCAATGTTTCGTCTTTTTTGACAGCGGCATACAGGCGGAATGTTTCGTTCAAGATTTACTTGCCGCCTATGTTAGGAAAGTAGTTTTGCCTATCGCCAGTTTGTTTTAGTGCAAAATTACTACTCCCGTCCGCAATGGACATTACCTACGCAGTTGCATTTTTTTTGTTGGCTGTGCGGCAATGTCGTTGCAAACATCGCATGTACCGCTTACTTGCAGGCAAGCCTATAGATAGCCTCTGCGTACAGGTAGGTCATTGTTTTTAGGTTATCCAAACTGATGCATTCGTTGGGCATGTGAATGGTTTGCTCCTCATTGGGGAAAAGCGGACCGAAGGCTACGCAGTTGGGCAGGCAGCGACTATATGTTCCGCCGCCGATGGCTATGGGCTGCAACGAGGTGTGCATTTTGGCGTTATATATTTCCATCAATGTGGAAACAAGCTCCGTATCGGCGGGAACGTACAGCGGTTGGCTACAGTGTCCTGATGTTAGCTGTATGCCGTTTGGTGTGTTTTCGCTTAATATGCGGTGCATATCCTCGCAGGAGTATGTCACGGGGAAGCGGATATCCATGGTTGCCACAAGTTCTCCATCGGGTGATGTGCGTAGCACTCCAAGGTTACAAGTAAGGCTTCCGCTTTGGCTATCGTTAAGGGCAATGCCCCACTTGCCGCCGCTTGTATCGCACAGTTTGGTTGCGGCAAAGGTCAGCGCAGGGTTATCGGGAAAAGCCCTGTGCAGTGCCGCCAAAACGGCGTGGGTGGCATTTATTCCCTCATCCGGAGTGCTGCCGTGTGCCGATTTGCCCGTTGCAGTAACGGTGGTTATGCCGTTGGATGAGCTAATCGTTACGCCATTGGTTTGCAATGAGTGTGCCATATCCGACGGAAGCGTTGCCGTGCACAAAGAGGGCACAACGTTGGCTCGATCGCCTGCAATTATACTTACGCCATCGGGGAGTTTGCCACAAACGACGTTTGTGTGATATATGCCCTTTTCTCGGTTGATAACAGGGAAATCACCGTCGGGAGAAAAAGATACCGTGGGGAAGGGCATTTTTGTAAAATAATGTTCAACGCATTCCATGCCGCTTTCCTCGTCGCAGCCGAATATAAGGCGCACGGTTTTGGCGGGCGTAAAGCCTGCATCTTTTAACGCTTTGACGGCATACAGGCAGGCTATCATGGGACCTTTATCGTCCATGGTACCTCTGCCGAAAAGCTTTCCTTCAGCAATAACGCCTTCGTATGGCGGATACCGCCACTCCTCTGCTTTGGAGGGGACCACATCGAGATGTCCCAAAATGCCAAGCACTTCATTGCCGGTACCCTTAAAGTCAACGTGCCCTGCATAGCCATCGCAATCGTAAGTATCCAGTCCGAATTGTTTGGCAGTATTGAGCACAAAATCTAAGCATGCCTTTACCTGCGAACCGAAAGGGGCGTTAGGTGCGGGAGAGGCTTTTTCCGTATTAAAACGAATAGTGTTGCGTAGCGTTTGAACGAGCTCGTCAAATTGAGCGTCGATAATTTTTTGTACATCTTGCATATGTATTCTCCTTTTTTTAGTTATAATAGCACATCTCACGCTTTATTTATCAGGTGAACTTCGCCAAAACGGCAAGATTGCTCCTTAAAACACGTTTTAACGCGCTTTTTTAAGAAAAAAAAACTAAATTTTTATATATATTATACACAAATAGTTTAGTTTGTGCTATTATATTTGTATCATTACAATAAAAAAAAATGTGGCTTATGGATAACGTTAACAAAGGACACAGAAAAAGGTGCCGCGAGCGTATATTCGAAGAAGGTTTGCATAGCTGTCAGGATCATGAAATCCTTGAAATGCTGTTGTTTATGTTTATTCGGAGAAGGGATACTAATAAACTTGCGCACACCTTGATAGATAAGTTTGGTAATATTGCCGGAGTGTTAGACGCGGAGCCGAAAAAACTTATGACAGTGCAAGGCGTAAGTGAAACGACTGCTTGCAATTTGTGCTTGATAAAGGAAGTAATGCAGCGATACAGAAAAGATAAAGCTGGGGATATTAGTCTTGACGGTATCGGTAATATAATTAGATTTTCACAGATGCTTTTAGCTGAAAGTTACGTCGAAAAACTTGTTGTGGCGTACGTCGACAGCTCTGCCTCGCTTATATTCCGAGAAGATTTTTGCTCGGATAGCGTCAACAAAGTATACGTTGACGTGCGACGGGTGTTAGCTACTGCGACACGTTGCAACGCAGCAGGTGTGATTTTGTTCCACTGCCACGTTGACGGCGTGTGTGCTCCCAGTGAAGATGATTATCTGTTTACTGAAAAACTATACTTTGTTTTGGCAAGCATGGACGTAATGCTGCTTGAACATATAATTTTTAATCGGCATGGCGAGTTCCATAGTTTTCATAACGAAAGGGAACTGCACTCAATAGCGCGGAAATATATTTCCGTGATGAGTCGTGAGGATATTTAGTATGTCAGAGTTGAGAACAAGGTTTGCTCCCAGTCCTACGGGATATTTACATATAGGCGGGTTGCGAACGGCACTTTATTCGTATTTATACGCAAAAAAGAATGACGGAAAGTTTATTTTGCGTATCGAGGACACCGACCAAGGGCGATATGTCGAGGGTGCGGTGGACATCATTTACAGAACATTGCGCGAAACGGGGCTCGTGTACGACGAGGGACCGGACGTGGGTGGCGATTACGGACCGTATATTCAAAGTCAGCGCAAAAACGAATACCTTAAGTATGCCAAGCAGCTTGTGGAAAGCGGGCACGCTTACTACTGCTTTTGCTCGGAGGAGAGGCTTGCCTCATTGCCGAGCGTTAACGGCGCACGTCGCTACGACAAACATTGCTTGTCGTTATCCGCAGACGAGGTACAGCGTCGCATAGCTGCAGGAGAGCCGTATGTTATTCGTCAAAATATGCCCACGGAAGGTAGCACAACCTATCACGACGCCGTGTACGGAGATATCACGATTGAAAACAGCGAGTTAGAGGATCAAATTTTGATTAAGTCGGACGGAATGCCGACCTATAACTTTGCCAACGTGATAGACGACCATTTGATGGGTATAAACTGCGTCATGCGCGGTATCGAGTACCTATCCAGCACGCCAAAGTACAATTTGTTGTATGATGCGCTTGGATGGGAACGTCCGACGTACATACATATGCCGCCCATCATGAAGGACGCGCAGCACAAGCTATCCAAGCGTAACGGTGATGCAAGCTACGAGGACTTGATTAAAAAAGGCTTTTTGAAGGACGCGATAATCAACTACATCGCACTACTTGGTTGGTCGCCCAAGGACGATACGGAAAAAATGAGCTTTGCCGAGCTTGAACAAAAATTCGACATTAGCGGTATCAATAAGAGCCCGTCGATTTTTGATCCGCAAAAGCTTGCGTGGCTTAACAGCCTGTATATTAAGGATATGTCGCCTGAGGAGTTTGCCGATTACGCAACGCCTTGGATTGACGGCTGCTATCTAAGGGATTTTGATAAGTCGCTTGTTTGCAAACTTATTCAAAGTCGCATAGAAACCTTTGCAGAAATAGCGGACAAGCTACGCTTTTTGGCGGAATACGAGGATTTTGATTTGTCCTTGTACAACAATCAAAAACAAAAGACGGATGCGCAAACAGCAAAAGAAGTTTTGCCGCTTGTAAGGCAAAAATTCGAGCAGGTAGAGGTGTGGGATAATCAACATCTGTACGATGCGTTGGTTGCCGTTGCGCAGGAAAACGGCTGGAAAAACGGCAAAGTTTTGTGGCCGGCACGCATTGCGGTTACGGGATGGACGGCTACTCCCGGCGGAGCCAGCGAAATTGCCGAGCTTTTAGGTAAAGGGGAAGCCTTGCGTCGGTTAGATCAAGCGATAAGTCGCTTGTAATAAATAAAAAATTATAAAAAGGAGATTTTTTATGAGCATCAAGATCAAGAGAAACGATGATTGGTACATCATGGATCTCGAGCGGACAGATTACCGCGTAGACACAGCCGTTGTTGTATCCAAAAACCAAACGTTGCACGTTTACCAGAACGGCAAGTACGTTGGCGTGTGCGAGAAAAAGGGACGCTGCCACATCAACAAAAAACTTGTTAGAGGTTTGAAAAAGGGCGTTGGCTCCAAACTCTACAAGGATATCGGTTTGCGTTTTACGCACGATAATCAAGCCGTTGTGTACGCCGCAAAAAATAAGCCGCTCAAAAGACTTAACGGTAAGATTGTGAAGCTTAACATCGTCGTTAAAGCTGTTCCGTTCATCGAGGATATGCGCGTGCTGGATAATTTTGTCGTGGAAACAAACCTGCGTTTGGATAGAGAAGGCATTTTGCTTTACGTCACCAGCTTTGAAAAGGCAATGACAAACATTATCGAACAAACTCTTACCGAAAATGCTCAGCTTATTAAGGGATCCAAGTGGAAGTGCCCCTCCGAAAAGCGCGCCAAGGGTAGCAATAAGGAACTGATTGCTTTGCTTAAAGAAAGACTTGATGAAATGTTTTTCCGTCTTGGCATGGGAGTGCACCTCACCTTCTCTGCTCGTTAATTAACATCCTTTTTACAAATTAATAAAAATTATCAAGCCGAAAGGGGAACTTTGCGCCTCTTTCGGTTTTTTATTTTAATTCGTTGTGCGATTTAGTACACCGCCGTTGTAGAAAGCGCAGTTTTCTCGATTTAATCTTGCACAAAAAATATGTTGCGATAAGTATTTTAATTTAACCAATGCTTAACGATAAACGCTCCGAGTTACACGTTTTTGCACTCAAAAAAAAAATAACTATCTTTTTTATTATCAGATATTGACAAATAATGGGGGGGGGGTATAATAATCATGTTTTACACGCGATAAGAAAAATAATGCGTTGTTTGAACTTTGAGCCGCAACTTGACAAGATAGCATTTTGCGCCAAACGGTTGATGACAGTATGCGCCATGTTAAATTCTCATTGCTTAACGTAATGGAAAATCAACTCTGCAAGCATATTTTTTATGTGTACCAAACTGTTGATACAAAAGCTGTTTGTTGCCATTGCGTTAAAACCAATGAAATGGCACAAGGTTTTTGTGGCGCGCTAAGTGAATTTTTTGATTAAAATGGTTAATACTTTTAACGGGAACGCATTTTATTGCGTTCGCCATTGGGGTTGAATTTTACATATGCGCTTGGACTGAAATTACAAAGAGTGAACGTGCACGTTATTTTTGCGTTAGATTGGCAATAAATACGCTGCAATCATTTGTAAACAAATGCGATTATTTGGCAGTGTGTTTGGGGGTATAATAATTGATAAAAAGTATGTGGAAAATTGCATTAGTTGCGCACATATGCGTTGCTACTGTTTTTGTGCTCACCGCCGTTTTGTATATGATGGGCTGGGTTGGCGTTGAAGTGGTTGAGGGCGGATTACTTGGTGCGGCAGCAATAGTACTGTTTATTTTGTATGTGGCGTTATCGGCATACTTGCTGTACGTTGCTTTTGCAAGTAAGCCCAAATTAAAGCGAGTGTTGTTGTTTTGCGATTGCGCGAGTGCCACCACTGCCAACGGAAGGGTTATTGAAAAAATTGTTAGAACTTGCGCAAAACACTGTGACGGTTTGAAGGTTAACAAAGCGCGTGTAACAGAGGACGACCACTCCGGCTTTGCGTTGACGGTGCACGTTAGCATTAAGTCCGGCGAGGCGCAAAACGCAATTGATAAAATGCGTTGTATGTTGCAAGATAGTTTTGTCGACACGCTTGGTTTGCAATTTAATTCTATTAATTTTGTGATAGATAAACTTTCGTCCTTTACGCCTAACAGCGTGCAGGCGGATAAAAAGGCGGAAGAGCTTGTTGAACAACGACGTCAGGCGCAAGAACAGTACTTTAACTCTGTGTGCGACTGCGATAAATGCGAAAATGTGCCTAAAAGCCCAGTTGAAAGCTCGCGTAACGACACCTTAACAGATGAAAGTGCGCAAAATGCCGAAATGTTATCTAACGAACAGATTGCTGACGAAAAAAACAATGTTGAGCGGAAAGATGAGTTTCAAGCAAACACAAACGTTGGTGATGGCGCCTCTGCCGAACAGTCCGATAACAAAGAGGACGAGTAGGATTGAATGAGCACAGCGCATTATAAAAATTGTATATAAAAAACCTTTTGCTTTTTTTATTGCAAAAGGTTTTTTGTTTTACACAAACGTTTCAATTAAGTGTGATTTTGATAAAGTTGTGAGTTATTTTGTGGCGTTACGTTTTGTGGCAAAGTAGTCAGTCAGCAGCTTTGCGCACTCGTCTTCCAATATTCCGCCTTGGATGGTCAAGTTGTGGTTTAGCGTTGTGCCGATTTCTTCTGCCAATCTAAAACACCCCTTGCCGTTAACGTCATATGCGCCAAAAAACACCTTTGATATGCGTGCGTTGTAGCATGCGCCAAGGCACATAACGCACGGTTCAAGCGTGACGTATAGAGAGCAGCCGTTAAGCCGCCAGTCGTCCAGCTTGGCGCACGCCTTTTGAATGGCTAACACTTCCGCATGGGCAACTGCGTTTTTGCTGCGGTTGCGTGTGTTGTGTGCTCGAGCTATAATTTTGCCGTCCTTTACCACCACCGCACCGATTGGAACTTCGTCATCGTGGGCGGATAGCTGTGCTTGCTTTAAGGCGGCTTTCATAAATTTTTCGTTTAGCATGTCCAATCCCTATAATACTTAACCTGCTTGTTGATATCTCGCATCATCTGCTCGTCTACTTTAATCTGCTTGCGGTCGAACGTAATAAGTCCGTTAACTTCGTCCTCGACGTCGCTAAGTTGTGTTAGCACCGCTGCGCTTAGCCCTTGCGGAATAAGCCTTATAACGTCCCTGCGGTACAGTTCGGCAATTTCACGATTAAGCTCGTCGGACGAGGTAAGTTTTTTGTAGCCGTACACTTTGTTTGTGTTAAAGCGATGTTCCTCTATCGGCAAGCTGTATCCGCCAAATTCTGTCAAGCAAAGCGGTCGGCGAAGCTTATCCTTGTGCAGTTCCACGGGACGAAAATACACATGCATGCTTTTGATGTCTCCAACGCCTTGGTCGTGCCAGCCGCTTGCATGGTCTACCGTGCGAGTGGGATCTAATTGCTTTGTGTAGTTGTAAATCTTTTTTGCGTCAAACTGCCCCCAACCTTCATTGAAGGGTACCCACATTGCTATGCACGGACAGTTGTACAGCTGCGCTACAACCTGCGAGTATTCGGTGTAAAACCAATCTCTGCTTTGTTTTTTTGCACGGGAAAAATGTCCGTAGTGAGTATCTTTACAATTTGTTTTGCCTATGTTGGGCAATAGCAATGTGTACCACAGCTTTTGTTTTGTGCCGCCACTGGGCATATCCTGCCAAACGAGCATGCCAAGCCTATCGCAATGGTAGTACCAACGTGCAGTTTCCACCTTGGCGTGTTTGCGTAGCATGTTGTAGCCCATCTTTTTTGCCGTGGAAATGTCGTACACAAGTGCCTCGTCCGAGGGGGCAGTGTACAATCCGTCGCTCCAATAGCCTTGGTCGAGTAAGCCGTTGTGGAAATACGGAAGGTTGTTTAGCATCAAGCGAGCGTGTCCGCCCACCGTCTGTACGGAAAATTTACGCATGGCAAAATAGCTTTGCACTTTATCTCTACGAGAAATTACCGTCATCTTGTACAAAAATGGCGATTCCGGCGACCACGACAAAAACTGTCCGTACGGGAACGAAACGGATACCACGCCTGTGCCATCGGCTTTTGCAATTTCGTTTTCGCCGTTGTACACGATGACAGTTATAGGCTCGTTAAAGCTGCAATCTGCCTCTACCACCACGCGCGCCTCGTCGTACACGGGTGTTATGCGCAGTCCTTTGATGTACTCCGACGGAACGCTTTCCAGCCAGACGGTTTGCCAAATTCCGCTTTGGGGTGTGTACCACATGCCGCCACGTCGCAACGATTGTTTGCCGCGCGAGTAGTTGCCGTTTGTTTTATCCGAAACGCGTACGATCAACTCGTTGTTTTCGTCCACAAGACTTTGCGTTATATCTGCCGAAAAAGACGTGTAGCCGCCTTCGTGGTGCGCCACCCTATCGCCGTTAACAAAAACGTCGCAAACGCAATCCACCGCACCGAAGTTTAGCAACACGAGGTCTTTAACGAAGGTTTTGGGGAGCGTAAAATAGGTGCGATAAAATAAAAATTGCTTGGGCAAAAGCCGTTTTTCTACGCCGGATAGTGTGCTTTCGGGAGAAAAAGGCACCAATATTTTGCCGTCATACCTAAATGGCAGTTCCTCGTTTTGCGAAAATGCATAGTCCCACCAGCCGTTGAGGTTAATGTAGCTGTTGCGTGCCATTTGAGGACGAGGATATTCTTGTAGGGGTTTATCTGAGATGTTTTCGCCCCAGACGGTTTTTATTTGATTGAAAGCCATTGTTTGTGCCTCCTTTGTGCGTGAGTGTTGGTGTTCGTAATTATATATTGTGTTTGTAAATCCTTCCGTTGCAATGAACGGCGGCGAACGAGCTTGACTTTATCGCCCTTAGATTCTGCTTCGGCTAAAGCCTCGCACTGCTACGCAGTTCGACTTCGCTGCGCTCCGCTCAGAATGACATTAGGGCGATTAGCGTAAAAAAGTTGATTCATATAATCGAGTTAATGTTGTTATTAGAGTTAAGTGTAGTCAGTACAGTAGAATGACATTTGGGGCGGACGTTGGTTTTCTTTATTTATATCAATTCACATCAATTACCCCTGCAATGTAAATAATGCAATCCGCATAAAAGCCTGCCTTGTGTAAAGGGAGGTGGCACGGAACGTGACGGAGGGATTGGTGCAATTAAAGAAATCTATTCGGAATGACATTAGGGCGGTTAGTGCAAAAGATGTGGTTTATAAACACACTTAATGTCATTGTTAACATAGCAGAACGAGAACGGGAATGATATCGGGCGGAACGTCTTATGCCGTGTCATTCTAAGTGTAGTGCACAGAATGGTGCATTCTATGCTATTGGTCGGTATGCAATCGCAGAACTTTACCTTTTTGAATGAGCAAAGCGCATGATTACCGCGTCATCCTGAGCGAAGTGCGTAGCACGCAGTCGAACCCGTTAGGGCGATGCGTAAGCATCGGGATCTATTCATTATGCTTAATTGTATTGTTTCTGTACCGCCCTTAGATTCTGCTTCGGCATACGCCTCGCACTGCTGCGCAGTTCGACTTCGCTTGCGCTCCGCTCAGAATGACATTTGGGCGCGGTAATTGCTGTAACGGCAATCAATATGTGTTGCATAAACACTTGCAAGTCCTTGCGAGCAAACTTGCTCACTTATATTATATAACTGATTAACGGAACAAAATTTTGCAATTTTGTTGCAGCTAACGCTGCTTGCGCTTTGCGTGAATGCAAATCGCCCGTTTTGTTGAAATACTGCGTTCGCAAGTCCTTGCAAGCAAACTTGCTCACTTATTATATCACAATAATTCAACATTGTAAATTCTTGAAAACAACACAGTGCTGTTGCATTTTGACCGTAAATTCTCAAAGTAAATGCAATAGTGCAATTTAGAGTTGCATTTAGTCTGGTAAAGATTTTGCGGTTGCATTTTGGCACAAAATATGGTAGACTTTTTACAATGAAAATATCGGAGTGTTGTATGAGAAAGCTTGCTAAATTTTTGACCGTTTCCTACGACCAATTTGCACCATATGGCGGCATAGAGATTTACCAAAGCATTCGTTTGCCTAAGCGTGCTACGGCAAAAAGCGCAGGATACGATTTTTTTGCGCCGACTGATATCGATATTGCACCATCGCAGACGGTAACGGTGGCAACGGGAATACGAGCGCTTATGCCCGACGATTGGTGTTTGATGATATATCCTCGCAGCGGCTTGGGGTTCAAGTATAAGCTGCGCCTTAACAACACGGTGGGCATTATCGACGCCGACTACGCCGACAGCGACAACGAAGGGCATATTTTTATTAGAATGACCAACGAAAGCGATAAACCTTTGCATATCGGTGCAGGCACGGCGTTTGCGCAGGGGATTTTTACGCAGTATTTGTTAACCGAGGACGACGACGCTACGGAAATACGCAATGGCGGGCTTGGCTCGACGACAGGCAAGTAACGTGGTTTAACGTTGTTGCGGTTTTGTGGCAACCGTGCGCAACTGTTCGATACTTTAATAAAACAGATTTCGTTCCCCTTTTTGCGATTTTTCGTATTAGTTTTAAGCATTTGCCCCAATTATGACATAAGTTGTTGACAAAAAATGGGGGGGGGTATAATAAAGATGTTATTGTCTGTGAGAACCGAAACGATGGGATAAATAAGGAGGTTATGCAATGGCTATATCAAAAACGCTTTTGGCGCAAATGTACTACGACGCTTACGAAAATAATGACATTGACAAGCGTGAAAAATACCAGCAACAGATACTTGACGACGAGGATTTTGGCGAGGTTACAATACAGACCGTTGACGGTGAGGAATTGACAATAACGCGTCGCCTAATTTTGGCAAACGCGTATTATATTGCGTATTCAAAAAACAATGCGTTAAAGCGAGATAAATTCAGCCGTTTGATACTTGACGATGCGGATTTCGGCAAGATAGAAATAAGTGGCTCGGACGGTAAGCAAATAACGGTAAGTCATGCGTTGATTTTGGCAAACATGGCGGAGCAAACGGCAAAGGAGTTTCCTAAAAACATAACGGGCGAGTGTCTTTGCGAGTTGTACCGCGATCCCGATAGAAAAAAGTATCATCTTGCGCAAGCCAAAAAAGCACGCAAGAGCTATCGCAAAAACAGCGAGGACGTGTTGAATACAAGGCTTGACCTAATCGAGCAGGCGTACGATAATTTAGTGTCGAGTGGAAGCGTAGACGAGCAAGAAGTTGTCCAAAAGCTTACAGCATATTTGCTGACGGCTTACGAAGGGCTTGTGTTTTACCAAATTCCGAGCGACGACGGTAAGGCTAAGGTTGAACAGCTTGCAAAGCGAGCAGAGGCGCGAGGGTTATCAATACCCAATTTGCAATATTGCGATTGCCTTTCCGACGGGATATCCGACAGACTGTTTGACGTGGCTGCAAGGGGAAAAAGGCAGGAAGTTATAGATTATCTAAATAATCCATTCATTAAGACTGTTGCAGGCAACGAAATTGACGACTTGGATGAGAGTAGCGAAAAATCCAAGAGTGGTTCGTTTGATAAACGCACAAGTAAAAATTGTAAGCATTACAGCAAGGTGGCACGAGTAAAGCCGAGTATCGACGAAGAGTATGCAATGGCGACCTTTAAGTCGGAAATTGAGGACTTAAAAGATATCTCCGATGAAGCCAAAGCCGCGTTGCTTGCAGATGGTGCCGAAATAAAAACGACGCTATTGTACACTCCGGTGCGCAAGGTTAACTATAAAGGCAGCGACGTTACTTATAGATGGAGCGGCTCGATGATGGGAGACTTACATCCAGATTACGACGGAGGATACAGCCGTGATAGAATTGAGAAGTCCGGAACGTATAGCGACTACGGCGATAGCGGTTCGTATCTCGACGACATTGGCGGAATTGGCGTTGTTGATCCCACTGACGCGCAATGGCGCGATGCCGAAACTGAACCTTTGAAAAACGACGGTGACTATATCAAGCCTGATTATTCAAAAAAGCTCAGTCCGCCGAGTTTTCAAGGACTTTCGGGAGTGGAATCCAGTATAATGTTTGAGAATTTTGGAACGACTATTGGAGTTTCCCTTAGGGCCGAGGCAATGAACTCACGCAGCTATAACTTTACGTTTGGCGAGCTGTTATTTTTCCCCGTGTACAGCGTGTGGATAAAATCCGGCGGCTACATTGCTTACGGTTACGTTAACGGAACCAAGCCGTGCAATGCGTATGTTCGAGAGTTTGCCGAACTTAAGGGCGCAGATGATTTTACACTGCACATTTCTGAAAAATATCCCGACAAAACGCCACAAGCCAAGAAAAAGGCGAAAAAGGCGCAAAAGAATGGTAGAGCTGCAACGATTATTATGACGATAATGGCGTGTGCCACCCTAATAGCTACGGTATTGGCTATGGTTATTAAGGGGGAGTTTATCGGCATTAGGGCGTGTATCCCTGCGGTGATTGCACTTTTGTGCCCAAAGCCCTTCAAGGGCAAGGCGGCAAAAATAATTTTTGCGCTAATTCACTTTGCAGCATTTTTTGAGTCCTGTAGTTTGCTATTATACGCGATTGGCGCAATGTGATTGCAACGGCAAAAGTCGGTAGCAATGCTTGACTGCTACCACGTTGCTTTTGAATTATTTTAATAAAAATACCCCAAGGTTAGGTTCGATAATACCGACAAGACCTTGGGGTGTTTTTTTTTGTTTTGTAAGCTGTTTGTATTTGTAAGCAAGCAAAGGCAGCATGTTTTTGGATTGCTGCATAGGTTGTGAATGTGTGCTTCGGCAAAGTGGAAACAAATATCGGGCGTAAAACATTCGGATTTTAATCCAAATTTTTTTTGTATTTCTTATGTGATGAGCTTATTTAAGAACGTATGTTTTTTACGAGTTGCTTGCGCCTGTATACTGCAAAGCACGGTTGTGCACCGCATTGTGCATCGTTAGTGCAAAAAACCGATGCGATTTTTTAATTAAATACTTATATGACGTATATTGTTGTTTAACGTGCCATAAAAGACCGTTTAACTATCTGTTTTATGCAAAAAATCGTACAGACGTTTTGCGGTTGGCATATTCATTCCGTCCGTTTTGGCAATATCATCGAGTGTTGCCACCTTTAAGTTATCCATCGATTTGAATTTTTTGTGCAAGGCAATGCGGCGTTTTTCGCCTATGCCGTCGATATCCTGCAGTGTGGAACGAATGCTATTGCGGTTGTGCAGTTTGCGGAAATATGTTATTGCAAATCGGTGCGATTCGTCGCGGATATTTATCAGTAAATTGAGCGCATAGCTGTTGCGCGGCAAAAAAATCGGCTGGTTGCTATCCAAGGTGTACACAAGCTCCTCACGCTTGGCAAGTGAAACAAGCTGCACGTTAACGCCACACTCCTCCATTGCCTGACGGGCGTAGTCCAGTTGCCCCAAACCGCCGTCCACCACAATAAGGTCGGGCGTTTTGCCGAACACGCCGTCATCCGCTTTCATTCGCTCGAAGCGGCGTGTTAACACTTCCTTCATCGACGCAAAGTCGTTTGCGCCCTGCACCGTTTTTATGCGAAAGCGACGGTACTGCGAAGCGTCTTTTTGCCCATTGGTAAACACCACCATGCTGGCAACCTTATCCACACCCTGCACGTTGGATATATCGTAGCACTCCACGCGCTTGGGCATTGTTTTTAGGTGCAATAGCTCTTTTAGCTGCAAAACCGCGCCGAAGGTTGTGTTGTAACGTTTGTCGATAGCCGTTTGGCTTTTGGTAAGGAACTCCACGGCATTGCGATAGGACATATCCGCAAGCCGTTTTTTATCCTGTCGCTGTGGACACGCTATCGTTGTGCGCACGCCTGTTTTTTCCGTGATAAGCCTTGCAAGCTCATCGGCATCGGCAAGCGGAATGTTTGTGTACAGCTCGGGGCAAAGTTTGACCAGCTCGCAATACTCTGCAAGAAAGCTTGATAGCGTTTGCTCCTCGTCAATGCCGGCATCGGTAATGGCGGAGTTATCGGAAAAAACCACCTTGCCGCCGCGTATCATTGTGTGATTTACCACACAGCTTTTGCCGTTGCTTGCCACCGCAAACACGTCGTAATCGACAAATTTGTTTAGCACCACAATGCGCTGTTGCGAAATTTTATCCATCAGTTGCAGATACTTTTTGTAAGTCAACGCTTGCTCGTACAGCATTTTATCCGACGCCTGCAACATTTTTTGAGTGAGTAGTTCCCTTGCCTCGTCATCCTCGCCCTGCAAAAACGCAACGGCTTTGTTAACCGTTTTGCGGTAATCCGACTTGGATATTTTGCCGACACACGGAGCGGGACACCTGCCTATGTGGTAGTTTAAGCAAGGACGAAAGTTTTTGGGAAGCTTACTAAAATTGTAATTGCAAGTTATCGTGGGATAAACCGTGCTCAAAATTTCCAAAAAAGCTTTGCTGCCACCTTGAGTTATAGGGCCAAAATACTTAAACTTATCTTTCGACAGCTTGCGTGTGGATACAAATTTTGGAAAATCCGCCGATAAATCCACTTTGATGTACGGATATTGCTTGTCATCTTTCAGCAAAATATTGTACGGCGGAGTGTGCTTTTTGATGAGCGTGTTTTCCAAACTTAGCGCATCTGTTTCACTTGCGGTGATGACGTACCTAAACGTTTCCACATGGGAAAGCATTGCCAGTACCTTTTCCGTCTTTTTTGTGGAGGCATGGAAGTACTGTCGCACTCGATTTTTTAGATTTTTGGCTTTGCCGACGTACAAAATGTTGCCGTCGGAATCGTACATAATGTACACTCCCGGCTCGTCGGGCAAGTTTTTTAGTTTTGTTTGTAAATCTACCGTAGTGTTCATTCCACCATTATACCACAAACCGCCATGCAAATACAATCCTCTAACGTCGGTTGGGCTATTTTTTAGGCGGATTTTGCACGCATATGTTGGCAATGTGCCTGCAATAAGCCGTTGAGCGCAAGATTTATGCGACGTTGGTCATCGGGCGAGCGTTGCTCTTCGGGGCAGCCCTCGCGCAGTATTTGCGCTGCCCTTTGCAGCAACTCGTCTGTGGCGGCATATGAACGTAGCTTATTTAACTCCGCGACGGTTTTATCCGTATCTGTCACGTTGTTTTTGCCGAGCTTTGCGTATTTGTTGAGTATTGCAACTACTTTGCCGAACAGCCTAATGGCACGTTGTTTGCTTGCTTTTTGCGTGTAGTGCAAAACGGTAAATATATATGCGGAGCACATTCCGAACAAAAGCGGAAAGGCAAGATATTCCTTTATGGCAGTATTTGCGAAAAACAAAATCAGGTATGCAAGGCTTGCAAGGCAACTTGCGATATACAAAACAAGCAACACGGGGCAAAAACGTATTGTTGCAAACTCGAAAATCACAGACGGGCATGCGGCGTTCCCGTGCAAATAGGCGCGCCACTGCCTACGATACACCTCCGGCAAAAGGCGTAAATTATCCCCGACTGCCGAGGGGGAGAACAGAGTTTTGCGCACAAAGGCGTTGAGCCGCCTATTATTCCTTCGGTACGGATTGTTGAGTAAATTGGCTACAAAAAAAATCGTTAGGGACAAAAAAATTCCTGCAAAAATTAAGCTGTTGTGAGCTTGTAAAAATAATACGACGCGTTGCATGTTACCTCCTGAGGCAATACCTCTGTTTTTTTGCTATTGTTGACGGATAATGGCAAAAATAAAACACAACATTGAACAAAAAAATAACCATGCTTTTGCAACAAATCGATGAATCAAAAAAACACGCAGTAACTCTTGTTAAGTACGTCATTAAATGCCGTTTAACGTAGGTTACCGCGTGTTAATTCTTAAATTTGATTTTTATCGGCGCAACAATCGCGAGTTAATCCATGTGTATAACTTTGCCGTCCGCAACGGAAACGACGTAGCAATCCACATCGCTTATGCCGAGAATTTGCTTGACGGCGAGCTTGTAGCTGTTTAGTTGTGCGCCGTAGCTTTGTTTGATTTTGTCGCTGTGGGCTGTGTACTTGTAGTCCACCACAACAGCCCTGTTTCCGTCAACTGCCAGCAGGTCGATAACGCCCTGAAGCATTACCTTGTCGCAAAAGTCAGATTGCTCCACCAGCTTGTTGTATTCGACGGATAACATAAAAGGCAATTCCTTGTACACGGTGCCCTTACAAAGGCTTATCAGTTGCGGATTGCGCAAAATGTTTGCAAGGGCTTTTTTATCCAGCATATCGATGTGTTGCCGTTCGCACACGTCGTCGTCAACTAACTGCAAAAGGGCTTGTTCAATTTGTTCGTCCGTGGCGTTAAAGCTAAGCCGTTGCAGCGCCTTGTGATATGCCGTGCCCACTTTGTTGCGTTCCTCTGCCGCGTCGCCAAGCACAAGGCTTGCTTGCGGAGCGAAGGTTGCCTCGTCGTCATCGCCTTCCGCACGTTGCTGTGCTATTGCCGAGCTAAAAAGCTTTAGTGGCATTGCCGCCTGATTTGCGTACGGATAGCGGTATTCAAGGGCTTTGAGCGCAAGTTCATCGGTATATTGTTTGCACAGTAGCTCGTTTTCGCTCGATGTTGTTTGCTCTTGCTTTACGACGGAGCTGTTTATTTGCAATTCCACGTCATTGCAAAGTCCGCCTGCCGACGTTTTGAGCGTGTTTAGTACCCAATCGAGATGGCGTGTGGCGTTGCGTGGCGGTACCGACAATGCCTGCAAGGTGTTTTCCGAAACGGAAGCCACCACGTTTAGAACGAATTTTGCGCGCGTCATGGCAACGTACAGAATGCGCATCTCTTCTTCCTTTTGTTTGAGGTCGTTAACCGCTGCGCAAGCCGTCATGCCGAGCGTGGAGGCTTTTTTCATGCCGCGGAAATCATAGTAGTCCATTGCGATGCCCAAATCGGTGTTAAATCTCACGGCGCTTGGACGAAGATTGAATTTTCGGTCAAGGTCGGCAACTATCACTATCGGAAATTCCAATCCCTTAGATGCATGCATGGTCATTATCCGTACCGCATTTGTGGAGCCGATAGCTTCGTCTGCTTCTTCTCTATCTGCCTCGTCCAAAAATGCAAGGAATTTATCCACCGTTTGTGCAAACGACGCGTCGCGCAACTTGTCGATAAACGCATACAGCTTGCTTAGCCGCATATCGCCGTTTGGCAAGCCCTGAACGTACAAGGTGTAATCGGTAAGTTTGATTAGGTACAGTACCGTTTCACACACGGAGGCACCTCGGGCAAAAAAGCGCACCTTTTCAATAAGTTCATTGAGCGTTTTGATTTTTTGCGTAAGCTCGTCATGAGGAAATAGTCGCACATATTGTTTGAGCCTATCGTAAAAATTTTTGCGCCCGCCCGTTTCCAAACGAAGGCGACCGAGGTCGTTTTCCGTCATTTTGCCGAAGCACGAAAGGCACACGCCGCAAAGATACAGCTCGTTGTAGGGGTTATCCACCACGCGCAATAGGTTAACCACGTCGCGAATTTCCTTGTTGGCGTAGGCGTCCGTCTTGAAGGACGCAACAACGGGAATGTTGTTTTCCACCAAGCAGTTGTACAAATCGACGGATTTGCCGCTCATGCTACGCAACAAAATTACGATATCGCCGTAATCGATTCGCCGTGCCCCTTCCGCCGTTTTGTATGCCATACCGACGTAGCTGCGAATGTTATCCGCAACCACCTGAGCGGAGCTTACCTCGTCGTTATCGGGCAGGGTGTCGGTTATATCGTACAAGCCCTTTGCAAAAACTTTTTCCTTGGCGACCTTTGTTACAAGGTTGATTTTTACCGACGGCGTTTTTAGCGTTGGTTGCACTGGACCTTTTAGCATTGCGTCGGAGGCGTAATCTATCATGCCGAAATCGCGCGTCATTGTTTGTGCAAAAAGCAGATTTACAAAATCAAAAACGTGATTATTTGTGCGGAAATTATCGTTAAGCTTGATGGCTTTACCTTCGCCGCCGTTGTTGTAGTCGTTGTATTTTTGGATAAATATCGATGGCTCGCAACCACGAAAACCGTAAATGGATTGTTTTACGTCGCCAACCATGAATACGTTTTCCGCATCAAGGGCTTGGATTAACGCTTCCTGTATGGGGCTGGTATCCTGATACTCGTCCACAAAAATATACTTGTAGCGTGAGCGTATTTCCTCGCACGCCTCTGGATTTTTGAGCACTCGCAATGCCAGATGCTCCATATCGTCAAAATCTATGCCGCCACGCTGACGTTTTGCTTGCGTAAACAGCTCGTCAAAACGGCAGATTATTTCCACAAGCTTATCGGTGTACTCCACGGTTGCCGCGGTTTGCTGCCACAATTCTTCCACCGATTGTCCCCTAAACAGCTCCGCATAGCTTTTTTTGATGTCGTCAAATTGCTCTTTTAGCTGTTTGCAGTTTGCTTTCGTTGCCTCGTCAACACTCGCATCTGCATTATCTGATAGCTTCTTTGCATTGCCCCGTGGCATTTGAGTCAGCTTTGTGTTGAGTAGGCTGTTGACCGCGGACGGAAAATCCGATAAATCGAAGCTAAGTTTTTCCGCATTTTGTCTGCAAAAATCAAGATAGAGCAGGTTTTCTTGCAGGCAGGTATCGGCTAAGCTTGCAAAGCAATCCCTTAGATGGCTCACGTTATATGCAAGGTTATCCGCAACCGCCTTGATTACGGGGTTATCGTCGGAGTAGTTTAGTAGATTGTTGCGCTTTTGGCTGTACCACTCGGAAAAATTTTCCAACCCGCGTGAAAAATCGTACAGTTTGCGCAGCGTCTTGCGGAAGTTATCCTCTTGCCTGCCGTTGGAAAAAATCTTGTACGTTTTAATGAATGTTTTATCATTTTCCGCAAGGTATTGTTTGAACACCTCGTCCAAGCAGCTTTCGCGCAGGCTTGCCGCGGTGATATCGTCCAGTACGGTAAAGGACGGATCTACATCCGCAACGTAAAAATAGCTGTGCAGTAGGTCGCTGCAAAAGGAGTGCATGGTGCTTATCGTAGCCATATCCAGCCGCTCCAGTTGGTCGGTGATACGGTCGTCGCCATAGGCATCGGAAAGCTCCGCCGCAAGACGATTTTTCATTTCCGTAGCGGCAAGCTTGGTAAAGGTTACCACCACAAATTGCGATATATCTGCTCCTTCCTTGATGAGGGACAAAATGCGCTGTATCATAACCGTGGTTTTGCCCGTGCCTGCCGATGCCGATACAAGCAAACGTTTACCTCTGTAGTCGATGACCTGCTGCTGTTCAGGCGTAAAGCTTCGTTTAGTCATTATTGACCTCCTCCGCACTGGGCGTAAGCGCATCGTCTATTGTAGTTGCCGTTACGCTATCGGAAAGTTTGCGCTCGCCGCGCGTTAGGGTTTGGTTGAAATCGCAAATATCCTTGTAGTCGCAATACTCGCACGCGCCATCATAGGGACTCACGGCGGCATAGCCTTTTATCATAAGGTCGCCAGCTTTGCGTATCAGGCGCAGAGCGTACTCCATTTGATTGTGCAGTTGCGCCGAGCTGATAATAGTGTTGCCCTGCCTATTGAATGTGCCGTCTGCCTTGAACTTTACGCCCAAGGTGGTGCTTTTGGACTGCATTTTTAGCGTGTTATCCAACGCCTTTGCCACGTTCACGTCGTCGATAAGCCGCCCCTTGTAAACATAGGCGTTATCGGAGTTAACCGACGTAAATTCGTCGTGAATGTTAAAGTAGAAAAAGCCCACCGGCTCCATACCGTAAGCGTCGATAACGGCTTTTAAGTACACGGGCAGCTGCATTTTTTGACCGATATACAAATCCTTTTCGGTATAGTGAGCCGCGCTCGAACCGCTTTTGTAATCGATAACAATAAACTTATTGTCCAAGTTGTCCACGCGGTCGATTTTGCCCACAAGCATAAATTTGCCGCCGTCAAAGGCAACCTCCACGGGATCCACTCCGCCCTCCTTGGTATCGAAGTTAAGCTCGCAGGCAAGGCTGGTAAAATCCGAGTTTTGCAGTTGATGCTTTACCACGTTGCACAGATGCACGCTTTCCGTTTTTAGTTGCAGTAGCGCGCCGTGCATGGTTTCGTCGCGCGCAATGCCTTTATAGAAGTCGTCGGAAAGCACCTCTTCGTAGATGGCTTCCGCACGCAATTCCGTTTGCTCGTCTGATTCAGTAACGTCCACGCTCCTAACGTAGTTTTCCAACACGGCGTGCAAAATATTACCGAGATCGGCAGTTTTGAGCTTTGCTACCGTGCGCGGCTTGACGTTGAGCCCGTACTGTACAAAAAACCTGTACGGACACTTAAAGAAGTCGGTAAGCTGGCTTACGCTTGTGGAACCGTTTTTGAGGTACAGTTCCGCGCCGCGCTCTACACGCACTGCTAAGCCGTCCTTGACGTAATCGAATTGCTCCGCTTTTTTATCGAATCGCTTGGACATTGCGGCGAACGCAGGCATGCGCACCACCTGATTATCCTTGAGCCTGCGTTTGTTCAAAATTACTTTGGCTAAGGCTTGACGTTCGGTGTAGACCTCCTCGTCCGTATTAGAGGGTTGTAGCGCCTTGCCGTTAACGGTAAAAAGCTTGCACAGCTCGGTAACCACGGGTGATGGCGCAAGGCTGTTGGCTCCATCGGCAACGCAATACGAAACGTATAGTAAATCTGATGGCTCTTGCAATAGTTGGAACACACTAAAACGCTCGCGCTTGTTTTCCACAGCCGTTAGCGGCTCGACGTTGATATTTGCGTCTTGCAAATCGCGTAGGTTCTTATCCGTCAGCAGCTTGCCGTCCCCTTTGACTATGGGCAATTCTCCGTAGTTTGTGCCTAATAGCGCAAGCAATTTGACGTTGTGTTTGCGGGCTTTTGCCATGTTTGCAAAAACCACGCAGTCGTTGCGCACGGGCAGCACCGATATTTTGACCGACGCCACAGCCGAGGTGAGCGTTTTTATAAGCTCGTCCAAGCGCATATATCGATTGCCGATAATCATTTCCGCCTGAGTAAGTGTTTGTTCCAGTTTATCTACTGCTTGCAGCGTTACTTTGACTTGACTTTCCGCCTCGGCTGCGCCGCTTTGTGTGGCACGTTGACATTGTTCTTCCGCAAATGCGGCGTTGCGTGCAGGCAAATCGACGTAAGCAATAAGTTTGCGTATCGCATCGACGTATTGTTTGCCCGTTGCCGCAGTTGGTATGGGATTGTTTTTTATAAGCTCGTTTAACCCCGCGCGGAACTCGTTTGCAACGTCGTAATCGGGGTCGTCCTTGCCGAGCAACAGCCGTTCGTAATTGTACGAAACGTTGTATTTAAGGCAATAATTTTCAAACCTGAATACAGCATCCGCATTGCCGCAAAAACCGCAGTACAGATAGTTTTTTACAAACGGCAACACAAAGCTCAACTTAAAGCCGTTGCGAGCCATGGTGAGATAATCCAGCACGAAACGTGCGTAGGGGTGGTCCGATAGCGAATACTGTCTATCACAAAAGTACGGAATCTCCAGCTCGTCGAAAATTGTCGAAATAAGGTTGGTATACTGCGTGATGTCGCTCGTTACGACGTATGCGTCACGATAGCGACCGCCGTTGCGAACGTATCTTTGCAATCTGCAAGCAAGTGCGTAAACTTCTTGTTGACGGTCACCGCAAAACAGCTCTATTTTATCCTGCGCGTCGACGGGCGGAGCATTATCGTAACGGAACATATGCTCGCCAATCTGCGTCGTTACGGATGTGCCAATACTTTTACCCTCAATAATTTGCGGCGTGATGCCGTTGCGCTTGCAAACATTAAGCACGCCGTTGTAAATGTCGTTTAGATAAAGATATCTATCCGAGTATTTTTTGCCGACGCAGCAAGCAACCGTAACGCCTTTGGAGCGTAGCATGAGCTGCTCCACAAGCGCAAGCTCTTGTGAGGAAAGGTTATCAAAATCGTACAGATAAAAATAGCTGTTGGCAACAACGTCGCTTTGCTCGATGACTTCACGCAAGACGTCCAATTTATCGGCGGAATCGATAAAGCGGTCGCGCGTGTAGTCTAAATAGGCTTGGTAAAGCAGTGCAATATCTTTAGCCTTGCCCTGCACGCCCTTGGGCAAATTCGCCTTGGCAAGTGCGGACGGCGTAATTCGGCAATATTTGAGCATGCTGATTGTATCGTACATTTGCTCGGCAAAGCCGCTTGTTTTTGCGCTTTTGACGTAGCATTGCAGGATGTCGATGTTATCCGCTACAATGCCTGACATCGCCATTATGCCCGATTGTTTTGATAAGTAATCGTATTTTGGTATGATATCCGCCGCCAGACGTCTAAATGTTCGAACTTGCGCATTAAAGCTACCGCCTACTGCATCCAACAGTGCGCGCTCTGCTTCCATCGACGCACGGTCGGGCACAAGCACGGTGTGCATAACGGATAGGTTACGCTTGTCCACGCGACGCAGTATATCCGTAACGTAGGCACAGGCGTCTTTCATTGTATCGGTTTTGTAGATAGTTATCATAAAAGCCTCGTTGCAGGGCGATAAGCCTTGCTTTGGTAACGTTGGGGGTATTTGTCCGAGGGTGAATAGGCACAGCCTCAAACATAGATATTATAGCTTGCATTGTAACGCAAGCCATTGCAAAATCGCAAAGTGTAAAAGACTTGCTTATTACAACTCACATTGTACCATTTTTAAGCGTTATTCGCAACACTAAAATGTCGCATAGCTGTTGTTTTGCAAAAAAATAATATCCATCTGTTGCGGCGGCGTGTGGAGTACTGCGACCTAATGCTTGCTTATATGGAGTGAGAATGTCGGTACGGGCAACAAAATTATTTGCGTCGAACAGGGGCTTATCGATTGTGTGCTTTTCAAACGATTTTTGCAGACTTTGTTCAGAAAAGTCGCTTGACGTGTTTTTAGATTGCAATAACGCAAAATGTGTGATATAATAACAATAATTGTGCCAAGGGAGTATATCGACTTACGCTGAAGTTCCTAAGGCATACGCACTTGTAAATCACTGCGCCCAAGGGCGATTAACGGAGATAATATGAAAAAATTTACCGTACTACTTGTAACAACGGTTTTGGCGTTGACGTTTGTGTTTGCCGCATGCTCGACGACGGAAAAAACCGATACTATGTTTCGTTGGCCGGATAGCGGCACAAGCACCTACGTTTTCGATATAGAGTTATCGGATTTTTCAGGGCAAAGCACACCGCTGTTTACGTCTTATGCTCAACAAAACGGCACCTACTACAAGGATTTTGCGATGTCTGCCGCCGTGGAGCACCCCGATAACAAGGATGAAATAAAGCCCGTAACGGCAAAGGGAACGTACACCATGTCCATTTCCTCCGTGGATGCCGGCAGCAGCTGTCTGTTTGAAACAACGCAGGTTCTGTATGCGGCATATGATAGGTTCGAGCTGCAGGCACTTGAGAGTTGGAGTGAGTTGGATAAAATTGACCTTGCCTACGACAGCGAAGAAATTCCATTTAATGCAAACGAAAATCAGGTTGTGCTAAAAACCGAAACGACCTCATCCGTTAAGTTTGAAAAGAAATCCGCGCAACGCCCAATAGAAAGCAGCACGGTTGTTAAGGGATTTTATGTGGGCAAAAAGCATCAAGCCGTATCCGAGTACAGTGTTTCAACGCAATACGACTTTGATAACAGCACGGCAACGGTTACGATTAACGGTGGCGAGCCGCAAGTTAACACGTTAAATATCACAAGTGGCAAAAACTTTATCGACGCAAATCAGCTTCTGCTTTACATTCGTACGTTGGAAAAGGGCTCCACAAAATTTCAGGATAGTCCCACGGTTGTGGTTTACACGCCGTACACAAACGCCACCTATACGGCAAGTTTTAGCTTTAGCTACACGGCAAACATTGCGTTGGAAATCGGCGAAGGCGAGGACGCTGTTTGGCACTATGTGGGACTTAACTCCGTAAGTGTGTTGCTGGACGGAACGCCCTATCTCAACCAGCTTAACCTGCCCGATACACTAACGGAAAAGGGCTTGGATTGTAGCGGTTCTACCCCCAACTACACCACCGTAAGCTTTAGGTCGGGATATTTTTCCTATCGTTTGCGCGATATCCCATCAGACGTGCTTAGCGCACTGAAGGGCAGTGAGGAATAAGCCTTAATTAACAGCGGAACGCACTGCATATGGTGGTGTGAAATCATTTAATTTAGCAATACAGGCTGTAATAAGAACACAAATAAAAAACATATTTTATGCACCGCAAGAGGTTAATATGCCTTTTGCGGTGTTTTTATTCAAGGTGCAATGCAACAGCCTCATTGGTGTAAAAATGGCTTATTGCCTATTAATCAAAACTTTAATACAAAAAATGCTGTTATGCGGTAGTTCAAAAGAATACTTACGCATAACGCGTTTTACAACGTTATTTTGGCAAGAGAGTTTTTGCATTATTATTTCAAAGTAGATTTTTAGATGAAACGCACGTTTTGCTATTGGCACAAAAAAGGTTTTTTAGTAACCAAAAAGGACGTGCCGTAAAGAGCGCGTCCTTTTGAATTTTCGTTATGTAATTAAGCTATTGCTTAGATGCCGAGGAAAGCATCCAAGCCGCCAACAACCATGTTGCCGATAACGTTTGTTTCGTTGATGAATGTGATGATGACATCTTGTTTTGCTTGGTTCTTAATCCATTCTCCAACGGTGTTGAGGAATGCAACGTTGTTGCCGAAGCTGTGGCAAAGGAAACAAACGCCGGGATAAATAAGACCAACAAAGATAACGTATGCAATTGCAACTGCAAAGATAGCGCCGAGAACTCTATCAAAGATTTTGATAACGGGGAGATCTGCAAGCTTTACAAAGAGCAATGAGATAAGCTTGAGCAGGTATTTGATGACGATAAATGCAACAAGCCAAATAACAATACCAAAGCAAATGTTGGTAAGCAATTCTGCATAATTGGAAAGTGCGCTTACGCCTGCGATTGCACTATTGATGCTTCCATAGATGCCGCCCCACGTTTTAACGCCGATTTTTTCATCTTTCAACAAAAACAATACAGCAACAACGCCGCCTGCGAGTGCGATCAACCAAGAAAGACCTTTAAATTGTCTTGCAAAGCCTTTTGCCAAGCCGATGATGAGGAAAAGTACTCCTATGGCTACGAAAGCAATTGAAAGAATAGAAATGTTGCCCACAGTTACCCCCTTTGGATAATGAACGTCAGTCCACTACCGCTTAATTATTTAATTTCACTAACATAATATCACATTGAAAACAAAAAATAAAGTGTTTTTTAAAATTTCCTTAAACTTTTTTTAATTTTTATTTAACACGACAGTTGCCTTAAGCTTTTGGAGGTAAAAGCGGCTATTTGATGGCAAAATGTGCCTTTGTGCCAAAAAGCTCAAATTCTTTATACTTAATTGCATTGTCCCTGTGCCGCCCTTAGATTCTGCTTCGGCATACGCCTCGCACTGCTACGCAGTTCGACTTCGCTTGCGCTCCGCTCAGAATGACATTGGGCGAGATTGTTATCGTAATTGTTAATATTCTCTTTGTTTGGCAAACGCAACAAAAAAACTCCCTTGTGTAAAGGGAGATTTAGGGTTAGTTACGTTCATTAAATTAAAGAGTTAATGTTTAGTATTGTTTGCACAAGCCAAAGAATAGATAACTTTTAAACAAGTGATTCATGAAGTATTTTTAGTAATATTAAGTACTTGACAAATTTTACATTATCCCAGGGGGGCACAGCCCCCCCTGTAAGCCGATTGGCGGCAAGCTTACGTTTCCGTGAATTATCCTCTCTATTTATATTATAGCACACCTTGTCAAGGGGTTTGGCACTTTTTTAGCAGAATTTTTTCAAAATTTTTTTTTCAGACACTAAAAAGGCTCCCTTTTCGACATGTCTAGATGTCATCCTGAGCGGAGTGCGATAGCACGCAGTCGAACCCGATAGGGCGATGCGTAAGCATCGGGATCTACTTCTTTATGCTCAATTGTGTTGTCCTTGCACCGCCCCTTAGATTCTGCTCGGTTAACACCTCGCACTGCTACGCAGTTCGACTTCGCTTGCGCTCCGCTCAGAATGACAAAGGGCGGAACGGTTTGCAACGCCCCTTGTACAAGGACGGCGTTGGGGGGGGGAGGATTGTTGTAATTGTTCGCAGCAGCAATCGATTCGGCAAAAAGCGTCAAAGGAGCTAATGCAACGAGTAAAAAACAACAAATATTTTTTGCAATCCTTGGCAATAATCATAGTAAAATTGAAAAGGAGAGCAATATATATGATAGAATTAAGCGTATTTAACGACGATAACACACAAACTCTGGCGGAAACACTGGCAAAAAAGTTGCAAAACCCTGTGTTTATGTGCATAGGCACGGACAAGGTGTTTGCAGATAGTCTTGGACCAAGGGTAGGTAGCATGCTCAATGCGCGTTTGCAATCACCAAGGTATGTTTACGGTTTGAACGAGCGCAACATAACTGCGGAAAACCTTGCCTACTGCTACGACTTTATTCGCCGTTTCCACCCGAGTAATCAAATTGTGGTGATAGATGCCGCTGTCGGAGCGGCGGATCAGCTTGGCAACGTGCAGCTTTGCGACGGCGGTATTGTACCGGGAGCGGCGACCAACAAAAATCTGCCCGAAGTTGGCGACGTGAGCATTGTTGGCATTGTGGCGGAAAGGGGTATGTCGGATTTTTATACATTAAATACCGCAAAAGAACAGCTTGTAAACAAAGTTGCTGGTTTTATTGCCGATGCGATACTTGCGGCAAGCCCTGCGGAAAAAGCCATATGTAATTGATTTTTAAGGATTATTAAAGCGAGGACGTATATACTATTATAAGAAATGCTTCCGTCTTGTGGATAGAGCTTGTGCACTACGCTTGCTACCGCACGCACTTTTGCGGTATTATGGTATGTAATGTTTTTTGGTGCATGCCTATAAAACTGTGTTATGGAGCGGCTATGCGGCGTAATGCATATTATTGCCCCCTTGCATAGGTTGATATGATACGGCGGCATTCTTGCGCCCAGATGTGTTGGTATGAACGGTTTGCGTTATGACGGGCATGCTTTGTATCCCTGCCCACTGCGAGTGTATGAATTTTCCATTTGTCGCAAAAGTCCACTATTTTTGCAATCTGTGGCAACGTAGCCCGTTATAAAATTGACACACTTGGCAGGCTTGTGGTAAAATGGAATGTATAACGCGTGCCAAAGAGGGGTAACTCGGAGGCAAACAAAAGAGCAAATAGTTATGCGCCGCGCTTTGCGGCGTAGAAGGAGAGTATTTTGAACCAAAAACGCAAAGGCTTGATTTATTCCATTATTGCAGTACTGTGCATAGTAGTGCTGTTTGTAATTTTATGGAATTACTTAGGCAACACGGCAACTCAAATTAGCCAACACGAGTTTTTTGAAAACATCGCAAGCTACAAAAAGGTGACGCTCAACATCTACAAGGTTACTGCCATCGATATGAACGGCAGGTCGTACACCTTTGTTGTGGCGGACAGAAACGCATTTAGCGAAAGAATGGAGGCTTGGCTTGACACCGATGCGGGAAAATCCTCCCCCTTGGCAAGCGGAAGTAACTACACCGTTACCGATCCTAACGCAACAAGCTGGACGGATTATGTTTTGCCTGTGCTGTGGATAGGCTTGCTTGTACTGATGGGCGTGCTGATGTTCCGTCAGATTGCCAAGCAAAACAACCAGAACTTGGATTTCGGACGTTCACAGGCGCGTGCGGTTAAAAACGTCAAGGTGCGCTTTACCGACGTTGCCGGCGCCGAGGAAGAAAAGGAAGAGTTGCAGGAAATTATCGACTTTTTGAAAGCTCCGCAAAAATTCAACGACGTTGGCGCGCGTATACCTCACGGTGTGTTGCTTGTAGGTCCTCCGGGAACAGGTAAAACGTTGTTCGCAAAAGCCGTCGCAGGCGAAGCCGGTGTGCCGTTCTTTTCCATTAGCGGTTCAGACTTCGTGGAAATGTTTGTCGGCGTGGGCGCAAGCCGTGTAAGAGATTTGTTTGACCAAGCCAAAAAGAACATGCCGTGCATCATCTTTATCGACGAAATCGACGCAGTCGGACGTCAAAGAGGCGCAGGACTTGGCGGCGGACACGACGAGCGTGAGCAAACGCTTAACCAGTTGCTTGTTGAGATGGACGGATTTGAATCCAACACCAACATAATCATCATGGCTGCAACCAATCGTGCAGACATACTCGATCCTGCACTACTCCGTCCGGGACGTTTTGACAGACAGATTTACGTTAACCGCCCCGATGTGCGCGGCAGAGAAGCTATTTTGAAGGTTCACTCGCGCAAAAAGCCCATCGGTCCGGACGTAAACTTCCGCACTGTTGCGCGTATTACGGCAGGCTTTACGGGCGCCGACCTTGAAAATCTTTTGAACGAAGCTGCAATTTTGGCTGTGCGCGACGGACGAAAGCTTATCACTATGGCGGACGTAAACGAAGGTATCAATAAAGTTGTGATGGGACCGCAAAAGAAATCTCGCTTGGTAACGGAGCCCGACAAGCGTATTACGGCTTATCACGAAGCAGGACACGCAATATTGGCAAGTTGCCTTAAATACTGCGATCCAGTGCACGAAGTTACTATTATTCCGAGAGGAATGGCGGCAGGTTACACGATGACTCGCCCCGAAAACGACAACGACCACGTTAGCAAGCAGCAGTTGCTTGACGAAATTACAATGACGCTTGGCGGCAGAGTTGCCGAAGAGTTGATTATACAAAATGTTTGTACCGGCGCAAGCGGAGATATAAAATCTCTTACCGAAAAGGCACACAAGATGGTTACCGAATGGGGCATGAGCGATCGCATAGGACCTCTGTTTTACGGCAGCGAAGGCGAAATCTTTGTTGGACGTAACTACCAGACGGAAAAGGGCTACTCCGATGAGGTGGCAAACACCATCGACGAAGAAGTTAGAGCAATTGTGGAAGGCTGCCATCAGCGCGCAACCAAGCTGCTGAAAGAGCACATCGATGCGCTACACAACATGGCACGCGTGCTTGTCGAAAAGGAAACTATCCACACAGAGGAAGTAGAAATGCTTGTACAGGGCAAATCTGCCGACGAAGTGATTGCGGCGATGGACGCAAAAGAAGCCGCTGAGGACGCTAAAACGACGTCAAATACGGTAGTGTCGACGGGCGATGAACGCAAGGACGAGCCTGCAAACAACAATGCAAGTGACGGCGAAAGCTCGACCGATACCGTAGGCTCGAACTCTGATGGCGAAAGCAAATAAAGACAACCGAACAACGTGCTTGCGTGGCGAGTTTTTCTGCCGTTCAACGTGGCAATGAATATGCGTAGTAGAAAAAGCGCAATAGAACATCGTAAATCGTTTGTGGTACGAATACAACAGCTGACTAAGCGTGAGTGCTTGACTGTATAAAGTGCCGTTACGGTGGCTTAAATGCCTTTGTGCGCTGTGATTTGCAGCCGTAAGGCGTATAACTGCAAACGCATTGGTTTAACAAGCGTGTTTTGCTTTGAACGAATTTGCAATATACAATATAAGAAGCTCGCCCCCTTACTTTGGAGTGCGAGCTTCTTTTTTGCCGTTTGTAGTTGAGTGGGTGATGCATTCACTTTTGCTTTGGGGCGTTGATTGTGGGTTACACCGACAATATGGGTGGGGGCGGCTAAAAAGTCGTGTCTGTTAAGGGGGCATAATATAAGGAATATTTTGCCTTGCTTGCGTTAGGGCGAAAGCCGTGTCGTTCTGCACGCTTGAAGTGTAAAAACGCCAGTCGATGTATTAAAGTTAATGCGATTTTTGACAGATAAAGCTCCGATTTGAATAGTTTATAATACCTAAAAACACGCTCCGTAAGACGAAACGTGTTTTTTATTGTAAAAGTATATTCAAAATAATTTGCTTTTTATTGCGAAAGATTTGGCGCAGATTTTTAACGTCGTTTGTGGCGTTTTTCGCGCCATTATAGCCGCCTTAACTTAATCTTGGCGTGCGATGCTTGCCATTTCATCTAAGCTCATTTTGGCTGCATTGGCGATGTCGAGAATGCGGTGGTTAAACTTATTTGCGGTGAAGTATGCTGTTAAAATCAGGTGGTGGATATCATTCGGCGTTATTCCGCCCTCGCCAACGTATTGCGCTATGCGGAAAATGATTTTCCCTTGTGTGCACTGGTAGTCGAAACAACCGTTGATTATATTATAGTTAATCAGGTTGATTGCCACTGCTATACGATCGCGGGCTGTTTCGGGCACTGTAAAGGGAAGCTCCGAATAAATTGAAAGCGTGTTTATGTTGCGCTGCTCTTGTATTATTAGAGGAATTGGCATTTTATCACCTTTTGCACCTGCGGTAATAACAAGATTCTCTGGATGTTCGGCAAAGCTCCAATCATTTTCCTTTAGTGCTTTGCACGCCGCTTGATACACGGATTGCTTTTGTTTGTTGTGGACATAGTAAAGCTCTTTTATGTATTTTTTGTTGTGGATTGTTAGCCAAAGCTGTTAAGGGGGGGGGGATTTCGCAAAGATATATTACAATCTAAATGTGATGGTTTGCGTTTTTTTGTCGGCATTCTTTTGCATGAGCAGATGTGCCTGCTTGCAGAATGGTGTAATTCTGACGGCGATGACTTGGTTTGTGAGAGTCGGGGGCTGGCAATACTGCGCAAGTTGTCCGTATATTGTTTGGGAAAGCCGTCGCTTGGACGGCGTTTTGCGAGTGCCTATCATTTGAATATGGAGGGCGCACTTTGCACTACTCGACCGTTGATTGTATGTCCAACCGTAAAATTTGCGTTTCGGTTGACCGCAAAACCTGCTATTTTTTGTCAACCTTAATAAAATTCTGACGGGACGGTTGAATATTTTGCGCCGCGGAGGGTTATTCGTAGGTGTACCGTGTTGCAGAATAAATAAAATCGTCGTTGTGCATTGATTAGAATGTGATGTGAACCCCAAAAGGACACTTTTGGAGATGCATTGCAATGTCGTTGAAAGCCATTCGTTTTTCAAAAATGTTCGGCGACGAGGTTGTATGGGCTTTTCTGCGTGGAGCAACTATTGTATTCCTTTATCTATAAATGAATATGCATGATATTCAATATCTGAAATATTAAGTAAAATTTCATTAGAAATACTAAAGTTCCACGTTGCCAAAATCCATATTTTTTATATACATTGTTCTATAATACTTAACACCCAATAATTGTAGAGGTTTTGTTTAGTGGAGTTTTTTTGCTTTCGGAATTGGAGCTTGTGCGCATTTTTTTGGCACATATAATAATATATTTTGTCGTTCCGCTGTAATCCAGCTTCATACATTCATATTATATCACAACCTCGCCGTGTTTTTCAAGAAAAAATTGTTTTGTGAAGTGCAAGGACCGTTTTGTAAGATTTTTAATGAATTTTCGCGCAGAAGGCGTTATAATGCGGCTTGCATTCGACTAATTGATGAGTTATTTGCTAACGCGTTGCGTTAAACGCATGAAATTGGCATGTGAAAATGTTATATTTACTATATATTTCGCATTGCGCGTATCCGCAAAACTATTTTTGAATTTTTGCGTGTAATGAAACAGACTGTTTCAGATTAAAAAATAATAGTTTTTCAATTTTGTTTGTAGCTCTATGAAAGACCATTTGTAAATCGAGTAATTAATGGATATAACATAAATATAATATATTTTCGATCGGTTTCAGGGGATTTATTTCGCGCGTATAGTTTCATTATGAATCAGAGTGTATGTAAGAGCACTGATTTTAAAAGCGTTATAAGCGTGCCGCATTGCTTAATTGTACTCAATGTTATTTCTATATATTATCCGATGCCATATTTAAGCAAAATTAAATTCAAGCGACCGTTATGCAAATAAAATATCAGTGCAGGCAATAAAAACGCCAATATAGATATTAAAAGTGAAAATACTAATGAGGACGGCTTTAAACAGCGATCTTTCGTTAAACTTTTGTTCATCGTGACTTGCATTCTCCCGTCTTATTGTGATTATCGGTGTTGTTTTTTTTGATAGCAAACCATATTTTAAGCTCTTTTTCTTATAAAAATCTGGATGCGCCTGCATATTTAACAGCAAAATGGGCAAATATGTTTCATGTGAAACACTTATTGTGAGGTTATATGTGTACCTTAGATATATATTGCGGAGATTTGTTCTACATAATTGGATTGTTTCATGTGAAACAGCCAATATAAAGACGGCGTGAGCGGCAGCAAGTGTTTCATATGAAACAAAACGGTTGTAATTTTTGGGTGAGAATGTGTAGATTAATAAAAAATGTGTAGTGCATCATTTGGTGCGGTAAAAATAAATGATTTGTGGGCGTTTTTAAAGAAAATAAAGCGTCCGAGCCATAAAAATGCGCGCGAACAGATGATGCACTTTTTTTTTGTCAAAATTCAGTTTGTTATGTATAAGAAAACTGTATGTGCTGACGTCCTTGAATTGACGTTAATTTTGTATTGTAGGCTGAAAGCGCCGATTTGGCTGTGATTTTAGGTCTGGATTTGCTGAAAGTGGTAAAGGCTGTGAATTATAAGAATGAGAAATGTTTTTAGTGAATTTTCCTTTATTTTTCTGGGATTAAATTTACGGAAAACAGTGTAAAAACGAACAAATGGCGTCAAATAATCATTATTAAGATGTGAATACGAACTTGTTTTGCGGCTTGTCGATTTAGATAGAAATTGTTCGATGTTTAGTCACTAAATAATTATAAATGAACAAAATTGCTTTTGAGTTCCAAGAATAGTCGAGCTTTTGCTCTGCAAAAACCAAATAGTGTTTAATTTTCTCTGGCGTAGCCCTTGTTTTGACCAGCTTTTATAACATTATTTTCTTGCCAAAAAGTCGATAATTAGTCATACTTTGCCATCGCTTGAATGTTGTTTTCGTCCAGTTTTCTTTCTTTGTGATGGCGACAGATGATGATGTTTGTGTTTGTTTTATTGGCATGCCTGCTATTATTCCTTGAGTAATTAGTATATAGTACCGTTAATTTCGATAATTTTGCCCAAATTACGCCATTTTATCCCTTTTTTGTCGTCAAAAATAGTGCTATGTTTGTTGTGATTCTGTCAGAAAGCTCGTTTGGAGCAGGTTTAATACTAAGGTTTGGAGTGATCTCTCCTTGTTTTGCAAAAATGCTTATTATATGCGATAAAAGTGACATAAAATTTTCGAAAAAGTATTAATTGTATTGTAGAAAATGGTCAAAATGGTGAAAAGAGCATTGTTGCTCTTTTATGAGTAAAAAGGGCGATTTATGGTAAAAATTGGGTTAAAATTGGCGTTTTTATGATAAAAATCACCGTATTGGGTAAAAGAATGGGCATTTTGCCTTAATTGTGCCTTTTTACAGGTGTGAATTTGTTTTTGTGGCACCAAATGAAGTGCATGAACTCACATGAAGGTGTTTTACGATGTTTGAATTGAATAACGAGTCGCAAATGTTTGTAATACGTCATATAACAAACGCGCAACCATTGGTTGCGGAATGGACTTGATATACCAATAATATGATATAGTAATAATAGTGCCGATTTACGGGTTTTGCCGCATGGGTCGTGATGGAAAATATATTTTTTTGTCGAGAGAGTGCGAATAGCATATTATTAATAAATAAAAATCGGTCGATATGGGAGAATTGTGGAAAGTTGAGGTGAAAAAGGATAAGTTATGCAAGTTGATGAGTGCTTGTGATACCAATCTTTTTGGAGTGTATATAGTAGAATATCAGGTTGTAGCATAAAAGGGGGATTATTAATTGGTGAAATTGTTTGTTATATAAGTTTTTCGAAGTAAAGACGAAAGTGATGAGAAATTTAATGTGTAATAATCTGTTTTTTTTTATGATTTTATAGTAGATTTATTTTGCAATGCATTTTTACGCTTTATATTGATAAGTTTGTGCTTGTTAATTTTTGGTTTTTGCGCTCATTTTCTGAAGCAAACATTACATGCGCGCCAAATTTGTTAATATAAATATCATTTTTAAGTCAAAACATAGGGTATCTAAAAACGTAGAAAAGTAATTGGCATTGGCATGATATTCGCGCAAAATGATGCTACCGTTTTGAATTGTGTATTTTAAGATTTAAGTCTAATTAAAACTGAAAAAAAATATCTTTAATTAAAATAGTTATTTATTATTCTTTATAAATGTTTATTATATAAAAATTCATTCTTTGAACTGTACCCCAAAAATTAGGTGCGTTTTTAGTGTTTTTTTTGAAAAATCATATAGAAATGTTTGTTTGGGTATTGTGCTTGTGTGGCAAGAGGTATAGCGCGTGTAACGAAAAGTTTATTGGACAGTCACTTCCATGAAGGGGTTCGGGAATAAATGTGTGCATTCAATAATTAGAAAAACAAGGAAATTATTATATTGTAAAATAAAAATACCACTTCCGCACGTTAAAAGCGCCAAAGTGGTATTTTTAAGGGGAGTTAAACAAACATTTAGTCGTTACTTGTAAATTTATCGGTCATCCATTCGTCAACCATTTTACAAATTCTGTCCAAGTCATCGGCGGTATAGTAGTCGATGTAAATGCGTCCCTTTCGGTCGTTGCCAAGCGCAGATACTTTGGTCGCAAATGCGCGTTGCATGTTGCCGATTAGGTTCCTTAATTCGCGGCTTTCTTCAAGTGGTTTCTCTTTATCCTTTTTGGGGTTAAGAAATTCCCTAACAGCCTTTTCCATTTCGCGGACGGTAAGCTTGTTATCGCATCCCTTGAGTGCAAGCGTATATTGGTGTTGTTTTGGCACAACAACCAGCGTGCGTGCATGTCCTGCGGAAAGTCTGCCCGCTTCGATAAGCGCAATTACGTCATCGGAAAGCGTCAGAAGGCGCAAAGTGTTAGCCACTGCCGAACGGCTTTTTCCGATACGGTCTGCAGCCATCTCTTGCGTCATATTAAATTCGGTCATCAAAACCTTGATAGCGCGTGCCGCCTCGATTGGGGAAAGATCCTCGCGTTGCAGGTTTTCGATAAGGCTAATTTCCTTTATCTGCTGTTGTGTGTAGTGTCGAATAACCGCAGGAATCTCTTTTTTGCCTGCGATTTTGCTCGCCCTAAAACGACGTTCACCGGCAATAATCATAAAACGTTTGCCAATGGGCACTACAACGATGGGTTGAATGACGCCGTGAATTTTTATGCTATCGGCAAGTTCGTTTAGTGCGTCCTCGTCAAAATTTTTACGCGGCTGCTCGTAGTTGGGATCGATATCCAGTAGCGAAAGGTTAACAATGGCGTCGTCGGAGCGAGCCGAGGTTATGTCGTTAATGCTTGTATTGTTTTGCGTAAGCTCGTCGATATCGTTTAGTCCCATCAAGGAAGCGAAGCCTCTTCCCAGTCCTTTATTTCCTGCCATAAGTTATTCCTCTCTTTCCAAAAATTGTTTTGCCAATGCGGAGTATGCCATTGCGCCGCTCGAACGTGGTGCGTGTGCGGCAATAGGTATGCCAAAGCTCGGGGATTCTACCAGTCTAATATTTCGTGGCACGGGCACCGTGAAAATTTTGTTGCCAAAGTATTTGAACAGTTCCTGTGTTACTTGTTTGGACATGGTTGTTCGCGCATCGTACATCGTTAGGACTACGCCACAGATTGTTAGCGTGGAATTTAGGCGTTGCTTGACGATTTTGATGGTATTCATCAGTTGACTAAGTCCCTCCAGTGCAAAAAACTCACTTTGGATGGGAATAATTACGCTGTCCGATGCAACAAGAGCATTCAGCGTTAGCAATCCAAGGCTTGGCGGACAGTCGATAAAAATATAATCGTAGTTGCCCTTGATCGGAGTCAATGCACGTTTGAGTGCGCTTTCGCGTTGCGGAACATTGACGAGATCCACCTCGGCAGCAGCAAGGTCGATGTTGCACGGAATAATCCACAAGTTGTTTATCGACGTTTTGCGGATAATCTGTTCGGCTGAACACTCTCCCATCAAAAAATCGTAGCAAGAAAGCTCAAGTTGATTTTTTTCGATACCGTAGCCGCTGGTGGTGTTGCCTTGCGGATCAAAGTCTACAAGCAAAACACGTTTGCCGGATAGCGCAACGTATGCCGCCATGTTGATTGCGGTGGTGGTTTTGCCCACGCCACCTTTTTGATTTGAAAAACAGTAGGATTTTCCCATGATAGCTCCAATGCAAATATTTATACATATAAATAATATCACAAATAACAAAAGTTTTCAACAATATATTTGTTTTTGTGCGGAAATATCTTAAAAAAACACAATGTAATTTTTGTGCGACAGTGATGGATAAAAAATCGCTCATCATGATGGAATAATTGTTTGGGTTCAAGTGCGAAAAAAAATGATTTTGTGTAAAAAATGCAGGGGATTTGCTGAAAATGTCGTTTGCGTTAAATCTCGCGTAAATAGGTTTTGTGGCGCAGCTTTTGATAAAAGAAGTTATGTTTACTTTATCTTAAATCGGAGAGTTGCCCTTGTGCGTTGGCGCATGACCAAAAAACATTTTGTGAGGATAATATATAAGTTGCACAAGATGCAAAAAAATGTTAAAATATAGCTGTATTTGCACAATATGCCCAAGCTACGATGTGCGCCCGTTGTGCAAAAACGATGAGTGTAGCGTTTATTGGTTGTGAGGATGGTTGGATTGCGTGGTGTGATGTTTGCGTGCTCAATGTTGAGCAATCCATGCTAATTCTTAACTTTGTCGCTGAGTGAAAATATGTAGATACGCAGTGGTGGACGACAAAAACGTGAAATCGCCAGTGTTATTCGTGGCTGTATGATGTCGAAAAAGAATTTGGAACGCGTAACGGCGCTCGATACAGATAAAAAGAGGTTGAAATGAGTACAACAATCGTTGCGCTATCGACAGCGCAGGGAAAAAGCGCAATAGCCGTCGTTAGAATGAGCGGCGAGGCGGCAATTGAAATTGCGCAAAAAATATTTTCGCCAATGCCAAAGCAACCCAATATGTTAAGAGTTGGCAGGTTGCAATGCGACGGCTTTATCGAACATGCCATGTGCGTATATTTTGCCGCGCCGCACTCGTATACGGGTGAAAATATGGTTGAGTTCCACTGCCATGGTGGGTATGCCATAAGCAAAGCGGTAATTCAAGCCTGTTTGAGTTGCGGTGCAACAATGGCGCAAAACGGTGAGTTTAGCAAGCGCGCGTTTATCAACGGAAAGCAGAATCTGACCAACGCGGAGGGTATCATTGAGATGATTGAGGCGGAAACGACTTCCGCCGTGCGCGCAGGAGCAAACCTTTTGGAAAATAAACTCGGCAAGAAAATAGCTGCATTGCAGGACGAGTTACTTGATCTGATTTCCGCAGGGGAGGTTGCGCTCGATTATCCGGAGGAGGACATCGAACTGCCGACGCTCGACACAATAAAAAGCGGACTTAGCCGCCTAAAAGCGCAGTTAAACTGCCTTATAGGTACATCAACACTGGGCAAAGTGGCACGTTATGGTATAAACGTTGCAATTGTTGGCAAGCCAAATGTTGGCAAGTCGAGCCTGCTAAATGCGCTGCTTGGCGAAGATAGGGCAATAGTATCGGACGTGCAAGGGACAACGCGCGATACGCTTACCGAAAGTGTGGGCTACAAGGATATAAGACTAAACTTTGTCGATACGGCAGGGCTTAGAGTCTCGGATAACGTTATCGAGCAGGAAGGCATTAGGCGCGCAAAAATAGCAGCCGATAAGGCTGATGTGGTGCTTAATGTGACTGATGATCCAATGGATCGCTCGGTGTATCCAACGGCGCGTCCGCAAATAAGGGTGTTTAACAAGTGCGACCTGTTCAAACAAATGCCCTGTTGTGACGATAGTCTTGTCGTTTCTGCAAAAAGCGGCGACGTCGAAGTTGTTAAGGAAGCTATCTACGATATGTTTTGCGCAGGGGATATTCAAAAAGCCGACTTGCTTATCACTAACGAAAGGCACTTGCAGTGCTTAAAGGATGCGTGCGCTCAAATCGACGAGGCATTGCTTGCGGTGCAGGCTGCAACAATGGATATTGTGGTAAGCGCGGCGCGGCAGGCATGGGCGACGCTGGGTGAAATAACCGGCACTTCTGCCGATGAGGCAATCATTGACAGAATTTACAGCAAATTTTGTTTGGGGAAATAATTTTTGGGGGCTTTAGCAGTCGTGTGGCGGCAGTCGCGCGACAGTATGGAAGTGTATTATGAAGGATTTTGACATAATCGTTGTCGGCGCAGGGCATGCCGGTTGCGAAGCAGCTTTGGCTACTGCTCGACTTGGATGTAAAACGCTGCTTTTGGCAACAAATTTAGATACGGTGGCTTTTTTGGCGTGCAATCCCAGTATCGGCGGCACGGCAAAAGGGCAAATTGTAAAAGAAATAGACGCTCTTGGCGGAGAGATGGCGGTAAATGCCGATAAAAGCATGTTGCAAATGAGAATGCTTAATCGCGGCAAGGGACCTGCCGTATATTCTCCCCGTGCGCAGGTGGATAAAAATCGCTATCACACGAATATGAAGCAAACTATTGAGGGCACGCCCAATCTTTTTTTGCGGCAGGGTGAGGCTGTAGATGTTGCCGTGCAGCAGGACGGCAGTTTTATCGTGACGACGGCGGTGGATTTGAGCTATCGGGCAAAGGCGGTTATTTTGTGCTGCGGCGTGTATCTTAATTCCAGAATTCTGGTGGGGCAATGCGTGCGCGAGTGCGGCCCAAACGGCTTTGCAAACGCGCGGCTGCTTACGCAAAGTCTTGTGAGATTGGGCTTTACGGTGCGACGTTTTAAGACGGGTACGCCTGCAAGAGTTAGGCTTTCGTCTATCGACCTTGAAAAAACCATCGAGCAGTGCGGTGAGGATGACGCAACGCCATTCTCCTTTATGACGGAAAGTATCCCTGCAACAAAGCGCAGCTGCTATTTGACCTATTCTACGCCTGCGACTAAACAGATTATTTTGGAAAACAAGCATTTGGCGCCTTTGTATAACGGTAGTATAAATGGCGTGGGACCAAGGTATTGTCCAAGCATAGAGGATAAAGTCGTTCGCTTTGCCGATAAAGAACGGCATCAAATATTCCTTGAACCGGAAGCGGAGGACACATGTGAATTTTATGTTCAGGGCGCATCCAGCTCGATGCCTGCAAGCGTGCAAGAACAAATTTATCACAGCATTGAGGGGTTGGAAAGCGTTGAAATTATGCGCGATGCCTACGCAATCGAGTACGATTGTATCGATGCAACCGAGTTGGACGCAACGCTGATGTCTAAAAATATCAAGGGCTTGTTTTTGGCCGGACAGATTAACGGCACAAGCGGCTATGAGGAGGCGGCGGCGCAGGGTATTGTTGCCGGCATCAATGCGGAAAGACTTGTGCATGGCAAAGCACCTGTGGTGTTTCCGCGGAGCAACAGCTATATAGGCGTACTTGTGGATGATATCACGACTAAAGAATCGTTTGAACCGTATCGCATGATGACTAGCCGAGCGGAACACCGCTTGGTGTTGCGGCAGGATAATGCCGACCTGCGCTTGACGGAAATCGGTCGAGAAATCGGACTTGTAAGTGATGAGCGGTACGAAAGGTTTTTGCGCAAAAAGTGCCAGATAGAGGCTTGTAACAGTCAAATAAGGACTGTTGTATCGCCGAAAGTGTACGCTAAGTTGTTTGAGAGCAAAGGCGAAACTGTAACCGGTGCGGGGCTTACCGTGGATGAAATGTTACGTCGTCCGTCCATTACGGCTAAGGATATGCAACAACTTGGCTTTTTTGAGGGTATGGCCGATGCGGCTTTGCAAGAAGTGGAGATTGAGTGCAAGTATCGCGGCTATATTCAAAAGGAGATTGAGGCAATCGAACAGGCAAGGCGGCTTGAGGAAAAATTGTTACCTACCGATATTGACTATATGTCTATTGACGGATTGCGTATCGAGGCTCGACAAAAACTTGCCAAAATTCGTCCTGCAAGTTTGGGACAGGCGGGTAGGATAAGTGGCGTTAGCCCTGCCGATATACAGATTCTTATTGTGTATTTGGCAACGATAAAAAACAAAAACGGTGCAAAAAATGGATGAATTATTACAAGCAAAGACCGCTGTTAAGGGCATGCTTGCCGAGCTTGGGTTGGAACTTTCTACTCGCGCGGAGCAACGCTTTGACGAGTATTGTGATTTTTTGCTGCAGGAAAACGAAAAATTTAATCTGACAGCTATCACTGAGCCGAGTGCGGTATGGCAAAAGCATTTTTTGGATAGTATGCTCGGAGCAACGCTGATAAATCAGGGTTCAACGTTGTGTGATATCGGGTGCGGCGCCGGCTTTCCGTCCGTTCCGCTAAAAATTTTGCGAGATGATATCTGCGTAACGTTGGTGGATAGCTTGGATAAGCGCGTTAGATTTTGTCGTTCGCTGTGCGATGAGTTAAAGCTTTCTGCAGAGGTGCTACACGATAGGGCAGAGGATTTTGCGCGTTCCCATGCGGAGCTGTTTGACGTGGCAACTGCTCGAGCGGTGGCTCCGCTCAACGTGCTGCTCGAATACACTGCTTCTGTGGTAAAGCTTGGTGGAATGGTACTGGCTTATAAGACGGATGAAAGCGAAGTTGACTTGGCAAAAAAAGCTGCGGCAATTCTCGGACTGAAATACGAGGGCGGCAAACACTTTACTCTGCCTGACGGGAGTAGCCGTTGCCTTTTGGTGTATCGCAAAATAAAGCACACTCCGCCAAAGTATCCGCGTGATCAAAACAAGCCCCGTAAGCAACCGTTATAGGCATTTTTGCAATGTTGATGGAACGATGTTTCACGATAAACATAGCTCCCAAAATGCTCATTTTTGGCTGTAAAACTTAATAACATAAATACGGACACACTTCGTCGATTATTGTCGAAGTGTGTTTTTTATTGCCTTATTGTGCCGAAAACGTATCTTTAATAGCGGTTACTGGCACAATCGGGTTTATGAACAAATCTATGCAACAAAAAGTAGAGGCGGCTTTTTTAGGCGACGATGATTTGCGCGTGCGGAGCGTTTTTTGCGGAATTGCGCTTACTGTGTTTTGTCTGGACACAATGGCTGACGGCAAAAAGGTGTGTGATTACGTTTTAACGCCACTTGCCGATAAGGCAGATGCGCGTAGTCTGACAGATGTTGAAACGCGGCTTTCCGCAGCGGCAACAGTGGTTGCTGTTTGCAGCCACGAGGACGCGTTGGATAAGCTGCTTAACGGGCACACTCTTGTGTTGGATGGCAATAACGCTCTTGCGGTAGATACTCGCGTGGAAACGGGCAGAAGCGTTACCGAACCGCCGACTTCCATGGTTATGCGTGGCCCTCGCGAGGGATTTGTGGAGGACGCCAAGGTCAATCTTACGCTGTTACGCAAGCGGCTAAAAACGACCGCTTTCAAGGCGAGGCAAGTAAACGTGGGCAAGTATACCAACACGGCGGTTTTTGTGTGCTATTTGGAAGGGGTTGCCGAGCCGCACGTTGCAGATGATATAACGCAGCGATTACAGAGTATTGTTATTGACGGAATTATCGATAGCAGCTATCTTGCAAAATATTTAGATACGCAAAGCACCATGTTGTTCAGACGGGTAGGCATGACGGAAAAACCCGATGTTGCCGTTGGCAAGCTGTTAGAGGGGCGCGTTGCCGTTATTGCGGACGGTTCTCCCATGGTGCTAACGCTGCCGTATTTGTACATCGAGGATTTGCAAAGCCCCGGCGACTATTACGAAAACTCCACAATGACCACGCTCAACCGTTCGTTGCGTTTGTTGGGCGTACTGGCTTCGGTGCTGTTGCCGTCGTTGTATGTTTGTTTGCAGATGTACAATTATCAAATAATACCGCTAAAATTTTTGATAACGATACTAAATTCCACCGAGGCAATTCCCTTTTCGCCGTTGGCGGAAATGCTGCTTGTGCTGGTAATCTTTGATATTTTGCGAGAAGCCAACTTGCGAATGCCGTCCGCAGTGGGCATATCTCTTTCGCTTGTCGGAGCGATTGTGCTTGGGGATGCCGCAGTTAAGGCAGGGCTTATCGGTGCGCCTGCGGTGATGATTGGCGCGCTATCCGGCATAGGGTTGTTTATAATGCCCGATAACACCTTTGTGTTGTCGCTGCTGCGTTTGGTTATAACCACTGTTGGCGGAATGTGCGGTATTTTGGGCGTAAACGTGTGTATGTTGGTCATTTTGGTGTATCTGTGTTCGTTGCAAATGGGCTCGTCGCCCTTTTTGGCACCGTATGCGCCGGATATTCCCTTGGATAGACAGGATGCCGTCGGGCAAAAACCGCTGCAAGCGCAAAGGCTGCGTCCAAATTCCATACCGAACGTCAACAAAACGAGGAGGGGGTAACTAACCGTGAAAGACAGGGTGAACATCGACCAAATAGCATTGCTTTTGATGCTGGTGATTGCCGGCGGCAAGTTTTTGTCACTGCCGTCCATTCTCGCAGAGGAGGTCGGGCACGATAGCTGGTTGGTTATGGTTGTAGCGTTTTCGTGGGATTTTGTGTGCCTGTGCTTTTTGTTGTGGGCAATCAGGCTCAATAAAGATGCGCATTTGAGCGTGGAAAAGGTGCTTACCGATAATCTTTCTGCCGTGGGGTGCAAGTTGATAATGGCGATATTTTTCGTTATATATGTTTGCCGCTCGTTAGTACTGCTTAGCTCGTGTTACAAAATGTTTTCTGTTACCTTCGACGTGAACACAAACTGGATAGCCTTTATGTTGCCCATTGTTGCGCTTTCTATTTTCTGTTTGCAACGCGGTTTTAATTCCGTTGCTCGGGTGGGGCAACTGTTGTTTGGGCTTATAGTGCTTTGCGTGGTGGCATTATTGGTCAATCCGTTAACAGAGGTGCGTTGGACGGAGTTGTTGCCCATTGGCGAGGTGGGCGGTGAAAAAATTATCAGCACGGCGTTTTTGCGAAGTTTTTGGTTTACTGACTATATTTTTGTGTATTTTTTGTTGGATAAAATACAGGTGAAAAGATACGTTTTTGCGCCGATATTTAGCGTTTTTGCCGTCGGCGCAATAATAACGGTACTATTGAATGTTGTGTTTGTTGCAATCTATGGCTCGTTTGCCGCCTCAACCGACTTGGCGATGAGCAAGGTGGGCATTTTTTCACTCGGTGCGAATTCAAGCGGGCGCTGGGACTGGCTGACGCTTTCGGTTTGGATAATGTCCGTGATACTAAAAATCGTTATTTTCTATTATTGCGCGTATAAAAGCATCGAAAAAATATTCGGCTTTTCGCATTGCAGGCTCAATGTGCCCACTATTTGCGTTATAACCGCCCTCATGCTTTTGCCGATGTTTGTTTCGTCACGGACGCTTGTGGAAGAGTTTGTTAGCAGGTGCATTATCCCGTTTGCAATAGTGCAATTTGTGTTACCGCTGGTATATCCGTTTTTAACGGCGCGGTCGTTGCGTTTTCAGAATAAAAAGTCGACGGGTATAAGTGAGAACGAAAATTGCGACGAAAAGAGTGGCGCTAATGGCGAGATGTGCACACAATCGGGTATTTAATGTGTAAAAGTAGTATTGTAAAAATGAGTTATGTGCAGGGCTTGCGTAAATGAGTGGATTAAAGAGAGTTGGCATAATAATAGCCATTGCGGCTGTCGCGTTGTTGTTTTCGGCTTCATTTGAGGGTAGTGGAATACAGGAGCGCGCAATAATTATAGGCATCGGCGTGGATTGTGGCGATGGCGACGACATAGAGCTTACGGCAGAGGTCGTAAGCCCCGGCAACGGACAGGAACAGATTGGGCTGTTTAGCAAAACTGTTTCCGCTACGGGGACATCGGTCGGAGATGCAATAGCCGAGCTGTGGAAGCAGGTCGGCAAAAAACCATCACTCGGGCAGTGTGGAGTGTTGATTTTTGGCGAGAATTTTTATCGTAATCGTGAGTTGCGCGATGTTACTGATTTTTTTGCTCAAAGCGGCAGTTTTCGTGAAAATTCGGTTATCTGCTGTTCTGTCGGTAGCGCGCGAAATTTGATGGATAAGAGCGAGGCGTTGACATCGAGCGTGTCACTGGCAATCACATCGGCGCTCAAGGAACAAGCAAAAAAGGTTGCCGTTTTATCTAACACGCTTTTGGATTTTGTGCGGTCGCAGCAGGAACTTTCACAAAGCGGTTTTTTGAATTTGGTGGAGTTTGTCCCGTCGCAAAACGTAGACGATAAATCGCAAAAGGCGCAGGGATTCTTCGTATATGATAAGACGGCGATTTTTTCCTCTTATGGGTACTTGTGCGAGCTTTCCGAGGCGGAAAATATGGGCTTTTCGTTGTTTTCTGAAGAGGTGCGTGGCAACATGTTTTCGTGCGAGCACGACGGGCGAATGTATGCGTTGCGCGTGAACGGCAAAAAAATCGAAAGGGAATTGAACGGCAACGATGTTTCGATAGACGTAACTCTGCAGGTAAGGCTTGCTCGCGCCGGTGCAACAGATGTGGGCGGCGAGTTTACCGTCAAGGACGATCCTGAACTCTCGGGCGAGTTGCTACAGATTTTGGAGATACGCGCCACAGAGTACGTCGAGGCTTTTTTGCGGCGGCAGGCGGCGGAAAACTTTGATATTATCGGTTTGCACGAGCTTATAAGGCAGCAACAAGGCACTTCGGATGAGCTGTGTTCCTTGCCCGTCGAACAAATTGACGTGTCGTTTTCAGTTCGTGCGGAGGAAAAATAACATTTGTTATTATCAAGTTTAATTCGGCAGGGTACGCTTGCTTTTATTTTAGTCGTTTTGAGTGCGTTCTGTCGGAACATTAGTGCGTTGCCGATAGCATGAAGTGTAAAGTCAAAAAAACATCTAAATTACAAGATGAGCGTGACAATCATGGCTTGCACAGTTTAATAAATAAGGCAGTTTCACTTAAAAACTGCCGCATTGTTGACTATCCGTGCAGCTTGTGCTACAATTTGCATATGAAGTGCTTGATAGTAATAAACGCCTTCGATAAGGGCGCATCGCAACAGCGAAAGCTGGCGCGCATCACCGACGAACTTCGGGCGGCAGGCGTCGAATATGAGGTCGTGCCGAACGACCGTTTGCTTGCGGTCATTACGGACGGTGCTGTGGATAGTCGCGTCAAGGCGGATTTTTGCTTTTATTTGGATAAAGATAAATATGTTGCCCAACTGCTGGAAAAGCACGGCTTACGCTTGTTTAACTCTGCCGAGGCAATGGCAATTTGCGACGACAAAATGCAAACACACATCAGGCTTGTCGGGAGTGGCGTTCCCATGCCGGATACGATTAGTGCTCCGTTATGCTACACTCCGTCAGCAAACATTTCGCGAGAGTTTTTGCGTTCGGTAACTGCCAAGTTGGGTTTACCGCTAATCGTAAAGCAGTGCTACGGTAGTTTTGGCGAGCAGGTGTATCTTGCAAAAACGGAGGACGAACTTGCGAGCATTATCGATAGGATAAAAGGCTCTGCGTATTTGTTTCAGCGGTATGTTGCGGAAAGCAGTGGCGCCGATATGCGCGTTATCGTAATCGGCGGTAGGGCGGTGTGCGCAATGCGCCGTACCAATCCAAAGGATTTTAGGTCTAATGTGGAGCTTGGTGGCATTGCTTCTCCCGTTGCACTCACGGCGGAAGTTGCAAATATTTGCGAACTTGCGGCGCGCACAATCGGGTTAGATTACTGCGGCGTAGACGTGTTGTTATCCGATAATGGCGCACTTGTGTGTGAGGTTAACAGCAATGCGATGTTTAACGCTATGGAACAAGTAACGGGATTAAACATTGCAAAGATGTACGTTGAATATGTAATAAATGCAGTTAATTGCAAACAAAAGATTTGTTAAGGAGAACTAAAATGACATTAAAGCAATTTTTGGATACAAGCTACACGGCATATCATACCGTTGCCAACGTACAGGAAATTTTGTTGGCAAGCGGCTTTGAAAGATTAATTCTCGGTGAGCCGATGAATATACGGGTGGGCGGCAAATATTACGTTGTGCGCAATGGAAGCTCGATAATTGCTTTTGTTGTTGGCGAGCATTCTGTGTTTAATATTTGCGAAAGTCACACCGATAGTCCATCGTTTAGAGTTAAGGGCAATAGCGTTTTGCAGAGTAACGGCGTTACGCGCGTTAATACGGAAAAATACGGCGGTGGTTTGTTGTATACCTTTTTGGATAGACAGCTTAAAATTGCAGGACGAATTGCACAAAAAACGGCAGAAGGAATTAAGCAAAATTTGGTTGTTAGTGACTACAACGTAGTTATACCAAGCCTTGCAATACATCACAATCCGACTGCAAACGACAATCTTGCGCTAAATGCTCAATCGGACACATTGCCCCTTTTGGGAATCGGCAATGCAAGTTTGTACGAGAGTCTTGGCAAAGATATTGTCGATGCGGATTTGTACGTTGTGCCCGCTACGAATGCTTTCGATGCAGGCGTGCAAGGCGAATTGCTTTGCAGCGCAAGGATAGATAACTTAACAAGTGTATACACAAGCATTGCCGCCTTGTGCGAGTGTTCCGTGCAGGATATTGCAGTGTGCGCCTGCTTGGATAATGAGGAGATAGGTAGTGGCACACGTCAGGGCTCGCCAAGCTTTATCGAGGCGGTTTTGTCGGAAATTGGCAACGCATTGGGGCTTTCGTCCACGCAATGTATTGCCGCAAGGGAAAACGGTATGGTACTTTCTGTGGATAACGGGCATGCCGTGCATCCTGCGCATCCGGGAAAAAGCGATCCCGATAAAAAGGTTTTACTGGGTGGTGGCGTAGTAATAAAGCATCACGTTAACTATTCTACCGACGGCATAACGTCGGCATTGTTCAAAAGCATTATCGACGGAATAGATTATCAGGATTATTATAATAACAGCTCGGTTCGTTGCGGTTCAACGTTGGGATTGGCAACCTCGCGCCAGCTTGGCATAAAGGCATGCGATATAGGCATAGCACAGCTTGCAATGCACTCTGCTTGTGAGGTCTGCGCCCATGCCGACGTTAAAAGCATGCAGTCTGCAATAGAAAAATTCTATTCTGCTCGTCTTGCCGATAACGGAGATACATTAACAATAAAGTGACGCTTAATGCTATTTAGCACGGTTAATCGGTACATACAAATTAAGTTTTGGTCAAAAAAGGCTCGTCGAAAAACAACGAGTCTTTTTTTTGAATTATGGATTTTATTTTGTATTAGACACGCTTGTGACGCTGTGCAATGCTTTGCCATATCGCGTTTCAATGCTTGCAAGATAAGCTTGCTATCGCACGCGCCACTTGTGCCAAGAGATATGGAATACGCAAAATAATGCAGACCGCTCACGCAAGCAAGGGTGTCTTGTGTTAGCGAATATCGGTTTTTTCAAACAGCAGTATACCGAGCCAAGTAAGTAGGGCGGTTAGTGGTAAAACATACAGTAAAATTTGTGCGGCAAGCGCGCCGTCGATAATGCTTGCGTCAAATAGGTTGACGTTGTACAGCGGCAACCAACATAACGCTTCGTAGGTGAGCTGTTGAGCGTCGTACATAGTGCCGATTATTTCATCGATAACAGATGGCACGATTATCAACAGTGCAAACAACCAAAAGGACGCGCGAGCCTTTTTGCGGAATATCAGGGTGAATAGGCAAATAAGGCTTTGCAAAAAAATCGCCGTCACTAAGCCGATAATGAGTGTCATAAAGCAGGCTGTCAATATTGAAAAGAACGTTGCGTCACCAAAACCGTACAGTAAGTAACAGGCAATAACCGTAGTTGCAAGTTCCAGCAACTTAAAAAACACGCCGATAATTCCTGCCGTCAGCAGATAGCCTCCGTAAATAACGCTACGCTTGCTGCCCGTCAATATGGTGTTTTGTACCGAGTCGCCTGCAAGCTCCTCACGCAAAAAAGACCATACAAAATATGCGGCAAGCAAATTGCCTGCGGAAAATGTTCCCGCAGCCGAGCTTAGCAGCGAAAACGCCATCTCGGATGGAGCAATTACCGCGCCCCACATTGCAAATGCAGCCCACATAAATTGGAAAAATGCTCCGCTCAAAAAGGGCAATATCGCAGTTGCAAGTAGCAGTGGCACCAATCGCTTGCATTTGTTCAAGCGCATTATTTGTGTTTTAATTATTCGTTGCATTGCATGTCACCCCCGTCGTTTTTACGGCTAAGCAGTCGCAAAAAATAAGCTTCGAGGTCGTCCCCGTCCTGCACAATGCTTGTCACGGAAACTCCGCTTTGTGCAAGCGATGTCAACAGCACCGTGGGGGACACTTCGCCGAAAAAGTACACAGTGTTGGGCAGTGCTATTTCTGTTTTGCCCAAGGGCGCAAGCACCTCCTGCGTTTTTGACACGTTCGAAACAGTCAATTTTGTGCGTGCTTGCTTTAATCGTTGCAGCTCGTTTGCCGATACGTCGGCAATAAGCCGTCCGTCGTTGATAAACAAAAATCGGGTGCACAGTCGCTCAAGCTCGGATAGGACGTGTCCGGAAATAAGCAGTGTCGTTCCAAACGTGCCGTTGATACGCTTAAATAAATCTCGCATGTCCTTTATGCCCTGCGGATCTAAGCCGTTAATTGGCTCGTCCAAAAACAATAGTTGTGGTTTGCCCGTCAATGCGATCGCCAAGGCAAGCCGTTGGCGCATTCCAAGCGAGTAATGTTTTACCCTTTTTTTGCTTTCGGCGTCCAGCCCAACCAACTGCAAAATTGCTTGCAGATAGGCTTTATCTACATCTGCGCCCGTTATCGTTGCTTGAATTTCAAGATGATCCAAGGCGGTAAGTGACGGAAACAGCGTCGGTTTTTCCGCAACTGCGGCAACATCGGAGGGTGCTCGACCGTCGGGCAGCAGAGTGGCTATGCCACCATCGGGCTTTATCGTGCCTGTCAAAAGATGTATTAATGTGGATTTTCCCGCACCGTTTTTGCCGATAAGTCCAACTATCTCGCCCCTTTCAACGGTAAACGAAACTTTGTCCACAGCAGTGGCGCCGTTGTATCGCTTGCTTAGCCCCTCGGCGCGTATTGCAATGCTTTTCATATTGCTCCTTTGCGTTTTTTAACATGATTGCAAAAAATTGTTTGACTGTTGTTTGTTCGTGTGCCACCGATTTGGCTGTTGCGTGTATTGTGCACACTTGCGTTATCGGCTAAGCAACCTTGTTGTGTCTTTATATATACAACACCGTAATGTTGCACGTTGTCCCGCTTATGCCAATCTTTTATAATTATATCACTCTGTCGGCAAGCTTGCAAGGCAAAACGATGGCAACAGACTTTTTTTTGTCAAAAAAGTGTAGGTTGTGGTACGCATCTCAGAGGATTGGGACGTTTGGAACTTTGCGCCGTTGATAGGTTAATTATTTTGGTGGTAAAATCGGACATAAAACGGAGTATGCTTATATAATATGATTGCCTATGGTTAGGCTTTTGTCGGGCGCGCTTTTTTGCTCGCGCTCTGCCGTCGCTTAGAGTTATTCAAGGCGGTTTTCTGAAATTGCCGATAATGCTTCCAACGGAGTTTGCCTTGCTTATATTTTTGCGAAGTCGTTGCTAATAACGGAAAAAGGTGGTATAATAATTATTAGTGCCTTGAGCACAAAGCATTGTCGATGCAATACAACTGCCATCGGCAACGGGAGGCTTATAATGATTCTTTATAAAAACGGCTCTGCATTGATAGGAGATAAGCTGGTTCGAGCGGATATCGCAGCCGACCACGGCAAAATTATCGAAATTGCGGCGGATATCGTTGCCGACGAGCAAACCGAGGTGGTGGATTGTAGCGGACGATACATCTTGCCTGCGTTGGTGGATATTCATACGCACGGAGCTAACGGCTACGACTTTAACTCTGCCGACATCGACGGCATGAAAAAGATAATGGAGTTTTATATTTCTCACGGAGTGGGCACGGTTTTGCCTACCGTAATGACGGATAGCGACGAGGTTATTTGCAGACAGCTCAAGCTTATATGTGAGCTCGCCAAGGAATATCCCGAAGTTAAGGGTATCAACCTTGAGGGTCCGTTTTTATCGGCAGCCAAATGCGGCGCACAACCCAAACAGTATCTGCAAAAGCCCTCGTACGAAAAGTTCTTGCAATATCAGCATGCGGCGCAAGGCTTTATCCGTATCGTTACCGTTGCGCCGGAGCTTCCAGATGCTATCGAATTTATCACCGAGGCAACAGCTAACGGCGTGGTTGTGTCGTTGGGGCACAGTGCCGCCAACGGTGCACAGGCGGAGGAGGCATTAAAAGCCGGTGCGCGCTCCTTTGCGCATTGGGGCAACGCAATGTCGCAAATGGATAGGCTCGACCTCAACATGACGGGCACGGCAATGGCGAACAACTGCTATGCGGAAGTTATTACCGATGGCAAGCATGTCAATCGCGACGTGCTAAGACTGCTTGTTTCCGCCAAGGGTGTGGATAAGGTTATAGGCGTTACGGATAGCATGATGGCGGCAGGTATGCCGGACGGCAGTTACACGTTGGGCGCACAGTCGGTAACGGTCAGCGGCGGCGATGCATTTGTTACGGGGACGACAGCTCGCGCCGGCAGCATTTTGGATGCTTACGAAGGGCTTGCCAACGTTGTTACGTTTTGCGGACTTCCGCTACATCAAGCAATAAAGCTGTGGACGGTCAACCCTGCCAAGCTTGTTGGGTTAGATAAGCGTGTGGGCACCATCGAGGTGGGCAAGGACGCGGACTTTATTTTGTTCGGCTAAGACGTTTGCAATCGACGGAGAGCTGTTTGTGGCAAAAAATAGGTGTATTTTTGCGGAAAATAATACGAGTGTTTAGTGCGTTGCTTGCAAAAAGTAAAAATGTGCGACTAATTTGTTTTGTTTTGCAAAAACGCTTGACGAATTTTGCCTGACATAGTAAAATAGCAAGGTACGCATGGGAGGATGCTCCCAAATTTAATAGCGAGGTAATGCGAAATGAAACAAGGTATACATCCCAATTATCACGAAGCGACTGTTGTATGTGCTTGTGGCGCAACGTTCAAAACAGGAACGACCAAGGACACAGACGTAATCAAGGTAGAAATTTGCAACAAGTGCCACCCTTACTTTACAGGTAAACAAAAGCTTGTAGATGCAGGCGGACGCGTTGATAAGTTCAAGAAAAAGTACAATATGCAATAATCGCAAGGAACCGACATTTTTTTGTCGGTTCTTTTTTTTTGTTATTAAATCATTTTTTTATTAAAATATTTGCTGTTTGCAATTAGTCGTGCTTTTAGGGAAAGGTGGCGTTTTTTTTGATAAGGTAATCTGTTCGCCACAAATTAGGATTAGTCAACGCATCGTGTGAATCACGAAGCGACTGTTGTATGTGCTTGTGGGCAACGTTCAAAACAGGAACGACCAAGGACGCAGACGTAATCAAGGTAATTTGCAACAAGTGTCATCCTTACTTTACAGGCAGGACAAAACTTTGGTAATATGTTTTTTATTTAACATTGCTTAACGGTTTGACAAAATCAGACGGGGGATTTATTATACTTATATATGAAAAAGGATATTTATATATTGGGCATTGAAAGCTCCTGTGACGAAACGGCGGCGTCGGTGGTCAAAAACGGGCGCGAGATTTTATCTAATGTGGTGCTTTCGCAAATAGATATACACAAGCTATATGGCGGAGTCGTGCCGGAAATTGCCGGTCGCAACCATGTTGAGGTTGTCGATAAGGTTGTTGCAGAAGCATTGACGGAAGCGAACCTTACTATTGGCGACATCGATGGCATTGCCGTAACATACGGTGCAGGGCTTGTGGGCGCGTTGCTTGTGGGCGTATCTTTTGCCAAGGGGTTAAGTCAAGCAAGCGGCGTTCCGCTTATTGCTGTAAATCACATTGAGGGGCACATTTGCGCCAACTATTTGACCTATCCTGACCTCACGCCGCCCTACCTGTGTTTGCTTACAAGTGGTGGACACACTGCGGTGGTAAAGGTGCTGGACTACGACAAGTACGATGTGATTTGCTCCACCGTGGACGATGCCGTTGGCGAGGCGTTTGATAAGGTTGCGCGCGTTCTGGGACTGCCTTACCCCGGCGGACCGCAAATAGATAAGCTTGCAAAAACAGGCGAGCCGACCTATAAATTTCACTCCGTTGTGATATCGAACGGTAATTTTAGTTACAGTGGACTTAAAACCGCCGTTATCAATATCGTGCACAATGCAGAGCAAAAAGGCGAATCGATAAACAAGGCGGATATCGCTTGTAGTTTTACACGTTATGCGATAGACGGTTTGGTAGATACTCTTATACGAGAACAGCGCAAATGCGGACTTGATACAGTTGCCGTTGCCGGCGGTGTGGGTGCAAACAGTTATCTGCGTCAACGCATGAAGGAGTTGGAGTTGCAAGGAATCAGGGTTTGCTTGCCGTCGTTGCCCTTGTGCGGAGATAATGCCGCAATGATTGCTTCGCGTGGATACTATATGTATTGTAACGGCAGTTTTGCCGATTTGACGCTTAACGCTTGCCCGACGCTTAAACTTAGGGGCGAGCTTCCTCCGCACAAACAAAGCTGATTGTTCGCAACGAAGTTAACGGTGCAATAGCGGCATTTAAGCCGCAAAAGAGGATGCTTTAGGAGAGTTTATGGAACAGTTGAGTATAAAACACTACACCGACGTTAATGAGGGGTTATCCTCTGCCGAGGTTGCCGAGCGCGTAAAAGCAGGCAAAACAAACAAGGTAAAGCAAGTTGTTGGTAAAAGTTATTTGCAAATTTTTGCAACCAACATATTTACATTTTTCAATCTGTTGGGATTTATCATTTTTGCTTTGATGATTTTGTTTGGCGAGCCGTCGGAAACGTTGTTTATCGTGGTAATCGCCTCCAATACAATTATCGGTATTGTGCAGGAAATTCGCAGTAAAATCGCTGTTGAAAAATTATCGCTGGTATCGGAACCAACGGCAGATGTTGTGCGTAACGGCGAGCATATTTCGTTGCAAACAAGCGAAGTTGTGCAAGACGATATTTTAACGCTTGTATCGGGTAACCAAATTTGTGCCGATTGCGTTGTTTGTTCTGGCGAAGTTGAGGTTAACGAATCCATGCTTACCGGCGAAAGCGTTGCTGTCAAAAAGAAAAAGGGCGATACGCTTTATCGCGGGAGCTTTGTGATATCGGGCAGTTGTTCCGCGCAGTGCGTAAAAGTCGGCAAGGAAACTTACATCGAGCAGCTTTCTGCCAAGGTAAAAAAAGCGAAAACGCCGGATAGTCAGCTTATCCGCGGCATTATGACGATAATAAAATTTATTGCCGTGATAATTTTCCCGCTGGGCTTTTTGACATTCTTTTTTAGCGAACAAATACAAACAATGCTTGCCAACGGCGTAGACGTGTGGGCAGGATATGTAAACGGCGCGGACGAAGTTGTACGCAATGTGCGCGCGGCAGTGCAACAGGCAAGCGGTAGCATGATAGGTATGGTTCCAAGCGGCATGGTTCTGTTAACGAGCATTGCCCTTGCGGTGGGTGCGTTAAAGTTGGCACGCAAAAAGGTGCTTGTGCGTGAGTTGCCCTGTATTGAAATGCTTGCTCGTGTGGACACTCTGTGTTTGGATAAAACTGGCACAATCACAGATGGCAGCATGACAGTGGATAGTCTTATTGCACTGGATGGCTCCGAGGATGAGCTAAAACGGCTTGTCGCTTCGGTGACGGAAGCCACGGGTGACCAAAACATGACTGCGTTAGCGTTGAAAAAATATACCGACGGCATCGATACTTACGATTCCGTTGCGGAAATACCCTTTTCGTCCGAACGAAAATTTTCTGCCGCCACCCTTGCGGGGAAAGACACCATTGCTATCGGCGCGGCAGAGTTTATGTTCAAAAAAGTCGATAAGGCGTTCGATAAGCGTTGCGACGAGCTATTAAAACAGGGCTTGCGTGTGCTTGCGGTCGGGCGTTCGCATAAAAAGATTGTTGATGACGGCATTGACGACCTCGAGCCGATAGGCATAATTGCGCTTGCAGATACCGTTCGTGAGGACGCACCGCAAATTATCAAATGGTTTGTGGAAAACGACGTTGCCATAAAAATCATTTCCGGCGACAATCCGCTTTCCGTATCTGTTATTGCTCAACGTGTTGGGGTGGCAGATGCGGATAAGTACGTTTCGCTGGACGGCATGACGGACGAACAGGTTATCGAGGCTGCTAATAAGTATACCGTGTTCGGTAGGGTTACGCCGGATCAAAAAGCCGTTTTGATAAAGGCAATGAAGCAAAATGGACACACCGTTGCCATGACGGGGGACGGAGTAAACGATATCCTTGCCATGCGTGAAAGTGATTGTGCAATCTCTGTCGGCTGTGGTAGCGATGCGGCAAAAACCGTTGCTAACTTGGTGCTTACGGATAATAAATTTAGTTCGTTGCCAAAAGTGGTTGCAGAAGGCAGACAGGTTGTCAACAACGTACAAAACAGCGCGTCGTTGTTTTTGATGAAAACATCAATGGTGGTGCTTATCACAGTGCTTACCCTTATTTTGGGCGTATCATTCCCGTTCCGTCCAAGCAACTTGTCGGCGGTAAACTTGTTTATTATAGGCATTCCGTCCTTCTTAATGGCGTTAAAGCCCAATAAAAACTTGATTAAAGGCACGTTTGTGGCAAACACGCTTAAAGCAACAGCCCCAAGCGGAATAGCTATGTTTTTGTCGGTAGCAGTTGTGTACATTTTCCAAAATGTATTAGGCATTGCTGTGGACGACTATCAAATAACAACAACGGCAATGGTTGCAATGAGCTTTACGGGCGTTGCGGCGTTGTGGATTTTATCTTTCCCGTTCGATTGGTACAATGTGGGAATATCGTCGCTTGGCACTATTGGCGTGATAGGAACGTTAACGTTGTTCCAACCGCTGTATATTTGGGTTATGACGTTGCTAAAAGGCGACGGATTTACAATGGAGCAACCGTATATTGTTGCAATTCCGTCAAAGGCGCAATGGTTTATCGTTATCGACGTCGTAGTGATGGCATTGCTTATAATAGTGGGAAATTGCACAATAAAACTTATCGATAAAAAACGTGATAATAAGGCGGCAGGCGCGCTTACTTGTTAAATGAGGTAATTATGGAAAACGCATTAAAAACGTATTTGGAACAACGCAAAAAAATTGTTGCTCAAAGTTATGTGGGCTTTCTTGTGGAGTGGGATATGCAAACCGATGCGGCGGAAAACAGTATCATTGCAGATTCCGCCCAGACGGAGGTCATTTCGGCGTATATGTACGAGCTTAATACCGATCCGAACTTCGAGCAAGCGGTGCAAACGTTGTTTGAAAATCGCGATAAACTGGACGACGCGCTTGCACACGAAATTGAGGTTGTGCGCAAAAATATAGTCGAAACAAAAAAAATACCGCCGGAAGAATATGCGGCGTTTTCTCGACTGACTGCGGAAGCGTATCCCGTGTACGTCAAAGCAAAGCAGAATAACGATTTCGAGTCGTTTAGACCGCATCTTGAAAAAATCGTGGAGTACTGCCGCAAGCAAACAGTGTGGCTTGCCACCGATACTTGCAAAGGCTACGACGTGTTGCTTGATACATACGAGCCGCACTACACGCAAGATAAGTACGATAAGTTTTTTGATGCGCTACGTCAACGCCTTGTGCCAGTTGTAAAAAAGGTTACGGCAAAAACGACGCCGCTGCCGGATTGGGCAACGCAAACATTCGCAAAAGAAAAGCAACGGCAGTTTTGTGAGTACCTTAGAGACGTGATGTGTTTTGATAAATCACGCGGAATAATGAAGGAAAGCGAACATCCGTTTACCAGCGGATTTGGTACGGACGACGTGCGTATTACTAACCATTATTACGAAGATAATCTTGCTTCGTCGATTTTTTCCGTCATTCACGAAACGGGGCACGCCACCTACGAGCAGCAGTGCGATAAGGCGTTGAACGGCACTCTTAGCGGCGGCGGAGCTAGTCTTGGCTTGCACGAAAGTCAATCTCGTTTTTACGAAAACGTTATTGGCAGAAGCGCAGAGTTTTGGCAACAGCACTATGCAAAATTGCAAGAGTTTTTCCCTGAACAGTTGGCAAATGTGACAGTTAACGACTTTGTGGCGTACATTAACCGTGCCGAAAGGTCGTTTGTGCGTACAGAAGCCGACGAACTCACCTATCCGTTGCATGTTATGCTTAGGTACGAAATTGAGCAAAAGCTTATTGACGGAAGTTTGCAAGTAAAGGATTTGCCGTCTTATTGGAACGCAAAGTTTACGGAGTACTTTGGCATCACGCCGCCCACCGATACGCTTGGCGTTTTGCCGGACGTGCACTGGTCGTACGGCAATTTTGGGTACTTTCCCACCTATGCGCTTGGCTCGGCAATAGCTTCGCAACTGTTTGCGGCTATGAATAAGGATTTTGATGTGTACGCAAGTCTTGCAGACGGCACAACGTCAAAAATCAACGATTGGCTAAAACAGCATGTGCACAAATACGGTTCGTCCAAGTATCCCGATGAGATTTTGCGCATTGCCACAGGCGAGGACTTTAACCCCGATTATTATATCGATTATCTAATCGCAAAATACGATAGGTAGTTTATGGACGCTTCCTTCCAGCGCAAGCAGGTCTTTGCGCACTTGTATTATGCAAAAATCCCCAAACAGGTGGCGGCTGTAACTTATCCGACGGAACGCGCCGAGTACGTTGCTGCGGCTCGGTCGCAGGTGGTTTGCAATCAGCGTGCCTTTGTTTGGCAACTGCTGTCGCAGGCAATGGAGCATTCGCTTGGGATTAATCCGCAAACGGTGAATTTCAAGGTGAAAAACGGCGTTTGGACGTGCGACGCATGCTGTTTTTCGCTTTCGCATACCGATGGTTATGCAGCGGTTGCCGTTTCGGACTTGCCCGTGGGCGTGGATATCGAAGTGATTTCGACTCGCTTTAACGAAAGACTTTTTGACCGCATTGCCACCGATGCCGAAAAGGCAATTGTAAAGCATTCGCCAGTCAATACGGCTGCGTTGTGGACGGGCAAAGAAGCTTTGTTCAAGCAAAGTGGTAGCAGCGCGTTTGTTCCGCACTTCGTCGATACGTCCAGTGGCGGCGTTGTTAGCTTTTCGGACGGAAAAATCGTTCTTGCTGCGGCAACGTCTGTGGGTTCGCTCGAGGTGTTTTGTGCAGATGACAACACGATAAGCAAGCCTTGCGGATTTTTTCGCGTGTATTACAACTAAATATCCCTTTAACGCGTGGCAACAAACAACGTCTTTGAAATATGACGGTAAAAAGTGCCTCGTCTGAGGGCAGGAGTTCGGACAGAGATATTTTCTCTGTCCGCTTTTTTGTGGCTTTTTATTTGTACTATTGACTTTTATACGGGGGGGGGTATATAATATTGTTGTCCCATGGTTGGGGATAAAACCAAAAAAAGGAGATGCAAAAAATGCTACAGAAAACAAAAAGAATATTATTGATGACCGTGCTTGCGGTTATTTGTATGCTCTCGCTTGTGCTTGTTGCGTGCGACCTAAACGTTCAGCCGTCAGATGAGGCGCAGTACCGCGAGGTGTACGGAATGTACAAGGCGTATGCGGAAGAAGCAGGTTTTACTCCGCTTGATTACAACGATTGGTTGCAGTCGATCAAGGGTGAGCAAGGTATTCAAGGCGAAAAAGGAGATAAGGGCGACAAGGGTGATACCGGTGCCGCAGGTGCCGATGGCGTAAGCGTTGTGCGCGTGGATAGCAGTGTGGAAAAGGACGAAAACTGCGTGTATCGCATTGTGTTTACCTACCATTACAGCAACGGCACAATCACGCAAAGCAGCGTGCCGTACCTGCTTGCAGATGGCAGCACGCTAACGCAACACACTTATAGTAGCAGTTGGTCGTACGATGACGACTACCACTGGTATGCGGCAACTTGCGGTCATGATAGCAAGGATAAGGCGGCGCACAGTTGGGACAATGGCGTTGTTACAACAGAGCCGACGGATTTGTCCGACGGCGTGCGCACCTATACTTGTGCGGTTTGTGGCAAAACCAAAACGGAAAGGGTTGGATTGCCTTTTGGCATTCCTGTGACCAAAAAGGTAACGTATGTATTCAAACTTGCCGATGGTAATGCTGCTATTCCTTCGTACGTTTCCCCGTACATTACCGGCACAACAGTTACGTCAAATAGTTTTGCCATTGGCACAGCTGCCCTTGAATTCAAGGCTTTTGGCGACACCGGTTGGTGGTATGCTGAATCGGACGTTGTTCCCAACCCCGATGTAGAAAGCTCCGATCCTTGGAACAGCTATCAACTTGCTCTCGGTTACAACACAACAAGTGGTTTTAGCGATGCTTACTGCGGATTTCAATGGCGCGACTCCCTTAAATCCGATGAATGCTTGGAATATGCTTACCCCACAAATCCTGCTTTTAAATATGTGGTAGGACAAAAGGTAATCAACCTTGGTACACACACGTTTTCAACCATTCCAATCGAACCAATAAAAATTACGACCACGCTCGTTGTCAAATTTGCAGCAGCTCTCCCTGCGGACGCAAAGGTAGCTATTGTCGGCGATTTTAACGGTTGGAGCTCAGATAACAGTTGGGCAACAATTGCCAAGGATCGCAAATCCGCATCTCTTGCTCTTACCGGTGTACTGTGCATGCCTCACGAATACAAAATCAAGGTATTCACGGAATACAAAGAAGGCAATTTCTGGAACGACGAAAACAACGTTCCTTACGGCGTAGAGTTTGCCGGATATGAAGGCAAAAACCTCAGCGTTGAAATTATGTCCTCTGATGACGGCGAAGAACTTGTGCTCAACAACACGTTTGATAAGATTGGTTGGGCGCTTGTGCTTCCCACAGATGGCAGCCACTCTGTTTATATTGATAAAAATACACCCTTTACCGTCTCTGCCGAACCATACAAGAATTTGCAAAAGTTTGGTTGCTGGGTGGACGATGACGGTAACGAGGTAAGCACGGAAAATCCATATACATACTCGGCTAAAAAAGAAAAACAGCTTACGGCTGTTTACAAGGACTTTTTGACCGTTGAAAACGTTGTCATGGATACCGAAAAAACGTATTCGGCAAAGTGGGACGCGGATACTTTAACGTATTCCGGTGCATCTGTGTTTGTTGGATTCGGCTATGTTACTGAACCGCTTCAATACGGAATGACGATTGCTTTTAATGTTATTTACAATAATGGCGTGTTCTTTGGTTTTTCGACTCGTGATGTTTTGCAAAATCCATCTGACCATGTTTGGGGCACTAACTTTGCCGGATTGTTTGTTCCTGAGTACAACATTTATTGTAGTAATACCGAGGCGCTACATAGGTTGACGGAAAGCACAGGAACTAAAGGTGGTCGTACCCTTATTAGGGAAGAGGGCTTTACCAAAGGTGCGGAGTATACAATCAAAGTCGTTTTTGCGGATAGGTTACAGTGGTATATTAACGGTGTGTTAGTCGTTGACGACTCGTACGATACGGAAAAGGTTTATTATTGTACGTTAGGCTTTAATGGTACTATTTGTGAATTCGGTTTGGATAAAGACACCACAATGACAAGTTATTCTGTACCGCTTACGGCAGAAGAGTTTGCCGGCAAGAAAATAACCTTCTTGGGGGATAGTATTACTGCCGGAACAGTGTTGTCCGATAAGAACGAAAAATACAGTACTGTTCTTGCCTCCGAATTGAATGCGGTTGAATATAATATGGGCGTGTCCGGTACGACGTTGTGTACCGGTGTTAGTACTCGGAACTCTCGCTTGGGGGATATTTCAAAAATTCCTTTGGATAGCGATTACGTTATCATTATGTTGGGTACTAACGATTTTGATTTTGCTCGAAGCAATGCCGATTATGCTCCACTTGGCGAGGACGGCAGCACAGATACAAGCACTGTTCACGGCGCTGCGGAGCAGATGTGTAAGCAACTTGCCGAAATGTTTGCAGATAATAAGTATCATGTGTTTATTGTGACTCCGCCCGCCCGCAAAGACGATTTAACGAGCAACACGGCAGGCAACAATGGATATACGCTCCGAGAGTTTTGCGAAGTTCTGATTGCTAAAGCGCAAAAATACGGTTTGCAGTATATTGATATGAATATCGACGCAGGATTGACAGCTGATGATATGGTGGATACCGTTCATCCAAATGTAAGTGGTAATGCAAAAATGGCTGCGGTGCTCAAAGAACACTTGCTTGCTAATTGGGCGGCATACACGCCGTTTGTAATTCAATAAAAAACTACCGCAAGGGCGGTAAAAAAAGGTAAACGTGCGGAGAAGTTATCCCCACTCAATAACACCGACGTAACTTTACTTCAAGGACAGTGCAACATTTTTGTGTGGCAAGGTTATATGTGAGCACTTTTTGAAAACGTATTTTTATTTAACAAATAAGGGCGACGAAAAAATCCGTCGCCCTTTGTGATTTCTATTATAATATTGATTTTGTTGCACCCAAGTGCGTGGCTTAAATTAGCGTATCGATAAGCAGCATTAGGCAAAAGCCGATAATGAGTGAATAGGTTGCCAAGCGTTCGTAGCCGTGTGAGTGCGTTTCTGGTATCATTTCGTCACTGACGATATATAGCATTGTGCCACCGGCAAAGCTTAGTAAAAATGGGAGCAAAAACGACACGGTGGAAACAAAGTAGCCAATGAACGTGCCGATAACCTCAATCAATCCCGTTGCGGCGGCTATTGCAAATGTGCGTTTTTTGCTTATGCCGGCAAGCAGCATTGGTGAAACGAGTATTAAGCCTTCCGGAATGTTTTGCAAGGCAATGCCTATTGCTACGGACATTGCGTCGCCTATATCGCCACTGCCAAAGCTTACTCCGGCGGATATGCCCTCCGGTAGATTGTGTATGGCAACAGCCATAACAAACAGCATAACTTTATCTATATTTCCGTTGTGTGCGTGCGGCTCTTCGCTTGCGTTTTGCGGCAACGCAAGGTGGTGTAGGTGTGGCGTAAGTTTATCTGCAAGGTTCAAAAACAGCACTCCGATAGCTATGCCCAGCAGCACTTGCCAAATGCCGGACGTCCCGACAATTTCAGTCGCCGGCAAGATAAGCCCTAAAACTGCCGCCGCAAGCATAACGCCTGCGGCAAAGCCCATAATGGCGTCGTTCCATTTGTGTGGTATTTTGGTAAACAAAAAACCAAGCAATGCGCCTATCACGGTTGCGCCGCCCACGCCCAATGCGGTAAGTGCAACGATCGTCATGCAAAAAAACTCCTTTGGTGTGTAATGTATGCGTTAACGGCGGTTATTGTTTTACTTTGTTGCAAACGCCGTTTTTTACTGTGTATTTCGTGTACGGTATGCCGACGATTTGCGGCAACAGCTCGGTTGCCGATGTCAGCAAAATTTGCAGACGGCTGTCAAAAGTGAGTAACCGCTTTTGGCGTTCGGCATCCAGCTCGGATAAAACGTCGTCAAGCAACAACACGGGATACTCGCCTATAACGTCCTTAAAGAACATTAGCTCGCCCAGCTTCAGCGAAAGCGCGGCGGTGCGTTGCTGTCCCTGACTGCCAAATCCGCGCACGTCTATGTCGTTTATTTTCAGCGAAAGGTCGTCACGCTGACAGCCGCACGAGGTGTGGCGTAGCAAAAAATCTTTTTCCAAATTGTTTTGCAAGGCTTTGGCGTAATTTGCGGTAAGCTCGGCAACGGTATCACCCTCTATTTGTGTGCAGTAGGTTGTTTCCAGCGTTTCCTTGCCGTCCGTAAGCTTGCTGTGGCAACGCCTTGCGTAATCCTTTAGCTTTTCGCAAAAGGCTTTGCGCGCAAAAATTATGCGTGCGCCCTCTTCTGCAAGTTGCTTATCCCACACAAACACCGTTTGCTCCGCCTCTTGCACGGATGTCGCTTGTTTCAGTAGATTGTTGCGTTGCACAAGGGCTTTGTTGAAGCGCGAAAGGCTATAAAAATAGTTTTTGCTTGTTTGGCACAGGTCGATATCTAAAAAGCGACGGCGCTCCGCAGGGGAAGCGGATATGATGCGAATTTCGTTTGGCGAAAAATACACGCAGTTAAGATAGCCCATTAGTTCACCCAAGCGTGCAATCGGCACGTTGTTGACGGACACCTGCTTTTTGCCCCCGTTGTTTAGCTGTATGGCAATTTCGCCATCGCCCAAGCGACAGCTGTAGCTGACCTTGACGTATGCCTTGTCCTTGCCGTAGCAGATAAGGTCTTTGTCTTTATCCGTGCGTGGGCTTTTGCCTATGCAGCACAAATATACGCTTTCAACAAGGTTGGTTTTGCCTTGTGCGTTATCTCCCACAAGCACGTTGAGTCCTGCGTCTAACGTTATGCGTTGTTGTGCTAAATTTCGATAGTCGGATATCTGTAACTGCGTTACTTTCATTTGAGCGTTCCTTTTAGTAGTTAAGTAAAGTATAACACATTTTGGCGGAATGCACAACAGCAAAAGGCGTTGTTTTTCAAAACGTCGCCGCTTTTGCATTGGCAGAGCGGGTTTTGTTTTGTGTGCCCGATGGGCATGTGTGTATATCACTTTGTGCGGTAGTTGCGGCAGTGACGTGTTTATTGTTTTTGAGTGTGTTTGATGCGGGTGTTGATTGCTTTTGTCTTGTTGTTTTTAACGGTAATTTTGGGGCGCGCAACGAACGGCTCGGAGCGGTCAAACGGTGGTCTTTAACGGCCAAAAGGCTTGCTGTAAAATTTGACGAGAAAGGGCGTTTTGTGCTTGCGATATATTTTGCGTCAAGGAAAAATTGCCGAATTTGAGGCGTTTTACGCCCTTAAAATGCATATGATACAAAAAGTTTTGTTAAATCTTGCAAAAATCTATGTACAAATGCGCTTTTTTGTGGTATAATTTTTAAGTATAAAAAACGCTTCCCTTGCGGGAAGAAAAGGAGTTTAGTATGGCGGAAAAAAACGTCGGTTATTCCGAGGAGCAAATTCAGGTCCTCGAGGGACTTGATCCCGTCAGGAAAAGACCGGGTATGTACATCGGTTCCACGGACGTCAAGGGCTTGCATCACCTTGCTGTGGAAATTGTGGATAACTCCATCGACGAAGCGTTGGCGGGTTACTGTAAAAACATTTTTGTTGTAATCAACGAGGACGGTTCGTTAACGGTCGAGGATGATGGACGTGGAATTCCTTGCGGAATACACAAAAAGGAAAAAATTTCTGCTGTGGAATTGTGTCTTACAAAACTTCACGCCGGCGGCAAGTTCGGCGGAGGCGGATACAAAATAAGCGGCGGTTTGCACGGTGTTGGCTTGTCGGTTGTAAACGCTCTTTCTGAGTGGCTTGTGGTGGAAGTTTTTCAGGACGGAAAGCATCATTACCAAAAGTATCATAGGGGCATTCCCGAGGAGCGTCTAAAGGTAATTGCCGATGCCGACCACACGGGCACTAAGGTCACGTTTATGCCGGACGCTGAGATTTTTGAAACTGTCGAGTGGGAGTACGAGCGTTTGCGTAATAGATTGCGCGAAGTGGCATACCTCAATAAGGGCATAACTATCAACCTTAAAGATAATCGCGATAGTCGCCAACGTGCGGAAACGTTCTGCTACGAGGGCGGACTTGCGGAATTCGTTGATAACTACAACCGCGCGCGCAATACCATTTTCCCGCAGACGTTGTATATCGATAAATCCGTTAAGGAGGGCGAAATCGAGGTTGCGTTGCAATTCAACGACAGCTACGTCGAGGTGGTGCACGCCTACGCAAACAATATCAACACGGAAGAAGGCGGCGCTCATTTGGACGGCTTTAAGGCGGCGCTCACCAAGATAATTAACGACTACGGTCACAAGGCTAATTTGTTAAAGGAGTCGGAAAAGCTTTCCGGTGAGGACGTGCGTGAAGGTTTGGTTGCCATTATTTCCGTCAAGCTGGAAAATCCTCAATTCGAAGGTCAAACAAAAACCAAGCTGGGCAACAGCGAAATGCGCACAGCGGTAGCTCGCGTTGTGGGTGAGGAACTTGCAACCTTTTTGGAAGAAAATCCCAAAGAGGCAAAGGAGCTCGTATTAAAATCCGTAACGGCGCAGCGTGCAAGGGATGCAGCTCGTCGTGCAAGGGAGCTAACTCGCAAGGGCGTGTTGGAAAGCGCATCTCTCCCCGGAAAACTTGCCGATTGCTCGGATAAAGATCCCAAGCATTGCGAAATTTACATCGTCGAGGGCGATAGCGCAGGCGGAACGGCAAAGCAAGGACGTGATAGACGTTTCCAAGCTATTTTGCCGCTTAGGGGTAAAATTCTTAATGTTGAAAAGGCTCGCCTTGCAAGAGCGTTGGAAAACGAGGAAATTAAGTCGATGATAACGGCTTTCGGTTGCGGCATCAGCGATGATTTTGACGAAAGCAAATTGCGCTACGACCGCATTATCTGCATGACCGATGCCGACGTGGACGGCAGCCACATTCGCATTTTGCTTATAACCTTCTTTTTCCGCTTTATGCGTCCGCTTATCGAAAACGGTCACGTTTATATTGCGCAACCGCCGCTTTACAAAATAACCAAAAACAAGCAGGAATACTATGCCTTTTCCGACGACGAGCGCGATAAAAAGCTTGCTCAAATCGGCGCAAAGGGTACGGAAGTATCTCGCTATAAGGGCTTGGGCGAAATGAATGCCGAGCAGCTTTGGACAACCACTATGAATCCCGAATCTCGCACTATGCTGCAAGTTACGATGGAAGATGCGTATGCCGCGGATGAAATTGTATCGTTGCTTATGGGCGATCAACCCGAGCTTAGAAGAGAATTTATCGTAGAAAACGCCAAGCTCGTTGAAGAGCTGGATATTTAGCGGAGGACGTTATGGCTAACAAACAGCAAGAATCTCACCACATCGATTACGTCGAGGCGTTAAATAAAACTAACGTCAAAGTAATCAAGATGGAAGAGGAAATGAAAAAATCCTTTATCGCCTATGCAATGGCGGTAAACGTTTCCCGCGCTATCCCCGATGTAAGGGATGGCTTAAAGCCCGTGCACAGAAGAATTTTGTATGCAATGGGCGAATTGAATTTGTTTAACGACAAGCCGTATCGTAAGTGCGCTCGTATTGTCGGTGATGTGCTTGGTAAATACCATCCCCACGGCGACAGCGCCGTGTACGAGGCGTTAGTTCGTCTTGCGCAAGACTTTTCTATTCGTTGTCCATTAGTAGATGGACAAGGTAACTTTGGCAGCGTGGACGGCGATCCACCGGCGGCACAGCGTTACACGGAAGCTCGTTTGTCTAAAATTGCGTCGGAAATGTTGCGAGAAATAGATAAAAATACAGTAGATTTTTATCCCAACTTTGATAACACTCTTATGCAACCGGTGGTTTTGCCAAGTCGTTTTCCTAACTTATTGGTAAACGGTGCGGATGGTATTGCCGTAGGTATGGCGACCAACATTCCCCCTCATAACCTTGGCGAAGTTATTAACGGCGCAATTGCCGTTATGGATAATCCGGATATCACAGTAGAGGAACTGATGAAAATTATCCCTGCACCGGATTTTCCGACCGGCGGCATAATGATGGGCAGAGTGGGCATTCGCAATGCTTACAAAACCGGTAAGGGCAGTATTTTGGTACGCGCTAAGACGGAAATCGAGGAAGTCAACGGCAGACAGCGTATTATAGTTACGGAGTTGCCTTATCAAGTAAACAAAGCCAAACTGGTGGAAACTATCGCCGGAATGGTTAAGGATAAAAAGCTTGAGGGTATATCCGATATTCGCGAGGAAAGCGACCGCCACGGTATGCGTATCGTGTTCGATCTCAAGCGCGATGCTAATGCACAGGTTGTGCTCAATATGCTGTTCAAGCACACGCAAATGCAGGTATCGGACGGTATCATTTTGCTGGCGTTGGCGGACGGCGAACCTAAAATTCTCACGCTTAAAGAAATCCTTACTTACTATATCGCGCACCAAAAGGACGTTATTGTTCGCCGTACCAAGTTCGACCTCGAAAAGGCAGAGGACCGCTATCATATCATTGAGGGCTTGGTTATCGCTTTGGATAATATCGATAGAGTTATCCAAATTATCAAACAAAGTGAGGATAAACAAGCAGCGGCAGTGGCGTTGATGAAGGAATTTGACCTTTCGGAACGTCAAACCAACGCCATTTTGGAAATGAAGCTTTCTCGTCTAACCCACTTGGAGGTGGAAACTTTGAAGGCAGAGTTGGCAGAGTTGGATAGGCTTATCAAGGACTACAAGGATATCCTTGCCAAACCGCAACGCGTTGTGGATATCGTCAAGACGGAAATGGGCGAAATCAGGGATAAGTACGGCGAACCGCGTAAAACGGAAATTTGCACGGACTACTCGGAAATCGATATCGGCGACCTTATTGAAAAAGAAGACGTTGTTGTTTCCATGACGCACCTTGGGTACGTCAAACGCTTGCCTGTATCGGAGTATCACACTCAACGTAGAGGCGGAAAGGGCGTAACTGCACACAAGCCCCGCGAAGAGGACTTTGTGGAAAATATGTTTGTTACCAACACGCACGACGATTTGCTGTTCTTTACCAATAAGGGTAAGGTGTACTGCATCAAGGGGTACGAAATTCCCGAGGCGGAGCGCACAGCAAGAGGCAGAGCAATTGTAAACATTTTGCAACTGGATAACGGCGAAAAGGTAACGGCGGTTATTCCTCGCAAGGAGGATAGTAGGGGCAATCTTATTATGGCAACGCGTCAGGGACTTATCAAAAAGACTGACCTTGCCGAATTTGAATCTATCCGTAAAACCGGTAAGATAGCAATTTCTCTGCTAGACGGAGATGAACTTATCGGCGTTGATATGACCACCGGCTACGACGAAATTTTGATGGCAAGCCATGAGGGCAAGTGTATTCGCTTTGCCGAAGAGGACGTGCGCGCGATGGGCAGAGAGGCTCAGGGCGTGCGCTCCATCAAGCTGGACGATGACGATTACGTTGTGGATATGGCTGTGGCTCGCAACGGCGTTGAGGTGTTGACCGTTTCGGAAAACGGCTTTGGTAAGCGTAGTGACCTTATTGACTATCGTTTGCAATCTCGTGCCGGCAAGGGCATCAAAGCAGGCGTGTTTAACGAAAAGACAGGCAAGCTTGTAAACCTCAAACTTATCAATCCCGATAACGATATTATGCTCATTGCCGATAACGGAATTGTTATTCGTATCAAGGCAAAGGACGTATCCAAAATCGGCAGAGATACCATGGGCGTGCGCATAATGAAGTTCAAAGGCGAAGCCAAGGTTGTTTGCGTATCGGAAAGCCCCGTTTCAGAAGAAATTGACGATGAAGGCGCAGCAGAATAGGCGTTCGGCGTGCGCAAAACGCGGCAGAAACAGAGTTTTAATGCGCCACTAATGGTGTTTTGAGCAACGTTACTGACGTGCAAAAACAAAAATATAAAATATGCAGTGGGAGAAGTCGCTTGCGTTAACGGGGCGTTTTTCCCACTATCCTTTAATAATCATGATAAATTACAAACAATATATTGCATCAAAAATAAAAGTAGATTTGCCTGCTGAGGAAATTGAAGCGAGCATTGCCGAAATTGCCGACGATAGTCTTGGCGACTATGCATTTCCGTGTTTTAGGTTGGCAAAAACCATGCGTATGTCGCCCGTGGTGATTGCGCAAAAACTCGCCGAGCAAATCCCGTCGGACGAGGTTATTGAAAAGGCGTGCGCCGTTAACGGTTATCTTAACGTTTTTGTTAACCGTCGTGGGTTGGTTGAGGGTGTGCTGAGTGAGATTGCCGATAAGGGCAACGAGTATGGTAGTTCGACGCGCGGCAACGGCAAAACCATTTGTATCGATTACAGTTCGGTTAATATTTGCAAATCTTTCCACATCGGGCACCTTTCCACAACCGCAATCGGCAGTAGCCTGTACAAGTTGTACACGGCATTGGGCTACAACGTGATAGGTATAAACCACCTTGGCGACTACGGCACGCAATTCGGCAAAATGATTGTTGCGTTCAAGTTGTGGAGTAGTAAACAGGCTGTTGAGGAAAAGGGCATTGCCGAGCTACAGCGCGTGTATGTTAAATTCCATGAAGAGGAAGAAAAAGATCCGTCGCTTACCGAGCAGGCTCGTGATTGGTTTGCCCGTATCGAGCGTGGCGATCCCGAGGCGCAGGAACTGTTCTTGTTCTTTAAAAAAATCACGCTAGACGACGTTAAAGAAATATACAACAGGCTAAACGTTACCTTTGATAGTTGGAACGGCGAAAGCTTTTTCAACGATAAAATGGACGCGCCCCTTGCCATGCTGGACGAAAAAGGGCTCATCAAGGAAAGTCAAGGCGCAAAGGTTGTGGATTTATCCGAATACAATATGCCGCCCTGTCTGTTGGTCAAGTCCGATGGTAGCAGCCTGTACGCAACAAGAGATATCGCTGCTGCAATTTGGCGCAAAAACGAGTACGATTTTGATAAGTGTTTGTACGTCGTGGCGTATCAGCAGAATTTGCACTTCAAGCAATTTTTCAAGGTGTTGGAGCTTGCCGGTATGCCGTGGGCAAAGGATTTGGTGCACGTCGCTTACGGAATGGTAAGCTTGGAAGATGGCGCAATGTCCACCCGCAAGGGCAACGTGATTTTACTGCGTGACGTTATCAATAAAGCGGTGGAAAAGGCAGGCGAAATTATCACTGCCAAAAATCCCGACCTTGCAAATAAGGATAAGGTTGCCGAGCAGGTTGGTATCGGAGCAGTATTGTTTTCCGCACTGGAAAACAGCAAAATCAAGGATATAACCTTTACTTTCGATAGAGTGCTAAACTTTGATGGCGAAACGTCGCCGTACTTGCAGTATACGCACGCAAGGTGCAACTCTATTTTGGCGAAAGCGACCGCAAACGGTGTTGAAGCTGACGCTAACGCACTTGATAATGCGGAAACTGTGCGCTTATGCAAGCTTTTGGCTGCATTCCCGCAGGCAATAGAAGATGCCGCGCTCAAATACGAGCCGAGTATACTTTCTGCACTGCTTATCGATATCGCGCAAGGCTTTAACCGTTTTTATATCGAGCACAGAGTTCTTTCGGACAACCTTGCCGAGCAAGCCGCTCGTTTGCAAGTTGTGCGCGCAACGGAAATCGTACTCAAAAAGGGTTTGTCGTTGTTGGGCATCGAAGCTCCCGAGCAAATGTAACGGTAGGTTTCAAGCGTAGGCGTTTGGGTAACACTTGCGTTAGGGTGTGTTGTTGTGCGGCAAAATGTGCGGTCTGCAACGAGCAATGAGTTTCAAAATGCTTTTGCAACAAAAAAATGTCGTTTTATTTGAGATTTTATGTTGACAAAATCCCCATTGAAGCGTATTGTTAATGTAAACAAATGTTAAGCTTGGTTAAAGCTTGGCAAAGCAAGGAGGAAAAACATGAACGTATTTGATTATATCATTCTCGGCGTTGCGGCAGTTTGCTTTATTATCGGTCTGATTAGGGGCTTGCTAAAACAAGTGTTTTCTGTCGGCGGCGTTTTTGTGGTGTTCTATGGCGCGTCCGAGCTTACACCGTATGCACAGGAGCTGCTTGGCAAAATCATCCCCGATGTGGCAACAAGCTCCACAGTTTGCTTTATTGTGGCGGCAATCGTAATTTTGATTGTGTGGTCGCTCATTTCCGGACTTATCTGCAAAATTGTGAATAACGGTGTGCTTGGCGGAATAAATCGTTTGCTTGGCGGCATACTTGGCGTTGCAATTGTGTATTGTGTGATGGCAGTGGTTGTTGCACTGTATCAAGCGCCAAACTTTATGCCGGAGCTCACTCAAAAACTTGCACCGACTTTCGAGGGCGAAAGCGGCAGTTGGATTATTGCAAATATTTACAAATCCAACCCCGTAGGCGATTGGCTGGTCGGCGCGATAAACGAGTTCTTGTCCACAATGGTTTCACCGGCGTAAATGGCGTAATTTTTGCGATAAGCATTTAACCTAAATATTTTTGTAAATCACACCCTGAATGTTGTTGCGTTCGGGGTGTTTTTTCGTACGCCGTCAGCTTGCGCTCACACTCCAAAAGCTTTGGCTACTTTGCGTAAAACCGCAATGGTTTTGGTTGTGCGGTGTAATAAATTTTTTTTGTATCACATTTTGTTCCGCAATAATTGACATTGGAATGCCAACTTTTTCGTTATCAATTTGTATCCGCACAAAGTTTTTTTATTGAAAAAACAAAAAATTCCCAAAACACTTGACAATACAGGGGGGGGGTGACTGTATAATATATGTGTATAGCTATCAAATCTTTTGGATGCGATGAGCGTACAACATTATATAAAAGGAGAACGGAGCAAATGAAAAGGAATTGCAAAAAGGGCTTTACTATCGTAGAGCTGGTGGTTGTCATTGTGGTCATTGCAATATTGGCTGCGGTGTTGATTCCGACCGTAAGTAGTTTGATTGATAAAGCTAACCAATCGGCGGATATCCAAGCAGTAAAGCAGATGAACACAGCGTTGGCGATTGACGGCGTGGTTACGCCCACAAGCATTGTAGGTTTCTATGGCGTGTTGGAGGAGGCAGGCTTTACCGCCAAAAATTACAAGCCGCTGTATTCCGATAGATGCTTTTATTGGGTAAAAAGCCTTAACTGCGTGGTTTACTACGACTTAAAAACAAAGGAAGTTGTTTATCCGAGCAACATTACCGAAACGAAAGGTTGGTTCGCCCTTGATGGCAGCTTTGATACAAGTAGCGCAACAATAAAGGAGTTGCCCACGGAAAGTGAAGGCAAATACACATTTAATGTTGCAAGTGCCGCCGATTTTGTTAAGGCGGCGGAATTAACAAGCGCAAATGAGAATACTACGTTTGCGACCAATAATAATGAGGCGAAAAAAACGATAGAAATTGTTCTTTCGAACGACATTGATTTGCAAGGCGCAGACGTTTGTTTTACGTCACAAGTATCTACTAACGTCGTGATTAAATCGAGTGATAACACCGTGCGCACGATTACGGGTTTGTACGTTAGTGATGAACACGCACACGAGGGTTACGACTCAAACGGAAATCAGAAAGGCGATTACGGACACTCACTGTTTAATCAAGTTACCGACCTAACTGTTGAAAATATCAAGATAGTCGATTCCGCAATCGGCGGATACGGCACAAGCCAAGGCGGATTTTTTGCCGGAAAATGCAGCGGCAACGCAAAATTCAACAACGTGACCGTCGAAAATTGCGCAGTGCAAGCTCAAAAGAAGGTCGGCACTTTGGTCGGATTTTTCACGAACGGAGGAAGTGTTTCGATGACAAACGTGGCAATCACAAATTGTGCCGTTTCCACATTGCAAGGTGAAGCAGGTATCGTATTTGGCGTATATACAAACCTGAACAAAGTCACCAAAAGCACATCACCCTTCACGGTGAGCGGGCTTACGATTACGGGTTCGAGCGTAAGCGTATATTCTAATTCGGTAGTAACAAAGAGTGTTGGCGAAACCAACTACACGGTTGTTGAATATCAAGAGGATGGAAAAACCGAATATAGAATGCCAACTGCACAAATTGGCTTTACTGGAAAATCTCAATATTCGAATGAAAACGGTATTATAAAAATTGCAGACTGTGATTGTATGCTTTACACTGCCATCGATTCAGTAGAAGCACTTATAGCTGTTAAAGGCACGAAAGAGCAATAATAACGTTTTCGACAGGGTTTTGATGTAGCGGCAAGCATAAGTATTCCGTTGCAATTAGACAACACAATAATTAACAGTTTTAGGTAATTAGCAATACCCCCCAAGGCTCAAATGTCCTTGGGGGTATCGTGTTTTTTCGTATTATAAGCTTTGTAATTCTCGGTGTGCAACTACATCAGTTGATGGCTGGTAACGCGTTTTTGACATTACAAACAATTTATTTTTTGGGGGAGCAAAAATATTCGTCGCACAAATTTTGCAAAACTTCTGCGCCAAGTTTTGTTTGCCGCATGGCACGCGGATGGCGTGGGTTTTATTTTTGCAACAGCTCTTTGTCTATTTTTTTGTTGCGGTAGTAGTATTCCTTGTTGCGGTCGCTTATGGGGCGCAGGACTCTGCACGGATTGCCCACGGCAACCACATTGGCAGGGATATCTTTGGTTACAACGCTGCCTGCGCCGATAACGCTATTGTCGCCTATGGTTACCCCCGGCAAAACAATAACGCCTGCGCCCAACCAGCAGTTTTTACCGATTTTAACGGGCAGATTGTATTGATAGCCTTGGCTGCGCAATTGCGGCAAAATCGGGTGTGCGGCGGTGGCAAGCACCACGTTGGGTGCAAGCATTGTGTTATCGCCAACGTAAATATCCGTGTCGTCCACCATTGTAAGGTTAAAGTTGGCGTACACATAGTTGCCAAAGTGGCAGTGGTGTCCGCCAAAGTTGGAGTGCAGCGGCGGCTCGATGTAGCAATCGTTGCCAATTTCCGCAAACATTTGCTTTAACAGTTCCGCACGTTTTTGCGGTTCGGTCGGGCGAGTGGCATTGTATTCGTACAGCAAGTCAAGGCAGGCTGTTTGTTCTACAACGATATCCGGATCGTTTGGCAAATAAATTTCGCCGGTGTGCATTTTTTGTTTGTGTGTGCTCATTTTTGTGTCCTCACTTGCTTTTTAGGCGTGCCGTCAATCGTTGATGCGCGCGATAGTGTTTGTTTGGTTTGGCATTGCGTGGTGCCGCTTGCGACTGTGCGGTATGTCGGCTTGTCGTCGAATTTTGCTTGCACGGACGGTACGGCGCGGAATGCTTCGTAAGCCTTAGTATAACTGTAATGTTGTTATTTGTCAACGGCTGTGCGACGGCTTGCGGAATAATACAGGGGCGCAAACGTACAGATGTTCTATGTAATAAAATGCGGCATATTGACGTTTGTCGCAATGCAAAAGGCGATAATGGGCAATGATGGGGGCGGTGTTGATAGTGGTGTGACGTTTTGTATGGGGCGCGGACAAAGTTTGCGTTTGTGGCAGAGTAAGCCCGTGTCTGTGCAGGTGACGTATGCGGTTTTTTAATGCATTGTATTTTTATCATGGGGATTTTTATGGATTTTTGAGCAAAACTTGGTTGCAAATTGTGCGGTCGCGGATGTTTTGGGACTTTGCTTGATAGTTTATCCGACAAAAAAGAAATAATATGCGCAAAACCTTGCAAAAAATCGTTGACAGATGGAATTTTTTTTGATACAATAAATAAGCTTTTGACAGTGGCGTTGTAAAATCAGCGCATCTATGTTCGGGAAAAGCAATTATGGCGGCGTAGCTTAGTTGGTTATAGCGGCCGGTTCATACCCGGCAGGTCGTT
>CAZSIF010000012.1:0-50117 GCA_964607155.1 uncultured Oscillospiraceae bacterium
AAGGATATCTTTAAAATTAAAAATGAGCCCGGTAGAATACCGAACTCAATTCCAAAAAAATCCGCAATGTGTTCGGCTCAACTAATATTAGTTTTCCGTAAGTCCTAATATATAGCTTGCATCCAAATCCAATTCTTTGCACAGCGTTGCAAAGGTATCTAACTTGGGCAGCTTGGACGTGGTGCGGTATTGCGTTACCATCTCGGGCGAGATGCCCACTCTGCGTGCAATTTCTATTGTTGTCAATCCGCTGTTGTTAAGCTCCTCTACGAGCCGTTGCTTAATAATAGTGTTTTCCATACAAAATATTTTATAACCAATGGTTAGTAAATGCTTGACAACTAACTGATGGTTAGCGTATTATGTAATAAAAAAGGAGATGCACTTATGGATAAATTTTCGGCAATTTTGACCGAGGAGCAATTGAGAAGCAATCAACGTTATTTTAAGTTTTTTCGAAATTTGCCGGCAATCTCGACGGTGGTTTTGGCATTTCTGTTTTTCTTCTGGGGTATAATTGAGCCTTGGATACATCAATTTGATGGTAAGTATGGATGGTGGTGTTTAGCTACATATCCCGGTGTCCTATGGATTTGGTGGCTTATCGGAGGGGTGTATTGCGTGATAAACTATTTCTGGACGAAGCTTTTTTGGTCGCCCATTCTCCTGCAAATGCATTATCTACAATCAATCAACGAAAAGCTTGATGCAAAGGAAAAATAATAAACAAACATTATATGTAAATAAAAAACTCAGCAGGTGCGTTAACGGCGTGTCTGCTTTTTTTGTTGCAGTGACTTGTTGAATTATATGTGGCGTTTTATTGCAAAACAGTAACCAACAAAAGTTTGATTGTTATTGCTGAAAGGTAGTGGGAATATGTGCGTGAAAAGGGCAAATTTACAGATTTAGTGCAAAAAATCGATATTTTTGCTTAACCGCTTGATTTCACAATAGTCGTGTGGTACAATAATTTTGTAAACGGTGCAATTGTTATTAGCCGCAAGACGTAACCGATTTGTTTGCGTGCGGTGTGTTGCGTCAACTTAATAATCTATCCTGCCTTGTTCGATAAGTTTTATACTATGCGTCAACTACATTTCGTAAAAGGGGGTCGCGTTCGGACGAAGATATCAGATTACGAAGGCTTCCGTGTGGAGTCAGAAGGCATATTTGTCTCGGTAAGAGATTGGCGTCGTCAGACAGATCACCCACCCTGTTTTTCAGGTTGAACCCCGTTAAAACCACGGCTATGGCGGGATTTTTTTTACAATTTTTCGGGCGAAGCTGGGCGTGCCGCTTGCCGTTGTGGCGTCCGAGTTTCGCATAGGCGTAGCTTTGTGCCTGATTGGCGAAACTTTGCTTTATGGCGTGGAGGCGCGTACCAAGGCTTTTGTGGCGGACTTGGCTGTGTGGAGGCTGGTTTTTGGGTTGAGCGAGGTGGCTCAACTGCGGGCAACGAGGTGTTTGTTGGAAACAATATTTGCTTGTGTAGGCACGCTGGTATCTTTGTTAATTGTTTTTTGCAACAGGGGGAGTGCATGAGGGATTTTTTCAAAAAGCATATAGGGCTTGTGGTTGTAGCGGTATTGTTGGTGGCTGTGGTGGTAGTTGTTGTGCTGTTTAGCGACTTGATACTACGTCAACCGCAGGATGTAGATGATAACAGTGGCTATTGTCGTGTGTACGTTAGCGGTGCGGTGGAAACGGACGGTTATGTTACCGTCAATGAGGGAACGGATGTTGCCGCTGTGGCACACAGGATGGGAATGCACAAAAACGGCATTTTGCCGCCTGTAACAACGCGTTTTGTTAAGTCGGGAGAGTGTATCATTGTGGATTTTTGCATTGACGGAGTGAGCTATTCATCTGTAAATGTCAACGGTGGCTATGTGGTCGGGCGTATTGTGCCAGATGGCGTTTCCGCGCAAGCGATAAATGCCCTTGCGGATTATATCGAGGCGTATGGTAAAATCCGCAATCGCACACAGTTGCGTGTGGCTTTGGGCGAGCTGTACGAGGATAATTATTATCGATTTTTTATTGCGGAGGCGGACTATGAGCAGAATGGTTAACCTTCGTTTTTCGTTATTGGCGTTTATCGGCATTGCACTTGGTATTTATTGCAGTGTGGAAATTGCTTACGCAAACTATCTGCCGCTGATTTTAACATTATTTGCAATAACTTGCATTTGTGTCGCATTAGCTGTTTTTAAGATTAAAAAGTGGCATATTGTGGCAGTGTTATTGGCAGGCATGCTTATCGGGCTTGGTTCGACGCTAATTTGCCTTAAATCGCAAAACGATGCGGAAATCGTTGACGAGCATGTCGCTGTTACGGGCAGGCTTACCGATTATCGTCAAAACGGCAAGGAAACCTATTGTTTGTATTTGACGGATTGCACACTGCAAGGCGAGAGCTTGAAAGGCAAGGTTAAGGTGGTCGTTTATGACGTCGAGGATTTTGAAGTCGGCGACAGGTTAGAGGCTACGGGCGTACTCAACTCGTGTTATTTTCTAAAAAATCGTCCAGATACAACGCTATTACGGGACGGAGTTAGGTACGAATTGGCAGCTGAAAGCGTGATGAGGGTAGGCTTGGATAATTTGGGCATTGACGAAATTGTCCGCAAATATGTGTGGGAAACTTGCGACGAGCGTATGGAAAACGCCGATATTGCCTATGCGTTGCTTACGGGCGATCGTTTTCCTCTGGACGAACTGAAAGTGGAAGTGTTCAAAAACAGCGGCATAATTCACCTACTTGCGGTTAGCGGCTTGCATGTCGGAGTACTTTCCGGAGTGGTTTTGTTTTTTGTAAAGCGGCTAAGGTTGCCCGTCGTGTGGGAGTTGTTGCTGTGTCTACTGCCGCTTGCGTTTTATGTATATATTTGCGGCTTTTCGCCCTCAATCGTAAGGGCAACACTGATGTTTATCTGTGTGTATGTTTCCAAATTGTTGCGCGGCAGATACGATTTGCTCACGTCGCTCGGGTGGGCGGCGGTTATAATTCTTACGTTTGAGCCGCTGTACCTATACGATGTGGGTTTTCAGCTATCCTTTTTGTCGGTATACGGCATTGCAACGCTTTATCTGTCCGTCAAACGTAGGGTTAAGGTAAAGGGTAAATTTATGGGCAAAGTGTGGGATTCGCTTTTGCTGTCCTTTTCTTGTTCGCTTGCAACGTTTTTGAGTGTAATGGCAACCTTTGGGCAGGCGTCGCTTGTCGGACTGGTGTTCAATCTTGTGGCAATTCCGCTTGTTTCCGTTGCCTTTGTGTTAAGTCTTTTCGGGCAAATTCCGTGGATTTTTAGGTATTTGCTTGTTGCGGCAGACTTTTTGCTTAAAATCGTTAGCGATGCTGCGGCATGGCTTACAGACTTGCCGTTTGCCACAGTTTCCTTTAAGGTGGGTGCGGCGGTGGTTTTGGTTGTTATTGCGTGGCTGTTTGTTGTTGGCGGATACGTCCGCAAAACACGTTTGACTAAGCTTTTTCACGCTGCTTGCGCAGTTGCGATTGCGTTATCCGTGCTGTTTGCGTATCTGCCCGAGCAACCGCAAAATCAGGCTTATGTTATTCAGGATTATCACGAAAACGCCGTTGTCGTTACTTCCGCAGAGGGCGACGCTGTTGTCGTTGCGGATTTTACGAGCGAATATATGCTTGAGGAAATCACTGCATATTTAAGTCGATACTCACCACGATCGTTAACGGTGTGTCTTGGGAGTTTTTATCAAGCCAACACGGAGTATTTGCAAGCCTTTCACCGCGACTGTCATCCGATATCTAAAATTTATGCGTTGGATCAAAGCGGTAACGACGCGGCGGAGCTGTGGGCTGTGCAAAACGGAATTTCCGTAGTACATTGTGTGCCAAACGTCACGCTTGGAGATGCCATTCGAGTGCAAGCGTGCTACGACGGCGCATTCAGAGCGGCTTGCGTTACGGTCGGCAGGCTTACTGTGGCGTCGGTGTATGGCAAGGCGGCGGCAATACACAATTTTGCTGTAGCCCGCTCGGATATCGATGTGCTTGTTGCTAAGGATTTTGGTGACTTTTTGTACCCGTCGGCAACGTATTTGTCCTTGTATTCGTCAAAAGACGTGCCATCGCTTGGCACAAATAAGTACGGTAGCTTTACAATTACGGAAAAAGATGATAAAATAGTACTTAAATTCAGGTAAGTATACTATGATTAAGTTTCTCGAATTGAAGGAAAAACTTAATACGGGACGGTATCCCGCATTTTGTCTGTTCGGCAATGACGCTTGGGCACGACGCAAGGCTATTGCCAACGTCGCCGAGGCACTTGGCGCGACTGATAACGTTGATTATCTCGAAGCGCCAAGCGTGGCGGATTTGACAGTGGTATGTCTTACCCCGTCCATGTTTTGCCCAGTGCGCGTGGTTGTCGTACAAGGCTTTGTGTTGCCTCAGGGTAAGCTACAGTCGGAGTGCAAGGCAAAGCTTGCGGAGTTGTTTGGTCGGGGCTACGATGGTGATTTTTGCGTTATCTTCGATACCGATGCCGCCAAACCGTTGGATATAGACGGGGTGGAAGCGGTAGATTGCAATCATCTCGATAAAAACAGCGTTATCAAGTGGATAACGGCGTTTTGTAGGCGTGGCGGCGTGCAAATTGAGCGAGAGGCTGCGCTTATGTTGGCGGATTACTGTCTGTGCGATATGTCCCGCGTTGCCGTTGAAACGCAAAAGCTGCTGGATTACGGCAAGGTGGACGTCGAGGCAGTGTGCTTGTTGGTACATCGCGATGCGGAGTATGCCGTGTACGACTTGTCCAAACTTATTGCGGCGCGCAATGCGGAAAAAACGCTCACGTTGTACAAGGGCTTGCTTGCTCGTGGCGAGGAAAATCGAGCGTTATTTGGTCTTTTGTATAATTTTTATCGGCGTGTGTATTACGTTAAGACGTCATCTTTTCCCGACGAGGAGCTTGCTGAGTATCTCGGCGTAAAAAAAGGCGCAATCGGTTTTGCTAAGGAGGTTGCGGCAAAATATAAGCCCATGCAATTACGTCGTGCATTGGAGCTATTCGATGCGGCGGATAAGGCAATAAAGGCATTTTTTGACGAAAACGAGGTTATGACGCAGCTGTTGTTTTCGCTTATCAACCTATAATGGCGTATAAGGTTATTTGCTGTGCGATGAGCGAAGTTAATATTTGTGTAAAGGAGTAAAACGGTGCTAAACAAGCTAAGACAAAACTATCGGCTAAGCAATATGCTTGCCCGCGTGTTGTTTATCGTTACGATGACATTTTCGTTGTCGTGGCGGTTTTGTGCGCAAATCCCTGTTTTAGGGTTGTATCTTACGGATATCGATAGCAGTATGCTTGTGCCTGCATGCATTTTTTCGGCAATGTTGGTTGCAGTTATAGCGCATTTTTTGGTTCCGCTTGCGTGCAATATCTTTTTGACATATTCTCGCATACATTCCGTGCCCATTGCCGAGTACGTTGTGCTGGCTTTTGCCTGCTGTTCTTGCGGGTTTTTGATATCGGGTGCGTTCAACGCATTGGCATATTTTGTGCCGTCGCTTTCCGTATGGATAAGCGGGCTTGTGCAGCCTATCGTGATGCTTGCTTGTCTGATTTTATTTTACTTTGTTACTGAAAGGCTGTATTTCAACGACGTTACCGCCGCAACGTATTTCAAAAGCTATGCGGTGCTAACGTTGGTGATTGTGGTTATTGCGGGGGTGTTATTGTGGAGAGGCTAACCGTTATTGCTTTGACCGTGTCGCTTTTGCTTGCGGCATGTTTTTGTCCCTTTACTGCCTCTGCGGAGGTTGCTTCTGTTGGCAATGATTATAGGCAAACCGAAGCGTACGCGTTTATGAACGAGCTTTGCGCGTTCGATTCCCGCAACGGTACAGAAAACGAAAAGGCTGTCGCTACGTTTTTGAAAGGTAAGTTTGAAGGAGTTATCGGCGAAAGAGGAAGCGTTACACTTACGGACGTTAAAGTGGACGAAAGTTACGCCACTCAAAACGTTATTGCTCGTATCTACGGTACTTCGTCCGATAAGCAAATAATAATTTGCGCTCACTACGATAGTATTTCCGGCGGCAAAAACGTCGGCGCGACGGATAACGCAAGCGGTGTTACGGCGATGTATTTGATAGCCAAATCACTTATCTCGGCAGAACGGCTACCATTCGACGCAGTGCTTATTGCCTTTGGCGGTGAGGAGTCCGGGCTTATCGGCTCGCAGCGTTATGTGGACGATATGTCGCAGGCGGAAAAGGACAGCACGCTTGTCGTGTTCAATATCGATAGCATTGCTAATGGTGACGAACTGTATTTTATGTGCGAAAACAAGCAAACGAGCCTTGCCAAGCTTATTGCTTCCGCTAACGTTGCAGGCGCAAAGTGCACTCTTAATGAAAAGCCTTATAATGTTATTAGCACTGGCTTGGATATGTATGGATACGGCTACTATGAGGCGGTTCAAGGCGGCGATCACACGCCCTTCCGTTTGGAGGGGATTCCCGTTGCGCTTTTCTTTAGCGGTAGCTACGAAAGCGGCTATTATACGGAAAACGCCGATGCAAGCAAAAGTATCATGAATACCACGAGCGATACTCTTGCCAAATTGGAAGCTAACACCGGCGGAGTGTTTATCGACCGTATACAAACGGTTGTGTCGGTGATTACGGCAACGGTTACAAGCAACAGTTTTGTGGATATTGCGGATAACGCACGCGATGAGTTACAAAACATCGACCTTTTGTTTAACTCGCTGTATCCAATGATTGGTGTACTGGCAATTTTGATTATTGTTGCGATTTTTGCCGCAAGGTATTATCGCAAACTGCAAAAACGAGCAATTATGGGCACAGCGGAGGTTAAAAACACAAGAGTTTTTTCGCAGCCCAATGCCGACGATATTTTTTCATACGGCAATTCAAGCGATGTGGACGATATTTTTAAGTTGTAAGTCGTCCCTACGGAATAGATTATGAAGCAACAAAAAACACTTTCGGTACCAAAATTTTGTGCGGTGTATATCGCCGTCATTATAGCCTGCATTTTACTGGATCAGGCAACTAAAATATGGATTTTCGACGGACTTTTGCAGTCAACTGCGGGTACGACCGTGACGCTTATCCCCAAGCTGCTAAGCTTTTCGGCTGTGTATAACGACGGTTGCGTGTTCGGCATGTTGGACGGCTCGGGCGCGGATATAATATTCTTTATCGTAACTGTGGCGGCAACTCCGTTGTATGTGGTTTTTCTGTTGCGCAGTCGCACTCGTAGCGTGTGGGGGCAAATTGGTTTTGCATTTATCGTTGGCGGCGCGATAGGCAACGCAATCGATAGGGCTTTTGTGCACACGAGCGGCACCTTTTTTAGCGGTGAAGTGAGGGATTTTATTTCCTTTTCCTTTTTCCCTCCGGTGTTTAACGTTGCCGATAGCTTTTTGACGGTTGGCGTTGTGATGGCTATACTTGCCGTGCTATTTTTTGATAGGGATTCTGTGTTGCAGCTATATAGGGAAGAGGCTGCGGCTCGTAGGGCTGTCGATACCGTTGCGGAGCCAAGCGAGGCGTTACCCACATCGGAGATGCAGAATGTTGCAGAGGCGCAAGCGAGCAGACAAGCTGGCGAGGACTATCAAGGCGATGACGTTCAGGCGCTTGCGGACGATGCGGAAGTTATCGATAACGCAACAAGTGACGTGAACGAGGCTAAGGAATGAAAACGCTAAGTCTTGTTTGCGAGGAGCCGTGCAAACGTTTGGATGTGTTCGTTGCAGGCGGAGGCATTACGCGCTCGCACGCACAAAAGATAATTGCAGATGGCGGCGTTACGGTGGATAGCGAAGTGGTTACAAAACCATCGTTGCCCGTCAAGCAGGATAGCGTGGTTGTGGTAACGTTGCCGGACGACGTGCCTGTCGATATAGCCGCGGAGGATATTCCGCTGGATATTGTGTACGAGGATGCCGATTTGCTGGTTGTCAACAAGCCGCAGGGTATGGTTGTACATCCTGCAAGCGGAGTGTATAGCGGCACGTTGGTAAATGCGTTGCTGTATCACGTCAAGGATTTGTCCGGTATAAACGGCGTTTTGCGTCCCGGTATAGTGCATCGCTTGGATAAGGATACAAGCGGTTTGCTTGTGGTTGCCAAAAACGACCGCGCTCACGTTGAATTGCAGCGGCAAATACAGTGCAAGCAATGTCGTCGCATTTATCTTGCGTTGTTAAACGGTGTGTTAAAGCAAGATAGCGGCGTTGTTGATAAGCCTATCGGTAGGTGCAAAACCGACCGCAAAAAAATGGATATTGTGGCTGACGGCAGGAATGCGGTTACGCTGTGGACAGTCGAGGAGCGTTTTAGTAACTACACGCTGGCGAGATTTGAACTAAAAACGGGGCGAACGCACCAAATAAGGGTGCACGCAAGGTACCTTTCGCATCCTGTGGTGGGTGATAAGACCTATGGCGTAAAGAATTGTAGATGGAGCCTGAACGGACAGCTTTTGCACGCTTGGCAGCTGATGTTTACACATCCCGTAACGGGGGAACAGATGAGTTTTTGCGCACCGTTGCCGGATTATTTTGAGGCGGTAGTCGATTCGCTTAGGGCTTCGCCGAATCAAAAATGAGGTTGAAATGAAAAATCTTTTATCCCTAACTGATTGGGGCAAGACGGATATAAATAGAATACTTGAGGTCGCCGCTCAAATGCGTCGGCTGATATTTCAAAGCTTCAAAAAAAGCTCGCAGCTAACGGGTATGGCGGTGGGCGGCGTTTGGGATAAGCCATGTGCGTCCTCGACGGCATTTTCGTTGGCAACAAGCTATTTATCGGGCACAATCGTTCCCGTGTTTGGCGCGGATGACCTACTTGAACAGTGCCGTTTGTTTGATAATATGGGCGCAAACGCCGTTGTGGTAAGCTGCGAAAACGATAATCTTGCAAAAACTTTCGGTGCTGCATCTGCATGCTCGGTTATAAACGGCGGCTCGGGACAGTACGATCCTATTGGCGTGCTTGCCGATTTGATGGCAATTTCCATGCGGTTGGACGGGCTTAGTAATCTTTCTGTTTTGGCGGTGGGCAATCGAGATACAAACAAGATTAACGAGTTGATTAAGGTATTGGAGCTGTACAATTCGTCGTTGGTGTGGTACTTGCCGTCCGATGATTTTGTTACGCAACGCAAAGGTATTGTTATAGATAAGCCGCAGGGGGCTTTTCCCGGTTCGGACGTGATTATTGACCTTGGTCTATCGGCTTTTTCCGATCCGGTTAAGTATTACGGTAGCAACGGTGGCATCACGGAAAGCTACTTGGATATGGCGCGTATAAATTGTCCGTTGCTCGGCGCAAGGACGTTTGTTGATAAAACAGGCGTGACGGAATATCCGTATAGCCTTGTTGACCTTCGCGAGAGCTGTTACGTTTCAGTGGCTATGGCTGCATTATACCTATCTGTTAAAGACTGATTTTTATAAGAAAACAATAAAAAGCTCGTTTCGTTACAGAAACGGGCTTTTAATATGTGGTAATGGGTTGTTAAATGTCATTTAACGTACCAGTTATCGTAAAATCCGTAAAGTTTGTGTTTTACTTCGGCATCGGCAACGTTATCTATCGGCTTAAAAAAATCTTTCGATGCCTGCGACGGAGTATCGAATTTGTAGCCTTCCTCATTAGCAAATTCCTTACGAGGATGCAATAGCCCTTCCGCAAGCTCGGCTATTTTGGGGCTGGAAAGCATTTGCAATAGTGCGCCCGTTTTGTCGTCCGAGCTTGCCTGTTTATCGGTGAGTGTGCCTACGCATTCCAACAACGCGCGTGTTTCGTCGGAAAAGAGGTCGGCGATATTGGCTTTTGGCTGCGCTTGCGAGCGTTTTGTTGCCTGCAAAGCCAGCAGTGCCAAGATTATAACGGACAAATTCAATACCGTTGCCTCCTTTTTGTAATCATTACATTATATGCCGTCATATAATATTTGTGAACGACAGTGTAAAAAAGGAGTGAATTTTATGGACAGAAGTAACGATCCTCGCAATATATTTGTCGATCGGCGCGTAGAGTACGCGGACGGTGATGGCAAAAAAAATGCAACCGATGCAACCCCTAAGGAAAAACAGCAGACCTCAACTCGCGATGACTATCAGGCTCGCGTGGAGCAAATGAAGGATCTTGCCGCAAAGTATCAACGCGAGGGTGAAGGACAACTTGTAAAGGATATTGTCAATAATGTTATCGAGCAAAAGGCGGCGGGCAGACTTTCAAACGAACAATTACGAGCTTTTGCAAAGCGCATTATGCCGTTACTTAATTCGGAGCAACGAGGACGTTTGACAGAACTTGTCGATAAGTTGATAAAACTGTAATAAAAAATCCGACACACGGTAAATGTGTCGGATTTTTGTTTTTAATTATCGTTATTTATACTTTTAATTGCCGTTAATGTGCCTAATTATTTTTGTTAATTAAATTTATCCGAAAGATATTGAACCGCCTCAAGCAGAGCAAAGCACTCTCTTGCAGTGGTAACGCAGGATACCGAGGCGCGCACAATGCCGCTATCGATAGTGCCCAAATGCTTGTGCATCAGAGGTGCGCATTGTAAGCCGCCACGGACGGCAATGCCCATTTTATCCGCAAGCAAATCTGCAACAAGATTGCTATCAAGATTTTTGACGTTAAATGCAACGATGCCTGTTCTGTTCGGTTTTGAGTACACTTTTACGCCTCGTATCCGTTGCAGTCCGTCCAGTAGCAACCCTTGTGTGCGCACAATATTTTGCGCCGATTCATCTGCATTTTTTACGCTCCAGTCTATTGCCGCGCTCATAGCCATTATTGCCGGACAGGGCAACGTGCCGCTTTCCAATGCCTCCGGCAGGGCGGATGGCTGTGTGAGCAGATTGCTTTCCGTTCCGGTGCCGCCAAAGCAAATAGGTCTTATCTGCATATCCTTTGTAAAGACCAGTGCCCCTGCTCCCTGTATTCCGTGTAAGCCTTTGTGCGCGCCGAATGCAAGCACGTCTATACTGTCGCGTTGCATATCGATTTTACAGTAACCTGCCGTTTGTGCGCAATCCGCCAAAAATACGATGCCGTTTTTGCGGCAGATTTTGCCGAGTTCTGTTAGCTGTTGCCGTTGTCCTGTCACGTTAGATGCGTGCGAAAGGCAAAACATATAGGTGTCCTTGCGTAGCGCGTTTTGCAGGGCTTGCGTAGTAATAAGTCCGCTTTCATCGGGCGGAAGCACTGTCACGTCAATAAACCCTCGCTCTTTCAAGCGCATGACTGGGCGCACTACGGAGTTGTGTTCCGTTGCGGAAATAATAATGTGTCCTCGCTTTGCCGAACCGAGTATTGCTGTGTTGAGTGCGGCAGTACAGCCGGACGTAAAAACAACATGTGCCTGCCCCGCGTTTACAAAGGCGGCAATTTTTTGCCTTGTATCTAGCAGTTTTTGCTGTAAAAGCACTGCAAGTTTGTTGCCGCTTCTGTTGGGATTGTATGGGTATTTTGTCACGCTTTCACCAAGTGCGTTTAGCACCTCCTGCGGCTTGTAATTTGTGGTGGCGGCGTTGTCGAGATATATCATTTTTTTGCGCTCCGTAACTATTTTGCTTTTTTGTGCGTAATATATTTTACGGGCAAATCCCTTGTCTATGCCAATTTGACGTGTTTTTGCCAACGCCTTACTTGTGCTTTGCTTGACATGGCTTACCTGCTGTTATGCGCTTACATAAAGGAGATAAAGCATGCAATATGTTTTAGCGGTATATCGCTCCAGAAGTACTGCTGTTAGGGTGTACGATTTTTTGTTAAGGCAGGGGCAAGCGTGTGCGTTGATATCCACGCCAAGACAGGCAGGTGTCGGGTGTGGGCTTTCGGTAAAAATTTCTCCGACTACTTATCGAGCGTATGCGGCACGCCTATCCGCCGGCGAGTCCTTTGTTGGCTTTTTTATCGTTCGAATAACGCAGGGCGGACAAAGTGTGACAAAAATTTAGCCTTGGGACGTTTGGGCGAGAATGAGCTTTACCGATGACTTTCGCTTTTTTCGAGGCTTTTTTTTTGTAAGTAAGCGTGGCAAAATTTGTTTTTAAGGCGGCGAATGGGTTGCCAAGATGAACTGCCGCCGAGGTTTTTTGCGTATTGCCGATAAAAAAATCCGTAAAGCCTTGAAAAAACGCGGAGTTTAGTATATAATATATTTTGAAATATATTATTCCGCGGATTAAAGAGCACAGATAAGATGTCAAACACGCACGCACGGCAAATTTTGGAAATATTGGCAAGGGACTTTCCCGAAGCTAAAAGCGAGCTTAACTACGGCTCGCCATTCGAGCTACTTGTTGCAGTGGTGCTTTCTGCTCAATGCACGGATAAGCGTGTAAATCTTATCACGCCGCAGCTTTTTGCCATTGCCGATACTCCGCAAAAAATGGCTGAGTTGCCCGTTGAAACGATTGAACAAATTATCCGTCCGTGCGGGTTTTACCATAGTAAGGCGGGTTATTTGCATGCGTTATCGGAGGATATAGTTAACCGCTTTGGCGGTGAGGTTCCAAGCACGCTAAACGAGCTTTGCTCGCTAAAAGGCGTGGGGCGCAAAACTGCAAACGTTGTGTACGCCTTTGCTTTCGGCGGACAAGCTATTCCTGTCGATACGCACGTTTTTAGGGTGTCCAATCGGCTTGGATTGGCGACAGCCGATAATGTTTTGCAAACGGAAAAGCAACTAATGCAAGTTATCCCATATGGGCAGTGGTCGGATAGTCACCATTATTTGCTGTTGCACGGCAGATATGTTTGCAAATCGCAACGTCCGCTTTGCGCGGAGTGCTCTCTTAGGCAATATTGTAGGTTTTATGAAACACACAACAAATAACTTATCGCATTTTGCTTGTTTAGGCTGTGCAATGCAGTCATGTAAAAAAGGCTGTCCCGTCGGCAACAATATCGCTTCGTTTATCGATGCTGTAAACAAGGGCGAGTATCGGCACGCCATCGATGTTATCGGGCATCCCTTGGGCGGCGTTTGCGGAAGTATTTGTCCGCAGTCTTTTTGCAGAGCACATTGTGTGCGCGCACGGAGCGGTGAGGCGGTGGAAATTGGTAAAGCAGAAATGCTTGCGTATTTATCTGCGCCGTACAAGATTGTGCGTCGTTCTAATGTGCTTGACGGTATCAGCTGTGCAGTCGTGGGCGGTGGCGCTTGTGGTATTACCTTTGCCGCAAAATGCTACGAGCAGGGCGCGAACGTTACTATTTTTGAGCAAAATGAAATTCTGGATACGCTGTATTCCATTCCGCCGTTTCGTCTGGAACGCAAGCTTTTGGATGATATTGTCGCAGAGGTTAAGCAAAGCGGAATAAACGTTGTAAAAAAGCATATAGGCAGTGCGGAGCTTGCGCAGCTATCGGCGACGTTCGATTGCGTGCTTGTGGCGGTGGGCGCAAGGCAGCCCGTTGTGCCCAATATACAGGGCGCGGAGCTTACTGTTTGTGCGGATGACTTTTTGAGGTCGGGCACTCCCTGCGATGCAGTGATTATTGGCGGCGGCAACACGGCAATAGACTGTGCGCGCAAAAACGCTCGGCTTGGAGGTAAATCTGTTGTTGCTTATCGTCGTTCCGTCGAGGAAATGCCAGCGTTTGCCTCGGAAATATCGGCTGCGCTGTCCGACGGCGTAGTTATCCAACCGAACCTTGCACCCAAGCGAATAGTGCGTATAGCGGAAGGCTTGTGTGTGGAGCTTAATCGCACGCAGTCGCAAAACAGGGGTAAGCTTACCGTGCTTGACGAGATTACAGAGTTAAAATGTGATACGGTCGTTGTGGCTACGGGTAACGTGTGCGATAGCGAGCTTTGTGGTGGCGAACGTTTTTTTGCTGCCGAGGACGGTTTTTTGCGAGATAATATTTACGTCGGCGGCGATGCTGCTGGCGGCTCGTTTGTCGCGACGGCTGTTTCGGACGCAATCAAGATTTTCGATATGGTTATGGCACGCTTCGGTTTATTAAAACAGGGTTAACGTCATGTTTAAGGCGATATATCGTTAATAATATACAAAAAAAAATGGCTTTGCAGTGGTATTGCGGAGCTTGTTGAAAAAGGATTTTTATGTTTATTGATAAAGTTAAAATTTACATCAAAGCAGGTAACGGCGGAAATGGCTCGGCAAGCCTACATACGGAAAAATATGTTCCCAACGGCGGTCCCGATGGCGGCGACGGCGGCAAGGGCGGAGATATAGTTTTTGAGGCAACCACTGCGGAAAACACCCTCAACGCCTTTCATTTTCAAAAGCATTTTCGTGCAGGTGATGGCGAAAACGGCGGCAGAAAGAATTGCTACGGCAAGCAGGGAAAGGACCTTGTTGTGCGTGTGCCCGTGGGCACTGTCGTAAAAACAGTGGACGGCGATATCGTTGCGGATATGTACTGCGACGGTCAGCGTGAGATAATCGCAAACGGCGGCAAGGGCGGCAGAGGAAATCATCACTTTGCAACTGCTCGTAGGCAATCGCCCTCTTTTGCGGAGCACGGAGTGCAAACTCGTGAGCACGAAATTATTTTGGAGCTAAAAACCATTGCGGATGTGGGTTTGGTGGGCTTCCCCAACGTGGGCAAAAGCACGCTGCTTTCAGTCGTATCGTCGGCAAAGCCCAAAATAGCAAATTATCACTTTACCACCCTTTCGCCAAATCTCGGTGTAGTGGGCTATTACGATTCCTCTTTTGTGATGGCGGATATTCCCGGTCTTATCGAAGGGGCAAGCGAGGGGGCTGGATTGGGGCACAGTTTTCTGCGTCACATCGAGCGCACTCGAGTTTTAGTGCATGTTGTGGATATTTCGGGCAGTGAAGGGCGCGATCCGATTAGTGATTTCACGCTTATCAATAACGAAATTTTTAGCTACGACGAGGCGTTGAGCAGACTGCCGATGCTTGTTGTTGCTAACAAAATGGACATGCCCAACGCTGAGGAAAATTTGCAACGCTTCCGCAAGGAGTTTGGCAATAGTTATACCATTATCCCTATGACGACTATTATCCACGAGGGCGCAGAGGAGCTTTTGGAAAGCATTGTTTCCGTTTTGGACAAGCTTCCGCCGGCACAACCGTTGGAGTTCACCCCTGTAACGTTGGATAAGCAAGAGGATGATACGTTCGACGTGGTGCAGCTTGATGCCGACGTCTATGAAGTAACGGGCGGTTTGGTGGAAATTTTATCTCGCAAAGTCAATCTCGACGATTATGATAGCTTCCGCTACTTCCAGCGTGTGTTAAAGGATAAGGACGTTATTGCAACACTCCGCAAGATGGGCGCAACGGACGGCGATACCGTTATCGTGGGCGACATCGAGTTTGATTTTGTCGATTAATCTGCGGAGTGGAAGCAAATACATCACACGGGGCAAAACGCACGGCGCATAGCTTTGCGTGTTGCATTCGGCTTTGAGCGCTCGGCTAAATTGAATGTTGCGGGCGTGCTTGGGCAGCTTGCGGACGAGCGCTTATAAATTTTAGATTTTTTATCGGAGAATATATGATTACAACTAAACAACGCAGTAAGCTCAAAGGAATGGCAAACACGCTCCGTCCGATGGTAACCGTCGGCAAGGGCGAGCTTACGGAAAATATTATCAACGAAATTGCCGTGGCACTGTATCACCACGAGCTGGTCAAGGTCGCCGCACTAAAAAGTTGCGATTCATCTGCACGCGAGATGTGCAATGAGGTTTGCAACGTGCTGGGCTGTGAACCTGTTCAGGTGGTGGGCAACCGCTTTGTGGTGTACAAGCTTAGCGACAAGGACGGCATTGAGCATATCGAGCTGTAATCCTCGGTATTCCTTTTGCAAGGTGTCGTATTTGCGGCAGGCTCAATGGCAAACAAGCTCTTGGGCGTGTATATCGTTTGTTGCAGTGGTATTTTATTTTGTAACTAATTGCGCGTAGATGCGTAAAAAATATAAAGGAGTTCTCTATGAAGAACAAAAATTGCATTGCAATGATCCTCGCAGGGGGACAGGGCAGTCGGCTTGGCGTGCTAACACGCAACATCGCAAAGCCTGCCGTTCCCTATGGCGGAAAGTATCGTATTATCGATTTTCCGCTTACCAACTGTACCCAATCGGGTATTAACACGGTCGGCATACTCACTCAGTATAAGCCGTTGCAGCTCAATACCTACATAGGCAACGGACAAGCTTGGGACCTTGACGTGAACGAAGGCGGCGTGTACATTTTGCCGCCGTACATGCGCGAAAAGGAAGGCGAGTGGTACAAGGGTACTGCTAACGCTATTTACCAAAATCTGGAGTTTATCGACAAGTTTAATCCGGAAAACGTTTTGATACTTTCGGGCGATCACATCTACAAGATGGATTACAATCGCATGTTGAGCTACCATGTTGGCAAAAATGCAGACGTTACGATTGCTATGATTTCTGTGGATATGTCTGAAGCGTCGCGCTTTGGCATTTTGTCCTGCGATGATAACGGCAGAATTGTCGATTTTGAGGAAAAACCCAAACAACCCAAAAGCAACACCGCATCGATGGGCATTTACATTTTCAAATGGGACGTGTTGCGCAAGGAGCTTATCGCCGACGAGGCGGATAAAAACAGCTCCAACGATTTCGGTAAAAACATTATTCCCAAAATGCTTGCAGAGGGACGTGGTTTGTACGGCTACGAGTTCGAAGGCTATTGGAAGGACGTCGGCACGGTGGAAAGCCTTTGGCAAGCAAATATGGATTTGCTGTACGATAATAGCCTTAATCTATCCGACGCAAATTGGCAAATTTTATCTCGCTCGGCACTGCAAAGTCCGCATTTTATTGCGGGACACGCCACGCTCAAAAACAGCCTAATTACAGAGGGGTGCTATATCGACGGCAACGTTACCGGTAGCGTTGTGTTCGATGGCGTTACAGTGGAAAAGGGCGCAGCGGTTGAGGATAGCGTAATTCTTAGCGGCGCGGTTATCAAAAAGGGCGCGCGGATTGTAAAGGCAATCGTTGGCGAAAATGCCGTTATTGGCGAAAAAGCCAAAATCGGTGACGGAAAGGGGGACACAAGCTTTGCTTCGGCATATTGCTCGGGCGGTGTTTCTCTCGTTGGCAGTGGCGTGCATGTGGATGACGGCGTTTGTTTGGCGCCTAACAGCATGTTGACGGATAATGTTGAAGGGGGAGGTAACTAAGATGATCGATACAATGGGTGTTATTCTTACCTCTAATAACGAGGCGGATCTTGGCGAACTCACTCGTCTGCGCAGTGTTGCGGCAATTCCGTTTGCCGGCAGATATAGGCTTGTGGACTTTGCTTTATCCAATATGGTAAATAGCGGTATCGTAAACGTAGGTATCGCCACGGAATACAATTATCAATCGTTGCTTGACCATCTCGGCAGCGGCAAGCCTTGGGGGTTGGCTCGTAAAAAATACGGTTTGCGTTTTTTGCCGCCGTTTTCGTCCAGCTCGACAGAGGCAGATGACCGCATTAGAATGCTGCTTGACGTTTTGCATTACCTAAAGCGTAGTCCGCAAAAATACGTTGTTGTTGCAGATTGCAATATTGTTTGCAATATCACTTTCGATAAGATTGTTGCTCAGCACGTTGCACGTCAAGCAGACTTGACGGTTGTGTATCAAAAATCGCGTAGCAGCGGAGTGTACGTCAACGTTCGCGATGACGGCGTTGTTACTTCCGTTTCTGATAAGGGAGAAAATCGCTTGGCAGGCTACTATGTGTTTACCAAGGATTTGCTTGTTAACGTTTTGGAGCGTTATCAGGTGCTAAAGCGCAAGGAATTCTTTAACGATTTGATTGCCGGCTACATCAAGCGTCACAACGTAATCGGATATCGCTTTGACGGTTACCTTGCTGCAATTACCGATACCAACAGTTATTTTAACGCGTCGATGGATTTGATGAGTTCCGATGTGCGCAAAGATTTATTCTTTTCCGATAATCCTATCCTTACAAAGGTCAAGGATATGGTGCCCACAAGGTATTTGGATAATGCCGTTGTTGCAAATAGTATGATTGCCGATGGCTGCGTGATTGACGGCGCTGTTGAAAATTGCATTCTTTTCCGTGGAGTGACGGTGGAGCGCGGTGCAAGCTTAAAGGACTGTATCGTTATGCAAAACTCGGTTATTTCGCAGGATGTGCGCCTTTCTGCCTGTATTATCGATAAGGATTGCGTAATACTTAAGGGCAAGGAGCTTGTCGGACAACGCTCGTTCCCGATAGTTGTGGGCAAAAGACGTACTATTTAGTTGATGCTGTCGGCTCGTTGCGGGTTGTCGGTTTAGATGCAAGCTTGTTTTTTGTGCGCAGGGGCTTTTTTGCCTTTGCGACGTGGAGGTTTTTATGAATATTTTTTACTTGAGTGCAGAGGTTGATCCCTTTGCAAAATCCGGCGGTATGGGCGACGTTCTTGGAGCGTTGCCAAAGGCCGTGGCTAAGGATAAGCGGCACAACGTGTATGTCGTTATGCCGTACTATTGCGACCTTATAAAACTGCAATATCGTGCGGAAAAGGAATACGTCGGGTATTTTTATACCGATGTTAATTGGCGACACCAATATGTTGGCGTATACAAAATCGTTCGCGATAACGTTACCTACTTCTTTTTGGATAACGAATACTACTTTCAAGGTCCCATGTATTGCTTTGCGGATAACGAGCGTTTTGCTTATTTTAACAAGGCATGTTTGGATTTGATTGTGTGGCTAAATATCAAAGCCGATGTTATCCATTGCAACGACTGGTCTACGGCATACGTTCCCGTGTATAGGCATGCATACTATGGTGGCTGTCCGCAAGTTAGTGCGGCAAAGCTTGTGTACACGATACATAATTTGCGCTATCAAGGCTGGATGAGCGTGGAGTGTATGCGCGACCTAACCGGTTTATCCGATTGGTATTTTACAGATGATCGCTTGCTGCACAATGGTGCGGTTAATCTTATGAAGGCGGCAATAGTGTTTTCAGATGCGGTAACTACCGTTTCGGATACATACGCCAAGGAAATTACTACTGACCGCTACGGCGAGGGCTTGCAAAATGTCATAAGGGGCTATTCGTACAAACTGACGGGTATACTAAACGGTATCGATTACGATATGTACAGCCCGTCCAACGACAAAAACGTTGCTTGCCCATACAATCGCAAAACGGTGCGTAAGGGCAAGGCAGCCAATAAACAGCTTTTACAACGCAAGCTTGGCTTGCCCGATACGGATAAACCGCTTGTGGGGTTGGTTTCCCGTCTGGTTGACCAAAAGGGCTTGGATATGGTGTGTGACGTTATCGAGCGTCTGCTGCAAAACGATATGCAATTTGTTTTGCTGGGCACGGGTGAAAAACGCTACGAGGATGCCTTCCGTGCCATTGCGGATAGACATCCGGATAAAATGTCGGCAAACATCTTTTTTGATACGGCACTGTCGAGTATGATTTACGCCGCGTCGGATTTTGTGCTTGTTCCGAGCGTGTTTGAGCCCTGCGGACTTACGCAGCTTATCGGCTTGAAGTATGGCGCGGTGCCCATTGTGCGCGAAACGGGCGGACTTTCTGATACGGTCAGGAGCTACAACGAGCACACTTGTCAGGGCAATGGCTTTAGCTTTGCGGAGTGCAATTCGCACGACTTGGAATTTACCGTTAACCGTGCGCTTGACTTCTATTTTAACCGTAACGCAACCTATAGGGCAATCCAGCAGACAGGTATGGCGCAAGATTATTCGTGGAAGGAAAGCAGTCAAAAATACGTCGAGTTGTACCTGTCGCTCGTTGGCAAATAGGATACTTTGTGACAGTAAGTGCACTTAAAACGGCAAAAGCTGTCGTTTGTGCGTGCGTATATGGTGTGTAATGAAAATAATTGCCTTTTCGGATTTTCACGGCAATCTTGCTGCGTTTGTTTCTGCTGCAAGCATTGTGGCGAAAGAAAAGCCCGATAAAACCGTGCTATGCGGCGATTTGCTTGGCGGCATTAACGATCAGCCTGAACAGATAAAACAAATATTGCAAGAAATGGACACAACGCTATATCTTATTCGTGGCAATAACGATCGCCCCGTGCATGAGCAGCTGCTTGGCGTAGGGCTAGAGGATAACTTTGTCACTTATGCCTTTGGTAGAACGTTGTTTTTTACTCACGGCGATAGGTATAACGCATATCGAATGCCCCCAGTGCTGCTAAGGCAAGGCGACGTGCTTATTCACGGACATACGCATATCGGTTTTATACGCAACGTTGGCGGAGTGTTGGTGGCAAACGTCGGCTCGATGGGACAGCCTCGCGACGGAGTAAAATCATATCTGGTGCTGGATGAACGTGGTGTTTGCCTCAAGGACGAAACGGGCGCAACGTTGCAAAAAGTTGCATATTTGTCACAATCTGGCGATTGACTTGTGCCGACTAACGGCGTAACAAAGGATGAATTACCCATATTTAAGAAAATGTAAAGCTTGTATATATATATTATTTCGGGTAAACAATCTGTATTAGTACGTCAAGGCGGTGTTTAGTTTGAGTAACAAGCAATGTGATAGGATTTTTACTGTTCCCAATATTTTGTCGATGCTGCGCATCGCACTTATCCCTGCAATAGTTTGGTGCTATTGCTTGGATTATACTGTTGCGGCATTTGTACTGGTGGTTGCTTCTGCCGTCACAGATGTTGCAGACGGCTTTATCGCGCGAAAATTTAATCAGGTTTCCGCTTTGGGCAAAGCGTTGGATCCCATTGCCGATAAGCTTACTCAAATAATAGTTACGGCGTTCCTTATCAAGGATTTTTCGCAAATGTGGTTTTTATTTGCTGTTTTGCTTGCAAAGGAGCTTGTTGTGGGTGCTCTCGGTCTGGTAATTATCCGCGTGACCGGCACAACTTACTCGGCACTATGGCACGGCAAGTTGGCAACCGTATTGGTTTATTGCACAATGCTGGCGCATATTCTTATTGATTTGTCGGCGGAGATATCAAACGTTCTTGTAACGATGAGCGTTGTTGCATTGGCACTTTCGATGGTGCTGTATATTTGCCACGACCTAAAGCTTATTCGGACGGCTCGTGCCTCGCAAGCTGCCGATTGTGCCGCGGCAGATGCAAAAGAATAGGCAACAATCTATTTGAACTTTCGGACGCATTATTGCAGCGGTGTTGCGGGGCGGATAGGTGCAAGGCAAACGTATCGACGGCATTGGGCATTTGCTGTATGCGTGTCGTTGTGCTAACAATATAAAATAGGGGTTTTGTTTGTGTAGAAGTGGTACTGACAGGCCATTGTTTTTGCTTATGTGGGTAGGCTTTACAATATCGGAGGAAAGATGAAAACAGTAGTAATTACGGGTAGTGCAAGAGGTTTTGGCTTGGAGCTTGCCAAAAAATTTAAGAGTCTTGGCTGTAATGTTGTTTTATCGGATATCAATCCGCAAGCATTGCAGATTGCGCAGGAAACGGTTTCGCAAATCGAAGGCGAGGGCGAAGTTCTGAGCACGATGTGCAACGTAACCAGCCATGACGACCTGCAAGCGCTGTGGGATTTTGCAACCAACGGCTTTGGTACGGTGGATATTTGGATTAATAATGCGGGTGTTAACCAACCGGATAAGCCTGTTTACGAGCTTGCTCCGCAGGAAATTGAGTTTTTGCTCAACATTGATGTTAAAGGCGCAATTTTCGGCAGCAAAGTGGCTTTTGCCGGAATGAAGCAACAGGGCTTCGGTCAGATTTATAATGTTGAGGGCTATGGCAGCGATGATGCAATGATGACGGGCTTGACTGTGTATGGAACAAGCAAGCGTGCCGTTACCTATTTTACGCAGGCACTTGCCAAGGAAAGCAACGACGTAACAGGTGGCAAAGTTTGCGTGTGCCGTCTTACCCCTGGCATTATGATAACGGATTTTATTAAAACGGCGAATGGCGGCGAAACGCACATCGAGCTTTCGGAAAAGACTAAAAAGGTTTACAACATTTTGGGAGACTATCCGCAAACTATCGCTGATTACGTCTGCCCGCGCATGATTGCCAACACAAAGAATAACTATAACGTGGTTTGGCTTACAAAGGGGCGCGCGTTTGCTCGCTTTATGACCTGCGGCTTTAATAAACGTGACTTTTTTAAAGAATAGGCTAACAAAAGTCTTGCGATAGGGTTATTGATACAGTTTGAATAATAAAAATAGAATTAAAAGGGGACGGCTCGATTTAGCTGTTCCCTTTTTTACTAACGGGCGTTTAATAGTTTTTAACAGACCGTAAACAATACTTTAATGCCTGTAAGTGGAGCATAATTGATTTGTTGAGATATATTATCTGCCGAGCAGCTTGTTTATTGCAAGTGCTACAACTGCACCTGTTGCGGCATAAATAATCCTCCAAAACATATTGCTCAGTATATCTCGTCGGCGTTGCACAAGCTCGCGGCAAAAAGCTTTGCCCTTTTGCTTTAGCGTGATGACGTTTACCGTTGTGCCACGCCTATCGGACTTTACGCACTCAAAATAGCCGTCGTACTCCAGTTGTTTGAGTATTGTGTCTACGGCAGCGTTATTGAGTTTCAGTTTTTCCGGAGAAAGGGCAATTATTCGTTCGTCGGTTATAATTGTGCTAAAGTTGTTTACTTTGCACGAGTCGTATATTGCGCGCATCACGGCGACTTCTTTTTTGTTTAGCATAGCTACAATCGCATTAGCGTTACTGCAATCAACGCTCCTAAAAACGCAGCTAAAAACACGCCGCCAAGCAATATCCATAGTTGTGTCGCCACGAGGCTTGTGCGCTCGGCTTGCGGTGCGTCAAAAAAATAGGAATCGGCTTTTGCCGTTAATGAAAGGCATATTTCATTTTTGTCCTGATATTTTATTTCGATATACTTGTTTTCCTTTAAGAACAAAAGTGCTTTTGCCAGCATTTTTTCGTCCGCGTGTACTTTTTGCGGCAGTTCGGCGGCAATCTCGCTTTTGGATAGAACGGCATATCCGGACGGTACTTTTTGTCGCAAAATATTAAGGATGGCTACGCTGCGTTTATCTAACATTATTCTCTATGCTGTGTGTTAACCAATCGTGCAAAAAATATACTTTGTGGCTGCAATCGCCTTTAACGTGTGCTTTTTTTGCTTACGTTATGAGCTCAACGCCGTGCAATGCTTTGCGACTATGTTGCGAAAAAGCTTGTTTTCAAGGTGAATTCCGCAATAAATCTTATTTGGAAAATCACTTTATGGAACGCTGAATTAATTGAAAACGGCATAGAAGAGGAATAATAGCAAAAAGTTGCTGTGTCGTGCCATTTTTGCCTTGTACATTATTTGTCAAAAATTAAATTATTTGATATAATAAAACGTAATGCATTTGTAATGGAGTAAATTCCACACACAAAAGAAAAAACGGAGGCGGCGCAATGCTCAAGAAATTCTTTTCCTATTACAAACCCTACAAAAAATTGTTTGCGATAGATATGCTTTGTGCATTGGCAGTTGCGGTGTGCAATTTATTTTTCCCTTTTATAACCGGTAACATCATTAGCGACTACATACCGGATCGCCGATTGGACTTGGTTATCGTGTGGTGCATTGCCTTGCTTGTCATTTACGTTGTCAAGGCGTTGTTGGGATTTGTTATCCAGTATTGGGGGCACATCATGGGCGTGCGCATTCAGGGCGATATGCGCCGTGATTTTTTCGAGCACTTGCAAAAGCTGCCTTTTTCGTATTTTGACCAAAACAAAACGGGCTCGATAATGTCCCGTATCATCAACGATTTGTTTGAGATTTCCGAATTGGCACACCACGGTCCCGAGGATTTGTTCCTTTCATCCATAACGCTTGTGGGCGCGCTAATCATGATATCGCTAACCAATGTTTATTTGGCGTTGATAGTCGCCGCGATAATTCCGTTTATGTGCTGGTTTGCAATAAAGCAACGCCGACGTCAAAAAAAGGCGTTTGCCAAAATGCGTGAAGAAACGGGCGAAATAAATGCGCAGGTGGAAAGTTCCGTTTCCGGTATTCGTGTCGCAAAGGCGTACGTCGCAAACGCACACGAAACGGAAAAATTTGAGCGTGCCAATCAAAATTATCAGGCAGCACGGGGCAGGGCATATAAGTCCATGGGTATTTTCCACAGCGGCATGGATTTGTTCAACGACATTTTGTATCTCGTTGCGGTGCTTGCTGGCGGTATTTTTTTCTACTTTGACCAAATCGATGCGGGCAGCTTTACGGAATATATTTTGTATGTTTCCATTATCAGCTCGCCCATACGCACACTGACGGCGATTTTGGAAAGCATACAAAACGGCATGACGGGCTTTGCTCGTTTTTGTGAGGTTATGGCTGCGCCAGTCGAAAAGGACAACGAAAACGCAATCGGTGTGGATAAGCTTAACGGCGACGTGAGCTTTTTGCACGTCGGCTTTTCGTACGAAAACGACGATATGCAAAAGGCGGTGCTTAGCGACGTTTCGTTTGACGTTAAAGCAGGGCAAACGGTTGCGCTTGTGGGACCGAGCGGCGGAGGAAAAACCACGATGTGTCATCTGCTGCCGAGGTTTTACGAGCTTAACAGTGGCACCATAACGGTAGATGGTATCGATATCACCGCGATGCGTAGGGACGACCTTAGGCGCAATGTCGGCATTGTGCAGCAGGATGTATTTTTGTTTGGCGGTACCATTCGCGAAAATATTGCCTATGGCGATTTTAATGCCAGTTTTGAGGATATCGAGCAGGCGGCAAAACGTGCGCGAATACACGATTATATCATGACGCTGCCCGATGGCTACGATACGGAAGTGGGCGAGCGCGGAGTAAAACTTTCGGGCGGACAAAAACAACGTATAAGCATTGCTCGCGCATTCCTCAAAAATCCTCCGATACTTATCTTGGACGAGGCAACCAGCGCATTGGATAACGTTACGGAAATGCAAATTCAGCAGGCATTATCCGAGCTATCTGTGGGGCGCACCACGATAGTTGTTGCGCATCGTCTGTCTACCGTAAAAAATGCCGATAATATCATAGTTGTTACCAAGGATGGTATTGTCGAGCAGGGCTCGCACGATGAACTGTTAAAGCAAAACGGTTTGTACGCGGCAATGTACAATCAAAGTTTAGCGTAAAATGCGGCTCGTCAAACGGGTTGTAGCAAATGGCTGTACGTCGGACGACGTAAGTTTTATGCGTTGCTTGTGTGGACATATGTGCAAATGAGCATAAGTACACTAACGATACTTTAACGACCGCAAATATGTTATTTAACGAAGCGTTATGTATCTTTATTGAATATTTGGCTTGCCCTTATTGCAAGGGCGATGGATGTGTGTATGAATATAAACGATCACGGCATTTCAATAGGTAATTTTCGCGATATGGGCGGAACGGCTTGCGGCGCTCGGGTTGTAAAAAACAACCTGCTTTTCCGCAGCCCATGTCTTACCGGTCTGACTGTTGCGGACAAGAAAATACTTGACGGGCTTGCGCTGAAGTATATTGTAGATTTCCGTAGCAAAAAGGAAGCGACGGATGATCCTGATTACATTCCGAGCGGTGCGGCGTATATGCACCTATCTGCCTCGCAAAGTGAGCGAAAGTTGGCGGTACAGCCGAGTTCCGTTGCGGATATGGTGCCTCGTTGGCTGCCTTCGAAAATTTGCATCGAGGCATTTAGACTGCGCTTCAAAATCCTGTACAAGCATTATCCATTCAACAACAAGGCGTACAAAAAACTTTTTGAACTTATGGATAGCGGCGAAAGTTTGCTGTTTCACTGCTCGGCAGGTAAGGATCGCACGGGCGTTGCGGCAATGCTTGTTTTGCTTGCGTTGGGCGCGGATTTTGAGGTTATTATGAGGGATTATTTGCTTTCCAACGAGCTTAGAACCGATGCTAACGAACAATATGTTGCGCTTTTTGCAAATTATCCGCATTTTGAAAAGCTAAAAAAGATTTTCAAGGTAGCATTGAGCGTTTCGGCAGATTTACTTCAAATATCCTACAATGCGATTTTGCGTAAATACAAAACCGTCGAAAACTATTTTTTACACGAGTTCGGCGCAGATGCGGAACGTATCGCACGTTGGCGGAGTTTATATACCTGCGCGGCGACGGCACTTTCGGAGGAACAACAATGAACATCGAACAACAAAGTTGCAATGCGGCAATCTCATTGAAAAACGCTTCTTATTACTATAAAAGCTATGACGAGCAGGGGAATGTGTCGCAGGTGATGGGCGTTGAGGGCGTCAATCTCGATATTTACTCCGGAGAATTTGTTGCGCTCGTGGGTCACAACGGGTGCGGAAAATCCACCCTTGCCAAGCTTATGAACGGCTTACTTACGCCCGTTAGCGGTGCGGTTGAGGTGTTTGGCTCCAGCACTGCCGATAAGAATGCTATTTTTGAAATTCGTAAAAACGTCGGTATGGTTTTCCAAAATCCGGATAATCAGCTTGTTGCAAGCATAATCGAGGACGATGTTGCCTTCGGACCGGAAAATTTAGGCGTTCCGCGTGAAGAAATTATCGAGCGTGTCAACGAGGCGCTTCAAACGGTGGATATGTCCGATTTTGCCAAACGTTCGCCGCACAAGCTTTCTGGCGGACAAAAGCAGCGTATTGCCATTGCCGGTGCGTTGGCTATCCGCCCAAGGGTGCTTGTGTTGGACGAATCCACTGCAATGCTGGATCCGCAAGGGCGCAAAGAGGTGCTTGCGGTTGCCAAAAAGCTTAATCAAGGCGGTATGACGGTGGTGCTTATCACGCACTTTATGGAAGAGGTGTTGGATTGCAGTCGTGTTGTGGTGATGAACGGCGGTCACGTTGTGGCGCAGGGCACTCCGCTACAAATTTTTGACAACAGGCGCTTGCTTGACGAAGTTGGCTTGCGTGTTCCTCGTTCCATTGAGTTGGCAGGCTTGCTTAGCGCTGCAGGATTTGATGTTGACGAGCATTGTGCTGATGCTGCCGAACTGGGAGAAAGAGTATGCGAAAGACTAAAATAAATACATTTGTTGCTCCGCCGGACAGCGCAATTTTTGCGCAGGGTGTAAGTTTTAGCTATGCGCCAACGGCAAAGCAACGGATATATGCGCTCAAGGACGTTACCGTGGATGTCAAACGTGGCGAATTTGTTGCCATTGTGGGGCACACGGGTAGCGGCAAGAGCACATTTTTGCAGCACTGCAATGGTTTGGTGCGCTTGCAAGAGGGGCAAATGTCGGTATGTGGCATGAGCCTTGGAGATGCAAAAATCGACTTGAAGGCACTTCGCCGTAGCGTGGGCATGGTGTTCCAATATCCGGAGTATCAGTTGTTCGCGGATACGGTGTTGCAGGACGTCTGTTTTGGTCCTAAAAATTTTGGGCTTACGGATGACTTGGAGCAAAGGGCTTGCAATGCGTTAAGGCTTGTGGGACTTAGTTTTGACGAGATAAAGGATAAATCTCCGTTTGACCTTTCCGGCGGCGAAAAACGGCGCGTTGCGCTTGCAGGCGTACTTGCGTCTGAACCGCAAGTGCTTGTGCTTGACGAGCCAACTGCGGGCTTGGATCCACAGGGCAAGCGAGAAATTTTGTCGCTTGTTACTCAACTTAATCGTCAGCGTGGAGTTACCGTTGTGATGGTTTCACATGATATGAACGAGGTCTACGAAAACGCCTCTCGCGTGATAGTGTTTGCAAACGGCGGGATTGTTGCCGATGATACTCCGCGCAACATATTCCGTAACGAAAAACAAATTGTCGATATGGATTTGGAAGTGCCGCATATGGCACGTTTTTGCAACGCGCTGGAGCGGCACGGCATAGTACTTGATCAATCGGCGCGCACTGTAGAGGAAGTTTTTGCCGCAGTGCAGGGCGTAAAGGGAGGTACAAATGCTTAATGACGTAACCTTCGGTCAGTATTACGAGGGCAATTCTTTTTTGCACAAAATGAATGCAGGCGTAAAGCTTTTGCTGTGTTTGCTGTACTTGGTGGGTATATTCTTTGTTACCAGCTTTGCCGGTTTTGCATTGATAACGGTGTTTTTGATTGTTGTCATTGCGCTTTCCGGCGTGCCAGTGTCGGGCGTATTTCGTTCCGTGCGAGGCGTGCTGTTTTTGCTGTTTTTATCTGCGCTGCTCAATTTGTTTTTTACAAAAAGCGGCACGCTTTTGTGGCAGTGGTGGATTTTTGAGATTTACGACGACGGCATAGTGACGGCAATCAAAATGCTTTTGCGTTTAACTTACCTTATTATCGGCTCGAATATTCTAACGCTAACAACTACGCCCGTGGATTTGACGCACGCCATCGAGGTTGGGCTAAAGCCGCTTTCTGTAATAGGCTTTCCTGCACATGAACTTGCGCTGATAATGAGCCTTACGTTATCCTTTATCCCGGGGCTTATTGACGAAACTAACCGTATTATTCGTGCGCAAAAGGCGCGTGGCGCAGATTTTGATACGGGCAACCTTGCCAAGCGTGCACGGGCGTTTGTTCCCATACTCATTCCGCTTTTAGTCGGCGGTTTTCGTCGTGCGGACGAGCTTGCGAACGCAATGAACAGTCGTTGTTACGAGGGCGCGGCTAACCGCACTCGCATGAAAAAATCTCAAATAGGTTATCGAGATTTTATTGGTGCTTTTGTCACACTTTTGGTGTTTGTAGCCGTGTTTGTGGTATATGCCAACGCCGAAAGGTGGGCTGGTATCACTTGGCTGTATTATTAAAATCGCATTTGCGCACAAGATTTTGCGTCCAAAAAAGCAACGCTGTCGGAGGCAAATATGACGACAAATCGGCTTTACTATTCTTGTTCGTATAGGAGCGTAAAAAGCGGAGCGGCAAGCATAAATGAAAGGCTTTATTCTACGGAGCGCTATGACAAAGGTTAAGCTTACAATCGAATATATTGGCACGGATTTCTGCGGCTGGCAAAGTCAGCAAAACGGAGTTTCTGTGCAGGACACAGTCGAGCGTGCTTTGGGCAAATACTTCGATTGCGATTTTGTGCGCCTTTATGCCGCGGGACGAACGGACGTTGGCGTGCACGCAAAAGGGCAGGTCGCGCACTTTATCGTGGATAAACCTGTCAATACTTTCAAGCTTTGTCTTGGCGTTAATTTATCGTTGCCGTCAAGCGTTGCGGTAACAAAGGCGGAGGTGGTAGATGACGCATTCGACGCGCGTTTTTCCGCTCTGTCCAAAACGTACTGTTATCGTATTTACGTTTCGCCGGTGCGTAAGCCCATGTTGGATGTAAATCACACTCAAGTTTACAAACCGTTGGATATATCCGCAATGCGTTCCGCCGCAAAGCTTTTGGTTGGCAAACACGATTTTGCGGCATTCCAAAACACGGGCAGTAACCTTAAGGGTACCGTGCGGGAAATAAATTTTTTTGAAGTGGCTGAGCTACCTGACGGCATAATCGAGTTTACAGTTAATGGTAATGCTTTTTTGTACAATCAGGTTCGCAATATGGCAGGCTTGCTTGTGGAGGTTGGTAAGGGCACCTACAACATTGAGGACGTTTTGTCCGTGCTTAAGGGCGAACGCTTGCATTTTAGGACGATGCCTGCAAGAGGCTTGACGCTCGAAACGGTTTTTTATTAAGTGCGTTGACGTGTTTTTTGGTGTTTGACTCAAACGCACGAAGCGTTTGCAAATATATTTTGGCGGAATGTTTTTTGCGGCTGGGTGACACTCCTTTGTGCACTTTTGGAGAATTCCTTTGCACATCACGGTGGACGAAAATGCTTGACGGTTCAAATGGCTGAATGCGAGTGCCGCGATAGGAATTCGCGTCAAGAATACGACCAGATTTACATTATTAAGCATGCGAGTGTTTGGCGTAAACAATGCAAATCGTCGGATAAAATGACCTATTCGACGGTCGTTATTTAAATAAGATAATTTGAAACTCTTTGTCCGTACAAAAAACCGTCAAAAAACCTTGCAAATTTAGTGCAAAACGGTTGACAATTTTGGTCGGCATTTGTATAATAGATAGGCTGTGAATAATTCGGCATGATATTTTAAGCTCTGTCATGTCTAAATCGCACTCCACTGGCGATAATTGTTCAACCGTGAACAGCAAACAAACTTAAATATCAGGAGATTTTTTACAATGATTAAGACTTTTATGGCTAAAAAAGAAGCCGTTGAAAGAAAATGGTACGTTGTTGACGCTACAGGCAAGCCGCTTGGTCGCGTTGCAAGTCAAGTTGCAGCAATCCTTCGCGGCAAAAACAAGCCCACGTTTACTCCGCACGTTGATACCGGCGATTACGTTATCGTTATCAACTGCGACAAGGTAGTTCTTACCGGCGACAAGCTTAACCAAAAGCTTTATGTTCGTCGTTCTCCCAGACCAGGTCACTTAAAGCAGGTTAAGTACAGCAAGCTTATGGCAGAAAGAAGCGACTTTGCCGTTATGAAGGCAGTTAAGGGTATGCTTCCTCACAATAGCCTTGGCAGAAAAATGCTCACCAAGCTTAGAGTGTACAAGGGCGCTACACACAACCACGAGGCTCAGCATCCTGAAGTGCTGGTGCTTGAATAGGAGGGACTGAACCATGGCAAAAGCAGTTGGAAAGAAAAAGGTACAATTTTGGGGTACCGGCAGAAGAAAGAAGTCTATCGCACGCGTAAGACTTGTTCCCGGAACGGGCGCAATCACCATCAACAATCGCGATATCGACCAATATTTCGGACTCGATACGCTTAAGTACATTGTTCGTCAGCCGTTGAACGCAACCGAAACAATCGCTAAATACGACGTTATCGTAAACGTTGTTGGCGGTGGCTACACGGGACAAGCAGGCGCAATCCGTCACGGTATTTCTCGCGCGTTGGTTGTTGCCGGCGAGGATAAGTCTATCCTTAAAAAGAGCGGCTTCCTTACTCGTGATCCTCGTATGAAGGAAAGAAAGAAGTACGGCTTGAAGAAGGCTCGTAAGGCTCCTCAATTCAGCAAGAGATAATTTTGGAGTTATCCCACAAAGTCAATTACAAAAGGCGATTTTCCGTTTGGAAGCTCGCCTTTTATTGTTAAATAAACCATGGGCGGAGTTAATGGCAGTGCGTCGACGTAATTGTGCTGTTGCGGCAGGTGCATTTTTGTTAAGCGTTATATCAATTGCGTTTAACAACGAGCATTGTTTGTCGAAAGAAATGTTGCGACGGCAGTACGCTTTTGTGTTTGTTTGGTGCGGAATGGCGTTTTGCGTGCGCAAGCATTACGCACGCGGTTGAACAAAATTGAAAAATGCAATTTGTGCGATAAAGCGACGCTATTCGACAAAATGCGGGCGACAAGCTATCGTACAATAAAGAGGTATCCGATATGAAAAGAATTGCAATAATTGGCGGCGGTGTTGGCGGATTGACGGCAGCGGTTTATGCGCTACGCGCCAATGCGGAGGTTACGCTGTACGAGCAGTATGGCTTGGGCGGACTTGTTGCCACCATTGATAAAATAGAAAATTTCCCTTCGTACACAAGCGTTGAAGGGTGGCAGCTTGCCGATAGCATTATCAAACAGGCAAAAAGGTTGGGACTTGCACCGTTGCGTCAGCGCGTAGTTTCGCTCACACTTGCGGAGGACGGACAGTTTGTTGTGCAAACGGATAAGGATAAGCAAATATTCCCTGCAGTGGTGGTGGCAACGGGCACGTCGCACAACAAGCTTGGCATCGAGGCTGATTGGGTTGGCAAAGGCGTTAGCTATTGCGCAACCTGCGACGGCGGATTTTTTAAGGACAAAAGAGTTGCGGTTGTTGGCAGCGGCAATCAAGCCGTGGGCGAGGCACTGTATTTATCCGAGCTTGCCGCCGAGGTTTATTTGCTTGCGGGCACAAGCAGCCTGAATGCCGAGCAGATAAATATCGATAGACTAACGGCAAAGCAAAACATTACCGTGCGTTTAGATACAACCGTTGCACAAATTTTCGGTGAAAATGTCGTTAGCGGCATCACTGCCGTTAGTGGCGACAGTAAGGAAAAATTGCTTGTCGATGGCGTTTTTGTTGCCACGGGTGCAACCCCCGTTACGGATTTTGTGCGCATAGATGGCGTAAAGAACAGCAAAGGCTATTTGGTTGTGGATAATCGTTGCGAAACTGCCGCCAAGGGCTTGTTTGCAGCCGGCGACGTTACCGACGGCGCGCTGAAACAAATAGTAACTGCATGCGGCGACGGCGCAAAAGCCGGTAGCCTTGCTTGCGTTAGGGCTGCGGAGTTTTATGCCAAAAAATAATGTTGCCGTGCGTGGCTCGGTGTGCGGAGCGTGGAAGTAAAGTGATGTGTGCGTAAAAACTGTAAATGCGCGCAGGGCTGATATCTGCATTGTGTAATTAAATGAATACACGGCTACGAGATTTGCGCTTGTAGCCGTGCGCGTGAGCGTTTGTACAAAAGAAAAATAAAATGTTTTCGAGGTGAAATATGAACTTTTTCGGTACGGACGGAATACGAGGCTCCTTTGGCAGTACTCTTACAACGGGTACTGCCTTTTTACTTGGCAAAAGCTTGGCACTTTCAGGCGAATGTCCTATTGTGGTTGTTGCGCGCGATACAAGGGATTCGGGCGAGGCGTTGTATTCGGCGCTTTCGGACGGCGTGTACGATGGCGGCGGCAATGTGATAAACTTAGGTATTTTGCCGACGAACGCTGTCGCGCACTTTACGCGTAAACTCGGCGGCGACTACGGCGTTATGATAACGGCAAGCCACAATCCACCCAACGATAACGGCTTAAAGGTGTTTGACCGTTACGGCGTCAAACTGTGCGCGTCCAAGCAAAGAGTGCTTAGCAAAGCAATGAGCAGTCTTGCCGTGTCTGATGTGTGCGGCGTTACGGAACCGGTATTTTACGATATTCACAATATTTACTGCGAGGACGTGTTGCGTGCCATTTCGGTAGATTTAAGTGGAGTAAATGTCGCGTTAGATTGCTGTTACGGTGCAACATATCGCGTGGCGCCGCTTGTTTTCGGAAAAGCAGGCGCAAACGTTACGGCTTTTTGTGCCAAACCGAACGGCAAAAAAATCAACGTTAATTGCGGTGCTACCGTGCCGGATTTTTTGTGTGCCGCAATGCCGAAGCATTTTGATGTGGGCTTTTCCTTTGATGGCGACGGCGATAGGCTTGCCGTCGTGCAGGATGGCAGGGTAGTGCCAAACAGCAAAGTGTTTTACGCATTGGCAAAACATTTCAAACAAACCGGTGCCTTGCGACATAATGCAGTCGTGGGCACAACGCTTACCAACGGCGGTGTGGAGGCTGCGCTTAACGATATCGGCATCAAGCTTTTGCGTAGCGACGTGGGCGACGTTAACGTATTTAATCTTATGGCGAGTGAGGGGCTTACGTTTGGCGGCGAGGAAAGCGGACACTATCTTTTGTGCGATTACGCCACCAGCTCCGATGCAATCATTAATGCCCTTGCCGTGTGCGAGGTGATACGCGATAACGGCAGTCTGTGGGCGTTCACGGAAGAGTGCGCCGAGGTGCCGTCGCAGTTAAAGTCTTTTCCCGTTGCAGATGCGTCCTCCGCACCCACGGAGCGTGCGCTTGCAGCAACGGTGGCACGAGTAACGCAGCAATATCCGTCGTGTAGGGTGGTGCTGCGAAAAAGCGGTACGGAAAACAAGCTTAGGGCGTACGTCGAGGGTGAGCAGTGTAATGATGCAATGGCTGCCTTGGCTGCAACTCTGCACGATAACGCTTAGTGGAAAATTGCACTCCAAAAGTCGGTTGCAAAGCCATCTTCTTTTGGGGTGCATTTCATTGTGGTGCGCTCATTTAGATTTGCAGTAAAACTTCTGTTTAATAAAGCTATTTCACAGTGCGGAGCACTGCTTTGTTGCACCATAGAACGGGGGCTTGCTCCCGCCGCGTACAAATAGACAAGACTTCAAATTATGTGTCATACTAAGCGGTAAGGCAAAGTGTTCGTGAAAATGTAATCAACTTATAACACATTCCTTTTGTAGAAAGCAATAACACTTGGTAATGTGTCATCCTGAGCGGAGTGCGTAGCACGCAGTCGAACCCGTAGGGCGATGCGAAAGCATCGGGATCTATTATGTATTATGCATTAGGTGTATTTAATACAACAATCCCTCCGACACGTTCCGTGCCACCTCCCTTTACACAAGGGAGGCTTTCGAGAGATTATACATCAACGCAATCGATTACCACCGCCCTTAGATTCTGCTCGGGTTACACCCTCGCACTGCTACGCAGTTCGACTTCGCTGCGCTCCGCTCAGAATGACATTGGGGCGGTGGTTGAAATGAATGGTATTCTTAAATAGTTAAATGCCATTCCTTGATAGATTCTTTATGCTTCACACTAAAATACGTCAGTTGAAGTTACTCGATAGCAAATAAAAATCATTCACAAAAAGCCATTTGCCCAAGTTGACTTAACGGCGGCGCTGATGTACAATACTGTCATTATGGTAAGCTCATTGTTAAAAATATTTGTAAAGGACTATCAAAAAACGCAAGATGCCACGGTTCGAGCCAACGTCGGGCGGCTATCGGGCACGGTTGGAATTATTTTGAACTTGCTACTTGCGGGCTTCAAGATTGTTGTCGGGCTGATTTTCGGTGCAATTTCCGTGTTGGCGGACGGCTTAAACAATCTTTCCGATTGCGGTAGCAACGTAATTTCGCTTATCGGTTTTAAGCTTGCGGGAAAACCTGCGGATAAGGATCACCCGTATGGGCATCAGCGCATGGAATACGTTGCAAGCTTAATGGTCGGCGTGGTGGTCATCACACTGGCATTGCAGCTGCTTTCGGAAAGTGTAAGCAAGATTATTTCGCCGGAACAAGCGGCGTTTAGCTGGTGGACGATTGCTGCGCTGGGTGTTTCGGTGGCGGTCAAGCTGTGGCTGTACGTTTTCAACAGACGGCTTGGCAGGTCGTACAATTCAGAGCTGCTTTGCGCAACTTCTACGGATAGTATATCTGATGCCTGCGCAACCGTTGCCATTTTGATTGCCGTTGTCGTTACCAAGTTTACTGGCTGGACGTTCCTTGACGGAGCAATGGGCATTGTTGTTTCCGTCGTGATTGCCTTTGCCGGCATAGGCATAATCCGCAACACTATGAGTAGTTTGCTTGGCGAGGCTCCCGATAAGCAGCTTGCGCAGGATATTTGCAAGCGTGTGCTTGCCTACGACGGCGTTTTGGGCGTGCACGACTTGAACGTGCACAACTACGGACAGTCGCGCTACTATGCAAGCCTGCACGTTGAGGTGGATAGCTGCGTGGACGTGATGGAAAGCCACGAGCTGATTGATTCCATCGAGCGCGATTTTGCGGAAAACACCGATATAATGTTGGTAATTCACCTTGATCCGATAGTTGTTGGCGATCCGGAGTTGGACGCATATAAAACGGAGCTTATAGGCATTGTTGCTGAACTGGATAAGCAATTTAGTCTGCACGATTTGCGTATGGTCAAGGGACCGACCGCCACAAATTTGATTTTTGATGTGGCAATCACTTTCGATACACGTCTTACCGACCGTGAAATTGCCGAGTACATACAGACGGAAATGTCGCGCCTGCATTCGAACGTTCACGTTGTGCCCAATGTGGAAAAAATCAATGCGTAAATAACGCAATAATATTACCGCCCCTTAGATTCTGCTCGGTGTTCACCTCGCACTGCTACGCAGTTCGACTTCGCTGCGCTCCGCTCAGAATGACATTGGGGCGGAAAGTCTGCTTGAAGTTATATTGATATGTTTAACAGAACAATCCCTCCGTCACGACAAGTCGTGCCACCTCCCTTTGCACAAGGGAGGCTTGTTTATGTCGTGCTTTATGCTTTATTGTCTTTGTACAATAAATAAAGTTGTATTTTAGTGATTTTTTTCTTGTTAGTTGTGCCACAAAGGCTCCCTTGTGTAAAGGGAGCTGTCAGCTCGACTGACTGAGGGATTGTTGTATTAAACCTATCCACACGTCAATATGTCATCCTGAGCGAAGGGCGATAAATAGATGGCGAGTAAAGAGGAACGTTGTAGATGGACAACCAAAATATATTGTCTTTCTTAATTCGTAACCGATATTATACGGTGTCATCCTGAGCGAAGGGCGAAGCCCGCAGTCGAACCCGTAGGGCGATGCGTAAGCATCGGGATCTATTGAGTTAATGTGTTTAGCTGTTCACTCGAACATTGTTGAATCGTAGGGCGGGGGCTTGCTCCCGCCGTTAAACTGCACAAATTATATTTTTTGCTCCCGCCCTTAGATTCTGCTCGGGGTAAACCCTCGCACTGCTACGCAGTTCGACTTCGCTGCGCTCCGCTCAGAATGACATTTGGGCGGAACATCACTTCACGTCGAATTGTTAATTTTGCGGCGGTTTGGTACAATTTTATTTTTTTGTGTAAAATCTATTGCAAAAATGAATAAATTGTATTATAATGTAGAAAATCATAGCTCAAAATGCGTATTTAATAACGCTCACGGGCTGTGTGGCGGACACTCACCTTTTGCCGCAAGGCAAATCGCCGCTATAACTCACCTGCTGCAGGGCAGCGTTTCAAGCAAATATCCCAAAAGCATTGCGCCGTGTGCACTCGCGTACAAATAGTGGACGTGTGGCGTCGGCATAACGGCTTAGCCGTCAAGGCTCGGTTTGCGCATGGTCTTTTGTGCACAATGTTTGCTTGGTCGATGCGCATGCTCGTCAAGGGCTTGCCAAGCGGGTGGCACAACAAAAAATCAACACGGTTCGCCGTTTGATTAATAAACTATGGGAGGAACAATCCACAAAATGAAAAAACTCAACAAACGCGGCTTTACCATCGTAGAGCTTGTAGTAGTAATTGCCGTAATCGCAATTCTTGCCGGTGTGCTTATTCCCAGTCTTAGTAGTGTGGTAACAAATGCTAAGAAATCGGCTGCTTTGCAAGAAGTCAAGAATGCATACGATTTAACGTTGTCGGAAGACTTGCTTAATAAAACGGAAAATGTTTATGGCGTTAGTAATCCAATCATTGTTGTACATGAAGGTGTGACGATTTCGATTACAAATGGTGCAGCTGAAGTAGTAGGAAGTGGTACTGCAACACACACATTGGAAGCAGCTACTCATACATTGAAACCTGTAACGGGGGGGGGGGACAATAACTAACCCTTCTACAGGCGAAACGGATAAAGACCAAGCTGGTGGAACTGGTAGCACCGATACGGAAAATAAAACCGATGGTGATGTGAACAAAACTGACAGTGAAGGAACAGGAACAAGTTCCGGTGAAGGTGCACAAGCAGGTACCGACAACAACACTGAAACTGGCGGTAATCCTTCTACCGAAAACACCGAAAGTTCCACTGTAACCGGATAATCCCACTCAATTCGATTACAAAACAAAAATAGTTAAATAAACTATTACGCAAGCACTCTGTACTCCTTGCGAGTGCAGAGTGCTTTTGCGTAAATGCCGATTACGGTATTGGGTGCGATAGTGCGCAATTTTGCCTAACGCTGATGGCGTTGTTTGGTTAAATCTTAAAATGTGCGATACTTGCGATGCTGATTCCGTTTTTAATGTAATGGGAATGTGGAATATTGTCAAACTATTGTGATGTTGGGCGAATTAATTCTAATACATGCTGTACTGTGCATATGTGAATTTATTCTTTTAGCACAACCTGAATGCACGATATTACAAAAAGCGGTGGTTTTAGTTGATTGGGTTTCAAAATGTGTGGCACTTTATTTGACAATTTGGCGTAAAAGGGGCATACTAAGCGTGCTTGCTTACAAAAGGGCTTTGTACCAAAGCGTTTTTGCAAGCAAATGACGGTAAATGCCGTGCCATTTTATGCTGATATGTAGTAGATCCCGATGCTTGCGCATCGCCCTGACGGGTTCGACTACGGGCTTCGCCCTACGCTCAGGATGACAGCCAAAAATGTTTCTAAACGATATTCACTAATCGCCTAATGTGCCCAAAGAAATAATGTTATTATTTGGTGTCCAGCTTCTTTTCGCCCCTATGTCATTCTGAGCGGAGCGTAAGCGAAGTCGAACTGCGCAGCAGTGCGAGGCGTGAGCCGAAGCAGAATCTAAGGGCGGAACACCTAATATAATTTAAGGCAATTCGGCGGCGGGAGCAAGCCCCCGCCCTACGGTGCAACCATGACACATAAACGTAGGGATACTTTTATTTGTAACAATCCCTCAGGCGGCTACGCCACCAGCTCCCTTTACACAAGGGAGCCTTACGAGCGATTCAACAACTTTACGAAAAAGTATATAGTAGATCCCGATGCTATCGCATCGCCCTGACGGGTTCGACTACGGGCTTCGCCCTCCGCTCAGGATGACACGATAATGCAGTACTCGTACAACAAGCGCACGTTTTGCGGGCACAACAACAAAACAAGTTATGAAAACACAAACTACACGCACAACTGAATATTGGCGCCGCAACGGCAAGCAAGGTTACACGCTTGTCGAGCTTTCCGTTGTGCTGTTGCTAATTGCAATATTAGCAGGCATGATTGCGTCCTTTTCCGCCTTGGCAAACAAGCACGCGCAGGACGTGCGCAGAGAGTATGCCTTTATGGAGCAATGTTCCACATTGCGGCAGGAGCTTGGTGATTGGATTGCTCTCAACGACCAAAGTGGTGCAACGATTTCGGTGAGTGAGGATGGCACCGAGTTGATCATTATCGTGACTGATGTCAAGCTAAAGGCAAAGTTTTCCGACCGTTTTTTGTATTTGGGCAACGGAACAACCGAGCTCGACAAACTTTCGTCGGTTAGTTTTAGCGTTACCGATGGCATTATCAAGTGCGTTGCTTCGGACGGTAACAAATTGCAACAAGCGCTCGCCTTTGCGGTTCGGTGCGGCACAGTTGGTACTACAAATCAAGCGGAGGGGCAGCAATGAGTAACAAAAAAGCGGGCTTCTCCATTGTAGAAGCGGTAATAGCTCTCACCGTGATAGTTATTGTTAGCGTAACGGCAATCGGAATTATTTCCACCTCTCTTGCGCGCAAAACGGACGCCATCAATACGGCGGCGGCGCAACGCTTTGCCGATAACGTCTTGGAGTGCTTCAAGGTGGCAGATGACTTTGCCGATTTTAGCACAAAGCTGCAATTCGTTGAGGGCGCAACACTTACTTCAGTGACGGATGAAAATGAGCAACCAATTGCCGATGATACCTACACATACACAAGCGAAGCGCATGGCTTTACAGTCACAATGACTGTGAGTTTTCCGAAAACAAAAGACGAGCGCCCAAAGCTTAAAATTACAGTTACAGATAGCGACGGCGCCGAGCTTGTTGCGTTGACCTACACAAAGGGGGCATAGCATGAAAATACTCAAAAGTAGGAGCGGCATTGCGATAGAAAACGCCATTGCCTTTATGCTAATCATCTTTTTGTTGTGTGCGTTGCTATCGTCGTTGATGCTGTTTGGCATGTATCAAAACAAGTTGGATAAAGTAAAGCTAACAATGCGCACGGAGCTTGACCAGATTGGCGAGGATTTTCTTAGTAGTTTGAGCAGTGTAACGGCTGTAGAGTTCAAGCCGACCAATGATAGTTATAAAAGCGCAACGCTCCCAGACAATGACGTAAAGATTCTAAAAGTTTATAAAGCCGACGACGAAAACAACGAAACGGTGCTTTTGTACGTTGAAGTGCAGATTGATGGCAGCAACTACACGTTGAAGCGTTGGTGCTATTGCAACCCCGATACCGAATCTGCAACCGAATCCGCTAACAATAACCACTAACAATGCCGAGTAGCGTTTTGCTACATTACGGAGAAAACTATGGCTAAAAACAACTATACAACAACAATCGCGATAGATGCCATGCGCTCGGTGTTCCATTTTTACACCGCGCTCAACGGCGACAAGCAAAACGTAACGCACTACGTCAAGAGTTATGGCGGAACGCTGTTCGACGACGACTTTATGGACAAGTTTCGTGCGGCGGTGATGGATTTTGTTATGGAAAACCCTGCCGAGGGCATTCGCAAAGTTTCCGTTATCATACCGGATTGTGCCGTGCTCACGGACGCTGTTAAAATCCCAACGCTATCGGGCTTTGGACAGACAAAAAAGGCTTTGGACGATACGCTTGACGGTTTGTTTTTGAACCACGCCGATTTGCGCGTGATAGCCAAGCAGGCAGCAACAAACAAGCAATATGCCACCTACGCCATCACGGCTGTGCAAAAGCGCATTGCATCGGCGGTGTATGCGGCTTGCTCGGAAAACAAGCTGCTTGTGGATACGCTCACGTTTACGTCAAATGCGGCGGCGGGCGGTGCGGCAGTTTTGAACCCAAAACTTAAAAACGCGTCATACTTGCTTTTGGATATAAAGGATATATACTCTCGCTTTGTGTTTGTTGCAGGCGGCAAAACGGTGGGCTTCTATTCGTTGCCCTTCGGTTTGGAATTTTTGCGTAAGCCGCAGGTAACGCAGGAGGATATGTTGTTTGACCACTCCGTTGCCGAGCTTGCCGTTATCAACGCAAGAGAAAAGGCAAAGTCCAAAAAGCTGACCGTTATGGCGGCATCGGAGGACGAGGCAATCTACGACGACCAAACAGACGAGGCAGAGGAGGGCGTTGTTGCAGAGCAAGCAGAACCTACTGAGCAACCGCTTGTTGATGAGCCACTTGCCGATGAACAAGTAAGTGCAGAGGGCGACCAAATCCCCGATTATCTGCAAGTGCAGCAACCGTGGTCGGCGGAGCAGCAGCCTGTTGCGGCAGTACGTCCGCAACCTACGCCAAAGTTGTTTATTCGCAAGGGACCGCGCAAGCTGCCCAAGTTTATGCAAAGGGATATTCCGGAAACGCCGGAGGGCATTTTGTACGAGAACTTCCGCGTGTTTGAAAAGTGGGCGTTAACGCTAATCGCCGGTAACGAAAAGCTAACCGACCTCGGCGAACCGCAGTTTGTGTGCGTTAATTTGCCCGATGACCTTGTATCTGTGTTGGATACCGTCAACGAATCCGCCGAGGAAAACGGCATAAGCTTTGTTGCGCTTCCGCACGGCAATGCCGCGGCAGAGGTTACGGATAACCTTGAGTTGTACGGCGGCTTGTATCCCAAGCAAATAAACGCCGCAGGCAAGCTGTAAGGAGCAATATGGACAGCTACTTTTTAACGGTTTCGTACATCTTGACGGGGCTAATCGGCTTGTGCGTTGGCAGCTTTTTGAACGTTGTGATTTATCGCACGCCGTTGGGAATGAGCCTTGCAAAGCCTAACTCGCATTGTCCCAAGTGCAAGTACGAGTTGCATTGGTACGATAATATACCGGTAATTTCCTACATTATGCTTGGCGGCAAATGTCGCAACTGTGGCGAGCACATATCCTTCCGATACACGGCGGTGGAGCTTGCCAACACGCTATTGTGGTTGTTGTGTGCATTTTTGTTGTGGCAAACAAGCATTCCGCTTGCATGTATCTACATGGCGGTAATGTCGGTATTCATTTGCGTATTCTTTATCGACCTTGAACACAAAATAATACTCGATCGCTTTCAGATAATTTTGTTGGCATTGGGTATTGCAAGTATATTTTTTGATGATTACGGCTGGCTTTCGCACGTTATAGGCGGCGTTAGCGGCTTTGCGGTGTTTTTTGCCGTTTCTTGGGGGTTCGAAAAGCTTGCCCACAAGGAAGGCTTGGGCGGCGGCGATGTTAAGCTTGCAGGTGTTTGCGGCTTGCTTCTCGGTTGGCAAAGGTTGATTTTCGGGCTTTTGGCAGCAACCGTGCCGGCGGCGATAATTATGCTTATTGCATCTCGCGGCAAGGAGGGGGAACAACGACAGTTTCCGTTTGCACCGTTTTTGGTGGTTGGCTTTGCCGTGGCTATGCTTTGGGGCACGCCCGTAATCGATTGGTATATGTCGTTGTTAGCACTGTAAAATAAGTGAGGTAAACTATGCCTACATACAAATACGTTGCAGTTAATCTGCAAAAGAAAAAGTACAAGGGTATCTACATCGCCGAGGACGAAAACGACCTTGCGGTGCAGCTTACCAAACAAAATTTGTATCTCGTTTCCGCCAAGGTGTACAAGGGCGGCACTCCGTCGTCGTTTTTCACGCTGGGCACCGGCAAAGTAAAGCTATCCGAGCTGACAACCTTTTGCCGTCAATTTTCCATCATGATAAGCACCGGCATTGCGCTTTTGGATTGCATCGATAGCTTAAAGTTGCAACCATATTCAAGCTATTTTAAGTCCATTTTGCAGGTGGTAAGCGAGGACGTAAAGGGCGGTGCAATGCTTTCGACAGCGTTGGATAAGCACAAAAAGGTGTTTCCAAATTTCTTCCGTAGCATGGTGCACATCGGCGAGGCAAGCGGTAAGCTTGATATGGTGTTTGTGTCCCTTGCGGATTATTACGAGTCCGATTCTGCAATCAAAAGTAAGGTTAAGGGCGCGTTGGCGTACCCTATTATGCTTGCGGTGATGACGGTTGCTATCATTATCTTGATGTTGGCGTATGTCGTGCCTACCTTTCAGGAAACGCTTGCCGATATGGACGTTGCCATCGACGGGCTAACCAAGGCGATGTTTGATATTTCCGACTTTTTGCTGGAATACGGCAATATTTTGATACTCGGCGTGATAATTATAGTCGGCGTGTTGTTTTTGTTTGGCAAAACTAAGCTGGGTAAGCGCACATTCGATATACTCAAAATAAAGCTTCCGCTTATCGGCAGAGTAAACATAAACCTTATAACGGCTCGCTTTGCAAGAGCGTTTAGCTTGTTGCTTTCAAGCGGTATGGATTTGGCAACTGCGCTGGATACCATTTCAATCATTTTGGGTAATAGCTACATAGAGGAACGCTTTAACGAGGCTGCCGAGGATATTCGCCATGGTGTTACGCTAACGGTTGCATTCCAAAAGCAAAATATCTTTCCGCAAATGCTGTTGCAAATGCTTTCCGTCGGTGAGCGGACGGCTTCGCTTGAAGATGTGCTTGGACGTTCATGCACGTTTTTCGACCAACAGGTGGAAACGTCGCTCAACTCGCTTACGTCAAAAATTCAACCGATCATGCTCATTATTATGGGTGGTGTAATCGGAGTGTTGTTTATCGCGGTGTACTCGCCGATGATATCTATCATGAATAATCTGGGATAGCTTTCGAGGTTACGGATGAATATAAATCATGAGCTGCTACAGTTCTACGTTTACAAAAAAATAATCAAAAAAAAGCAGGCGGATAAAATCCTTGAGGACTGCAAGCGACTTAACGTGTCCGTTAGGGACTATATGCTTGCCAAGGAGTATACTACCGAGGCAAGGGAATTGCCTGTGCTCGGCGCATATTACTGCCTGCCGTATGTTGAAATCGATATGCTCGACGTGGACAAGTCTCTGTTTGACCTGTTTACGTTCGAGTTCATGAAGAGATACAAAATTGTGCCAGTAAGCATGACGGAAGGTAAACTGCTCGTTGCAACGGGCAAACCATTGGATTGCTCGGCACTTTCTGCAATAGCGTCGCAGCTGGTGTGCCCCGTGGACTATGTGCTTGTGCCACCGGTGCAAATCGACCGTTACATCGACTCAATTTCGGCGGTAATATCCACGACTTCGGCGTTGGGCGACCTCAACGAGGAGGGGGATGCGGCATTGTTTTCTGCTAAAGGCGGCGATCTCGACGGCGATGTTGTGGAAAACGACGTTGTTAACAACCCGTCCGTGCGCTTGGTGGATTCTATTATTCGTGAGGCAGTGCCATATCGTGCCAGCGATATTCATATAGAGCCGTTTGAAAAGGTTGTAAAGGTGCGTTATCGTATCGACGGCGACCTTCAGGAACGTGCCGAGTTTCCAATCAATTCGTATTCGGCAATTTGTGCGCGTATCAAGATTATGGCTGGGCTAAACATTGCCGAGCGCCGCGTGCCGCAAGATGGCAGAATCAATCTTGTTATCGGCGGTAAGGAGTTCGACTTCCGTGTGTCGTCGTTACCTACCGTTTTTGGTGAAAAATTCGTTATCCGCGTGCTGGATAAAACCTCATTCCGTTTTACACGCGGGGACTTGGGCTTTACCGAAGAGGAAAACGTTGTTATCGATAAAATGCTTGCAAAACCCCACGGTATCATTTTGCTTACGGGACCTACGGGGTGCGGTAAATCGACCACGTTGTATTCCTTCTTGAAAGAGGTAAATTCATCGGCTGTTAATATTGTTACGGTTGAGGATCCTGTTGAATATATCATGGCGGGCATCAACCAAACACAGGTTAATCCCAAGGCAAATATGACCTTCTCTGCGGCGTTGCGCTCCATTTTGCGTCAGGATCCGGATATTATCATGATTGGCGAAATGCGTGATGAGGAAACTGCGGAAATTGCCGTAAGAGCGGCAATTACGGGACACTTGGTGTTCAGCACGTTGCACACCAACGACGCTACCGGCGCAATCACTCGTTTGGAAGATATGGGCGTAGAGGACTACCTTGTTTCCGATGCGCTTGTGGGCGTAATCGCGCAACGTCTTGTAAAACGGCTTTGTCCGGAATGCAAAAAGCGCGCCAAAACCAATGCTAAGGAAATGGAAATTCTCGGCATCGACGAGCCGATAAGCATTTTCCGTCCGCAGGGTTGTCAGTTCTGTAACGGTACGGGCTACAAGGGCAGAATTGCCGTTCACGAAATAATGTACATGAACGAAAATATGCGTAATGCGGTTATTCGCGAAAAGAACCTTGATGTTTTGCGCGAGCTTGCCAAGCAAAACGGTATGGTGACGCTGTGGAGCTCATGTAAGAGTTTGGTGGAAAAGGGCGTAACCAGCATTCAGGAGCTAATGACGCTTAATGTTGAATAAAAAGTCGTGGTGCGTGTGCGTATCGGCGGTGTAATAACAAAACGATAAAAATCAAGTTGACGGCAAGTGGTTGATGTCGTGTTGATTTTTTGTTAGATTGTTTTGAGCGAGTGTGTTTTTGCACTCGCTTTTTTGCTCGCAGTTTATGCGCAGACATTTTTGCCGATTTTTTTGTTTGTAGATGCATTCTTAAAAAGATATAATAAAAAGCATTTAATTATGCTAAGCGTCGCATTAAACTAAGATTATTGGCGTATATTTGTAAAAAAATCATTATAAATAAAGAGAGTGCTTACTTGCGGAAATTTTTGTGTAATTGTGGCGTTATTGTGTTGTAGGACAGTACTGTGCAAAAAAAAGAATAATTATCTAAAAATGGGCAAATAGATAATTTGTTTCTCGTCTATAATTATGGTTGTTGCAAATTTTTATACGACTTGATTTTTTTACAGGAATCAGAATATTTTTTCTCATAAACTTGTTGCAAATTTAGTTTTTTTATGTTACAATAATAAGGCACGAGGATGGACCTCGGATGGAGATTAGTACATAAGAAATTTTTATGTATAGGAGAAGTTGAAATGGAATTCAAGGATAAGGTAAAGTATGTTAGAAAAAAGTTTTACCTCAGTCAGGAAATGATGGCTAAGGAACTCGGCGTGGCTTTCGCAACGGTTAACCGTTGGGAATCCGGCAGATGTCATCCGAATTATCGTGCTCAAAAGGCTTTTTCAGATTTCTGCAAAGCCAACGGACTTGATATAGACGAATTGGACAATCTGTAATATCCGCTTCGCACGGAAAACGTGCTCAAAAAGCTTTGTTGAAGTTGCATGGGCATTGAACCGTTGACTGGCGCTTCGGTGCAGAAATGTGCTTGTCGTGTGGATGCACGGAATGAGTTTTTTGCGAATCGGCGTTATTCGTCGATACGAAAGGGGCACTTTTCACTTTTTTTAATATATTCGATGTCGGTCGTTTGCCGTAAGATGACGAACGATCGGCGTCGCAGTATTATTATTTTGGAAAAATTATTCAAAAACCGTTGCTTTTTTCGCTGTAACGGAGTATAGTTATATATGATATGGATGCATAGCTCAGTTGGTTAGAGCGCTCGCTTCACATGCGAGAGGTCGTAGGTTCGAGTCCTACTGTGTCTACCAAAAGCGGCTCGCTTTGAGGTCGCAAAAGAAAAGGAACAGTAAAACAGCTGTTCCTTTTTTCTTTTTTTTCCCTATTTGCTTCGCCGCTTTGAATTTAGCAACAGCACGGAAGTCGAAATAACGTAGCGTTCCGCATTGCTTCACTTACTTTTTGCTGCGCAAAAACACGAGTCCTACTGTGTTTACTAATTGTATAGGTCTATGAGTTTTTTCTTATAGACCGACATTGTTATTGTCGTGTAAAGTATTGAAAAAAACGAGCGACATGCTACAATTCCCCAAAGATAAATCGTAAATTGAAAGATTCTATTTTAGATATAGATAAAATAGGAAATAAGATTAGCGAATTTATTAATTCTGCTAAATTTATATTTTCTAACTGTTTCCTTGACATCTAAATCATTCTTTACTTTGTCGATTACGACTCTAATTTTAAATTCTGCGCTGTAATTATTATTTTTTCTATTTCCATTATACATAAAAACACCACGAATGTCCAACTTTTGGGGTGCACATCATATTTCGTGTTAAATTTCTTTTCTATTGCCATAAAAAATGCACCCAAAAGTTGGACGCTTTTTGGGGGCACTTCAAGCAGTTGTTCCCTTTTTTGCACTATTTTAATTGAAAGCCTTGGCGAAGGTCAAAATATCGGAATTTTAATTGCTTTTTCACTCAAAAAAAGGTATAATAATAAAAAAAGCAAAGGAGTTTGCTATGGACTTTTTACAAACATATTTGCCGATTGCAGAGCAGTTTGCGTTGGACGGCAGAATTACCGATATTGTTCCCTACGGCGAGGGGCACATCAACGTCACTTTTTTGGTAACAACTGATAAAAAACGCTACATTATGCAAAAAATGAACACAAAAGTGTTTCCCGATCCGGACGGGCTGATGCGCAACGTTTGTGGTGTTACCGAGTATCTCAAGTTGCACGGCGTAGAAACGTTAAACGTGGTGCCGCTGCGCAACGGTGAGGTCTACTTCAAGGGTGATGAGTGCTTCCGTGTTTATGATTTTATTGAAAACACTGTTACATATCAACAGGCAAAAGATCGTGAAGTGTTCAAAAACGTTGGCAGAGCATTTGGCGAGTTCCAAAACAAGCTTGCGGGATTTGACGCATCCAAGCTGACCGAAACAATCAGTCGTTTTCACGATACTCCAAAGCGTTTTTGTGATTTCAAAGCGGCGTTGGAGGCGGATGTGTGCGGACGTGCGCAGGGCTGCCGAGATGAAATCGATTTTGTTCTATCGCGAGAAGCGACACTCGGCACTGTAATGCAGGGCTTGCGTGATGGCACAATTCCTCTACGCGTTACCCACAACGATACCAAACTTAACAACATTTTGATGGATGCCAAAACGGGCACAGCGCGCGCAGTTATCGACCTTGATACGATTATGCCCGGCTCGATGTTGTACGATTTTGGCGATTCCATTCGCTTTGGCGCATCCACGGCGGCGGAGGATGAACCTGATTTGCAAAAAGTGCATTTCGATATTGACCTTTTCCGTGCCTATGCGGAAGGCTTTTGCGGTGCAGTGCGCGATAGCATTACCCGTCGCGAGGCGGAGCTGCTGCCTTACGGTGCATATTTGATGACGATAGAATGCGGCATGCGCTTTTTGACCGACTACCTTAGCGGCGATACATATTTTGCCACAAAATACGGCGAGCACAATTTGGTGCGCTGTCGCACGCAGTTCAAGCTGGCGAGCGAAATGGAGCATGCTTTTGTTGATACGGGCAAAATTGTCGCTGAAATTTTGGGTTATTGATTTTATCAAGTTTATTTGTCGTTGTTTGACAAACAAAAAACGAGTTCGAATGTTAATTCGAGCTCGTTTTTTTTGTTTTTAACGGGATTGCTATCGATGCGATTTTTTTGTTGAGTGGGGTATCTACGCGCGTTGTTTAATCCATTGTGTTACGCTATGGCGCATGCTCGCATATCGGCAAAAACAATGCCCTTTACTTTTGCATCGTTACTGCAATGCGGCGTGTGCTTGCACCTTGCAACGCAGTTTTGTTTATGCGCAGTGTGCCGTCCGTAAGGATAGGCTAGTGCCGTCCATTGCGGCGCTTGCAATCTTGTTGCCGTAACCGTTGGTTTGCTCGTCAAACAGCCTTGTGGCTTGCAAGAGGTTTTCCGATGTGTTTTCGCCGTATAGGGCGGTTGTAAACACGTTGTTGATGGCAATCGAGCCATGCGGCGCAACGGTTACTTCGGATATTGCCGCAAAGCATTGGCTAAAAGCGTATAGCTCGTTGGTGGTTTCGCCCGTAAATGCGGCAGGAATGGTCGTAAACCCTTTTGTTGCGGTTGTTAAGCGTTCGTCGCTTAGCTCGTGTGAGGTCACGTTTAGGTCGGTCGCAAATGAAAAGTATCTGCGCTCCTCCCTTTTGCAGGCAATGCTGTATCGAGTGGCGGTAAAGGTCGGGTAGTTGCCGCGCGTATAGCTTGTGCGCGTGTACCACTCGGGCTTATCCCACGGTGTCATTAGCAGCTCGTTGACGTGCGGAAATACGCAGGGCATTATCCGTAGTGCAAGTGGCTCGTCGGCGGCGTTATCTATGTGCACGTTCATGGTAAACAATCTGCCACGCACGGGCACAAACAGTTTGGTGGTTACTTTTATGTTTCCAAACGAAAGCGTATAGGTAGTCGCCTCGGGGCAAAAATCGATGGAAAACTTGTCGGCGGCAAGCACGTCAAAATTGTTGAACACTTTGCCGTTTGCGGAAAAATATATGCACGCGGGCGAACGGTTTTCTCGCCGTTCCCGCTTGATGAGCGCAATGCCGGAGGGCGGATCGATTTGGCACAGCTGTATGCCGTACTGGTCAAGCTTTAACAAAAGCTCGTCGTTTTTGTATATGTATTCGTATAGTCCGGCAGTGGGTAGTCGGTTTAGCGTGTAGCAACCGAGCCTATCAGTAAAACGTCCGTTTTTTATGGTGCCTCCAAGGTGTGGTGGGTTAAAACCGTTGCCGACGGTTTACAGCGTGTACTGCACAAATGCGGCACGGTTTGCGTTTTTTGTTATGCACCTATCAGCAAATAGATGTCGGTGCAGATGTGCTCGTTCGCATTGTGTCGCCTATGGTAACGGCAGTGTTGCGGCATGAGCGTATTTAGTTTATCATTCTTTCGTTTTTTTTTGCAATGCTTTTAATGTTAATAGCCGTAGCTAACGTATTTTGTGGCATTGGGCAAATTGGATATTATTTGTTAGGTGTACTTTGGTGCAATGCATTATGTTTGTAAACGGTCTTAAAGGTCGTAAAGGGGGCATCGCAATTAAACAAATGGGGCAGTGACTACACTACGGTGGGTTTTGTTTTGCATCGTGGACATGTCAAGCAGACGGGTAACAGGGTGTAGCGCATTTATTGCCACAATTTGTTGTAACGTGGTTGACAATGCAAGGCTAATGTGCTAATATACTATTTATTATCACAACGTCGCTTGCGTGCGGTCGATAAATAAAGTTGCGGCATCGGCGATAGACGTTGTAGGACTGCACATATGTGCATTTGTATGGAGGTTTATATTATGTCAAAGATTAATTGGAGTAAAAAAGTCGGCAGCAAGAATAACGATACGTCCAACTACGTTAATCCTGTTTTGAGCTGGAGCCTTATCTTTGGCACGCTTGCAGTGTTTGCTGCAATCGTGGCAATCATCATTCTGTAATAGACGTGGCTTGTCGACTTGTGCCGATGGTTTAAGCTTGCAGTATGCATTGGCAGGGCAGTATTTTTGTTTGTTTGCGATAAAACCTGTGCATAATTGCAAAATAATGTCGATTTTGTGCGGAAAATTGCAAAAAGGTATTGACTAACATAACCAAAAGTGGTAGAATAAGGCATAATCAAATTATGCCGAGCTTAGATTGTAGAGCAAAGGTTTTGCTTTTGTATACTTGCGGTAAAGTTTTTTGTGTGTAACATAACCGTAGTATATAAGCGTATTTTTTGCTGAAATTTATTGCAAAAAAGGCATAAAATCTATTGACAGGGAGGAGCTTGTTGTGTACAATCGCTTAGACAGAC
>CAZSIF010000013.1:0-43021 GCA_964607155.1 uncultured Oscillospiraceae bacterium
ACGCTCAGCTTCGGATTTGATAGCTTCTTGAGCTTGCTTTTTTGTGCCAACAAACAACACGGGTTTTCCGCTTGCTGCGATATCTCTAACAAATTGATATGCAACCTCGGCTTGAGCAACCGTTTGTTGAAGGTCGATAATGTGTATATCGTTACGCTCTGCGTAGATATACTTTTTCATTTTGGGGTTCCATCTTCTTGTTTGGTGTCCAAAGTGAACGCCGCTTTCAAGAAGCTGCTTCATTGATACAACTGCCATTTTAATTTTCTCCTTTAATTGATGTTTTTAACCTCTCCGCGCCATCAACTCTGCCCGACACGAGGCGGCAAAACCCCGCTCAACGAACAAATCCTGCACGAATGCGAATTAAACCTAATGTATTGTAACACAACACTTTTGTTTTTGCAACTTTTTTAAGCAACTTTTTTGCTGTATTTTGACAAGTATTTCGTGTTAAATTTCTTTTCTCTTGCCATAAAAAATGCACTTCCAAAAATATCTAACTTTTGGGATTCACATCAAAGGCAAAAGCACGCCAACACACTGTAGCAGTTTTGCAAAGCTTATCCTACTACAAGTGCATCGACGTGCTTTATACTAACTTTTTATCGCAAACAAAAGAATTAAATCTCGTTAGTTTTCACTTGCAAAATGAATCGTTGCATGAATGCCTTCCAAAGCACTGCCATTTTGAGAAATGGCATCCCATTGACTTTTGCTTCCGCCATAGTATATATCGGTTAAACCGCTTTCATAAAAAGCATAGTCATCAATCGAAGTTACGCTAACAGGAATTGTTAATTTTGTCAGGTTGTAGCAACCCATAAAAGCGCCCTCGCCTATGCTCGTTACGCCGAAAGAAATTATCACTTCGCTAATCTCACAACCCACAAACGCATAAGCGCCTATCTTTGTTACTTGCTTGCCATCGTTAACAGACGGAATAATCACCACGCTATCAGCGCATGTTCCCATGCCCGTAACACAGTATTGCCCGCCTTCAAATCTATACGAAAGCCATGCCGAGTATTCCGTTTTATGACATTCGGTACATTCACCATTTACATACTTGTGCGGTATTTTTTCTATGGTCAGGTCAGCAATCTCATTACCGTTTGCATCAAAATGCTTATCACAATTCAAACAATCTTTGTGAGCCTTTACCCCTTTGGTTGTACACGTTGCTTCAACTTCGTTTTGCCATTCACCAAAGTTGTGCGTATGTACGCCTACACTATCAGTTCATTTTTCGCCACTTTCACCTTGACTTGAATAATGAACTGTAGCCTTGTAAAGTTGTTCATTGGAATAGGCATTTTCCTTTCCTATTTTGGTCCACTGCTCCTGTGTGCCGGCATAGTATACGTCTTTCAAATTAATGCAGGCATAGAACGAATTATACCCAATGCTTGCAACGCTATTCGGAATTGTTATGCTTGTTAAGCCAATACATCCTCTAAAGACATGGCTTTCAATCGCTGTAATACCGTTCGACAAAACCACATTTGTAAGATTATAGCAGTTAGCAAACGCATACTCTCCAACGCTTTTAACTCCTTCCGAAATTGTTACGCTCGTTATATTGTTGCGTAAACTGAATGCGTATTCTTTTATAGAATAAGGTTCTCCGTTGTAATCACTCGGCAATACCAGCTCTGTTTCTGTTCCGGTATAATCAAGCAAATAATGATTTCCTTTTATATCCGTAATGAACTCATAACCGTTATTGTTTACAATTTTGCTACTCTCTTTGTGTACCAGTGCATTACCATTGGCATAATTACCAAGACTCAAATCGGTTTTATCTATTAGTTCCATTAATTTTGAACAACCCTCAAAAAGACTGTAAACGCCGGCTGCTTTGACAGAAGTTACAGTGTTCGGTACAGTTATACTCGTTATAAAATGGCAATTCTTAAAATCCCCATCCGATATTTTAGTTACGCCATATGGTATTATTACAGCTCCCCTAATTGCCGCGGGAACAGATACAATTTCCGTCAAATCGGCATTATACACTACTCCGCCGTTGCTTCTATACTTGGCATTACCGCTTCCGATATTAACGCTTGCCAGTCGATAACATTTACTAAGCCCGTCCAAATTCTCAAGAGCAGAATTATCGCCAACCGTTACTTCCGTTATATACGAATCATTAAATGCACCATTGAGTTTTTTTACGTTTGTTCCGATTGTTAATTTCGTTTCGGTTGTCAGTTGTCCTGCTGCATAAAACGGAGACTCATAGTTATTAGTTATATTAGAATCAGTCGCATTGTAATTAATTTCAACAAGTGCAGTGCAATTACTAAACGCACCGCCGCCAAGCTCGTTAACACTGGCTGGAATAGTTATGCTTGTAAGCGACGAACATCCTTTAAACGCATTAACTCCGATGGACTTAACGCCATTACCCAAAGCTACGCTTGCAAGCGAAGTACAACCATAGAAAGCGTCTGCGCCGATACTTTCAACATTATCGGAAAGCGTTACGCCTGTCAAGTTGGCGTAACCATAGAACGCATAGTCGCTTATTTTAGTAGCATTAGTTATGCTTACTTCCGTTACCAATGCATCGTTATTGACGTACAAATTTTTTGCATAGCATAGAGGATTGGAACCTATTGAATTAAATTCGATTTGCGCCCAACCTTCTATCGTACCGGCATAATAAACGTTTGTTAAGTTCTCGCATCTTGCAAACACATCACCGTCACTACTTTTAATTTTCGTTATTGATTCCGGTATTGTTATACTGACTAAATTTGTACAATTGTGGAAACCAATTATTTCCGTTACGGGCAAATCACTATAGGTATCTTTAATAACAGCCTCGGTAAGTTTATCCGCTTCCGACGTGTTCGCATATACATATGCATGGGTGCCGTCGTTGCTTATACCATAATATATCAGCGGATCATCGAAACCACCGTTCAAGCCGGCAAGAACCATAATTCCTGCAATAAGTGCAACCAATACAATGCCAATAATCAGCAAGACTTTTTTGCCTTTCTTTGTCTTTTTTTGTTTCTTTTCCGTTATGTCTTTTTCCATTTTTATCCTCCTTTTGCGAAAAGCAATAATCGGTGTTTACAGTATACGGAACATTTTGTTCCAAGTCAAGTATTTTTGAACATATTGTTCTAAAATAATTTTATGAACAACAGATTTTCGGAACAATTATATACGTTAAGAACCGAGTCTAATTTGTCGCGAGCGCAACTTGCCAAAAGCTTAAACGTATCCGTTCGTCTTATTTCTTATTGGGAAAGCGGTCAACGCGAATGCAATTTTGACATGCTCATAAAAATTGCGGATCTTTTTTCGGTAAGCATAGACTATTTGTTAGGGCGAACAGACTATTGAATTCAAAATAATTGCCAAACCGATTTTTAACCGACATCTCCCACCACATTGCATAGTAATTGTACAAAAACAATGTTCCAAACGATGCGGCAGCGTTCGGGCACCGATTAATCAACATAACTAACCCAAAATTTATCTTTTGTAAATTTTGATTGAAATCCAAACAATCAACCGTAAAATGAGGTGGCAAAATGTTATCTCAAAAAATTATTTTTTCACCCCATTATGAGTAACCATAACCTAAATCATTTTTTCAACAGCTCTTACTATTCCCCAAAAATTCCAACACAATTATACTATATCGCTCTATTTCAAACACATCAGTCACCCGTTCCTTTAACTACTATTGTTTACTTACCACGACCTTTACGCCTTGCTGACATTCAAATGATGTAAACTTCAAAACTCGGATGCTTTTGGAGGCGCATATCAACATGTCAAAAATCGTAAACAAACTTTTTTTATCAAAAAGTAGGACAACTGCACAATTTGTGGTGTTGTATTGATAGATAAACACTTCAGTTATGCAAAATAGCCCTTGAAAACAGTCCATGACTGTGGTATAATAATATAGGATATTGTTTCAATATCTTTCATGTGAAATAAAAGAACACTTTCATAAAATTAGAATAGAAATAAAAAAAATCACAACTGTTAAGGAGCTTGCTATGAAAAAGACCGTTGCGGCATCTTTAATATTGTTACTGTTTTGCACAATCGCCTTGCTTAACGGCTGCATTTACGAATACGCAAAAATCGATATCGTTGTCGAAAGCTGGCAAAGTACAGCTCAAAACCCGATAAGTTTTAGCTTTGGCGAGCATTTTATTGCACAAGATTACGAAGCCCACCCCAAAAACAGCTTTGTTGCATGGAACGACAGAAATTTTGTGCGAGAGATTTTGAAAACATTCCAACCCGTGCATGTAGACGTTAGCGGAGAAAAAATAATCCACAGCTATCTATTTTTTTGAAAATGGTAGCTATTATTGCATGGATGCTAGCGATTACGGCTCCAAAAATAACTACTACTTTTATTCTCCGTCACGCTACGTTAATATAAGCGACCTGGTAGAAAACGGCAACGGCGCATATCGGTTTCCTTTTTTTTGACAGCGACACACGGCAAGATTTTTTAGTGGAACACAATTCAACCAACAAAAGTTGGGCATATTTTGAGGATTTCTATATGCGCTTGAGAGAGAACGTATGCAAAGTAGACGCCTCTGCTAAAACAATCATGCTAAAAGCAAAATATCAAAACAATAACGCCGAGGACGAATATCTTACAGATGATTACGTTCTAAAAATAACCTACACTTCACTTGCCAATAATATCGGCGAACTTGTAATTTCACTGCTGTAAACAATTTGTGGCGCAACCCATTGCTATATTACAATTTTATGTAGCAAAGGTTTGCGCTTTTTTATTATAATCTATATTTATTCCTTTCAACTTAGGCTGCAATAGCAGTTCTAATACGTCGTTAATGCATATTTTATCATCGAAAACAAATTTACGTTAAAGCCTTGTGCAGCGCATTCCTTTTGTGGTATAATAATTTACTGCTGAAGTGAATTCGTTTGTTTCGGCAAGTATTATGGAGGCATAAGTATGAAAAAATTTAGCAAACTGACGGCAATCGTTTTGCTTATCGTTATGCTTACGGCAGTCCTTTCGGCATGCGTAACGCCCAACGACGATAACGAAAACGATGCTTACCTTACCGTATACAACAAATATGTTGCCTACGCCGAGGCACAAGGCACCGAACCGCTAAGCTACGAGCAATGGCTCGCCACCATCAAGGGTGAAAAGGGTGATAAGGGCGATACCGGTGCAAACGGTAAAGACGGTGTTAGTATCACGGACGTTGACGTTACGCTTACAACCAACTCTAACGGAGAACAGGTTTGGCGTTTTACCTTTTATTTTAGCGATGGTAAAACAACCGTAAAAGACGTTCCCTACATGGGTGGCACCACTACCACTCACACTTGCAAACACGTTTGCGGAACTTGCGGAGGATGCACCGACACCACTTGCACTAATTCGGTATGCGCAAACAATCGTTGTAAAGGACACACAACGACAGGCAATGACGGAAAAACTGCTGATACCGCCTATACCGTTGCAGAAGCAATTGCTATAACAAACAAATTAGCCGCCGACGGTGTTTCGTCAAGCAAGGTTTATGTTATAGGCTACGTTACGTCCAACCCGAAGTACGATTCGACCTATGGTGATTACAGCTGCTACATCGGCGATAACGAAAACGACACTAACGTTTTTTATCTATACGGACTTGTGTTGGGCGAATTTAGCTCCGTTAACAAAGGCGACCTGATTATCGTGTACGGTTACCTTAAAAATTACAAAGGCACAACTCCGGAAATGACGCACATCGGCGGAAAGGACAACCCCGTTATTGTAGATAGCACTGCAAGCACCGGCGGCGGTTCGGGCACGGACGCTCACACGCACGTTTACGAAAGCTTTTTTACATACGGCAAATGCACCGTTACCGGCTGCAATGAAATTGGACGTAACTCCTCTAACGGAGCGTTTCAAAAGGCGTTTACATACACGCTAACAAACGCTCAAATAAATTCGTATGCCGAAACATACAAAACGTTCACGGAAGAGCTTGCAAAAACCAACGTTGACAGCAACACTGCGATGGACGCATTTAACGACTATGTTGAGGGATTGGATTTCGTCATAGAGCAATACCAAACCGCATACGTTTTGTACGACGTTGAAAACACCGATGCAAACTATGCCAATTATACCACCGCTGCAACTGCGTATAACGAAATGTTGGCAAACTACTACAAAGCATTCCGCCTTGTGTACGACTGCCAAGACGAAACCCTTAAGGCAGATTTCTTTGAGAATGATAGCGATGATGACATCAACTACTACCTTGAACAAGCCGATATTTACGGCGGAAACAGCCAAACTCAAACAGACATCGATAACGTTTTGGCAGACTACAACGACATTCTCGCTGACGACGCTTCCTACAACAGTGACGGTAGCTTTACAACAAATGCCCTAAGCAAAATTCAGGCAAAATACGGCGAACTTGTAAAACTAAACAATAAATTGGCAACGGACGCCGGCGAAAGCAACTACATGGATTACGCCTACAAGTACGTTTATGGCAGAGAGTACACTCCCAACGATGTGGCAACAATGCGTAACTACGTCAAGCAATATATCGCTCCGCTGTTTACAGCCATCCATACTAAACTGTATAATGACTACATGGAGTACAACATCTACTACAACCAGTACTATCCTGATTTGGACGGCGATGATTACGACTTCTACTACACCATGCTTTATGATTCGCTGTTTATGTCCGCAGATGACACCTACTTCTATTCGGCAAAAAATGCAATAGATTTAATTGCAAGCTACTTTAAGTATATCGACGCGAACAACAATGCAACCATGACCGCGAAAGTAGAAGATTTGTTCAAGACGGGCAACTACTTTATCGGCGAAACCGAAGGCGCATACACCTATTGGTTTGACGGGAAAAACAAGGCAATACTCTACTTTAACGAAGATTATTACTCAAATACGTTTACGTTCGTACACGAGTTCGGGCACTACTACGACGCAATGCTCAACAACGGCGGATGCGACTCGATGGATTTGGCAGAAATACACTCGCAAGGCAACGAAATGCTTATGCTCGCTTGGCTTGAAAACAACTTGCCCACAGGCGTTAGCGCCGACGGCTACAATACGGTGAAACTTAGTCAATTAGAAGATATGCTTGGCACCGTGCTGCTTGCAACTGCCGTTGACGAATTCGAACAAGCCGTGTACACCAACAAATACGGCAACACAGATGATTCCGACAACGTACAATCAATCCCCACGCTAAACTATCATGATTTGTTTAAAATGATAATGGACGATTACGGATTAACCGACATCTATGATTCGTCATACTGGGCATATGTTTGCTTCGATAACGCCGCATACTATATTTCGTACGCAATGAGTGCACTGCCTGCCGTTGAAATTTATGCAAAAGCTCAAACAAACCTTGCTTCGGCAAAAACCGCTTATCTGTCGCTGTTCGATTACGACACAACCGACACATTCACTTCGGTGCTTGAAGATGCAAGTTTGCAGAGCCCGTTCGATGAGGAGCTGTACACCACCTTGCAAAATGCCGACTTAGCGGAATAGACTAATCAACAACAAAAAAACGGAGGCTTTCACAAAAAGTCTCCGTTTTTTGTAACATTGAAAACGTAATAAAATTAAAGTTTTGTTGCACCTGTCGTTGTTTTTGCTTTTTTATCAAAATCCGCCGCTTCCGTTAAAACAATGAGCAAAAAAACATTGCTTGCAAGTTTTTTGTTTGTATTATAACATTACACGGCTTGCAAAAATTTTTTTGCGTAGCTAACGCTTTTGTTATTTGCCAAAACGCAAGAACAGCCGTTCGTTGAAACACGGCGTGAAAAAGCCGTTGCATACGAGCTTGCTTGTATTACAAAAAAAAACGTTCCGCCATTAAACGGAACGCATTTTTTAATGTTACTTACGAACGTGATCGCAATCGTCGCAATTATCTTCACAATCAACGCAAGGATCGTTTTCACATCCCTCGCACGAATCTTTATCACAATCATTGCAAGCATCAAGATTGATTTCTTTGTTAATTTCTTCCATCAATTTATTGTACATAATCTCGTACAAATCGTCGTCGATTGGAAGCAAATGGTCATATGCCTCTCCATTTTCCTCAACCGATTCAAGCTCAAAAATTTCAATCACGCATTCGTCATCGTCAGCCTCGGCAGATTGCAAATAAACATACTCCTTACCTTCGTGCTCAAGCGTGGCTACATAGTGGAAAGGAATGTCGTTACCTTCCTCATCTTGAAGAACGATAACTTCTTCATCTTCGCAATCACAACCGCAATCGCATTCGTGATCATGTTCGTGGTTGCAACCACAGTCGCATTCGTGCAAATCCTTTCTTTCTTCAGACATAATTTACCTCCGATATTATCTTTTACTGTCCAAATAATTTTGTAGTATTATTGTTGCGGCAACCTTATCGATTACCTTTTTTCTGTTTTCGCGGCGAACATTACCTTGAATAAGCACTCTTTCGGCAGAAAGCGTTGTAAAACGTTCATCCATATAAACAACGGGTATATCGCACGCTTGCTTTAATGCGTCGATAAACTCACGCGTTTTTGCAGTTTGATCGTTTTCGTTGCCCTTCAAGCCCAATGGTAGTCCGGATACTATTTGCGAAACCTCGTGCTTAGCCGCAAGGTCAACGATATACTTGATGTCCTGTTCAATATTATGCGTTCGTGTGTATGTTTCCAACGGATTAGCGATAATTCCCATTAAGTCTGAAACCGCAATGCCGATTCTAACATCACCGACGTCCAATGCCATTATTCTTCCCATAACACATATATTGTATCACAAACAACTGTAAATAAACAACCTATTTTTCAAAAAATATTGGATTTATTTTTTCTCAAATTCTTTTTCAATAATATGCGTCGGTCAATTACAAAAAAAAGCTTACGCACCTCTAAATAACACCTTCGCATTCACATAAAGAGAACCTATGTCTGACACAGTATTATACAAAACCCCTTTATTTGAAGTAATTTGAGCACAAATGTTATTCTTGTCAATTTCAATGCATTTCGCATTAAATAGAATCTCGTTCTGAAAGCCAACTTGGAGTAGATTTTTACGCCTCACTCTGTCGCGACTTTCAGACGGCAATAAACAATCTTAACAATCACACCGCTTTTACAAGCAATAGTATTCGAATCGAATCATTGCAACCGCCACTTAAACATTAATCGTCCCACTAAACAATTCACAAAAAGCAGTTACCCACTCCGCAAATTTTGATACAAACATAAAAGGGAGCAATAATCTTGCCCCCTTCGCTCGATACTTGCTGTTGCATACATCGTAGCGGCTATTGCCTGCATCCTGATTGTTGAACTAAAAATCAACGAATCATTAAAGTCTTTGAACGAACGCCGATGTCCTTTATTTTACTTTGCAATATCCTTCAATTTCTTTTTGCCGCTACCTACAAGCTGCTTAACTTCCGGAATTTCCGAAAGCATAAGTCCTGCAAGCACGCCAAACGCCATTCCCATAAAAAGCTTTTTCATATTTCCTCCTTGAACTTTTGTTTTAAGTATGAGGAAATACAAAAAAATTATTTAATCGTACAACGCTTTTCGGCAAAATCTTTTTGGGATTACTAATCTGTCGCAACAACTGTAAACGTACAATCCGTACATTCAAGAGTAAATGTTATGCGTATTCCATTACCATACTTAAACATCAAGTGGTACACATCAATTAAATTATCCCACTCCGCTTTAGTACCACTATACTTAAATAATTTAAATTCAATGCAATTAGTAAGATTATTCCACCCAAAATAACTCACATTATTACACATTTCAATCGTAGTCAAAGCACTGCAGCCTGCAAAAACATTAGTTCCCAAATAAGATACGCCTTTGCCGATAACAACAGTTTCAAGCAATTGGCAGTCTTCAAATGCACAATGATCCACAAGAGTTGTATTTTCATGAATAATGCAAGACGTTATATCTTCGTTCAATGCTTTAACGCAAACTACATACGGGTTATTTTCGTTACCAAGGTAACAAGCGTTGTCATAAATATTATATTCCAGTTGACACTCCGCATCCGCTGCAAACCAGTCCTGATTAAACACGCTACTCATTCCGTTCACAATAAACAACTGCTCAGAATATATCTTAATGTTTTTCAATTTATTACAGTCGTCAAAACATTCTTCGATGTATTTAACACTTGCAGGAATTGCAATTTCAGTAATACTTGTATACTCGAATGCATATTCGAGAATAAACTCCACGGAGTTGCCCAAAGTTATCTGCTCCATAAGCATACAGCATTCAAATGCACCATATCCAATTCCAATAACGCCATCGCTTAACGTAACGTTTTTTATCAATGTATACGAAAACGCATAATCAGCAATCACATATTTTTTTCCATCAAAATCGCTCGGCAAAACAAGGTCAACATCATCGCCATCATAACCAATCAAAAAGATAGTTTTTTCGCCGACATTGTAACCGAAATCGGACGCCGCATAATCATAAAAATAATTCTCCGGAAAAGGCAACTCCACAAACAAAAATCCGTCCTTATTTACAATCTGACTTTCATCACCTTGGATTACAGTAACATTACTTGAATCATATTTCAATTCATAAAACACCTTTTCAAAATCAATCGAACTTCGATTCAATATTTCAACAAATACTTCGTCCATTCCATCAAAAGCCGTTTCATAATAGTCGTCCTCCGATTCTCTCCAAAGAACATTTTGGACATTGCTACCCAACGTTAAACTTCTAATTCCTGTATTAGCAAAAGCTTCTGCTCCGATAGTAGTTACACTATCAGGAATTACCATAAATCTAATGCCATAACAAAACTCAAAGGCACTCCGACCTATTTCTTCAAGACCTTCGGACATAACAATTTCTTTTACCCTATAGCATCCACTAAAAGCTTCGTCGCCGATTTTTTTGACCGGCTTGCCTTCGTGCACGGCGGGTATCTTAAAACGCAAACGAGATTCCGTCCCGATTCCGGTCACAATGTAGTAACTCTCGTCATCGCTAAGCGTATATTCCAAACCTGTGGCTTCTTCAACTTCAACCTTTTTAACTCCGCAAACAGTACACGCACCCTCAACAAAATTATGCTCGCCCGTTATTGAAGTGATTTCAGTACGGGCATCACAGTTATTGCAATGATAGGATTTTTCGCCAAGTTCCTTGCAAGTTGCAGCCTTATCTATCGTCCACTCCGTTTGATAATCATGTCCGCTTGTTTTGACCACAGTATCAGTATAACTGTAACCACAAGCACACTCGTGCAAAGTATAACCATCCTCGGTACACGTTGGTTCCACAACCGTTTCCTTGCAATCATGTCCCTTTGCCGCAACTATGTTATCGGTATAACTATCGCCACAACTACATTTATGTAAGGTATATCCCTCCGCAGTGCAGGTTGGCGCAACAACCGTTTGTACATAGTTGTGAGTGTGCGGTTCTTGCTCATTATCGCTACAAGCAACAAAAACTAACATTTGCAAAACAAGTATAGCCAAGCAAATTATCAGCAAAACACACCTTTTGTTATTCATAAGTATTCTCCTTTAAATTATTTTGCCATATGTTGACAAAATAAGTATACCCCCCCCCCCACGATTTTTGTCAATCAAAATACACAACTTAAATTAAAAAAAATACGCACTATATAAAATAATGCGTGGCACAAATGCGACAAAATAACAAAAAAAAACCAAAAGCTTGCCACTTTCGGTTAAGCTTTTGGAGTAATTAAGCTATAAAAAATTAAACGTACTGCACTTCTTCGTTTACAACGGGCGACTCGCCGCTTTGTTTTGCGCGATAGTTTTCAATAGCCTTTTTGATAGCCTCTTCCGCAAGAACAGAACAGTGAATTTTTTGCGGAGGCAACCCCTCAAGATACTCCACAACCTTTTCGTTAGTAACTTTAAGCGCCTCGTCCACCGACATACCTATTATCATCTGTGTTGCAGTGCTGCTGGTTGCAATTGCCGCCGCACAACCGAATGTTTGAAATTTAGCATCTACGATAACGTCATTTTCAATGCGCAACGTAATACGCATAATATCGCCACAAGTAGCGTTGCCAACAGTGCCTTCACCATCGGGATTTTCTATTTCTCCAACATTTTGCGGATGTGCAAATGCGTCAAGAACTTTTTGATTATACATTGTAACTTCCTCCTGTTTTTGCATTGAACAACGGCGACATTTCACGCAATTTAGCAATTGTTTCTTTCAACTTATCCACAGCGTAATCGGCTTCTTCAATTGTATTATCCTTACCAAAGCTAAAACGAATTGAGCCATGCGATATCTCAATGGGCACGCCCATCGCAAGTAGTACATGCGATGGATCAAGACTACCGCTGCTGCAAGCCGAACCGCTTGAAACGGCAATACCGTTAAAATCCATCAACATCAGTATGCCTTCGCCCTCAACAAACTCAAAACTGAAATTTGCCACGCTCGGCACACGATTTACAAAATCGCCATTAAAACGCACATATGGAATTTCGTCCATAACTCTTTTTACAAAGTGGTCACGAATTGTCGCAATATGCTTGTTGTTGTTTTCCATTTCCGCAACGGAAAGCTCCAACGCCTTTGCCATACCAACAACGGCTGGCGTGTTTGTAGTTCCGCCACGTTGCGAGCGTTCCTGACCGCCGCCACTAACAAGTTTTTCCGGCTTAACGCCATTGCGAATATACAATGCGCCAACGCCCTTTGGACCATAAAACTTATGGCCGCTCATGGACAACAAATCAACGCCAAGCTCCTTTACGTCAATTTTAAGATACGGCATCGCTTGCACACAATCGCTATGGAACAACGCGCCATGCTCGTGTGCAATTTCAGCCAACCGTTTTATTGGCTGAATTGTGCCAACCTCGTTATTGACGTACATAACCGAAACCAACGTGGTATTATCGTCAATCACCTTTACCAAGGACGACGGCTCAACAATGCCATGTTCATTGACAGGCAATCTTGTAACAACAAAACCATTTTTTTCCAGCCAATCTGCCGCAGTAAGAATTGCATGATGTTCGATTGACGAAATAATAATATGGTTACCCTTATTTCGTTTAGCAAGCGCAACACCCTTCAACGCCCAGTTATCCGCCTCTGTGCCGCTTGCCGTAAAATACAGCTCGTTTGCTTGTGCGCCGATTAACGACGCAATGCTTTGACGCGCGTCGGCAACCGCTTTTGCCGTTTCTCTGCCGTAAAAATGCTGACTGTCCGCATTACCAAACTCTTGCGTAAAATACGGCATCATTGCTTCCACTACGCGCTTATCGCAAGGCGTTGTTGAAGCGTGGTCTATATATACCTTCATTGATATCCTCCATAACACACACTACCGATTAAAAACTGTCTTCGCATAATTGCTGAAGGCTTATCGTATCCAAATATGCGTTCATATGCTCGTATAATTTTGCCCACAAATTTTTTGACACACAATTGCAGCTGTTTGCGCAATTTTTGTGAATGCAGTCCACAATTTCCAAGTTATCTTCCACTGCGCGCAAAACACGACCAACTGAAATATCCTGCGGACAAGCAGCCAACCTGTATCCACCGTTTGCTCCGCGGATAGACTCAACAATATCGGATTTTTTCATCAATGCAATTATTTGCTCAAGATACTTTTCTGTAACGCCCGTCGCTTGCGCCAGAGCTGCAACGGCAACAAAATCGTTGGAATCGTACCTCTTGGCAAGCTCGACGGCAGCATACAAACCGTATCTCGCCTTAGACGACATTTTCATTGAGAATCCTCCAAGCTAATAATTCCTACCTTTTTACTGGGAATATTATAGTACTATTGTAGCCGCAAGTCAAACAAAATACAACGGTATTTTAAAATTTTTATCAACCAAGCAAAAACTTGCACGCATATGCACAGAAGGCAACAAAAAAAAGGGGAGCAAACAGCTCCCCCTGATTATAAAAAATGATTTTAGAAAAATACGCCTCTTGCCTGTTGTTTAATTTCCGCAGTAGTAGCAAACGGAATACGAGTCGTATAGCCTGCGCGAGCGGCAACAATCATTTTGGTAGGCCATGCAAAAATATCGCGGTTCCATGTGTTGATTGTATCGTTATATACCTCGCGTGCGGCGGTAATTTCCTTTTGCAAATATGCATTTTGTTGCATAACGTCGGCAATTTCTTGATGCGCCTTGAGGTCGGGATATTGCTCAAAAGCAATATTGATGCTATTGCCTATCTTATCCAACTGAGCAGCCGCGTCATTACGAGCGGCATCCAGCTCGGAAGCATTTCCGCTACGATATGCTGCAATTTTGGAAAAGGTATCCTTATCCAAATCGATTGCCTTATCCAACAATCTGGCAGCGTTTTGCAAAATCATAACGCGTTGCTCCAAGTAGTTGTCGATTTGCGATGCGTCGTGCTGTATTTTTTGCTCCAATGCGTAAAAATAGTTTTTAGCCTTGATTTTCATTATCGTAAAAATCAAGCCGGGTATAATAGCCAACACCCATAGCAGAATTTCAAAAATCGTTGAACCAACGCCCACTTTGACGGGAATTTGCTTTGCGATAACTGCCGTATCTCTGCCCTGTTCAAGCACGGGATCGTTCATTTCGTCTAATAAATTTGCCATAATTGATACCTCCTATTTAATAAACACAGCCGATAGACCATGTTTTTTGGCAGATGCACTGCCGTTGAATTTATGTTCGTCATCCGAAAGCTGAATTTCCGAAAACTTTTCCAAGGGAATGTACTCCAACCAATGGACGGGAACCTCATGCAAATGACCATCGCCGCCAAGCTCGGTAACGTAATCCAAGCGCGGCTGAGTGGCAAACGAATATGCGGCAACGCCGAGCTTATCCACTCCGTTACTCTTTTGCAAAAGCGAAGTCTTTAGTATTACGTCGGAGGCAGTCCCCTCATGTGCAAACAAATCAACGGGTAAAGTGTTTGCCAGCACTTCCGACTCAAAAGATGTAAAGTTGCGCTTGTAGCTCGTTTGGTAAATGAATTCCTTCGCCTTGTGCTGCTGATAAAGGGGGATACTCATCACCGGAGCAAGCTCAAAATAAAGGTTGCGGAAAAAATCCTCGTAATAACCGACAAGTTCCTTGCGACACAAATCCACGTCATACAACATATACAACGAGCAATCCTCGTCGATACGCCAAGTTTGAGCGTGCTTTGAAACAACGTAGTTGAGCTGTTTTTGTTTGACAAAATCAAAATCGTCGCCATACGGTTCCGGCGTTTTCATCAAATACAGCATATTTTTTTGAGCCATCGGCGTGAACATCAGACGGAATTGAACCTCGTTATCCCTATCCTCTGCATTAAACAACACATCAAACTCTTTATTGGACATCTCGGTAAAACCGCTTCCGCTTTTTGCCGCTTTGCGCGCTTGACGTCGTAGTGCCCTGTGCCCTCGCTCAACCTTACGTTTAAGTTGTCCTTCGGTCAAATCATCAGCGTGAGTTGCTTGGTGCGAAAAGGACAAATCCGGCGCCGCTTCGCATCCAAACACGAACCGAGTCAAATATGTATAAAACGGCTTTGGCTTTTGAACCGTTGCAATCAGCGTTTGCGAACGCATCCTCGTGCGACTGTGCCCCTCGCTATCAGTATAGTGCTCCGTCCAAGTAATCAGCTTTGTACCCGTGTAAGTTTCCAACCCCATGCGCATTCGCAGGCGGCGTTCCTCCACGAACGGATTGCCAAGCACCTCACCGGAAAAAATCCCGACGGTAGATTCGTCCACACTTGTGTTTTCCGACATGCCATATTTATTTTGCAAAATATCCAGTCGACGGTTATTGAAATTATCGTCAAGCTTAACTATCGGTAGCGTTTCCTCGATAAGCTTATAAAGCGCACTTTTATTTAACTCTCGGTGCAAGGTTTTGACCTGCTCCATCGCCTCGGCATACCGCTTGTTTGCAAGCGCCTGCTTTGCCCTTCGGCGTTCATCCAAAGATTTTAATGATTTATTGAGCCTTAGTTTAACAACCAAAATGCAAGCAATAGCCGCTACGACGCATGCAACAGCAAGTATCGTTCGCAATGTAAGCTTGTCGTTTTGCCCTTCACTTATTATCAAATAAATGCATGTTGCCGCACATACAAAACCAATAACGGCAAGAAAAATCAACAAAAACTTTAATATTTTTATGCCGCCGATTTTATCCTTTAAGCGCGCGGTCTCCGCAGCCGCCTTTCGATATTCCGCGGCAGTTTTTCTGTTAGCGACAACGTTAGTTCCGGCTTGCTTTACAAGGGAATCGAAGTAGTCGTTTGCCTTTTGAGAAAAGGCTTGACTGTATGTGCCATAGACTTGGGCAAATTCCAGCAAATCTTCCTGCATCGCACGCCTCCTTTAGCATATTATATATCTAAATATGTTATTTTGTCAATAAGGCGTCCGAAAATGCTTTGAAAAATATTGAAAGAACTACTACATACAAATAGAACCTCAGCTAAAAATGAGTGAAAATACACCTTGTTTCTTATAAAAACGCGTCCGTTTTGAAATGTAGCTCTAAAAGTGTCTAACTTTTGGAGTTTACATCATTTTTGATTCGGAATCGAATTACGATAAAACACTCATGTATAGATACTATGTCTTTAATAATATTCTATAAAATAGGCTTTTCTGATATAATCCAAAACAAAAAGGAGAGATTATGTCAATCTCTCCCTCAAATCCTATATCAATTTTGAAATTGCAGCGATAAGCTCATCCGCATCAGATAGTCCTATAACACGGTCGGCGAGTTCACCATTTTTGAAAAAACACACATTTGGTATAGCCATTACGTTAAAACGTTTAGCAAGTTCTGGTGCAATGTCCACATCAACTTTGCCAAACTTAACATTGGGATATTTTTCCACGAGTTCGTCCAACACCGGAGCAAGCATTTTGCACGGTCCGCACCACTTCGCCCAAAAATCCACCACAACAACACCGTCACGGATAAACTCATCAAAATTTTCTGATACGTCTAAAATATTACTCATAAAAGCCTCCGTTTCTATTTTCAACCAAAAATCGCATTTTATTCGTTTGACTGTTTGGCATCAAGCGTCTCACCTTCATCAACCTCAACATAGCCTTGCATTATCGGGCATTTAGTCCAACGATGCTTGTGTAACTTATCTATCCACGCAACCACAACAAAACCAACAGCAAGACCACAAAAAAATGCCAAAATAGCCAACCAATCCTTACCCCACAGGGCAAGACTGGCAAAAAGCGCCGCCAATGCGGGTGCAAGCGGAATACAGTACGCAAAAAAAGCAAGACGTGCAGAATTTGCATCCGGAATATCCAGCGTCACTTTATCTCCGACTTTAGCTTCAAGTGTATTTTCAACGTAAAAATCAACATGCTTTTGTTTTTCCGTCATGCCGCACTTACCACATGCGGCACAAGCGGAATTTCTGCCAATCCTACACACGGCAAAGTCGCCGTCCAACTTAACAACAACGCCTTGCTCAGTCATTTTCAGGATCAACCGTTGCAATATACAAATCATAAAGCTGTTTATTATCCACGGGAGCAGGCGCATCCGTCATCATACAGCTTGCGTTTTGCATTTTGGGGAATGCGATAACGTCTTTAATGTTTGTGGTTTCCGTTAAAACCATCACAAGCCTATCGAGCCCCAAAGCTAAGCCACCGTGCGGAGGCGTGCCGAACTTAAACGCATCAACAAAATACCCGAATTTTGCCGCCGTCTGTTCGTCCGTAAATCCCAATGCCTTGAACATGAGCTTTTGCACATCTTGATTGTATATACGCATGCTTCCGCCGCCCATTTCGTCGCCGTTAATAACCACATCATATGCTTTTGCGCGTACTCTTGCAGGGTCGGTAAGCATATATTGCAAATCCTCGTTTTTAGGAGAAGTAAACGGGTGATGCATCGCAACAAATCGACCTTCCTCCTCAGAATACTCGAACAGAGGAAAATCCACCACCCACAGCGCGGCATAGTCGCTTGAACTATACAAGCCAAATTTGCTTGCCAAATGACAACGCAACGCTCCGAGCGACACAACCGTCGTCTGCCAATTATCAGCTACAAACAGGGCAATATCTCCCTGTTGCATACCAAGCTTTGTAGCTATAGCATCCAACTCCGATTGCTCAACTGCCTTAGCAAAGCTGCATTTTACACCTTCTGAGCCAAGTCCGTACCACGCCAAGCCCTTTGCTTTGTATGTTTTAACAAAATCCACAAGTTTATCCAATTCCTTGCGAGAAAGCTTGTCCGCACCGCCTTGCAAAACTATTGCCCTAACAGTACCACCGTTATCAATAGCATTTTTAAATACAACAAAATTGCTGTTTGCCGCAAGGTCGTCCAAACATTGAATTTCCATTCTAAAGCGCAGGTCAGGTTTATCCGAGCCATAACGGTTCATACACTCTGTCCAAGGCATGCGTACGAAATGTTCAGGCAAATCCACGTTCTTGATTTCCTTAAACATTTTAACTAGCAAGCCTTCAGTAATTTGCATTACCTCTTCTTCTTGATCGACAAAGCTCATTTCAAGGTCGATTTGAGTAAACTCGGGCTGACGATTAGCGCGCAAATCCTCGTCGCGGAAACAGCGAGCAATTTGATAGTACCTATCCATACCACCAATCATCAGTAGCTGCTTGTATTGTTGCGGCGATTGCGGCAAAGCATAAAAGCTTCCCGGGTGCACTCTACTGGGAACGAGATAATCCCTTGCACCCTCCGGAGAGGAACGACCAAGCATCGGCGTTTCGATTTCCAAAAAACCACAATCAGATAAATAATCGCGAGTGATTTTACAAATTTTGCTGCGTGTAACCAAATTTTGTTGCAGTTTTTCTCTGCGCAAATCGAGATAGCGGTATTTTAAACGCAACATTTCGTTCGCGCCATCATCTCCGACAGAAAAAGGTGTAGTATCTGCCTCAGACAAAATCTTTAGTTGCTCGGCAACAAGTTCTATTTCTCCCGTTTTCATATTGGGGTTCACATTGTTTCCCGTACGCCTGCGCACCTTTCCGCAAACCGAAACTACATATTCCAACTTGATTGTCGATGCCTTTTCCAAAAGCGACTTGTCGCACACGTCAGTATCGAACACGATTTGTGTAATGCCGCTCCTATCCCTTAGCTGCAAAAAGATTAGTCCGCCAAGATCCCTTCTGCGATGAACCCAACCCATCAATGTAATCTGCTCATCGATATTTTTTTCGGATACTTCGCCGCACATCATGGTGCGCTGCTGTCCGTTAAGTAGTTCTGCCATAATATAGCTCCTGTGTAATGGTATATTTACCGTAAATTATAAAACGTATTTTTTTAGATTTCTCGATTCGGTACGGAAATTTTCCTCAACGTACGCCTTATCGATAACAAAGGTTCTTGCTTCTCCGTTTTCGTCGATATCATAGGATATGTCCTCCACAATATGTTCCAAAATACCCTGCAAGCGTCTTGCCCCGATATCTTCAAGCGTATTATTCTGTTCAAAAGCAACGTTGGCAATTTCTCGTATGCCGTCATCTGTAAAGCGTAGGTCGATGTTATCCACCGCAAGCAGCTTTTTGTATTGATCCGTGATTGCGTTTGCCGGCACAGTCAAAATCTTCACAAAATCTTCCACGCCAAGACTGTTAAGCTCCACAAGTACAGGAAATCTGCCTTGCAGCTCCGGAATCAAATCCGAAACTTTACTTACATGGAACGCTCCGCTTGCAATAAACAGGATATAATCCGTTTTGATATTTCCGTATTTTGTGGATACCGTGCATCCCTCGACTATAGGCAAGATATCACGCTGAACGCCCTCTCTCGATACGTCAGGTCCGTTTTGCGCCGTTTTGCCGGCAATCTTATCCATCTCGTCGATAAATATAACGCCGTCGTTTTCGGCACGTCTTAACGCCTCAGATTCAACGCTATCCAAATCGATAAGCTTTTCACTTTCCTCAGAGGCAAAAATCTTTAACGCCTCGCTAACCGTCACGGTACGTTTTTTAGTCTTTTTGGGTAGCATATCGCCAAAAATACTGCCGATATTGATTTCGCCGCCGCCCGCTTGCAGTTCAACAGGTTTGGGAATATCCGCAACGGTTATTTCCACACTAAGCTGATCCAACGTTCTCTTGGCAAGTTCGTCCTTCAAATCGGCTTTACTTATACCTTCTGGTAGTTCCTTGCTGTTTTTAAGCAACAGCTCCGCTACGCGCTCCACAGCAAGCTCGTTTGCGCGTGCTTCAACTTCCCTGTAGCGTTCGTCCTTAACAAGACGAATCGCAACCTCTACAAGATCCCTTATCATGCTTTCAACGTCTCTGCCAACGTAGCCGACCTCCGTATACTTGGTTGCTTCCACCTTCAAAAAGGGAGCCTTAACAAGCTTGGCAAGCCTACGGGCAATTTCCGTTTTACCAACACCGGTGGGACCTTTCATGATTATATTTTTAGGCGTAATCTCCTCTCTATCTGCAGAAGAAAGCTTACTCCGACGATATCTGTTACGCAGAGCAATCGCCACCGCTTTTTTTGCATTAAATTGCCCTATAATGTATCTATCAAGTTCTGTTACAATTTGTTTGGGAGTCATTCTTACGCCTCCTCTACGGTAATATGACCGTTAGTGTACACGCAAATTTCGCTGGCAATTTCCAGTGCCTTTGCTGCAATTTCCTTTGCGGAAAGTTCTGTATTACGATACAAAGCCTTAGCTGCCGCCAAAGCATAATTTCCGCCGCTGCCGATAGCACAAACTCCGTCGTCCGGTTCCATAACGTCGCCCGTTCCAGAAAGAATGTACAAAGATTGTTTATCCGCAACTATCATCATTGCTTCCAACTTACGCATAACGTTATCTCTGCGCCAAAGCTGAGCTACCTCAACCGCCGAGCGCAGCAAATTGCCGCTAAATTTTTGCAACATTTCCTCAAATTTTTCCTCAAGCGTAAAGGCGTCCGCAACCGTACCTGCAAAACCTATAACCACCTTACCGTCATAAATACGGCGCACCTTTACTGCATTACCCTTCATTATAACGCTTTGTCCTGCGGTAACTTGTCCGTCACCTGCAACGGCAATGCATCCGTTACGCTTCACAGCACAAATAGTCGTACCTTTTATTGAATCAGAAAAAACTTCCGACATTTATTACCTCCAAATTAGATTTCGTCCTGCCTGTAAGTGCAAGTCTTAGACGAACAAACAATATACATTTTGCCTCGAGCCTCCTTGTAAACAAGCGGACTACCGCATGTGGGACACAGTTTGCCCGTGGGCACATCCCATGTGACAAAGTCACACTTGGGCCAGCCAACACAGCCGTAAAAAATCTTTCCGCGTTTAGAGGTCTTTTTGACAACGTTTCCGCCACATTTAGGACATTTTGCGACAATTTCCGTTATAGGCTTTGTATTTTTACAATTAGGGAAATTACTACAAGCAAGATATTTACCGTATTTCCCCTCACGTTCCAACATAACTCCGCCGCAAATCTCACAAACCTGATCCGTCTTTTTGGGAGGTTGTTTTTCCTTTAAGCTGCGCATATTGGAGCAAGCAGGGAAATTGCTACAAGCAAGATACTTGCCATACTTGCCAACCCTAATAACCATAGGCGATCCACACTTTTCGCAAACAATATCAGTCTTTTCATCCACAACGACAACTTTGCTGCCGTGCAACGCAACACTGACTTTTTGAGCAAGAGGCTTATAAAAACCGTCAACCACTTTATACCACGGCTCGCCGTTATCCTCGATTGCATCCAACTTGTCTTCCATTTCAGCCGTAAAGTCTACGTCCACGACCTCTTTGAAGTATTGCTCGAGATAGTCCGTAACCTGAATGCCCAAATTTGACGGTACAAGCGCCTTTCCATCCTTGCCAACATATTCACGCTTGTACAGCGTTTGCATAACCGTTGCGTAGGTACTCGGACGTCCTATGCCGCGCTCCTCCATGGCTTTGATAAGCCCTGCCTCTGTATATCGTGCGGGAGGTTTTGTGAATTTTTGTTCGTGCTTTAGGTCAATAAGCTTTAAAACATCCCATTCGGACATTTGCGGCATAAGCGCATTATCCTGCGATTCGTCATCTTTATCTTTGGATTTGTTCTTTGCCTCACCGTATATAGCCAAAAAACCATCGAACACAAGCGTTTTGCCCGTTGCCGTTAAGCCGTAGGCTCCGCAATCAATTGAAACATTGACGGCATCATAGGAGGCTTTTTCCGCCTGACTTGCAAGGAAACGCTCATAGATAAGCTTGTACAGCATATATTGATTGCGCTGCACTTTATCCTTAATCATTTCCGGCGTAAGCTCCAAATTGATGGGGCGTATTGCTTCGTGTGCATCCTGTGCCTGCTTTTTTGTAGCATATACGTTAGGTTTTGCCGGAACGTATTTTTCACCGTACACTGTTGCTATGCGCTTTCGTGCCGCAGCAACCGCGTCGGTCGAAACACGCACCGAGTCGGTACGAATGTAGGTTACAAGTGCAACATGTCCCATGCCGGGGATATCAAAACCCTCGTAAAGCTGCTGCGCCACAGACATTGCCACAGACGAGCTCATTTTGAGCTTGTTTACGGCATCTTGTTGCATCGTGCTGGTTGTAAACGGCGGTTGCGGACGGGAAAGCGAAATGGATTTCTTTACGCTACGAACGACGTACGGACTCGTATTAAGAGTAGCCAACGCCTCCTCGCACTGGCCTTTATTTTTAAGCTTGAGCTTTTTTCCGTCCTTTTCCGTTAATACAGCCTTGAACTGCGGTTTTACGTTAGGCTTTTCCAGCAGAGCGGCAACATTCCAATATTCTTCCGGTTTAAAACCATTGATTTCCTTTTCCCTATCAACAAGAATACGCAAAGCTGCCGATTGAACACGTCCTGCGGAAAGCTTGTTCTGTATTTTTTTGCACAACACAGGCGAAAGTGTGTAACCCACTAAGCGGTCAAGCACTCGACGCGCCTGCTGTGCGGCAACCAAGCCTTTGTTGATATACATCGGATTTTTTATCGCTTCGTTAACGGCTTTTTGAGATATCTCGTTGAACATTATGCGATTTTTTTCGTTGGGATTCAAGCCCAAGGCACACTGCAGATGATACGAAATAGCCTCGCCCTCGCGGTCAGGGTCGGTTGCCAAATAAACGGTATCGGCAGCACTAACTTCTTTTTTTAGTCGCTCGATGGTTTGAACTTGCTCGGGTTTGCGAGCTTCCAGTTCTGGCTTGTAGTTATTGTTAAAATCTATGCCCATAGTCTTGACGGGCAGGTCCCAAATGTGTCCTTTGGACGCATCCACTTTATATTCCGGACCAAGATATTTGCCGATTGTTTTAGCTTTCGCCGGAGATTCGACAATTACAAGTTTCATTCAATTCCTCCAAACAGCCGATAAATATTACCGGGTAGCTTAGCAATTATACTCTTTAATTCCAAATTTGCCAACAAAAAATTGAGGTCAGACGGACGTATTTTTGTTTTTTCCACCAAAGCGTCAAATGAAAGCTGTCCATCGGTCAAAGCGTCAACCACGGCTTGTTCCTCAAAATTAAGCTGAATACGCCTTTGCTCCTGTGATACAACTCCTATACGATAGTGCTCGCAGATATCCTTTGGAGTGGTCACACAAATGCCTCTGTTGCCCTTGATAAGCCTATTGCTTCCAAAAAATCCACTGTCGTAAATTTCACCCGGAACCACAAACACATCACGTCCTTGGTCAAGCGCTAAACCGACGGTTGAAAGCGTTCCGCTTTTTAACGGCGCCTGACACACCAACACTCCATCTGATAAGCCTGCGACAAGTCTGTTGCGATGCAAAAAATGAAATGACAAAGGCGTGGAATTCACACCGTACTCGGATATAAGCAATCCTCTGTTTTGCACGATTCGTTCGGCAAGTTGTTGGTTCGACGAAGGATAAACATCTATAACGCTTGAACCCAAAACGGCAATGGTTTTTCCCCCTTCGTTGAGGGTTGCCTCGTGCGCGACAGCATCGGCGCCCATAGCCAAGCCGCTAACCACCGTAAAATGCTTGCTAAGCTCACGCACAAAGTCACCTACAATTCGTCTACCGTAGGCGGACACTTTTCTTGTGCCTATTACCGATATACACCTACTGTTCAGTAGCCCGATATCCCCCCTACAAAACAAAATGTAGGGCGGCTCTTCAAGGTCATGCAACACGTCCGGATACAGCGGCGAAAAACGAGTTATCGCCGTAACATCGTTCCTGTACATTTTTTCAATGCTCCTTTCCACTCTACCGGTGACAAGCGCATTGCTAACAGCCGCATAATGTTCTCCGAGAATTTTTTTTGCACGTTCGTCTGTGGGTATAGCCATAGCAGCAACAGACAAATCGCCATAGACTTCCTCAAGAGCATTCACTCTTTTAGGAGTAACTTCTTCCTCTGCAAGTATTATATATAATTTTTCCTCGAGCCCGTACATGTTTTACCCCCCCCAGCGAACGCACCTAAATGTCCAAAAGCAAATCACACCATATACTTTCTATCCAGTGTGCGATATTGCAACGACTCCGCAATATGCCTTGCCGTGATTTTTTCCGAGCCTTCCAAATCGGCTATCGTGCGAGAAACCTTGAGAATGCGATTATATGCACGAGCAGAAAGATTAAGCTTTTCAAAAGATTCTCGCAAAAGCTCTGTGCACGTCCTATCAAGCCTACAAAATCTGTTAATATCCGACGAGGTCATTTGCGAATTGGTTCTGCGCCCGTAGGGCTCCAAACGTGCAGCTTGACGTGCACGCGCTTTATCTATGCGAGCTCGTATCGAGGCTGAATCCTCAGAAAAGGATTCATTATTGAGCTCGTCATAAGTCACGTTATCCACCTCAACATGAATGTCAATTCTATCTAACAGCGGACCAGAAAGTTTGTTGAGATATTTATGTATTTGAGCTGCCGTACACTTACACTCGCCCGTGGCACTACCATAGTTGCCGCAAGGGCACGGGTTCATACTGGCAATGAGCATAAAATCTGCAGGATAGGTCACGGAAATAGCATTCCTCGCAACGGTAATAACACCGTCCTCTAACGGTTGGCGTAGCGTTTCCAGCGTTTGTCTGTTATACTCCGGAAGCTCATCTAAAAATAAAACGCCGTTGTGTGCAAGGCTGATTTCACCGGGCTTGGCCTTATTTCCACCGCCCGTAAGCGCAACCATCGTTGACGAATGGTGCGGCGTTCTAAAAGGACGCTCGTAAATAAAGCCACCGTCCAACACGCCTGAAACGCTGTGAATTTTTGCCACCTCCAGTGCCTCGTCGAAGCTCATGCCCGGCATAATAGACGGAACCGACCTTGCAAGCATCGTTTTGCCCGCACCCGGAGGACCTATCATGATAAGATTGTGTCCGCCGGCAACGGCAATTTCCATAGCGCGCTTGGCGGCAAACTGCCCTTTGATGTACTTAAAATCGTTTTCTGGATGTTCCACCGCCGAAACTGAACTCCAACTTTTGGTTTGTAGCGGCTCTATCTCCGATTGTCCCGTAATAAAATCCACTGCGTCGTTAAGTGTATCGACGGCATATATGTTTGCTCCTTCAATAAACACCGCCTCACCGGCGTTGCCACGAGGAATAAGGAATTCCGTTTCGCCCTGCTGCCGTGCGGAAATTATCATCGGCAAAATACCGTTAACTTTACGCACCTCACCATTTAACGACAACTCGCCCAATACAACGGGGCGACGTAGCGTTTCGTACGGAATTTGCTTGCTTGCGGCAAGCATACCTATGGCAATAGGCAGGTCATACAAACTACCCTCCTTTTTTTGGTCAGCAGGCGCAAGGTTAATAACCACCGCCGCAACCGGATAATTGTAGCCGCTATTTTTTATTGCGGAGCGAATGCGCTCCTTAGATTCCTTGACGGCTGTATCGGCAAGTCCAACAATGTCGTAGGTCGGCATGCCTGAATGCATATCAATTTCCGCCTGAACGGGAAAACCGTCCAACCCCTTTAGCCCAAAGCTCTTAATAAGTGCAAGCATGTTCTCCTCCCTACAATTCTATCCCAAATGGCTGCCTTAAAAATATTTTCTTATATAAAGTGCGAACTAACTACTTCAATTCACGCCGTGAACCGCCATAAATACTTTATCACAAAAAAGTGAAGCTTAGCTTAAAGTTCAGCGCTATAAGCACAAGCAGTTTTAGGGATAGCCTATTTAATATTGCATTAAAGAAATAAAAAAATATATCTACAGTATAACTGCGCAAAAAAAATTTAACAAGCGTTTCAAAAAAAAATACCGTAAAATATTTTTTATAGCAGCTTGCGACAAGGTAATAAATAACAATATTAGGCGGCATTTTAAAACGATCAATTTCGAGCCAATAACAAAACAACAAACAACTCAAAGTCATATGACCACACAAGTAAGCCGATACCTTTTCGTAAAACAAAAAAGCAATCCCGAACCCGAGATTGCTTTTGCGCAATTTTTGTTAATTAGAGCTTTTAACCTTTGCAGCTTTACCCGTGCGCTCGCGAAGATAATACAGCTTAGCGCGTCTTACGCTACCCTTGCGAACAACAACAATGCTATCGATTTTGGGGCTGTGTACAGGGAAAGTTCTTTCCACGCCGATACCGGACGAAATACGTCTTACGGTAAAGGTTTCTCTCAAACCACCGTGTTTACGAGCAATAACGATGCCCTCGTACGCTTGTATTCTTTCCTTGTTACCCTCGATAACCTTGAAGTTTACTCTTACGGTATCGCCTACATTAAAGCTTGCAACCTCTCTAAGAGATTCACTTTCAATTTGCTTAATGATGTCCATTTTGACTTTTCCTCCAAATATATTTTTGTTAACTAAGCGTTCATGCACACTAATGGTCAGAGGACCGCCCGAAGTCTTACCGATATAGTTTACCACAATACTCTACCCAAAGCAAGCGTTTTGAGGCAATTTTGACAACATTTTTTCAAAACAATTTTGCCGCCGTGGTTTCAACGTCGAATAGCTTCAACGAGAGAAATTTGATATACTATGTCTAAAATACTATTATCTGAATCACAAATTCCTGATATAATATGACATTATTCGGGACGAAAAGCGTCCTTTAACAATATAATCTTATCCTCGTACACCTCAACAACGTCGTAACGAACCGGCTTGCCCATCAAAGAATTTTTGGATAGCCACAGTTTAGAACACACCAAAATAGTGCGCTGCTTTTGCGGAGTTACCGCTTCGCGAGGCAAGCCAAACTCCGAGGTATTGCGCAGTTTGACTTCCACAAAAACTATAAACTTGCCGTCCTTTGCAACAATATCCAGCTCGCCGAAAAGGCACGAATAATTACGTTCAAGAATTTTATATTTATTCTTTTTGAGATAATCGGCAGCAAGATTTTCACCCTTAACACCAATAGCATGAGTATTCATATTTCAACAAAATGTCCGATAAACGTCCGTCTGTGAATGGGCGACGGTCCGTTTTCCTTAAGCAGGCGAATATGCTCCGCCGTGCCATAGCCCTTATGTTTTGCAAAGTTGTACTGCGGATATTGCTTGTCGTAGTCCAACATAATTCTATCTCTTGTAACCTTAGCAACAATGCTTGCCGCTGCAATATTGTAAGAAAGCGCATCGCCGTGAATAATTGATACAGTCTTTTTATTACACTGTAGTTGCACTGCATCTATCAGCACACAATCAGCTTTGCTCAAACTATCAACGCACTGCGCCATTCCCTGCTTTGTTGCATTTAGAATATTTATTTTATCTATCGTTTGGTTGTCGATAACTGCCACATGCATTTCAATTGCTTTTTGCGTTATCTGGTCAAAAAGCTTATCCCGTTTTTTGGGTGAAAGCTTTTTGCTATCGTTAACACCTTCGATAATATCGTCCAGCGGCATAACTACGGCTGCCACCACAACGGGCCCAGCCAACGGTCCTCTGCCAGCCTCGTCCACACCACCGATGTAATTATATCCAGCATCGATAAGCTGATGCTCATAATCTAACATATTCATGGCTAATTCCTCGATGACAGCTCGTCGGGTAGCTCAAGTGTAATACGGCCGATTTTTCCCTTTCGAAAGTCATCCACAATCGCTTTGGCGCATCGCTCCGTATCTATTTCACCACCGCGCAAAAGAAAACCCCGTTTTCTTGCAATTTGCTCAAATAACTCCGCAGTGCTCTGCGATTGACAATCAAGCTTAAACCTATCGGAAAACAGTTTCGGGTACAAGCCCGTTAGCTCAGCAATAAGCTCATATGCCAGTTCGCAAATATCTACCACATCGTCTTTTATGCTTCCGATAAAGCACAAATGCCTTGCCACTGCTTCATTTTCAAACTTAGGCCACAGCGTTCCCGGGGTATCCAAAAGTTCCAAACCGTTCTGAAGCCTAACCCACTGCTTTCCCTTGGTTACGCCCGGACGATCGCCCGTAATAACGGCTTTACGCCCCGAAAGACAGTTGATTATTGTTGACTTTCCGCAGTTAGGCACACCGAGAATCATACAACGTACCGGCTTAAAAATGCCTTTTGCTTTATTTTTATTGCGTATATCTTCCGTAATCGAAGCTAATGCAGCAACAATCTTAGTTGCCTCCGCCGAGGCTGTTGCCGTCACTTTGACGTATTTATATCCATTAACAGCAAAATATTTACACCACTCTTCAACCTTAACGGAATCTGCCAAATCACACTTATTGAGAATAAACACACAAGGCTTGTTACCAATTAGCTTGTTAAAACTCGGATTAAAACATGCCATAGGCGCGCGAGCATCCAAAACGTATCCGATTGCGTCTACGAGTTTAACGCTTTCCTCCATCATGCGCATCGCCTTTGTCATGTGCCCGGGAAACCACTGTATATTCATTTTCCCTCCAACAAATCCGGTCTGTTCTTTTGCGTGATTGCCAAAGACTGCTGTTTGCGCCAAGCAGCCACATTTGCATGATTGCCGCTAACAAGCACCTCCGGCACGGTTAAGCCGCAAAACTCTTGCGGACGCGTGTACTGCGGATACTCAAGTAAACCATCGGAAAATGATTCGTCCTCCGTAGAGGTACTGTTACCCAACACGTTGGGAACATACCTAAGCACGCTATCGATAAGCACCATGGCAGGAATTTCACCACCACTCAAAACGTAATCGCCAATGGATATTTCCATATCGATATCCATATCCAAAACACGCTGATCAACCCCCTCGTAATGTCCGCACAAAATAAGCAATCTGTCCTTTTGCGACAACTCAGTTACAAGTTGTTGATTGAGTCTAATGCCTCGCGGCGACATATAAATTCTAATTGCCTTTCTTTCCGGATCAACGGCTTTAATACAATCATGTATCGGTTGTGGCGTCATAACCATGCCCGCACCGCCGCCAAAGGGTGCATCGTCGGTACGCTTATGCTTATCTGCAGAATAATCCCTTATATTGTGACAGTTGAGCGTATACAAGCCCTTCTCCATCGCCTTACCCGTAAGCGAACACTTTAGCGGCGAAAGCATATCGGGGAAAATGGTCAATACGTCAATCGTCATACACAACAACCTCCTGAAAACGAGTCTTATCAACCGTGATACGCCTACACTGAACATTGACGTCGGAAACGACCGTTTTCAAAAACGGGAAAGAAAAGCCACCACGTTCGCCGTTACACACAAAAACGTCTGCGGCACCGTACTGCAACACATCAATAACCTCACCGAGAGTTTGATTATCCTGCACAACACGACAGCCTATCAAATCCTCGATAAAATACCTTCCGTCCAGAACAGTGACGTCATCCTTTTCCGCCAAAACGACGCAGTTTTTGAGGCTCTCCGCCGTATTACGATCCTCAACGTCGGTCAAAAGTGCGTAAAAAATGTTGCCACAGCAACGCAAGGACTTAACAGTATACGCTTTAAGCCCAATATAAAGCTGCTTGACATCCTTTAACATCGACGAATCGTCTAAAAAACAGCTGATTTTCAATTCACCCTTTATACCTTGGGGCTTTAATATTTTACCGACTTCGATTTTCATTTCATCAAATACAAAATATGCCACAAGAAACCTCCTGTGGCACTAATTTCGGAGGGTTTGTAGATAGGCTAACGCCAAGCAAGAATGCCAGACCTGCCTATCAAAACAAAATCAGTCCTCTATTTCTATACTGTAATGCTTACCATCGCGTATGCCGACAGCCTTTGCCAGCGTACGGATAGACATAGCAATTTTGCCTTGCTTGCCGATAACTTTCCCGATATCGTTTTCCGCAACGCGAATAGCTATTACTTCAGAACCGTCCTCGTTTTGCGTCGAGGTAATGTTAACGGCGTCTTTGTCATCAACAAGCTGCTCGACGATATATTTAACAAGCTCCAACATTGTTCCGCACCCGATTACTCAGCCTTGTTGTTAACCTTTCTCGGCTCAAGAACGTTTTTGCGAACAAGCAGAGTTCTAACCGTTTCAGTAGGTTGAACGCCACAATCAATCCACTTCTTTGCCTTATCCGTATCAAGGTTAAGCTCCTCGTTGATTGGATTATAGGTGCCAACAAGGTCAACGTATTGTCCATCTCTTGCCTTGTGTGAATCGATAACTACAATACGATAAAAGGGGCTCTTTTTATCTCCGAGTCTTGTCAATCTCATTTTTACTGCCATTTTTAGTTTCCTCCAAAAAAAATTTATATAGATGCGAAAGTTAGATTTATTTTTAATTTTTTCGCGCTCTTTAGTTTTATTTGCCTTGTAGGCATTGTTCAAAAGGGCAAACGTTTGGATTTTACCATACGCTTCATCATATCCCTTGCTTGCTCAAATTGCTTAATTAAGCGGTTTACGTCCTGAACCTGCACGCCCGAGCCGATAGCAATGCGCTTACGACGCGAGTAGTTAAGGATTTTGGGGTTTGCCCGTTCTTCCTTGGTCATAGACTGTATGATTGCTCTGTTGCGCTTAATTTGCGCCTCGTCCACCTTTTTATCGCCAAGCTTGAGCTTTCCCGCACCGGGTATCATGCCTACCAGTTCATTAAGGTCGCCCATTTTCCCGATTTGCTCAAATTGTTGCAAATAATCGTTAAGGTCAAAGGACGCCTCACGGAGCTTTTTTGCCATCTTATTGGCTTGCTCCTCGTCGATAGCCGATTGCGCCTTTTCGATAAAAGTAAGCACGTCACCCATACCGAGAATTCGACTTGCCATTCTATCCGGATGGAATGGTTCCAGCTCCTCGGGTTTTTCACCAATACCGACAAATTTGATGGGCTTGCCCGTAACCGCCTTGATAGACAGAGTTGCTCCGCCGCGCGTATCGCCGTCAAGTTTTGTCATTATCACACCGGTTATATCCAGCGCTTCATCAAAGGTTTTTGCGACAGTAACGGCGTCTTGACCAGTCATCGAGTCCACAACCAACAGCGTTTCGTACACATTAACAGCTTTTTTGATAGACTTTAGCTCGTCCATCAGCTCCTCGTTTATGTGCAACCTGCCTGCCGTGTCGATAATAACAGTGTCGTAACCGTTTTTTTCCGCATAGGCAACACCGCTTTCCGCAATCTTTGTCGGATTGCCCTGCCCCATTTCAAAAAAGCCCGCATGAACCTTGTTTGCAACAATTTCCAGCTGCTTGATTGCTGCAGGACGGTATACGTCATCTGCAACCAACAACGGCTTTTTTCCCTGCTTTTGCAGATAGTATGCAAGCTTGCCGCACATGGTCGTTTTTCCTGCGCCTTGCAAGCCGCACATCATAATAACCGTCGGAAGTTTAGGTGAAACGCCAAGTTTGCTTTGCGTTGAACCAAGCAACTCAATCATTTCCTCGTTGACGATTTTAATGACTTGTTGCCCCGGCGTAAGACTTTTCATTATTTCTTCGCCGATAGCGCGCTCAGTAACTTTGCTTATAAAATCCTTGGCTACGGTAAAGTTTACGTCAGCCTCCAACAACGCAACACGCACCTCGCGCATGGCTTGCTTTATTTCCAGCTCAGAAAGCGCGCCCTTATTACGAAGCTTGGAAAAGACGTGGTTCATTCTGTCCGTGAGGTTAGAAAACGCTCCCAAGTTTTACTCCTTTGCCAAAAAGTTTTTGACTATATTCTTAACCGCCTCTGCATCGTCCTTTTCGACGGCGGGCACAAGCTCGGTTAAAAACTCCGAAAAATGCAACGAAGCCTCAAGTTTTACAAGAGTTTTTTCCGCATTGACAATAGCATCACGAACTCCCTGACGTGAAACTCCCACCTCGTTGGCAATTTCCGACAACGAGCAATCGCAATCGCAATACATAACAACAGCTTCCCTTTGCTTTTCCGTAAGCATTGCCGAATAGGTATTCAAAAGCTGTGATAGCTGCATTTTGGATAATGCCATTGTGTTCTCCGTTATTATGTAAAGCTTTTTTACTTTACATGCATATTTTACCCCATCTATTCCGTTCTGTCAACCGTTTGATATAATTTTTTTTTTAGTTTTCTTAAAAATCTTTTCTCCACCGAAACTCAACAGCACCAAAGAAAAGTGATTAAAACCGCCGCACCACGCTTACAAAACTTGATACAACATATGTTTTAATAAATCCGAAACGCGATATCTTAGCATTACATACCGTTAGTTAACAGATTCACAAATAAAGCAAGCACAGTCATGTTAACAAAACCAAAAACCTTATCAAAAAGCTTTACAAATGACGTTTGTGACAAACGGGTTTTTATATTGTTGATACCCAATTCAAATATCTCCAGTTTACACAAGGTAGATACTTTACAGTATCATACAATATTGTAAGAAAAAAGCCTCCAGCAACATTGATGAGGTCCCCAAAAATTAGACACTTTTGGAAGTGCACATCATATACAGCAGAAGGCAAAATTTAAATATTTTTTCCTTGCGATTATATCAATTAAATTATTCCTTCAACGTAGCTATCGGCGTCGAAATAAATCAAGTCATCTATCCCTTCGCCCACACCTACGAAATAAACAGGAATATTCATCTCATGCTTAATGGCAAGTACCACACCGCCCTTAGCCGTTCCGTCCAACTTTGTGAGCACAATACCATCGATATCGATTGCCTCGTTAAAAATTTCCACTTGACTTAAGGCATTTTGACCGGTCGTAGCATCCAGCACAATAAGATTTTTTCTGTCCGCCGCAGGAAGCTCTCTATCGATAACTCGATTGATTTTTTTAAGCTCCTCCATCAGGTTCTTTTTATTGTGCAACCTGCCGGCAGTATCAACCAAAACAACATCGGTTCCCTTGCTTTTTGCCGAGGATAGGGCATCGAACACTACGGCTGCAGGATCACTGCCTTCTTCGTGCTTGATAATGCGCACCTTGGCACGATTAGCCCAAACCTCCAACTGCTCGCTCGCTGCGGCACGGAAAGTATCGGCAGCGGCAATTACAACTGACTTGCCCTGCTTAACAAATATACTTGCAAGCTTGCCTATCGTTGTAGTCTTGCCCACACCGTTTACGCCAGCAACCATTATTACACAAGGCGTTGTGTACTCAAAGGACTCGTTGCCAAGAATATCCTTCATTACATTACGCAAATACTCGTTGGCTTTTTGCGGATCAGATATGCTGTCATCGCGCATTCGTTCGCGAAGTTCATCGATTATTTCCGTTGCCGTATCTTCTCCAACATCGCTTTCCAGCAAAATAAATTCAAGCTCCTCATAAAAGTCGTCGTCAAAAATACCACGCTTAAAAAGCTCATTAAGCTTGAAGCCTATTTTTTGCTTGGTTTTTTTTAAGCCGTCAATGATTTTTTGAAAAAATCCCATTATAAAATCCTCTACATAGCCTGCTTGATTGCATCTGTAAGTTTAACGGAAACAATCTTGGATACGCCCTTTTCCTCCATGGTTACACCGTACAAAACGTCTGCGTTTTCCATCGTGGGCTTTTTGTGCGTGATTACTATAAACTGCGTCGACGACGAAAATTTACGCAAATACTTTGCAATTCTTTCGCAGTTGGCATCGTCCAATGCTGCCTCGATTTCGTCCAAAACGCAAAACGGCATCGGATTAAACTTTAAAATTGCAAACAAAATGGAGCATGCCGTCATAGTACGCTCTCCGCCCGAAAGCAGCGAAATATTTTGCAGCTTCTTTCCCGGCGGTTGAGCTTCTATTTCCACGCCTTGACTTAACGCCTCCTTGTTGGGATCACGCTCAACATACAAGCGTGCATTGCCGCCATTAAACAACTCGCGGAATATCACTTTGAAGTTTTCATTAATTTGCTCGATACCGTCCGTAAAGCGGCTTTCAATATCCGTTGTAAGCCCCTTTAATACGGTTTTTAGGTCATCCTCTGCCTTTTTGAGGTCGTCGATTTGAGCAATGTAATCGTCGTAACGTCCTTGCGTTTCCTCAAGCTCGTTGATAGCATTTACGTTAACCGAGCCAAGCCGCTGCAGCGAACCTTTGAGCTCCGAAATACGTTCCTTGCCGGCATCCTTATCGTAATTTTCGTCCTTGTACTGCATAGCTGCGGAATAGGTTATACCATACTCATCCTGAACGCGTTGTTGCAGCTCGATAAGGTCATCGTCAATCTTATTAAGTATGTACTCTTCCTTATCAATTGTGCCGCGTAGGGACTCCAGCTCTGTTGAAAGGCGCATCCTATCATCCGTCAGCCGAGTAAACTCCCCCTCCAGCTCCGCACGCATACTATCGGTCGATTTGATTTTTGCAATCAATTCACTCATCTGCTGTTGCAGCTCGCTGTTAGCTGAATTTTCGTTCATTGTTGCGTACAAAATTTCAATCGACGAATTTATCTGCTCGATATATTTTTTCTTTGAGTCATTGTCATCGGCAAGCTTTGCCGCTTTTTGCATGTTGCCGTTAATTTCCTTTTCTGCAGCCTCGATGTTGGAAGCCAACACCGCTAAACGATAACGCTTATCCGAAAGCAAAGATTGCATCGAATCCTTTGCCGAGCTCTCAACTGAAAGTGTTTGGCGTAAATGCTCGAGCTTTTCACGCAGTTTTTTATCTGCCACAGAAAGTTCATCGATTTGTAAGTTTGTTTTTACAAACAACGCCTCAATATCCTTCAATCGAGCATTGATCTTTTCCTTTTCTCCGGATAATCCGAGAATATTTTTCTTATCGGAATTGCTTAGCGTGTTGGATGCCTCTATCTTTTCCTTAGCCGTTGCAATTTCGACGTTCAAAGCGTTAATGGCATCTGACATGCGAGCCTGCGTAGCCCGTGCTTCGTTAACGTTTTTATCGACCGCAAGCTTACGTCCCTCAACCTCAATAAGCTCGCGCTTTATCTCGTCAAGACGTGCCGTACGTTCCGCAATCTGAGTTTCGTACGAAAGCAAGCTTGCACTCTGTTTTTTGTTCGTGCTACCGCCTTCCATCGATCCGTCGTTAGCGATGCGCTCCCCTGTGAGAGTAACCATACGGTGTGCGTAGCGGTATTTGCGGCTTATCGCCACGGCATTATCAAATGTATCCACCACCACAATTCCGCCAAGCAGCGATTCCATAACGTTAGAATAATGCTTATCAAAAGAAATCAAGTCGCTGGCAACGCCCAAAACGCCCTTTTCCTTGAGCACCTCGGCGCGGTCAATTCCGTGCGGTTTCATCGAAGCTACAGGCAAGAAGGTTGCTTTGCCGTAATCATTGATTTTTAGATAATTGATAAGGTACTTTACGTCTTCTTCATTTTCCGTAACAATATTTTGCAGACGCGCACCCAAAGCAGTTTCTATTGCCAGTTGCAGGCGCGGCTCAACCTTGATAAGGTTAGCAACAACACCGCAAATATGGCTCGAAAGCTGTTTGTCGTGTTGCGCATCCTTCATAAGCGATTGCACGCTGTAAGTATAGCCCTTGTAGTTAGCGGCAAAGTCCTTTAACATATCGATACCGCCCTTTTCGCTTGAAAAGGCCTGTTGAACACGTTGCAGTTCTTTACCCTGTTCAAACTGACTGTACTCAAGCTCCTTAAGCTGCTGCTTTAGTTCGAGTGCTTTTTTATCAAACTCCTCCTTTTGCTTGCGTAACGCGTCGTATTTGCCGAGCAGGTCGCCCTCTTCACCAGCGTTTTCCTTGAGCTTTTGAGCAAGCTCCTTTTCCTTCTTGTCGATATCTACAAGTCGCTCACCGAGAGTAGCCTTTTCCGTTTCCAACGCGGCAAGCTTGCTATTAAGTGCCGAGCCGGCAGCAACAACCTCGTCCAATTTTTTGCGATAGGCGTCCGTATCGTTATTGACAGCATCTACCCTTGTGGCAATTTGCGAAAATTGCAAATTGTATTGCTGAATTTCCGATTCAAGCGATGCCTGTTCCTTTTTACGGCGTTCGATAAGCTGTTGCGCCTCGTCATTTAGCCTTGATAGACTATCCGCTTCGTTAAGGTTTTCGTCAATTTGCGTATTAGTAAGCTCAATTTCTCGAGTAAGACTATTGATTCGTTCTTGAACGACGTCCTTTTCGCCCGCGTTCTTTTGCAATTCAACTGCCAGCTTAACCTTTTGATCGTGTAACTGGGTTATTTCGCCGTCGATGCCGTTACGTTTATGGAAAATTTCGTCATAACGCTCGTTCACATCGGCATATTGCTGTTCCTTGAGAGAAAACTCTTCCTTTAGGCCGGCAATTTTCTTTTTTCCGCGTTCCTTATCCGAGCTGGCGTTATCATAGCCGTAAATATATGCATTGATTTCGCACAAGCGCAACTCGTTGTACAGGTCAACGTACTTTTTAGCCATAGTCGATTGTCGTTTTAGCTCGGGCAAACGACGCTTTAGCTCCTCAACGATAATCATCGTACTTTCCATGTTACCGCGAGTTTTTTCCAGTTTACGCTCCGTCTCTTCCTTTTTTAAGCGGAAGGAGGAAATGCCCAATGCTTCTTCGAATATGGCGCGTCTATCCTCCGGACGAGCATTAAGAATTGCATCCATACGTCCCTGTCCGACTATGGAATAACCTTCCTTGCCCAAGCCGACGCCGCGCAGCAAAGCCAAAATATCGCGCAGTCTTACAACATTGCGATTAAGCAAATATTCGCTCTCGTTATTGCGATATAGTTTACGGCTAATGATAATTTCGTCCATATCGATATCGAACAGACGCGTACTGTTGTCGATAAATAACGACACTTCGCAATAGCTCATCGACTTACGACTATCTGTGCCGTTAAAAATAAGGTCCTGCATCAGCTTACCGCGCAGATTTTTGGTGCTTTGCTCGCCCAGAACCCAACGAATCGAGTCGGAAATATTGCTTTTTCCGCAACCGTTGGGACCTACTATACCCGTAACGGGCTGGTCGAACTTCAACTCCACCTTATCCGCAAAGCTTTTGAAACCGTACATTTCAATTTTTTTCAAATAAAGCACTAATCAATTCTCCATTTTTCAACGATTATTCTTGCAGCGTCCTGTTCAGCCGATTTAATGCTCGGGCCGAGTCCTTCGCTGACGTGTTTCCCGTCCACATACAATGCATATCTATATTGCGGCTTATTATCGGGACCACTTTTATCAATCTCACGATACTCGATGCTTAGCCTTTGCGATTGGCAATACTCTTGCAACAAAGTTTTACAATCTTTCCGTCGAATCGTGCCAATACTTTCAAGACTATCCCCCAGTAGACGAAAAACAAGTTCCTTGGCAGCAGGCATCCCGCCATCGAAATACACCGCGCATAAAATTGCTTCAAATAAATTTGCCTCTATCTTTTTGGAAAGCTTTTTTAAGCTGATTGTTTTATCTGCAACCTGTAAATACTGCAAAATATCCAGTCCGTCTACTATTGGGCGCAACCCCTCGGCAGAAACCAAGCACGCACGCGCCTTGGATAGCATGCCGGCATCGAATTGCGGATAATGTTCGTACAAATACTCCGACACAATATTGCCTAAAACCGCATCGCCCAAAAACTCCATACGTTCGTTATCGGCAATACCCACACGCCTTGCATACGACGAATGAACAAATGCCTGTTCAAGAAGAGAAAGCTTATTGAACCTATATCCGATTTTTTTTTGAATACTCTCCAAATCAGACGCTAACATATAAAGTCCCATCCCCTATTGCGTTTTGTGATTATTACCCTTTGCTGTCACAACGCGACACAGCCCATTAAATAGTATTATACAATAAAACAACTTATTTTGCAATAAATATTGACAACATAACGCAAAAAAAAACGACAACGTTTCACAAAATGGCAATTTGTTTCACAACGCAAAAAACCATCGACAAAACATGCCGATGGTTAAGCTTTAGTATAAGCAAATAAACCTACGTTACGAGTGAGCTACGCCTTATTTATCGGCGGAAACTTCCACTACTTGCTTTCCGTCATAATAGCCACAAGCGTCGCAAACCTTATGCGCAACTTTAAGCTCATGACATTGAGGACATTCCACCAACGTAGCAGCGGTAGCCGTCCAGTTAGCGGCTCTCTTGTGCTTTCTTTGCTTGGATGTTTTTCTCTTGGGTACTGCCATTGTAATGCACCTCCGTTAGAATTTTAGATTTTTAAGAAAGGAAAAAGCATTTTCCTTTGTCGTGTCGCAATCGCATTCCGTCACGTTTCGATCGGCTCCGCATTTTGGGCAAAGCCCCTTGCAATCGTCCTTGCAAAGCAAGGAAGTTGGCAAGCCGAGACACACGTCATCCCTAACGGCATCGGTTATATCCGCATTTCCGTCAAGATAAACGTAACCATCAGGTTCAGACGCAATATCCTTGTAAAAAATTTGGTCAAACGGCACGTCGATTTTTGCTGAAACCTCAGCAAGACATTTATCGCACTGTCCGTCGATAAAGCAAGCAATGTTCCCCTTAACGTGAACGTTGGGATTCAAAAAGGTGACGACAAAATCTATCGATATACCTTTTAATTTCGCATTCGGGTAAGGCAAAACGCTGCTATCCAACGAAAAGTCGCCTCGGAACGGCAATTCTCTGCCTGCTTCCGCCATATTTTTAGACAAATTTATTACAATTCTATCAGACACGGCTATTATTATACAAAATTACAATCGTTTTGTCAACGGTTTACGCTAAATTTGCCACTATCATTGTTTGACGTGCAATGGCAAGCTCCTCGTTAGTGGGAACAACAAGAATTTTAACCTTAGAATCCGCCGCTTGCACCTCTGCGATAACGCCTCTCGGACAATTATCGTTCTTTTGTTTATCCAGCTTAATGCCAAAAAAGTCTAAATCAGCCAAAGCGCCTTCTCGAACGTCAGCATCGTTTTCACCTATGCCCGCAGTAAACACTATTGCATCAACACCGTTCAACGCCGCCGTATACGCACCAATATATTTTTTTGTTGCATACTTAAACATATCCAAAGCAAGGCGTGCCCTATCGTTACCGCTTTCCGCCGCAGCCGATAAATCACGGAAATCGGAGGATACACCGGAAACGCCGTACACACCGCACTGCTTATTTAAATATGTAAGCATTTGACTAACGTCCATGCCCTCTTTCTTAGCAATGTATTCCGCCGCGGCATAGTCGATATCGCCGCTTCTGGTTCCCATCGGAACACCTGCAAGAGGAGTAAAGCCCATCGACGTATCAATACATTTACCGCCCTTGACGGCAGATATGGACGAACCGTTGCCCAAATGGCAGGTAATAATTTTGAGGTCGGATATATCTTTGCCCAAATACTTTGCGCACTCTTCCGCAACAAACTGATGGCTTGTTCCGTGTGCGCCATAACGACGTATTTTGTATTTTTCGTAGTGCTCGTATTTTACCGCATACATATAGGCGTAATCAGGCATGGTAAAGTGGAAGCCTGTATCAAACACAAGTACCATTGGCGTATTGGGCATTTGCGCAAGACAAGCGTTTACTCCGATGATTGCCGCAGGATTATGCAAAGGTGCAAGATCCTTGATTTCTTCCATAAGCTCCATTGCATGCGGAGTGACAAGCGTAGGCTTTTTGAAAGCTTCGCCGCTGGCAACGACGCGGTGCCCCACACCGTCGATTTCGCTCATAGAGCCAATAACGCCGATTTCCTTATCTGTAAGTGTATCCAAAACAAGTCTTACCGCAACCTTATGGTCAGGCATATCTACATGTCTTTCGATTTTTATGTCGTTGGTTTTGTAGCTGAAAAGCGGGCTATCGATACCGATTCGCTCGCAGTTACCTTTGGCAAGCACCGATTCCGTTTCCATATCGATAAGCTGATATTTAAGCGACGAACTTCCACTGTTTATAACAAGAATTTTCATGTGTGTACTCCGTTAAAATTGTGTTTGCAATGCTGTTATTGCTACTGCCGCAACGATATCGTCGGACTTGCAACCCCTTGAAAGGTCATTTAACGGCTTTGCAAAGCCCTGACAAATAGGACCGACAGCCATAAAGCCGCCAAGACGCTCAGCAATCTTATAGCCGATGTTACCTGCTTGCAAATCGGGGAAAATAAACACGTTGGCGTGTCCTGCTACAGGGCTACCTTTTGCCTTCATTTCACCGACAGACGGAACAATTGCCGCATCGAACTGAAGTTCACCGTCGAGTAAAATCTCGGGAGCCTTTTCCTTGGCGATTTTGGTTGCCTCCGCAACTAATGTGACGTTATCATGCTTTGCGCTACCTTTCGACGAGAACGAAAGCATTGCCACCTTGGGTTCAATGCCGGCAATGGCTCTTGCGGATTTTGCCGTAGCTATGGCGCAATCGGCAAGCCCCTCGGATGTGTAGGTCGGATTAAGTCCGCAGTCGGCAAAAACCACCAAACCGTCAGGACAATACTGATTGCCCTGCGGAGGACATATCATCAAGTTAAAGCTGGATACAGCCGATACGCCCGGAGCGGTTTTGATAATTTGCAGTCCGGGACGCAACGTATTTGCCGTTGAATGGCACGCACCGCTAACAAGCCCGTCCACGTCACCCATTTTTAGCATCATTGCGCCAAAGTAGGTTCCGTCCTTTAACAGTTCCGCTGCCTGCTCCGGAGTCATGCCCTTAGAGGCGCGAAGCTCGCATAACTTAGCATTATATTGTGGAAGCTTATCCGATGTGAGAGGATTCACAATCGTAACGCCTGTCAAATCAACTTCTGGGTTTGCAGCTTTAATCGCAGCTTCGTCACCGAGAAGCACTATTTTAGCTATTCCTTGCTTTGTTGCATCACTTGCTGCGACAACAACACGACTATCCTCGCCCTCGCACAAAACAATTGTTTTGTTCAGGGCTGCGGCATTTTTTTTGATTTGTTGCAAAATGTCCATAACAATCTCCTTAAAAAAAGCTTTATTAAACAAAAAAAATATTGTATAATGGGAGTGATAAACTCGTACGAAACAAGCTTACACGCCATTACAGCAAAACAACGACTTATCGTAAGAAAAACAGCAACACATGCAATCGTTTTTCCTTATTCAACCAACCAAGCTGTTTGCTTGATAGTACGTCGATGTTGCAATACCATTATATTTTAACATACCGTAAAAATATTGTAAAGTAAAGATGAGGTCTACAAAATGAAAATATCCGCGATAATTTGCGAATTTAATCCGTTGCATTGCGGACACAAACGACTTATCGAATACGCCAAAAGCATATCGGATAAGGTGATTTGCATAATGAGTGGCAATTTTGTTCAACGCGGAATGCCAGCCTGTGCCAATAAATTTGACCGAGCAAGACACGCCGTGCTGTGCGGAACCGACCTTGTTGTGGAATTGCCCACAATATTTGCCACCGCCTCTGCAGAAAACTTTGCCGAGGGGGCAACTCGCATTGCCGATAAGCTCCACGCAGATTACTTGGTATTTGGCAGCGAATGCGGTTCTATCGAACAACTTACGCACGCCTGTGATATGCTTGCAAGCGACGAGGTCAATGCTTCCGTTAAAGCGTTGATGAAAACGGGAACATCCTACCCCAAAGCCCTTGCAACAGCACTTGATAGCAATATAGCCGATTCCCCCAACAATGTGTTGGGCATCGAATACTTGCGAGCAATAAGAAAAATCAGCAGCCACATCGTGCCAATAACAATAAAAAGAGAAAATAACTACAATGCATTTGAAGCTATGCAGTACGCAAGTTCCACCGCACTAAGAAACGAAATTTCGCTTTTTGCACGATACAGCTACGACTTTGTGCAACAGGATTTTAATAACGAAATTGAGGAGCAATACAAGAGCTTTGCGACAACCTATTTATCACTACTCAATAGCGAACAGCTACAAGCAATCGAAGGAGTGACCGAAGGCTTACACAACAGAATTATCCGCGCGGAAAAATCCAACGGCTACGAGGCAATGCTTGAACAAATAAAAACAAAGCGCTACACAAGAGCAAAACTCCAACGTATAATCTTAAATGCCGTTTTAGATATAAAGAAAACGGACATGCAACAAGCGCGCCAAGCAGACGTAAGTATTACTCCGCTTGCGGTAAAAAAAGGTAGCGAGGAACTTCTGAACAGAACTCAAAAGAATATTGAGCCGCTAACAAAAAAAGCAGATAGCCTATACAAAAGCCTTGACGGAAAGAACGCTCCGATTAAACTTCAAGTCATGGAATAGCCTCTATCAAAAAAAAGCTATATATGCACTCCTAAAGTGATATGCACCACAAAAGTTGAACCCTTTGGGGCACCCTCCGTAAGGAAGGTGCCCCAAGGGGCTTTTGTATCTAAATTAAATAGTTATTTTCGTTAAACGGTATAGTCTGTTGCTATGCCGTTTTTTCTTTGCGTTCCGATATGTGCTTTTGAAACGCTTCTTCCATTTCTTCGGGACTGAGTTCTCGCAGAATACCAACACCGTTATAGTAAATATCTATGATCTGAACTCGCTTCCCATCAAGGTATCTCGGTGCGTGTACCACGATTTTATCAATAAATTCGTGTACCAACT